>CAYRYE010000001.1:0-548233 GCA_964428655.1 uncultured Gammaproteobacteria bacterium
GATCGGGACCGGGGTTGGGGTTGGGGATGGAGCACTGAGGATCCTCTCCCCGGTGTCCCTGGCCTTCTGCCAGAGACCTGGACCCTTACTCCCAATCTCGTCTAGGGCTACATCCGTAGCCCAGAAAACCGAAACAAGGACGACCACCAGGGCCAGTGCCACGACTGGCCCGGCAAGGAGCACCATTGCCACTCCCACCAGCACTTTCTGCCCCTGATCCCACCTTGTTCTCAGCTCGCCCCACATAGTTCTGAGCAAGAGGAACAAACCCACGAGCAAGGCAACCGCCAACACTATCCCACCGGAACTTATTGCCAGTGCAACCAGAATTTCCACTGTTCTCACCTCCTTCTTGTCTTGGGATTTTGTTTCGGAAGCAGTGGGAAAAAGTCTAATAATTTAGACTGCTTGCTACTGCTTCCAAAACTTGTCCTCTTAGAAATAAGGAGGTTGTATATGCGTCACCCTCTTTGTAAAAGTGCCCCGCCTAATCTTCCTGCTAGCCTTTTAGTATTATTCATACACTGCTTGCAGAGCGATTTTGAGCGGGCAAGTCGTCTCTATAAAAGAGTTAAAAAGCTGTATTTTAATCTTTTTTAGAGACAAAAAAATCCCTGCTCTGTCACACCATCCCAAAGTTTCGGGAGGAGTGACTTCACTGGGATTTCAAATTTGCTTTTGGGGACAAAAATCCCTTTTTTGCAAACATGGTAGATAGTATTACAAAATTATAAAAAAGTCAAGTTATGGGATAAAGACAGTATTTAGTATGAAGTATCAACCAAAATGGAGAGTGATACTCCTGCCCCTCATATCACTCTCCATTCTAGACAGAAACTCTTCTGTCCCTTGAAATTATACTCTAACTTTTCCCTGAGTACAAAACCGAGATTTATTTCGGTTCCTTTCAAACAAAAATCTCATTGACAACATTTTATCTCTTTGTTATCTTAATAGTAAGAGGGCATTGTTATTCGCGTTTCAATCAAGGCTTACTCGGAATGACGATAACGATGCTCTTTTTTTAAAGAACTAATTTTCCTCCCAGCTTTGCTATTCCTAAAACCTGTTTTCTAGCCCAAGAATAATCTTCGTTTTTATGAACAATTCTTAACCTTGCAAAAATCTTTTTTAACCTTTCTACCATCATTTTAAAAGCTATAGTTATCATTCTGTTTTAAATCTAACATCAGTTTAAAACCTTGTCAAGACCTATAAATTTTTTAACCTTAAAAAACCATAAACTTATAGAATCAATTATTACAAGAAATGGGTATAAAAACTAACCTGGTAAAGACGTTTTGAGACTCTGTGGAAAACTGAATCACTTACCTATGTTCACTCCCGAAGCGTGTAAATTTATTATTTCAAAAGGTTTTTTAGCTGGACTAATTTTTTAAAATCAGGGGCTGAAAAAATCTTTCTAAACCCTAAAGCCCTTACTTGTTTTTTTCTTCTCTCCATCCTTCCCGCTTTGTCCACTTCCCCTAAAAGGGAAACCTCGCCAATAAAAATCGACTTTGCCGGCAAAGCCTTGTTTTTATAAGAAGAATAAATGGCCGCGCAAACAGCTAAATCAGCGGCAGGCTCGAAAACTTTAAATCCTCCAGCAACATTCAAAAAGATATCATATTGCCAGAGAGGAATTTTTAAATATTTTTGCAAAACAGCAATGATCATCTCAGAGCGGCGGCGATCAAGGCCATTAATTATTCTTTTAGGCAAAGGGGCAAAGCTTTTGGTAATCAAGCCTTGAATCTCAACCACCATTGGTCGAGTCCCTTCAAAAACTACTGTGTAAGCAGAGCCTATTTTCCGGTCAAAACCTTCTCCAAGAGAAATAGACGAAGGGTTTTTCACCTCTATCAATCCTTTGTCAGTCATTTGGAAAACACCGACTTCATCAGTCGGGCCAAAGCGATTTTTCACTGATCTCAACAATCTCAGATCTCCAGATCTTTCCCCTTCAAAGTATAATACTGTATCAACTGCGTGTTCAATAGTTTTTGGCCCGGCCAACATTCCCTTTTTAGTGACATGACCAACTAAAAAAACAGGAATTTGTTTTGTCTTAGCCAACTTGATCAATCGTTGCGTTGATTCCCTAACTTGACTAATTGATCCAGCCACACCAGAAAGATCGGTTGTTGAAAGGCTTTGGATTGAATCAACGATTAAAATAATATCTCGTATCCCGTATCTCGTATCCTGTATTTTATTAATAATCACATCAATATCGGTTTCGGGCAAAAAAAGAAGACTGTTGATACTACTTGATTTTTTTTCGCCGCTTAGACGCTCGATGCGGAGTTTAACTTGTTGAGGAGATTCCTCACCGCAAATATAGATAGTGACTAGTGATTGCCGTGCGTCGCCAAAGGCTTTGCCGGCGGCACGGTGACCAGTGGTCAATTTCAAAGCAATTTGAGTCAATAAAGTTGATTTGCCAATGCCGGGCTCGCCGGCAAAAAGAACCACTGATCCGGGAACTATTCCTCCGCCTAAAACACGATCCAGTTCATTAATGCCAGTTTTGGTGCGCTTTGTCTGATCCATTTTTATCTCTTTCAGTTTCCATAATTTTGTTTCTCTTTTGCTTCTCCCTGATATTTGCCGGAAACCCGATGTTTGAAGTTCTTCTATTAAGGTTCCCCATTTCCCACACTCTGGGCACTGTCCCATCCACTTAGGAGTCTGGGCACCGCATTTCTGACAAGAAAAAATAGAAACTGTCTTCATTGATATTATTTTACATCATCAGCACTTATTGATGTCGATGTGTGCCACCCCTGCAAAAAACCGCGGGCGCGTTCGGTTTTGGAATAGCGATTAACTAGCTGCCAAAACTTTTTACTGTGATTTGATTGTAAAAGATGAGCTAATTCATGAAGAATCAAATAGTCAATGACCCACAAAGGCGCTTTTTGCAAACGAGAAGAAATTCTGATTTGTCTCTTCTTGTGATCGCAAATGCCAAAAATTGTCTTTTGTCTGATTGACCAGTTGATGGTGAAATTTTTAACTTTACCATCCAAATATTTCTGATTCAATTTTTCCGCTCTTTTTTGTAAAAATTCATCTGACTGGCGCCGACCTTTTTTAGTTTTAAAACTTTTTAAAAATTTATTAGCCTCTTGTTGAGCTCTTTTGTTTGATACCCAAAAAGGAATTCTAACTTCCAAACAATTATCTTTAAATCTTGCTGAAATAGTTTTCCTTCGCCGCCGAGAACGAATAAAAGTAATTTTTTTAATTCTTCCGGCTGACATATTCTCTTGTCTCTGTACTGACCACAATTTCCTCACCCTTTTTTATAAACAAAGGAACTTTAATAATTAAACCTGTGTTCAATTTTGCTGGTTTAGTAGCGCCGGTAACCGTGTTTCCCTTGACGACTGTTTCTGTCTTAATTACTTTGAAAGCCATCTTTCTAGGCAATTTAGTTCCAATTACTTTTTCTTGGTAGATAACTAGCTGACAACTTGCTCCTTCTTTAAGAAAACCTTTATTGCTGCCAATAATAAGCTCATTAAGTTCGTACTGCTCATAAGTATGGGGGTCCATAAAAACAAATTGACTGTCGCTTTTATACAAAAATTGGGCGGTGCGATACTCAACATTGGTTTCCTCAACTAAATCATCTGTTTTAAAAGACTCGCTAAGAATCTTGCCGGTTTTAATACTTTTGAGTTTTAGCCGAACATTAGCTGCTCCTCTACCAAAATGAGAAAACTTTTTATCAACTACCACCACCGGCTCATCCCGCCAGTTAAGATACATTCCTTTAACAACACTACCCGCCTTAATCATGAAGATATGATAACATGATTACAACATGAAAAAGAAAATGATTCGTATCGGTGATTCGTTGGCGAGGAAGAAATTGACCCCGGAATTTTTCTCTTGGTTGGAAGAGACAGGAAAAAAATACGAAAAAGTCATAAAAGAGTTGGCAAGAAGGTAAAATGGAAACGAGATATTTGGATGTCAGCGAGATTTACCTAATCCACAAAAAAATGATTGAGGTCGGAGGCGGAAGCATAGAAATAAGAGACCTCTCTTTACTTCACTCTGCGACCGAAAGATCAAAAATGAGTTTTGCCGGCAAATCTCTCTATTCCACAACTTGGCTCAAAGCTGCCGCGTTAATCCAGTCAATAACTAAAAATCATCCTTTTGTCGATGGAAATAAAAGGACTGCTTTCTTTTCTGCTATGCGCTTTTTATCAATAAATAACTATCAATTAGCGGCAAAACAAAAAGAAATTATCAACTTTGCTATTTCCATAGACACAAAAAATTTATCACTGGACAAAATTGCTTCCTGGTTTAAGAAACACTTCAAAAAGATAAGTCATAATGAAGCTTAGATAGCTTTTATTCCTATTCTTCAGTCGATTCTTGTTCCTGTTCTTGGAGCTGGTTTTGCAATTGCTGACGGATTTGTTGGAAAACTTCCCCTCTTGCCTCTATTTGCTCCAACCTATTCATCAGCCTTATCTTTTTTCCTTCAAGTTTTTTCAAAACTCTTCTTTGCTTTTCCTGTTCAGAAATTGCTTCAATTGCTCTTTGGTGACCTTTTGAGCTATTTCCTAGAGCATTTTCCAAACCTTTTTTTGCTTGTTCTGGCGCTTTTTCATAAACATCCAGTAAAATTTCTTGGTGTTTTTGGGTAACTTCACCAACATGCTCCAAGAGCCAATCGGCTTTTTCTTCTGGAAGCTTTGCCATCTCATTCTGCAAAGTTTCCAGCTGGCTCTGATAGCGCTCGAGCCATTTCTCTGCCTTGGCAGAACGCTTTTCAAACAAAGCTTTTGTTTCAGCTAATCTTCGGGTGGTGAATTCAACTCTCTTAGCGACTCGTTTTTCCGGAGTGGCAGCAAAAATCAACTCAAACCGCTCTTTCCAAGTTTTGAGAAAGTAAAATGGATTAGTGGGCAAAAGCTTAGGAGTATAAATATCTCCTTCAAGCCAATTTTGAACCGGAACAGTTGTTGGTGGCTCGGTCACTTTTTGAGCCAAAACTCCTGGAACAACAATTAAAAATAGAGCTAAAATAACTAAGACTATTATTTTTCTCACTTTTTTCACCCCCCTCTTTTAAAAATAGATCTTAAAAAATTAAAAATCTTTTGCCAAAAAGAAAGTCTTTGTTCTTCAACTGAAAAATTAAGTTTTTCCGGAGGTTTAGTAGGATATGGAGTTGGTTGAGGAGTAATCAGAGGTTGTTCTTGGTCACTTAGGTCACTTTGGCTGCTTACGTCACTTATGTCAGTTTCCTCACTTTTACCGCTTAAAACGCTTGGTTCAATCAAGGGCTGGGTGGATATTGATTTGGTGGTTTCAGTTTTGGCCATTAACCAATTAGACCAAGGGCCAGGAACGCAGCCATTGCCGCCGCGAACTTTAAAATAATAACCAGTATTAGGAGCAAGGCTACCAATAGTATAGCTAACTACCCCTGTTGAAAGACCGTAAGGAAATTCAACCCCGAACCGCTCATCACCCTCTGAATAACCATAGGCGATATAGTAATAACTTAAATGATTATTAGCTGGAGTAAAGTATAAAACTGCTGAATTTTTGCTCGTATCAATTTGAAAAAGATGGGGCGCATTGCTGGGCGGCCAATCGCCGCAAACAGGAGCGCCCGCCTCGGTTAAACCCACATTTTCAGTTGCCGTAAAAGTGGTAAAGTGGGCGGCAGTAAAAGTTAAAATGTTGGTATCCGTGTTATAAGAAAGACTAGAAACAATTCCTTCGGTATCATCTTGACCATCAACCAAAATTTTAGGATTGTCCAAAGTGATATTGTACATTGACAAGCTCGCTTGAGTATTAACCAAATCAACAATTAAATCCGCATCCAGAGTAATAACGCCCTGAGAAATATCCAAATTTTCATCTAATTGCTGCATCCAAGTTAAAGAGTCCTGGTCGGTAAAGTTGATTTCGTTTAAAAACTCAATTTTGCCATAATCAGTTTTTTCAAAATAAAGACCGCTGGTTCGGGAATAATCGCTTTGATCAGCCAAATTAGTAGTCACATCTTCAGTCCCTATTTCACTAACAATGGTGGAAATTGAGGGACACTCGTCATTAGAACACCAACCTTTGGTAATATCATCACCGGAGCATAAACCCCAAGTGGCTTGCGGAGACTCATCTCCAGGAACCCAGCTTTCCTGGGCATTAATTGATTGACCTTGGGTAACACTTACTCCAGTGGCATCAACTGGGTCTACTCCTTCGTCACAAGTTCCATTGCCGTATTTTAAAGAAAAAATCGAAGATGTAGAGGCGATAAAAATAGTAACACAGGCACCATCATCAGGAAATTTATCGTCCGTTGAAAAAGTTAGAAACCCGTTGCGAGGAACAGTGCCGCTCAAATCAATACGTTCTTGATAATCATAATCCGGCTCTGTTCCCTTATTCACCATAATCCACATTCCTGATAAATCCTGGGAATCCAAAGAATTATTAAAAAGTTCTATCCATTCATTCTCGCCTTCAGTCGGATAAGGCATGAACTCATTAATAAGCAAATCGTTTTGACTCGCTTCAACAGGAGCTGGAGAAGAAAACAAATTACCTAAGACTAAAGTTAAAATAAAGAAGAAAGTAAATTTTCTCAACAGCATTAATTATATTTTAGGAGAAACTCATCACCTTTGTCAAATTCAGCTTGAGCTAACCAAAGGCACAAAAGCAACTGGGCAAATAGTTTGACGTAAAAACTTTTTGTTTTTTTTAGTAATCCTGATCAGATACTGAATCCAGCCTTTTTTTAACGGTAAGACAATTCGGCCGCCGTCTTTAAGTTGATCCTTCCAAGCTTGGGGAATTTTGGCAGTGGCGGCAGCACAAACAATAGCGTCAAAAGGAGCTTCCTTAAAAACACCTTGGCTGCCGTCACCAACAATCACTTTTATATTATTATAATTAAATCTTTTTAATGTCTTTCTTGCTGATTTGGCTAATTGAGGAATTCGCTCAATGGAAATCACTTTTTTGGCTAATAAACTCAAAACGGCCGCTTGATAGCCAGAACCAGTACCAATATCTAAAACTTTTTCATTGCCTTTTAATTCCAACATTTGACACATCAAAGCAACAATATAAGGTTGAGAGATAGTTTGGCCACAACCAATTGACAACGGCCCATCATCATAAACATGATTTTCAAAATCTTTCGGAACAAATTCCTCACGAGGCACTTTATTTATTGCTCTCAACACCCGCGAATCGACAATATCCCGGCCTTTCAATTGTTTTTCAACCATTTCCTGTCTTAGTCGAGCAAATCTATCATTTTTCTCCACAACTCAATCGTAGCAAAAAAACAAAGCAACTACTATTTATAAATCGGCAGTTTTTTGTTAGTAAGAACCAGGCCAAGACTGAGACGACGGTTTTCATCATCCAAGAATTCAACATAAGAATGAATTTTTTGACCAATTGTCAATTTTGCCTCAGGGGGAATCTTACTAATATGAATTAAGCCTTCGATGCCAGGTTCTAAACGAACCAAGGCTCCAAAACTCGCCAAGCGAACTATCTCTCCCTTGAATTCTTTATTAACTGGGTATTTCTTCTCAATATTATCCCAGGGATCAACTGTTAATCGTTTAATGGAAAATTGAAGTCTGCCTTCTTTTTTGCTCAAAAGAACTACTTTAATTTTACTGCTGATTTTATATTCATTAGATAAGTCGTCAATTTTTTCCCAGGAAACCTCGGAAATATGAACTAAACCCTCAAGAAGAACTTTGCCAACTATGATTTGAACAAAAAGACCAAATGGTTCAATTCTAACAACATCAGCCTCAAACTCTTTTCCTTCCTTAATGGCTTCCATTAATTTTTGCTCCTTTTTAACTGCTTTTGGTTCGCTAATCAGCCTTTCACTGAAAACCAAGCGATTTTTACCCCTATCTACTTCCAAAACTTGGACCTCAATTTTCCTGTCAATCATCTGGTTCGGACTCTGACTATACTTCATACCAATTTGGGAGCCAGGAACAAAACCCAGGAGACCAAACGGAGCAACAACCACCAAGCCGCCATGACTTTCTTCTCGACCCAGAACTTCTAACTCTCCCTTAGTTTTCATTTTCTCTTCAAAAAAATTCCAGGCAGAATCACCAGCCGCTTTCCTTAAAGAAAGTAAAGTTTGACCTCGTTCATTCTCTGGCACCCTAACTTGAACTTCAACTTCATCACCAATTTTAAGCTGAGCAACAAAATCTTTTACTCTGATCAATTCCTTGCCAGTAATAATGCCTTCCGTTTTAGCGCCAATATCAACATAAAGAGTCTTACCCTTTTTTTCCGCAACAGTACCAGTAAGATATTCTTCTCTTTTTAAACCATGAAGATCATATCCCGTTTGGGCCAGGAGTTCATCCATTGACTCAGGTTCCTTATTAGTCTTTTTTACTCTTGGCATTTGTGTTTCATTTTCTCCTTTCGTTATTCTTCAGTCAAGTTTTGACTCGAAAATTAAGTTGTCAACCGGAAAAATAAAAGTTTAGTTTGGCCGATAGGTACGGGTTAGCTTAAATCGTTACCGATCTTCCACTTCCCGCCCATGCCCGGTAGTCTTCCGGGGGCCTCTCGGTCGAAAATTCGACCTACGATTCCTTATCTTGAGGTGGGCTTCCCGCTTGAGATGCTTTCAGCGGTTATCCTTTGGAAACATAGCTACCCTGCGATGCCTCTGACGAGACAACAGGCACACCAGAGGTTTCCCCAAGTAGGTCCTCTCGTACTGTACTCAGCTCCTCTCAAGAATCGTGCGGTGACGGCGGATATGGTCCGACATTACTGTTACCCCTCCGATGCAAAAAAACGGAGTGTCCAGGTCATTTGTTATTCTGCCTGGCTCCCTATATCGCTATAGGGATCGGATCATCTCTTTTCCGATAAATCGGAATCTGGCGTATGACCTCTGGGGATTTCAATCCTTTTATTTATCTTTTATAGAAGCAATTATTTCACTCCTTGGAAGTTTTCTCTTCCTGGTGTTCATTGAGTAGGCTAAATCCAAAATCTCAACAAAGCCTTTTTTAGTTAAATGCTTCCCTTGGTGGATTAATTTAATTACATGAATAAATTTCTCAAGATCTCTTCTCTTTCCAGATTGAATTGGATTCTTTCTGAAAAAAGGGATAACTTTTTGCCACAAATCTTGATGACTGCGAACTACAAAAACCAAAGTCCTATCACTTTTCTTTTGATAGTCATTAGGCCTGATTTTGCCGCAATTCAACCTTTTTTTTAAGGTGTCTAAAATTAGCTTTCCTCTTGGATTTTGACTAACTTTAAATTCAGGAGTAATCTGCCAGCCAAATTTAGTTCCCGGTCTAGGGAAAATGCCAACATAAAAACAACCTTCACCATCAATAAAACCCACCAAATAATCATCAGTTATTTTCTTAACTATCTTGGGAGATAGCTTGCCTAACTGAAAGGATTGACCTTTCCTGCTGGTTGTCTGCACTGATAGCTTTTTCACTTCACTTTTAATTATAACGAAGTAGCCTCAGATACTCCAGAGTTTCCAGCATATAGCCAGATTTAAAGACAGCAAGAACCAATTCGTTTACTGTCTCACGACGTTCTGAACCCAACTAACGCAGCGCTTTAATGGGCGAACAGACCAACCCTTCCCGACTTCTTCGTCAGGAGGATGCGCCAAGTCGACATCGAGGTCGCGATCCGGGCCGTCAATACGGACTATCGGGCCCGACCACGCTGTTATCCCCGGGGTAGCTTTTATCCGTTAAGTTCCGATACATTCCACAAGTATCGGAAGATCACTAAGACCTGCTTTCACACCTGCTCGACCTGTCGGTCTCGCAGTCAAGTTAGCTTCTGCCTTTATACTTACAGTCCGATTTCTATCCGGACCAAGCTAACCTTTGTACGTCCGCGTTACTTTTTAGCAGACGGCTGCCCCAGCCAAACTGACAACCAGACACTGTCCCAGTTTACGTTTCCAGTAAACATTGGTTAGAGTCAAACATTCTGAAGGGTGGTATTCCACTGATGCCCGAAGGCTCCCACCTATTCTCGACAATCAAAATATTCTTCCCAACGTCAAGTCTCAGTAAAGCTCCACGGGGTCTATCTGTCCTGCCGCCACAAACCGGCATCTTTACCGGTATTTCAATTTCACCGGGTAGAAGGTCGGAGACAGTTGTTCGGTCGTTAAGCCATTCATACTGGTCGGAACTTACCCGACAATGGACTTCGCTACCTTTGGACGGTTAGAGTTACCGCCGTCGTTCACCGGGGCTTCGGTTCATTGCCCTCTGGGCGAGGAAATCCTAAATTCGAATCTCCTTGTCCAAAGGACAAATTCCCTTAACCTTCCGGCACTGGACAGGCTTCAGCCCCTATACTTCCCCTTACGGGTTTGCAGAGACCTGTGTTTTTGATAAACAGTCGCCGAACAATCTTTAGTTGCAGCCTCGAAAATTCGAGGCAGGGCATCTCCCGAAGTTACGCCCAGCTTTTTTGCCGAGTTCCTTGACCTCCCTTCTCCCGATCACCTTAGTCTACTCGACTTACCCACCTGTGTCGGTTTGCGGTACGGGTTCTATTACTTCTTTCCGCGAAGCTTTTCTTGGCACCAGAAATCAGCTGAATCGATCGAAAATTCGACCTCTTGATCAATCTCGCCTTAAAACAAAGCGACGGATTTTCCTATCGCTTCTAGCTTAATTGCTCAATGCGGCAATTTCACTACCACACTCAACTTATCCCAATGCGTCCCTCCCCAGATAATAACAAAATAATAGAAGGGCTGGAATATTAACCAGCTGTCCATCGCCTACTCCTGATTCATCAGGACTTGGCTTAGGTCCCGCCTAACCCAACGTCGACGAACGTTGCGTTGGAAACCTTGGGTTTTCGGTGAACTGGATTCTCACCAGCTTTTGCTGTTACTTATGCCGGCATTCTCACTTCCCAACACTCCAGTTTGACTTACATCAAACCTTCACTGTCTTGGGAACGCTCCCCTACCATCCCGATACGTGTAAACACTATCGGGATCTCCGTCTTCGGTGGTCTGCTTTAGCCCCGGTAAATTTTCGGCGCAGTTTACCAATCCCAATACCCATAAGGATATCGGGATCGACCAGTGAGCTATTACGCTTTCTTTAAAGGATGGCTGCTTCTAAGCCAACCTCCTGGTTGTCTTCGATAAACTACTTCCTTCCCCACTTAGCAATCTCCGACATAATGTCGGAGAGACACTTAGGGACCTTAGACGAGAGTCTGGGATCTTTCCCTTTCGCCTGACCAGCTTAGCCCGGCCAGACTGACTGCCCTTGTAGAAATCAGAGTATTCGGAGTTTGGTTGGGTATCGAGGATTACTCCCCAGTACTCATCCAGTAGCTCTACCCCTCTGATTCAATCAAGAACGCTATACCTATATATATTTCGGGGAGAACCAGCTATCTCCGGGTTCGATAGGCATATTGCCTCCAACCACAGGTCATCCGAAGGAATTGCAGCTCCTACCGGTTCGGGCCTCCTCCCCGACTTCTCGGGGATTCACCCTGCCCATGGTTAGCTCACCCGGTTTCGGGTCTCCCGCATGCGACTAAAACGCCTTATTCAGACTTGCTTTAGCTACGCCTCCTCCTGACTCATCAGGATTAAGCTTGCCGCAAACGAGAACTCGCCGGCTCATTCTTCAATAGGCACGACATTACTTCGCCCTCTGGGCGAGGAAATCCTAAATTCGAATCTCCTTGTCCAAAGGACAAAGCTCTGTCTGTTTGTTAGCAAATGGTTTCAGGTTCTATTTCACTCCCCTCCCGGGGTTCTTTTCACCTTTCCCTCACGGTACTATGCGCTATCGGTCAACAAGAGTATTTAGTCTTGGAGGAGTGGTTCCCCCAGATTCCCCCGATTTTAATCGGGATACTCAGGAATCCCGCTACCAACCTAATATAATTTCGAATACGGGGCTTTCACCCTCTTTGACGATTCATTCCAGAATCTTCTTCTATTAATTCGGTCAGGATAAAGCGGAACCCTACAACCGGTCGAAAATTCGACCTTTGGACTATTCCCGTTTCGCTCACCGCTACTAAGAGAATCACTGTTGTTTTCTTTTCCTTTGGGTACTGAGATGTTTCAGTTCCCCAAGTTACTCTCCCGATATCCTTACGGGTATCGGGATATCTTGTATTACTACAAGATGGGTTTCCCCATTCGGAGACCATCGGATCAAAGGTTGCTGGCACCTCCCCGATGAGTTTCGCCGCCTTCTGCGTCCTTCATCAGCTCTTGTCACCAAGGCATTCACCATTTGCCTTAATACTAAACCTTCTTACCCCCGATATGTGCAGGCACTATCGGAGATAAACCCGGTTGACAACTTGATTTTCAAATCAAATTGAAACCTTAATCAATTGTTAAAGTGCAATTAAATTAAATAAAATTTATTTTTCAATTCGCTCAAAACAAAAACCGAGGCTTTCGCCTCGGTCACTTAGACATATATCCTCCAATGTACTAACGCAATCTTTTACAAGAAATTGTATTAATTAGATTCTTCCTCATATATTGTCTAAAAACGAGACAAAAGCAACTCCTGCTTTATGTTTCTCAGGTAAGGGTATTATATTGAGGACAAAAGACAATGTCAAGGCTGTGGTTCTAATCACATCAAAACTTGTACAAGTAAAGTTTGCCGGATCTCTTGGCGTATTTTCTGGAAAACTGATAATTGTTAGAAACTATCAGAATTGGATGAACCAATTCTTTCTTAAGAACTTTTTCTAATTTTCTCATATATTTAGGCAGTAAATAAACAGTAATCACTGTTGCTTGATTAAAGTCTGCTTGCCAGAAACTTTTAAAATATACTTTAGTTAAGCGAGATAAACCTGCTTTTTTAATTTTTCTTTTTGATTGCCAAAATAAAATCGGGTCAATTTCATAACCTATTGCTTTTGCTCCTAATTTAGCCGCTTCGATTAAAATCCGACCATCGCCAGAACCCAAGTCCAGAACCAAATCTTTCTGACCAACTTTTGCCAACTTCAGCATTTTTCTGACTGTTTTAATCGGAGTTGGCTTGAAAACTGGTCCAGCCTGAGAAGAAAAAGCCGTGTAGTACAAATAAAAAGCAACAACAATTAAAAAAGAAATAAAAATAAGATAGGCTAAAATCAAAACCATCTGCCCTCATAATAACAAACAAATGTTAGAATTAATTATCAAGTGAACCTTAAACAAACCCGCCTGCCGGACGGGCAGGTTTCACCAACTATCTGGGAGCTGTCAAAAGATTTTAAACCGGGAATGCGAGTGCCGGGAAAAGTGATGGCCAATAAAAAACTTCTGAAGACAATTGAAGACAAGGTTCTTGACCAATTGGCCAATACTGCTTTTTTACCCGGAGTAGTGGAAGCTGTTTGGGCTATGCCTGACGCCCATATTGGTTTCGGCGTTCCCATTGGTTGTGTTTTTGCCACTGATCCTGAAAAGGAAGGCATTATATCTCCTGGAGCAATTGGTTTTGACATCAACTGCGGCATCCGTTTAATTACTACTAATTTAACTAAAGAAAAACTTGAACCAAAAACAACTCAACTGATCGATGCTCTTTTTAAAATAGCTGGAGCTGGGTTAGGAGCAAAAAGCAACCTAAAACTGACTCAAAAAGAAGTTGAGGCAGTTTGCTGTCAAGGAATCCAATGGGCAGTTAAAAAAGGTTTTGGCAGAAAAAAGGATCTAAATTTTTGTGAAGAAAAAGGTCGATTAGCCGGCGCTGATCCCCAATTCATTTCTCAACGAGCTCTCCAGCGGGGCCGACAGCAATTAGGTACTTTAGGCAGCGGTAACCATTATCTGGAAATTCAAGAAGTAACTAAAATCTTTGATTCCCAAAAAGGAAAAAAGCTAGGCATCAACCAGGAAGGCCAAATCACTATTATGATTCACTGTGGTTCCCGAGGGCTAGGACATCAAATTGCCAGTGATTATATCCGCCAATTTGGCCAGGCAATGAAAAAATATCAGATTGAGCTACCTAATCGTCAATTGGCTTGTGCGCCATTTAATTCTCCGGAAGGAAAAGCTTATTACTCAGCCATGGCTGGAGCTGTTAATTACGCCTTTGCCAATCGACAGATTTTAACTGACAAAGTCAGGAAAACCATCAGCAATGTTTTTCAAACTAAGGAAGAAAATTTGGGTTTAGATTTAGTCTACGATGTGGCTCACAATGTGGCTAAGCTTGAGAGTGGCTTACTCGTCCATCGTAAAGGAGCCACTCGAGCTTTTGGTCCTAATCACCCGGTTTTGCCAGAAAAATACCAAAAAATAGGCCAACCAGTAATTATTGGCGGTTCAATGGAAACAGCTTCATACTTACTTTTAGGTACTAAAAGGGCAGAGGAATTAACCTTCGGTTCAACTTGTCATGGTGCCGGCCGAGTGATGTCTCGAAAACAAGCTAGAAAACAAACTCAGGGCATGAATTTACAACAAGATTTAGAAAAAAAAGGCATTCAAGTCCGAACTGCTTCTTATTCCGGTCTGGCTGAGGAGGCAGGAATAGCCTACAAAGACATTGATTTGGTCGTTCAAACAGTAGTCGAATCAGGCATCTCAATTCCAATAGTAAAATTCAAACCTTTAGCCAACATCAAAGGTTAATAACTTTGTAGGAAAAGGGCAAGTTAATCTCCTCTGTTGAAGTAAGTAAAATCTGATAATTTTCCAAAAGAGAGCTAACTAACTTTTGACTTTTCTCATCTAATTCAGAAAAAATATCATCCAGTAACAGAATCGGCTTTTCTTGTTTTTTTTCTTTAATAAAGGCCAATTGAGCTAATTTAAGAGCCAAAATGGCTAAACGATACTGGCCTCGAGAACCCCAAGAAGCCAAGTCTTTTTCCTCAGCTCCAAACCGAGAGTTCAAAAGAGAAAAATCATCTCGGTGCGGCCCAGCAGTAGTAACCCCTTGTTTTAAGTCTTCAGTTAAATTTTGGTCCAAAATTGTTAAAGAAATCGGATTAACCAAATATTGGCAAGAAAGGTGGTTAAACCTCTTTTCTTGAGAAATATTGAAAAACTGATTAACAAAATCAACAAACTTCTTCCGTCCCTGATAAATAATTTCTCCGTTTTTGGCTAGGGCCTGGTTCCAATAGAAAAGCTCCTGTTGGCCAGCTTTGCCTTCACTGATTTCCAGCAAAACCCGATTGCGTCGCCTTAAAGCTTTTTCATAAGCCAAAACTGCCTGGCGATACTGCCAATCTAAAGGTAATAAAATGTCGTTTAAAAAATCTCTCCTGCGTGAAGGCGAACTCGTAATAACACGGATTTCTTCTGGCCGGAAAATTACAGCAGAAAAAGAGTCTAAAAACTGCCGCCGTGTTTTCTTAATCTTATCCACCCAAAATTCTTTCTTTGTTCGCTGATTTTCTTTTTGCAAGCTGATTTTTAACTCTCTTTCGCCAACCTTAGCTTCAGCTATAGCTAGTTGCTGATTCCAATTAATCATTTGCTCATTTTTCAAAGCTCGAAAACTATTGCCGGTTGCCAATAAATAAACCGCCTCCAATAAATTAGTTTTACCAACCGCATTCGGACCAACAATTAAATTTAAACTGGAAGAAAACTGAAAACTTACTTTGGAGTAATTGCGAAAGTTAAATAAAGATAAACTTTTAAGTGCCATTAGTTTGTTCTTGTTTATTTTTTCCCTTAGGTTCTTGCCTAGTTTTGGTTTCTCCATTTTCTTTTTTCCCTTCTTTTGCCTTTTTTTTCTCTTTTGGAGCCTCACCTTCTTTAACCTCTACTCCAGGTACTTCTGCTGCTTCACTTTCCTCAACTGGCAGTTTTTCTTCCTCTTCCTCTACTTTTGTTGGTAGTTCAACCTTAACTAAAACCTGGTTTTCAGCTACTTTTAAACTAATTTTCTTTTTATCAATTTTCAAATCGGCAACAGTAATCGTCTCGCCAATGTTTTCAAGTTTGCTAATATTAATAACAAATTTTTCCGGCAGATCAGTTGGCAACGCCTCAATCTCAATTTCACTAAGCAGTTGAATCAAGACGCCTTCACTTGTCTCAATTGCCGGTGCTTCACCTACCGTCTCTACTGGAACAGCAACTGTTACTTTTTCACTCAAATCAACCTGGTGAAAATCAATATGAATCAGTTCATCAGTAATTGGATTGTATTGGGGATTTTTCAAAAGAACTGTCCTAATTTTCTCTTCTTTCTCAACCTGGAGATCAACTAGACCAGTTTCGCCAACTTCACCAAGAATATCACCAACCTCTTTCAAACTAGTCTTAACACTTAAAGAGTCAATCTTCTTGCCGTAAATACTAGCCGGCAAAATTCCTTGCTTGCGCAATTGCTTAACTTTCCGGCCAGTAACTTTTCGTTTCTCAATTTTTAAATTTGGTCTTTTTCGTGCCGTCATTTTCTCACTTATTGTGGAGATGCCCCGAGGTGATCGGGGGTCCAAAGAATAACTTTAAAAACTTCTACAGGCTTAGGCTATTTTTGGTTATTACTGATTAAGGAAAATTGCCAAACCTTTAATCAGGCCGACCGTTTGTTTCTCTCTAATCCTTGGTCAGAAGACTAAAGAACAGTCCGACAAGTTGACACCGATCTTGCTTCCTCGGACAAAAAGCAAGTCGATGCTAGCTTAAGCTTAAGCGTAAGCTAGGGCCAAATTATCTTCGGCATATGTTTTGATCCTGTTTTGACTCAACTGATCAATGAGCACCTGCAGTTTTTAAAAGTGCTTTCTCTGTCAAAACTCGACATCCCCATGCTCCGCCGTTGGCGGAGAATTATCAATTTTTAATTATCAATTTTTAAATTAAAACTACTTTCGCAATTCTTTCTTTATTTCCCTTTCAATTAAATCTTGCTTTCTTTGTCTCTTTGTCCTTCTTTTTCCAATCCCAAGCTGAATTTTTATCCAGCGGCCCTTAGTATAGCAAGCTACAGGCACAATTGTCAATTTACGTTTTTTTGTTTCTATTAATTTTTTGATCTCGCTTTCTTTTAATAACAGCTTCCGTTCCTGAGTTGGTTGTTGTTCTTCCAATCGAGCAAACGGATAGGGATGAATCACAGCATTGATTAAAAATGGCTCGCCATTTTTAATCCGCACCAAAGCATTACGCAGCTCTATCCCCCTCGTCCGAATCGCTTTTGTCTCGGCTCCAGTTAAAATTATTCCTGCCTCAAGTTTTTCCTTAATCGAGTACAACCGATAGGCATTTTTGTTGATAAATTTTTTCATCCCATTCAATCCTTCTTCTTTTCAATTTTTTTTAAGATAGGCTGAATGACAACATAGCGCTGGTTGCCTACTCCTTCAGACTTAGTTTTAACATCATCCAGTTCACCTAGAGCTAGATGAACTATTCTTCTCTCAAATGGAGTCATTGGAAACAAAGCTACCGGTTGACCAGAAAGTTTTGCTTTTTGGGCCGCGCTAAGAGCAATCTGTTTTAAACGTTCAACTTGTTCTTTTCGATAATCGTTAACGTCAACAATTACTCTTTGCCACTCGCCAAGTTTTTTGAAAACCATTAAGCCTAAAATCAACTGAAGAGAAGATAAAGTTCCGCCATGAAATCCAATTAACACTCCTGGTTCGCTGGTTTTAATTTTTATCTTGATGACATCATCTTTTTTATCCTCTTCAACAGTAAATTCCACCTTCTGGTCCAACAACTCTACCAAAAGCTTTTTTACTAATTGCTTGGTTATTTCTATTTTTTCCGCCATGATTTCAGCTATTTTTGGCTAACTTCTTGATCATAATCTGCTGAACCAGATTAAACAAGGAAAAAGTACACCAATAAAGGACTAGTCCTGAAGGAAAGCTAAGACCAATAAAAATCGTCATTAACGGAAAAATATAAAGTGATTGGGTTTGCATTGCTGATGCTAGATCATCTGTTTTTTCAGGTGTTTTATCAGCCACTTTTTCTTGTTTTTTGGCTATCGGCATCATTAGTTTAGCTGATAAAAATTGACCTAAAGCCGAGAAAATAAGAAAAATTCCGGGCAAGTTTTTACCAAAAAGTTTAATTTTGTCCGGCTTGGCCAAATCTAAATAAAGAAATTTCAAGTTAAAAGCAACATCTCGAGAGAGGCGCAAACGTGAATATAAAACCTCATTTAATTTATCAATCATGCCATTGTTACTCAAAACTTGACGAAAGGCTTGAAAAAGAGCAATCAAGATAACAATCTGGACAACTTGGGGCAATAAACCAGCCATGGGTTTAATGCCTGCTGACCGGTAAAGATCCATCTGGGCTTGAGCTAATTTTTGCTTATCCTTTTTATACTTTTTTTTTAATTTCCCTAATTTTGGGGCTAGTTCCTTCATTGCTTGAGCCGTTTTAAGAGCAGGCAGTGTTAAAGGTAAAAGCAAAAGTCTAATAGTTAAAGTTAAGCTAATAATTGCCCAGCCTAAGTTACCAAATAATTGATAAAAACCAATTAAAGCATTAATTAGTGGTTGATAAAGCAATGTGTGCCACATTTTGGATTTTTCTCCGCATATTTACCGAGGAATCTCCGAACAGAGCTGAAAACTTCCTCAGAACTTGCTTTTTTTAAACTTAGTTTAGCTAAAAAAACAACTTTTAAATCTTGCCTAATGTCAGGTAAAACCTGTCTCACTGCCTCACTTATTAACCGCCTGATCCTATTCCTAACTACGGCTCGTTTATCAATCTTTTTAGAAACAACAAAACCGAATTTAGGTCCATCAGTTTGTTGAGACTTGAGAATCAAGAGTGAAAAAAGCAAACCATTAATTAATCTACCTTCTTTTTTTACTCTCTCAAACTCTTTTTTACCCTTTAAGCGATACTGTTTTGCCAAAGCCATACCCTATTTTACCGCTTTTTAATCCTTTTTATTTTCTTTTCTTGACTAACAGTTAGTTTCTTTCTTCCCTTTAACCTTCTTTTTTTAAGAACATTGCGACCAGTTGAAGTAGCCATCCGCTTTCGAAAACCATGTTTTTTCTGCCTCTTTTTTTTCTTTGGCTGATAAGTTCGCTTGGGCATAACAAGTGATTATAGCACAAACCTCTTCTTGCCAATTGTGGAAAATTTTTTTATAATGTGAATAACTTGCCCTCCAAATATGACTGTTAATCTTGATTCTCTCTGGTCTAGTGTTTTAACTGAACTCAAATTATCTTTAAGCAAAACTATTTTTCAAACTCTCTTTGTTGATACTTCTTTAAAAGAATGTAAAAATCAAATCGCCACCATTGCTTGTCCTAACCCTTATTTAGCTGATCTGATTGAGAAACGATATTACAGTCTTATCAAGGCGGCTTTGGACCGCCAAACTGGTGACAACACTTCACTCACCTTTATTATTAAAAAACAGATAGAAAAACCAAATAAAACAGGACCCTTGTTTGAGCAACAGCCAACCAGTTTAGCTTCAGCAAAAACTGGTCTTCATCCAAGCTTTAGCTTTGAAAACTTTGTTGTTGGTGACGCTAACCACTTTGCATTTGCCGCTGCTCAAGGAATTATTAAAAATCCAGGAATTACATATAACCCCTTGTTTATCTGGGGTGGTGTCGGAGTCGGTAAAACTCATTTAATGCAAGCGATTGGCAATGAACTTTTCAAACTCCACTCGGATTGGAAAATACTCTACGCTAATGCAGAAACATTCGGCAGTGAACTAATTGCTTCTTTAAAAGAAAAAACCATGAATAAATTCAAGCATAAATATCGAAATATTGATATTTTGCTCATTGATGATATTCAATTTATTGCTGGTAAAGAATATACCCAAAGTGAATTTTTCCATACTTTTAATTTTCTTTATTTAGCCGGCAAACAAATTATTCTTACTTCAGATAGTAAACCCGAGGAAATTCAACCTTTGAAAGACCGACTTACTTCCCGATTCATGGGAGGATTAACTGTTGATATTCAACCACCAGATTTTGAAATGCGAGTTGCTATCCTTAAACAAAAAATTGAACAGAGAAAAATAAATATCCCAGAAGATACGATTACTTTTATTGCCGAAACAATTGAATCAAATGCTCGCGAACTAGAAGGATCTTTGATTCAAATCTCTGCTAAAGCACAAGCCCAGGGAATAATTCCTAATCTAGAATTTGTTAAAAACTTTTTTGGTGTTAAGCAAACCAACTCAAATAATAAAAAAGTTTCTCGTCGAAGAATCATTTCCACTGTCGCCAAAAACTACAAAATCAAAACCTCAGAACTAATCGGTAAGTCTAGAAAAAAGAATATTATTATTGCTCGTCATATTGCCGCTTATTTCCTTAGAAGGGAACTGGAAATACCTCTTAAACAAGTAGGTGAAATTTTAGGTGGTCGAGACCATACAACAATCATGTATGCCGAAGAAAAGATTGACCGTCTCTTTTCCACAAATCAACAAATAAGGCATGACATCTTGGAGATGAGAAAAGTGATTTATTCTTGATTCTCTTGTAACGTCCCTTCTTCAATTTTAACCATGACTGCCGAAATATCATCTATTCTTTTTCTTCCAGTTTTTTCCGCTTCAGTCCGAGCTAAATTAGTAATAAAAGCGGCTGGATCAGGTTGCTCAAGAGCTTGTTTGATAACATTCTTTATCTCTTCATCCGAAATATATTTTGTAACTCCATCACTAACTAACAAAAGAACATCGCCAAATAACGGCATATAAAAGCCTGTTTCAGGATTGAAAAAATCCTTAAGACCAACTCCTCTAGTTAATACATTAACTCTAGCTCCCTCTTTCCTTGCTACTTGGACAGCTCTCTGGCGAGAATGACCTTCTCTGATTAACTGCCAAACTCTTTTTTCTAATGCATCATGATCAGTTGTTACTTGAGAAAGCTGGTTTTGACTTAAAATATAAAGTCTTGAATCGCCAAGATGAGCCCAACAAATTCTCCTTCCGGCAATGACTATTGCGGTAAAAGTAGCTACTGTTTCTCTATCCGGTGATTGTTTTCTAGCATACTCTCTCGCTGTCTTTATTATCTCAATTAAAACCTTATCACCGTTCCCTCCACTGACAGAAATGGGACAAGTTTGAGTGGTATCAATCAAAGCCTGGGCCATAACACAACCTCTTGCTGTACTAACACCGTCACTCTCAACTGCCATAAAATCTCCTGCCTTATTTACCCCTGCCCAAACTCGATCGTCACATCTCTTTTCCATATATTGTCCATCTTCTTTTAAATAGGCTCCGGGAACAACTGAAGTCCAATGGACAATTTTTAATTGTTTCCCACTCTCCACATGACTTACTTGATTGACATCTTCTGTTTGCTCCACTACAAAATAAATTATAGCGCAAAAAATGCGCAAAGTTGTTTTTCATGACTTCTTATCTAATAAAAATCAAGGTTGAAATTCTGGAAAAAAAAGAAATTCTATTTCCAATATTCCACATCGGAATCTAATTTATCCACAATTTTCTCCACAAATTAAGCTGTATTTTCCACCTCCTATAGTTAGTTTCAGGTATAAACTATCGGTTTCATTAATCAGTTTTAACTTTGATCTTAGGCAAAAATGTTAAAAACCAATCCTTTTTCCTCATTAATACCAAACCCAATGTTTAACTTGAATTTCCACTTATTGACACTCCCTATTAATTAGACTACTATTTATTAGAATTAGAATTATTATGAAGTTAAAACTACTCCAAGAGGATTTGAATAAAAATTTATCAATAACTTCTCGTTTCGTTGCTTCTAGACCTCAATTGCCTATTTTAGCTAATATTCTCTTTTCCGCAGAAAAAAATAATAAATTATTCTTAACAGCGACTAATTTGGAAATAGGTATTTGTTGTGGGTTAGGCGCCAAGGTTGAAACGACTGGCAAACTGGCTATTCCTGCTAAAGAAATTAGCGAGTTTGTTTCCTATCTTTCTGTGGGAAAATTGACCTTAGAAAGTAAAAAGAAAACCCAAATTAAGATAATATCTCCTAGCGGCGAAAGTCTTTTTACCGGCATGGATCCGGCGGAATTTCCTAAAATTCCTAGTATTAATGAAGATGAGGCCGTTTCTTTGCCTATGAAAGGAATGATTGAAGCTGTTAATCAAGTAGGCTTCGCAGTGGCTGGTGATGATACGAGGCCTGTGTTGGGGGCAATCAATTGGCAATTTACCACTAGCGGTTATCGTATGGTAGCCACTGATGGTTATAGATTATCTTTAAAGAATGTTTCTGGAGTTAAGATTAAGGTTAATGCCAAGAATGGCAAAACAACCTTTTTGATTCCTGCTAGAAGTTTAGCTGAAATTGTTCGTTTAGCAGCTGGTCAAGATAAAATTAAAGTTGGTTTAACTAAGGATGGCAATCAGGTTATTTTTCTTCTTCCTGATCTTCAGCTGACTTCTCGATTAATTGAAGGTGAATTTCCTGACTACGAGAAGATTATTCCTAGTCAAACAAAAACTAAAGTTGTATTAGAAAAAGAAGAGTTTTTGCAGGCGGTTAAAATTGCCTCAGTTTTTGCCAGAGAATCGGCAAATGTAGTTAAATTTAGTTTAAAAGACAACCGGATGACTATTTCAGCTAACGCTCCTAGTGTTGGGGAGAATAAAACCGAAGTTGGCGCTAAGATTGATGGACCAAAACTAGAAATAGCTTTTAATTTCAGATTTATTTTAGATTTTTTAAATGCGGTTCCCGTAGAAGAAGGAGAGATAAATCTGGAATTTACTGAATCTTTAACTCCTGGTCTTTTTAAAATTCCTTCTGATTCTTCTTGGCTTCATTTAATTATGCCGGTAAGAGTGGATTTATAAACTAAGAACTATTTCCAACTTATCTCATGTGTTTGAGGATCAATTTCTTTGCTGTGGATCCAGTCAAGGATTTTTTGGCGAGTGACAGCTGAAGTTGTTACCTTGATAGTAATTTCAAGTTTTAATGGACCGATGTAGCGAATAGCAATGTTTTTGTCGGGATAGGGGAGATAAGGAGAAAGAGGGAAGTTGTTTAAAATATTCTGGACAAATTCTTCTTCAGTGATTCCCTTATCGCCGGTATCAGCAGGGGACTTAGTGGGGATTTTAGTTGGATACGGGGTGGGAAGAAGTGTTGGTATTACCTCTTCTGCTTTTTGAGAACCGAATAGTTTAAAACCCAGAAGCAGACTGGCGATCAAAGCTAAAAGAATGATTAACTGATATTTTTTAACAAAAGCAATTAATTTTTTCATTTTTAATAATCAGTGACAGCGGATAAATTCAGCCACGCTGGCAACTGGTACGCTCTTAAAATTAATTCTACCAGATCCGCCCCAGGCCTGAGCCACTTGAACCATACCGCTATCTAAATCAGCGCCGATGACGATAGCGATGTGACCATATGCTCCTGATGTCCAAATAGTGTTATCGCCAATTTGAATAGCAGCCATGTTTTCTCCTGGCGAATATACATGAGTACATTGGCCACAACCGCTTCCAACAAAGTGTTTAGCGTCACCACAAGCGGGTAGATTTTGTTCAACGGCTCGTTTAAAACCAACACACTGAAGAGTTCCATCCCAAGCAAGTGATATTTTAAAAGTATCTATGATTCTCTCGGCAGAACCAATCAATTGTTGTAAGGTTTGGCTAGCTCGAAGACAGATAGCAGTCATGTTCATAGAGTTGTTAGTAACCGCCGAAATATTGCAGTCTTGAAGAATAAAGTTAATATAACAGGCAACTTTTGCCGATTGATTGTTTATACTTTGACAATAACCAACATCGCTTTCAAAAGGAAGCATGTCTCTTATTTCACCAATAAGTTCTTCTTCGGTAATTCCTCTTTCAATTGGCGGAGCTAAAGTTTGGTTATACATTTGCATTGGTCCCAAGTTAATGAAAAACAAAACACCAAAAACGAGAACAAAAATAAGAGCAAGAGGGACAACAGTAGTAACGGTTCCTATGGCAAGGATAATGCCGACCGGGTAATAAATAATGTCTTTGAACCATTTCAGGACAGGAATTTTGCCAAGAATATCACGGAGTTTAGTTGATAGACCGAGAGTAAAGAAGTTTAAAACCTCAGGAATTTTAAGTTTTTCAGCAATCTTTTTGATTAGACTCCAGCCCAATCTTAGAGCTTCTGCTCCCAGCCAAATAAGAATACTGGCCCCACCAGTGGGGATGCCTAAAGCGGTGGCCAAAGCAACGGCAAGAGTTTCTCCGGCAAGGAGTTCTGCTGCTTTTTCAGCTGTCACAAGAACTCCTTTTTCGGCCAGTCTTTTAACTATTTTTTCAGCGGCGTATTTGTAAAACTTTGTTTTTATTTTCCCAGTAAGTTTTCCAGTAAGTTTTTTAATCGGGATTTTCTTTTTAACCCATCTGTTAAATCTACTTTTGGCTATGTGCTGACCAAAATCGGTAACGGGTCTAACAGTTTCCATAATCGCATAGTTAGGGCTTTCTGAAACTTGGCAGGCGGTGCCACCAGGCTTATAAACAGTATCCCAATAAGCGATTGCCGGATCAGAAGAGATTGTTTTGGCTGCTGGTTGTTCTTGGACATAATCGTAGAATTTCTGCCAAACATCAACTAACTCTTGCAATTTTGGTGTTTGGGCAAGTTGGGTGATGGTATATAAAATTGCTGGGGGGTTATTTTTTCCTGGCCTAAGAACATGGAAAATATTGATTGGTTTTGCAGGCAGGTTATTGGTTTGTTCAACAAGAGTTTTTTGCCGAGGCATAGGCGTAACTGCCACCGCTCTGCTAAAGTAAGTTGGCAGGCTGGTGAGGGTTTGAACAGCAAGCTCTACAGCCGGAGTGACTGTTTCCGCGGATGGATCTAAACCAATGTTTGCCAGGTGTCCAATAACGATTTGCTCAACATTATTTTGGGCGTCTTGCCTGATTTGTGTTGGCGTCATGTCTTTGGCAATTGCTTTAAGGATAGGAGTAACAGAAGTAATCATTCCTTGTACTAATTGAGTTCCTTCTTTTTCAGTTAGAGAAACATTGTGGTTTGACAAGACAATGGCAATAGTTGGAGTAGCGATTAGCGGGGCTATTCCTGACTGATCGGCTGTTTCATGAGCAGTTAGTGTTAAAGCAGCGGCAATTTGATTTAAGGCTTCAGGTGGTAAAGTAGTCGTGATTGATTCTGACAGTGATTGGGGTAGTTCTGGTGAAGGATTGGCGATGCGATAGGCAACAGCCGTTGTGGCAGTTGAAAATTGATTTGTTTTGGCTAGTTTCCGGACTTGATCAACAATTGTTTTTCTGATTTCTGGTTGGGGAATAACTCCTTTGATTGTGGTTTGTTGTACAGTGCCTGTTTGAAAAGAAGCAAATACCACTTCTTCTGTTTGAGTAGTGGTTAAAGGAATATTATCAACACTTGTGACGGTTGTTATTTGTTCAGTTCTCTGTTCTAAAATTCGAGAGATAACCTTGTCTATTTCTGTTTGACTTAAACCATATCTTTCTAAAATTTTACTTAATTCTGTTTTGTCTCGGATTTCAGCAACAAGTCTTTCTCTTTCTTCTAAAGCTTGAAGCATTTCTTTAAGATTAGAAGGCACTTCACCATGAGTAATAGTATTGCCAGTGATAGGCATTTCTTGATAAAAGAAAGCAGAAATTCTATGGAAGAAATCATAAAGATTTTCTTGTTCTTCTAAAGTAAGACCAAAAAGCTGTTCCAGACGAGCAAAAAGTTGGTTCAGTTGTTCATCAGGCCAACCCAGTTTTTTGAGCGCTTCTTGTTTGTTTGGAGTATCTGATACTCGAGTCGAGAGATCAAAAAAATATTCAGCGAGAGCGTTGTTTCTTGGTTCAGTAAGCTGGACTCTTGTTTTGGTTTGACTAATTGCCTCTATCTCTCTGGCCATGGCTGGTTTAAACTTCTACTTTTATCGGTTGAATTGTTGGTCTTGATTTGGGTGATGGTGGGGTAGTTTTTTCCCTTTTCATTTCTAATAATTCTTCCGGGTTAGAGGTAATTACTTTGTGTTCGTTGGGAGAAGCAATGACTCGAATAGCCACATGGTTTTTGCCGGCAAAAAAGATTCCTTCACCGATATCAGCTCCCAAAAGCAATTGTCTTTCCCCCTCAGACAAGTAGAAAACATCAGTAACTTGATCCATGGCTGCCGGGTGCTGTTTGAGCAGTATTTGGATTGAAGAGTTAGTGACGATAGCCTTGCCGTAGTCAGATTGCAGGAAATCCTGGACATCTTGGGTAATGGTAGTAACGCCAAGATAATATTTCCTTGCCCTTTTGGCTAAGCTGTAAAGGAACTGAGCAGAATCTTTGTATTTCATTAGATACCAGGCCTCATCAACGACCAAAATGCGTCGTTTCATTTCTCGTCGGATTTTATTCCAAATAAAATCTAGGATAATATACATTGCTGTTGGTCGAAGGGCTTCCTCAAGATCTCGAATACCAAAGACAACAAATTTGTTTTTAATGTCAACATTAGTTTGAGAGTTGAACAAACCAGCGAATGAGCCTTTAATGAATTTTTCTAATCGGGCTGCTAAAGAAGCGGCCTTAGGATCTTCCATACCAATTAAGACTTTATAGAGGTCTTCAATTAAGGGCATTTCTTTTCCTTTTTGAGACTCTGGGTCAAGAGTGATACCTTTCATTTTGTAAGATTGAATTAGGGCTCGATCCAGCAGAGCCTCTTCTTCCGGATTTAACTCACCCATAATTACCTTGAATAAGCCGTGAAGAGCCAGAATTTTGCGACCTAATTCATTTTCACTGTTTTCCTGGGAAGAAATTTCTAAATCGAAAGGATTTATTTTTGAAGGCGAGTTAAAGCTAAAAGTGATATATTGGCCGCCAACAGCTTTGGCCAAATCCTGGTATTCGTTTTCCGGGTCAATGACCATGATTTCTGTACCAAACATTAAAGATCGGAAAACTTCCAGTTTTATCATATAAGATTTTCCTGCGCCCGATTTAGCAAAAACGATAGAGTTCGCGTTTTCCAGGGAGAATCGGTCAAAAATAACTAGTGAGCCATTGTGTTCGTTGATGCCGTACATGATTCCTTTGTCGTCAGAAAGATCAGAGGAGACAAAAGGAAAGGTTGTTGCCAGTGAAGTAGTGTCCATATTGCGAGTAATTTTGAGCAGATCTTGACAAATTGGCAAAGTGGTTTTAAACCCATTTTCCATTTGCAGAGTGGCATGTTTGGGGATAATTAAAAGTGATCCTAAGTTTGATTCAAGTTCCTTAGTGGTCTGGTTTAACTGGTCAATTGATTTAGCTCCAATAGTGATATAGAGACCGAGCTGGAAAAATTTCTCAATACCCTTAACCAGCTCTTCTTGCAAGGTAAGTGCATCCTCAAGTTTAGCTTTAGTAGCCGGATTGATTACTCTGCCTCGTTGAATGTCTGAGGAGAGTTCAGCTTCCATTTCAGCAATTTTGCGACGGAGATCGTCTAAGATTTCTTTACCTTCAGTGGGATAGATATACATGGAAGTATCTAGAGAGTGGTCGAAGTTGATTAACGATGAAAGCCAATTGGCGGAGACAAACCTGGGGTAGTTAACAATAAAAAGAGTTCGATAGTAACGATTATTAATTCTAACCCAATCAAAATCGACTTCAATAGCTGAAGGGGCGACAATGTCTTTTACAGAAACCAACCCAGCAGAAAACGAAACAGGTTTAGTTTTGTCAGTTGGATTAACTGTTGTTTTTTGGTTTTTGGTTGACTTCTTTACTGGTTTGATTTTGTTGAAAAAATCTAGGATCATCTTGTTTTAGCTTTACTCTTCCTTTAATAATAGCTCCTTGTTGATTTAAAGCGTCAATATTATCAACCAGACTTGATTCCTGATTATAAATCTGATAGAAAAGCTGGATTAACTCTTTGCTTTTAAGCTGTTTAATTGATAAACCCAGTCTACCAAAAAGACGAATTAAATGTTCTTTTTTGGGTTCTAAAGTTGCCTTAGCTCTTTCCAAGATCTTTTCTTTAGCCATAGGTAGTGATTTGTTTGTTTGTTTGTTTAATAGTGAGAGTGGGAGAGGCAGACTAGTTTTAACCGCTGTTTGGACTCCTAGTTCGACTGAAAAGAAAGGGATAATTATATAGAAAGATTTGGCTAAAACGTTGTTTTTCTTAACTACTTCCTCGACGAATTGGCGATAAAGGATAATCTGTTTTTTCAACAGTGGTTCGTTGATTTTAGCCTCTTGTTTTTTGAGACGATTAACATAATTGGAAACATCCTTTAAAGTGGATCGGATCACGATTTGAACTGGAAAAGTAAGTGAGTTGAGCATGGCGGCGTAAGTGTAGATCATTGCCTCTTGTTCTTTTTCAGAAAGAAGGTCAAAGTTAACTGATGAAGTTTCTAAAATCATAATACAAGACCCATTTTTTAAAATGGTTAAATCTTCCTTGATGTCTTCGATAGGGAGATGTTCTTGAGTGGTTCCTTTAATAGCAATTTTGTTTAAGTCCATGGGAGCTTAGCTCTTGGTTGTAATTTTTAACGGTGAGATTACTTTGCCTTCTACCTTGATTTTGATTATATCAAACTGATAGCTTTCTTTTTCTGCCAATATTAGGTATTCACCATTGGCCAGAGGAGTGGCGGTTTTGAATTGTCCTAATTGATTGGTTCGTAAGGCTCGAACCGGGTTTTCAGAGATGTCTTGAATTTCAATAATTACATCTTCCATGATTTTTCCGTCTTGATTTGTAACCATACCAACAATAATATTAGGGGTTGTTGGTGGTTGGGGCATAGGTATTTCCCCGAAAGCAGCTTCAATAGTTGGTTTCGGTGTCACCACAGTTTTAGGAATGTCGATTTCTACTCTAGGAGTGATGGTTGTTTTTCTTTCGGGTGGCTTTTGAATTTGAACAGGAGCAGTAACTTCTTTTTTCTGATCAGTCTTTTTTTGTTTTTTGGGAAGCGAGGCAAGAAACTCTTCTAATTGAGGTTTTTTTGATATAATGGGCTCTTCTTCTTCTTCTTCTTCCTCCTCCTCTTCTTTAAAGCTCGTGTCAAAGATATCTAGTGTGGTTAGTTGTTTTTGCCAGAGATAAATTGTTGGCGAAAGGACGCTTTTGACAAAAGCAAAAATCCAGACCTCTAGTGGTCTTTCATTGACAGGTAAGAAAGCTAGGGCGATTCCAAGGAGGCCAAAACTTAAAACTAAGGGCCATTTTATAATAAAAGATAGATGACTGGAGTAAAAAATAAAGGCAATAACTAGACCACCGGCAACCTTAAAAAACTGCTTCAAAGTCATATTTCCTACTAGTCGAAACTCGTAGGAAGAAATTTGTTGTGGGATGGGATGTTGTTCCATCGTTATTTCATTTTAAAGGAGTGAGTATTAAGTAGCAAGTAAGATGAGATATAATTGTTTATGTTCAGATTGGTTTTAATTGATTCTCACGCTCTTCTTCATCGGGCTTATCATGCTTTGCCAAAACTAAATTTCAAACGGAGCGGACGATTGGTCAATGCCGTTTATGGTTTTTTTAGTATGCTCTTGAAGGCTATTTCTGAACTTAAGCCTGATTATCTAATTACTTGTTTTGATGCTCCAGCTCCTAATTTTAGACACCAAAAATTTGTTGGTTATCAGGCCAATCGGCCAAAGACAGAAGTTGAATTAGAGCCTCAAATTGATTTAGCCAGGAAAAGTTTGAAAGACGCAGGGATTCCAACTTTAATGAAGCATGGTTTTGAAGCTGATGATTTGATTGGCACTATTGCTAGTAAATCTAAAACTAAAGAAGTGATCACAGTTACCGGAGATAGAGATTTAATGCAATTAGTTAACAAAAAAGTTAAGCTTTTTCTTTTAACTAAAGGAATTATCCAAGGAGAATTAATTGGCATTAAGGGAGTAAAAAAAAGTTTGGGTGTAAGGCCAGAACAGGTGGTTGATTATAAAGCTTTGGCTGGCGATCAATCGGACAATTATCCTGGTGTTCCTGGTGTTGGGCCCAAGACCGCTGTTAGTTTATTGAAACAATTTCATAATTTAAAACAAATCTATGGCCAATTAAAAAAAGTTGATTCAAGAATAAGAGAAAAATTGGAAAAGGGCAAGGAATCCGCGTTTTTATCCCGTCAGCTAGCAGAAATTGATCAGAATGTTCCGGTCAAGTTTTCTTTAACCGGAGCCAGCTGGGATCAGGAGAAATTATTGAGATTGAAATCAGTTTTAAAGGATTTAGGTTTCCCGTCGTTAGTGAAACGAATAGAGACTTATTTTGATCAGGGTAAATCAGAGGAGCAAATGAGATTAGTATGAGAGAAATTGGCGAGGGAGAATAATGTCTTGATCTTTCAGATTAAGATTGGTACAATATTATTGTACTTTAACAGCTAAATAATGAGTCAAGATTGTTCGTGGCAGGATATTTTTTATACTGAGAGTTTGATCGTGGCTCAGGATGAACGCTGGCGGCGTGCCTAAGGTATGCAAGTCGAGCGGTCCCGACTTGTCGGGACAGTGGCGAACGGGTGAGTAACACGTACGAATCTACCCCTTAGTGGGGGATAGCCCCGAGAAATCGGAAGTAATCCCGCATAGTTCCCGATAGTGTTTACACGTATCGGGATAAAGAGCATAACAGCTCGCTGAGGGAGGAACGTGCGGCCCATCAGCTTGTTGGTAGGGTAGTGGCCTACCAAGGCGACGACGGGTAGCTGGCCTGAGAGGGTGGTCAGCCACAAGGGCACTGAGATACGGGCCCTACTCCTACGGGAGGCAGCAACTAGGAATATTGCGCAATGGGCGAAAGCCTGACGCAGCGACGCCGTGTGCGGGATGAAGGCCCTTGGGTTGTAAACCGCTAAATTCCGACAGCTCGTCGGAAGATAAGCGCCTGCTAACTACGTGCCAGCAGCCGCGGTAATACGTAGGGAGCAAGCGTTGTTCGGAATTACTGGGCGTAAAGGGTCCGCAGGCGGTTTGTTGAGTCTTTTGTCAAAGCCCCCGGCTTAACCGGGGAAGGGCGAAAGATACTGACAGACTAGAGTAGATTCGGGGCTACTGGAATTTGCCATGTAGGGGTGAAATCCGTGGATATGGCAAGGAACACCGAGGGCGAAGGCGGGTAGCTAGGATTTTACTGACGCTCATGGACGAAAGCTAGGGTAGCAAACTGGATTAGAGACCCAGGTAGTCCTAGCCGTAAACGATGCTCGCTAGCTGGTTTGTTTCGACTATGTCGGAGTGAGCCGGCGAAGCTAACGCGTTAAGTGAGCCGCCTGGGGAGTACGGCCGCAAGGCTGAAACTCAAACGAATTGACGGGGAGGCGCACAACCAGTGGAGCATGTTGTTTAATTCGAGACGGAGCGCTGAACCTTACCTGGGCCTGACTTCCATTTATATCTACCCGAAAGGAATAGATTAAACGATGGATCAGCTGGTGCATGGCTGTCGTCAGCTCGTGACGTGAGTCGTTCCCTTCAGTGGGGCAACGAGCGCAACCCCTACCGTATGTTATAAGTGTCATGCGGGACAGGTCCGACGTTCGTCGGACAGGAAGGCGGGGATGACGTCCAGTCAGCATGTCGCTTGTGTCCAGGGCTACAAACATCCTACAATGGACCGGACAATGAGTTGCTAAACCGCGAGGTGGAGCCAATCTCATCAAACCGGTTCTCAGTGGGGATTGCAGGCTGCAACTCGCCTGCATGAACTTGGAATTGGTAGTAATCGGGGATCAGCAGACCCCGGTGAATACGTTCTCGCCTCTTGTACACACTGCCCATCAACTGAGCCGAGTTGGCAATACCCGAAAATCCCGATTCGTCGGGAGCTAAGGTGGGGTCAGCAAGGAGCGGTAAGTTGTAACAAGGTATCCGTTCTGGAAGGAGTGGATGGATCACCTCCTTTCTAAGAGGAAAATTTTTAATTTCTTTAAATCCTGTTTTAAACAGGTAGTATTCCTGCCACGAACAATCTTGATTTAAAAATTAGTAAATAGTGATTAGCAGTCTTGAACTTTTCACTACTTTTTATAAACCTATTTCCTGCTTCTTTATGGTATCTAAAAAAACGGTTGGCCATTATTATAAGCTTGATTCCAAGTGCATTCCTTATCACATTGCTATCATCATGGATGGAAACAGGCGTTGGGCGGCGGAGAGAAATTTGTCACCAATCAAGGGTCACGAGTCAGGAGCGAAGAACCTGGCTAGACTAGTTGAGTACTGTGAAAAATTGGGGGTTAAGTATTTAACAGTTTATGCTCTCTCAACTGAAAATTGGCGTAAACGAGCTAAGAGAGAAGTAAAAGGTATTTTTGATCTTCTAATAAAAATTGCTAAAGAAAAAAGCAAAGAGTATAGAAAAAAAGGGATCAAGTTTTTTGTTTTAGGTAATTTTCAAGCTTTTCCTCTTCGGGTTAAACGAACAATAGGTGAAGTTTTAAAAGTTGTTTTAAAACATGAGCGCATGAAGTTTAATGTTGCTTTGAATTATGGTGGTAGAGACGAGTTGATCAGGGCGATTAGAAAAATGATTAAGGATGGTGTAAGGCCAATAGAAGTTAACGAAAAGCTGGTTGCGCGCTATTTAGATACCAGTGGCCAACCGGATCCAGATCTAATTATTCGAACTGGTGGTGAGATTCGACTTTCCAACTTTCTCATTTGGCAGATGTCTTATGCGGAACTCTATTTCACTGATACTTTTTGGCCGGATTTTGGACCAAAGGAATTAGAAAAAGCAATTTATGATTACCAAAAAAGACAGAGACGTTTTGGGGGGTGATTAAATGGTTTTAGAGAATTGTGAGACCGAAAATAACTTCGACGATTTGGACAATCCAGTAGGCGGAAAAGACTACTAAAAAACCAATAATGGCAAAGACAATTTTATTGGTTCCTTCTTTAATTCCATTTGGTTCTCCTCCGGAAGTTAGAAGCTGAAACCCTCCCAATAAAAGATAGACAAACATAGCTAAACCAGCAAAGACCAGAGCATATTTTAAAGTTTCGGAAGCAATTCCTCCTAAAGTAGAAACTTCTGGCTTTATACCAACAATTTTAGGATCAGGAATGGTAACTTGGGCAAAAACCTTCACTTTTGTAACCCTGGGATATGTAAAATGTCAACCCCAATTAGTCTTAATAGAAACAGAGAGAAGATAGCGAGTAGTAAACCAGTAATAGCACTAGTAATTGTTTCTTGCCCTCCTTTGATTTTTTGAGGATCACCTGCTGAAGTAATAATTAAGATGCCGCCGTAGATTATTAATAAAAAAGCTATACCTCCAATAGCTCCTATCAATCTTGGTAAGAACCATTCGATGAAATTATTTGGAGAGTTAATAGGAATACAACCAATAGCGGTATTGATCCCATCTTCTCCACTGCAAAAAATTTGAGCCATTGGCTAAATTATAACCCAGTGTTTATCGGCTAGCAAGTGAAATGAAAATTTCATATAATGGACTTAATGTATGCGGAAGTGAAGCAAATTCTAGGTACTCCCAGTGATTCCTCTTGGAGTCAGGTTCATCATTTTCTACCCAAGGAGGAGAAAAAGTGGGAAAAAAAGGGAGAATTAATTCTCTTGGTTAGTCTTGGGACCGCGAGCGAAGATCAGAAGATATTCAGCTTAGGCAGAGAAATGCTTTCTCGTTTTCACGAAGAGTACTACGGTAATCCTACCAGAAAGCCAATGATTTCCCTAAAGGAGGCTTTGTCTAGGGTAGGTCAAGAGAAATCGCAATATTTTGAAAATCCTAAAGAAATTTCTTTGCTAGCTTTAGTGATTTGGAAAAATATTGCCTACTTAGGTATTTGGCATCAGGGCAAGATTTTGTTCCGTCGTAACGGTAAATTAACAACATTGATTCAGGGCGAAATTGGTCAAGTTAAAGTAGCCTCCGGATTTATTCAGGCAGGCGATGTTTTTCTTTTAGCAACAGACAGTTTTTTTGAAAATATTCCCAAGGGAATGGTTACTGCCTCTTTGAACAGTGAGGATTTAGAGACCGTTGTTGAAGTATTGGCTCCCGTTGTTCATGCTCGAGAAAAGCAGGGTAATTTGGCAGCGGTTTTAGCAAAAATAACTGATTCGCCCTTAATCGGGCCAGAACCCAGCGAGGAGAAAGAAGTTTCGAAAGGAGCGTTACTAGCAAGATGGGGAGAGGCTTTATTAAAAAGGCTAAAAAAATTAAAGTCTTTAAAAAAAGTTAAGTTAAATTTTTCCCGTTGGCTAAAAAACATTCACCCAAAAACTTCAGCTTTGACAGTGGCTCTGGGCTTTTTACTGCTTTTAATTGTTTCTGTTTTTTTAGGCTGGCAAAAGAAAACTAAGCAGAAGCGGTTAACAGAAATTGACAAGTTGTCATCTTTGATTGAAGAAAAACTGAAAACAGCGGTAGTAATTAAAAACCTGGATCTGGACAATAGTTTAAAACTGACTAATGAGGCTAAAGATGTTGTTGAGCAACTTAGGATATTGGATGCTGCTAAAGCAGATTCTTTTCAGACTAAAATTGACTCTTTGGCTTCAGTTTTAGGTGGAGAGGCAGTGTTTCCTCAACTTTATTATGACCTTAATCTCATTGGTGAAAATGTTAGCGTCAGAAATGCTTTTAGCCAAACAGAAGAAACAATCGTTCTTGATGGAGAGGGTAAGAGGCTAATCAGTTTAGATCTAGAAAAAAAATCAGGGGAAGTTATTGCTGGCGGAGAAAAATTGGCTGACCAAAGATTAGTGGTTAGTTCCAGTAATCGTGTTTACACCATTGACGACAGTATTTACTTGCTTAAAGGTAAAAAGTTGGAGATTGTTGATCAATTGGGAGAAAATGATCAAATTATTGCCGCTGATAGCTGGTTAGGAAAACTTTATCTTTTGGATAAAAACAGCAAACAGATTTGGAAATATCCTGTTGTAGCTGATGGTTTGGGATCGAGAAAGGCTTGGTTTAAAACCTCGCCAAATTTTGATTTTGGTTCAATTGTTGATATGGGTATTGATGGCCATATTTGGTTGCTTTTAGAAAGCGGACGGATTTATAAATTCTTGTCTGGCGGACAAGATAAGTTTGGTCAGCAATTGCCTTCTGGCGTTGGTAAGGCAAGTTTTTTAGCAGTAGCTCAAGAGAGCGAAAAGATTGTTTTTTGGGATCAAGGAAAGAAAATGATTTGGGTTTTTAATAAAAAAGGAGAGTTTATTTCCAGAACTCCTATTGCTCTAGACCAGATCAGTGATTTGACAGTTTCTCCAAAGGGAGACAAAGTTTTTCTTTTTGCTAAGGATAAAATTTACCTTCTTTCAATCAAAGATTAATGAAAAGAAAGATTTTCGTTTTTATCTTGCTTCTATTTTTTTTACCATTTTTGGCTTTTGCTGTAGAGTGTCGTAAAGATTGTGGAACAATTGAGGAATGTGGCCGTTTTATTGATGAATGCTCCGAAGTTTTAGGTCTTTATGAAAGCGCTAATTTAAAAAATAGGGAAACTTTGACTGAGTTTGAAACTCAAGTGAAGAGATTTGAGCAGATGATTAAATCTGCGGCAAAACAGATAAATGATTTATGGGAAAATATTATTGATCGGGAAGCGGATTTAGAGATTCAAAGAATTCTTTTAAACGAGCGAATCCGCCGCCTCTATATTCATCAGCGGGGTTTTTCTACCTTGACTATTCTTTTTGCTTCTCAAAACAGCGGCCATTTTATTCGCACTCTTTTCTATCAGCAATTAGTGGCCAATGAGGATAAAAAAGCAATTGAAGATTTGACCCAGCAGATAGGCAAACTTCAAGAAGACAAAGATAGACTGGAAAAACATCAAATTTGGTTAACGGCCAAGAAAAAAGAGGCGGAAAAACAAGCTGCTTTTTTTAGAGAAGAAGTCGAAGAAGCGGAGGGTTACATTAGTGTCCTTTCTTCAACTATCAGTAGCTTAACTACCAAACAAAAGAATCTCTTGACTGCCCGATCAGGGACTTTTACCAGTAGCGTTGGTGAAGTTCCTATTAGTAGTATTCCTTGTTCTGGGCCTTCAGGCAGCCCTACTTTTTGTGATCCTGGTGGCGGAGATTGGTTTGGAGCTTTTTCTTTTGGCGGTTGGACTCATCGTAAAGGTATGAGTCAATACGGGGCTAAAGGTCAAGCTGATGCGGGCCAGAATTGTCAACAGATTCTTCAAGCTTATTACGGCAAGACATCAATTAATAAAGATACTAACGGCGCTATTTCTGTTTCCGGTTATGGCAATCTTAATTTTGAAGATTATTATTTGATGGGAATTGCTGAAATGCCTTCTTCCTGGCACAAGGAAGCCTTAAAAGCTCAGGCAATCGCCGCCAGAACTTATGCTTATCGGTATAAAGTTGAGGGAAAAACCATTTGCACTACCGAGTCTTGCCAGGTTTTTTCCAAGAGTAAAGCGGATCAGGTTTCTGGAAACTCTGGTCATGCTTGGCATCAAGCGGTTAAAGAAACCAGAGGTCAAGTCATTGAAGATGTGGTTACTTATTATTCTTCAACTGCCGGTGGCTATTTGACTACTTCTGGTTGGGACACTACCGATGGTCAAGGTGGAGAAGGTTTTGCCAGTCGGGCCTGGGAAAGTAAAGCTGGTTCGCCGTGGTTTTATAGCAGTTGGTTTACTCAAACTTATAATTCCGGTTCAGCCAAGTGCGGCCGGTCTCATCCTTGGTTAAATTCTGAAGAAATGGCTGATATTTTAAATGCCTGGCTGGTGGGCAATGATGAAAGAATTTTGCCGGTAACTATTAATCAATGTACTATTGGTGGAGTTACTGGCAATCCTTATTCTATGGATGAATTGAGGAACAAAGCTAATGAGAAAGGTGGTGCTTTCACCAGTGTTAGCACAGCTTCGGTTGTTTACGGTAACGATGGAGCAACTAATTCAGTTACTTTTAACACTAATAAAGGTTCGATAACTGTCTCGGGATCAGAGTTTAAGCAAGCTTTTAATCTCCGCGCTCCCGGCTACATTGCCATCCGCAGCCCATTGTTTAATATTGAAAAAAAGTGAGCGTTCCACACTGGGTGTTGACACACTTTCATTCTGACCTTCTTCGAAGAATTCTTCCTAAACATTTTGGACCTAGAGTGCTTTTTTTAAGTATTTTTTCTGCCTTTTTCTGATCTTCACCAAAATAGTCTACTGTTACATTTAATGACCTTGCCAGCCTGATAGCATAATCAAGTGACGGTCTGGTTCTACCATCTTCCACTTGCCAAAGGTATGGTCTTGATATTCCAGTACGTTGAGACACTTCTCTTCTTGTTAGGCCGCGTGTCCTTCTCAATTTTTCAAGGCGAGCTCCAAATTGTCCCACTATTTGTTCTGCTTCTCTTTCTCTATTTCTGGTCATGATGCTTTTTAACAAGGAATTGAATCCATTTCAAGCAAGATTTTTAAAGGTTATTTTTTCTATTGCAGGCTTAATTTAAAGACAAAATTTAATAAAAATCTTAAAAAAAGCATCTTTGAAGCTTGGGTTGGTTCGTGATATTATTCAGCCGCCATGAAAAAATATAAATTTCCACGACTAACTGATATTTTGAAAGTTAAAGTTGGGACTAAATACGTTTGGGAAGAGAGAGTTAAACGTCAAGCAATGTCAGTTCATTTGTTAGAAGAGATTTATGACATTAAATTGAATTTCAGCGCTTTTTCTTTTTATCCTAATCGTCTTTATTTTGGCATGCCGCTTAGTTGTTGTCCTGAATACGTTCGAAAAACAAAGCCTCTTTGGCGAAAAATTGTTAAGGTTTTTGAGAAGAATCGTTGGCATGTTTACGCTGCTTTTCAGCACATTGATCCCGGTAAAAGACTTTCCAGCAAATTTACTTCATTTGAAGATTTGGGTTATGGTTATACTCAATTATTACTTTCAGAATTAGCTCTAATGGATGTTAATTATCCTTCTCATGGGGTTGGGCGGCAATTGGAGCTGTCTCTTTTTCAGCCATTAATTGGTTTTTCCAAAAATTCAGTTTCCAGAATGGTTAGTGGTCGGCCAGGAAGTTTGATTCTTAAATATGAAAGCGATGATAAATTATTAAATATGCTGGCTGAAATTTCCAAAAGAAAAAGTTATCGCGCTGAGCCATTTTACATTAAAAAATGTTTTATTCACCCACTAAAAACTATCTTTAAAGGTAAGATTTGTCTTAATTGTTTATTTAAAAATAAACTTCATTGTTAGTTTTTTACTTTTGTTGCTTAGCCCTTGGAGATTTAGAAGCAAGTTTAATTATTTTTTCAAATTCTTCTCGTTCTAAAGTTTCTTTTTCAAGAAGTTTTTTGGCGACTCTGTCAAGTTGAGAGTGGTGTTTTCGGAGAAGCTGCTGAGCTTTTTGGTGACATTTGTCAACAATTTCTTTAATTTCTCTATCTATTTTGGCTTGCATTTCAGGCGAGACTTCTTGAGGTCTGATGAATGATTGGCCCCATTCAGCGATATCAATTTGGGGGCCTAAGTAAAGAGGTCCTAAGGAACTCATGCCGTAGTTAATTACCATTCGTCGAGCAATTCTGGTTGCTTGCTGGATGTCGACACTGGCGCCGGAGGTTATTTCGCTAAAGATTATTTCTTCAGCTGCTCTGCCGCCCATTAAAGTAGTAATTTGCGATAGAAGGCGAGTTTTGTCTTCATGAACTCGATCTTTTTCTGGCGGCATAAGGGTGTAGCCTAACGTTTGGCCTCGGGAAATAATTGAGATTCTTTCTACTGGGTCCATTTTTGGAGAATGAAAACTGGTTACAGCGTGACCGGCTTCATGATAGGCAGAAATTTTCTTTTCCTCTTCCGAAATAATCCTTTTTTTCTGAGGCCCCAGTTTTATTTTTATCATTGCTTCTTCGATTTCCTTGACAGTAATAGCTTTTTTGTTAGCTCTGGCGGCTAAAATGGCTGCTTCGTTAAGCATGTTTTCCAAATCAGCTCCGGAGTAGCCAACTGTTCTTCTGGCTGTTCTCGGCCAAGAAACGCTTTTGGTAAAAGGTTTGCCCTTGGCATGAAGTTTTAAAATTGCCTCTCTCTCTTTTAGGTCTGGCAGAGTTAAGGCGATTCTCCGATCGAAACGGCCCGGCCTGATCAGAGCTGAATCCAAAATGTCAGGTCTGTTTGTAGCTGCCAAAATAATGATTGTTTCATTGGGTTCTAATCCATCCATTTCTACTAAAAGCTGATTAAGGGTTTGTTCTCTTTCGCCGTGACCAGGTGTAGCTCCCAGGCCGCGAACTGCGCCGATAGCGTCAAGTTCGTCGATAAAAATAATGGCCCTTTTTGTCTTTCTTGCCGTAGAAAAGAGATCTCTGACTCTGCTCGCCCCGATGCCTACGAGCATTTCCATAAATTCTGAACCTGCCATATGAAGAAAGGGAACTTTGGCTTCTCCGGCTATTGCTCGAGCCATCAAGGTTTTCCCTGTTCCGCTAGGGCCGACCAGGAGAACGCCTTTTGGAGTTCGAGCACCTAATTTGTGATATTTGTTTGGGTTTTTTAGAAAATCAACAACTTCTTTTAGTTCTTCTTTGGCTTCTTCTAATCCGGCTACATCAGCAAAAGTGGCTTTGCCATTTCTTTTAAAATATTTTGGTTTTGATTTGCCAAAAGAAAAAAGGCTGGTTTGAGCTTTGCCCGCTTGTTTGAAAATGTACCAGAAAATAAAACCAGTTAGGGCCAATGGAGCGAAGGTAGCTATCAAGTTAGTAATGGTTTTAGTTAAGTCTTGATTGTCAATTTGGAGATTTATACTAGTAGGGTCAATTTCGGCATTATTAAGGATCTCGGTGAAACTAATCCCCGGCTCTTTTTGGCTCAGGACAACTTTATTTTCTCCAAGATAAAGTTGAATGTGATTATCGGAAATAATTGCTTTTTCAACTTCGCCATTTTTAATTTTTTCTAGAGCTTGAGAAAGAGGAATTTCTTCTGTTGTTGGAGCAGAAAAAGTGATTAAGGCTGAAATTACATAGAGAATAAGAAAACCAATAATCAATAATTGCCCCAATGTTTTTAGAGGAGGTGATTTCTTTTTCTTAGACCCTTTATTTTTTTTGTTCCGGCTAAGTTTTATTTTAAGCATTAGTGGCCATAAGTATAGCATACCTGGATGGTTTAGGTTATAATTAGTCAATGGTAGAAATTTATCGAGCTGCTAGCAAAAAGGCTAAGAAAAGTTCTCCAAAGAAAGCAAAATCTCCTACCGTTCAATTTCGTAAAAAGGTCTACCGAGCAATAGGAAAAACTACTAACCCTTTGTCTGCTTTTGTGGCTCGGCCTAAAAAGATTAATTTTGAAAATCAACTTGATGGTGAGGAAATTCTTCTTCTTCTTCGCCGCCACCCAATTACACAGATAAAGTGGGTCCTTATAACAATAGCCATGATTCTTGCTCCTCTTGTTTTAACTCAATTTCCTTTGATTGATTTTCTACCGGGCAGATTTCGATTTATTACTATTTTGATGTGGTTTCTTTTAACTTTAGCCTTTATTATGGAAAGCTTTTTAAGTTGGTATTTCAACGTCAATATTATTACTGATGAAAGAGTAATTGACATTGATTTTTACAACTTAATTTACAAAGAGATCTCTGATGCTGAAATTGAAAATATAGAAGATGTTACTCTGATTCAGGGTGGAGTTTGGCAAACACTTTTTAATTACGGCTTGGTAATTATTCAAACTGCAGCGGAGACACCCCAATTTGAGTTTAAAGATATTCCCAACCCAAGTTTAGTAGTAAATGTTTTGAAAAATATGCAGTTAGAAGAAAAACAGGAAGTATTAGAAGGAAGGATAAAATAAATGGATTCAGTCATTAAACTTATTCTTAATATCTCAGTTTGGGGAGTAGCCAAATTACTAGTTTTAATCGCTCTTTTAATCTATTTAATTTTTGCCGCTGTTGTTGTTCGTCAAATTTGTTTAATGACTCAAGTAGTTTCTGGGGAACTCGATTTGCCAATTAAAATTGCCGCCTGGCTTCATTTTTTCTTTGCCATCTTTATTATTCTCTTAGCAGTGGTAATTTTATAGTAGGACGGGCTTCTTTGGAGTTGTTGTCGGATTAATTTGGAATTGAAGTCTTTAATATTACCAGTAATGAGAAGATTACATTTGTAATTGATGTCAGCTACCAAAATTAGCTTGATAACCTTCTAGAAAGCAGTTTTATAAGTGATATAATTAAAGCAAAGCTTATTTAATTTAAGGGAGGTAAATGACAGAAGGAGGAGAGGTTGGAATAATTGTTACTAGACGTAGAGCTGAGCATTTAGCGGAAGAAGCAAGAGAGCGAGGGATTAAAGAGGGTAAAGAGGAGGAAAGACATGCAGTGGTTAGGAGATTAGGACCACGCAAAATACAAGATTTATCTAGACAGGTAGAGTTACTTAGGGAACTTTTATCATCGAATAAAATCTCTGGACTAGAAAGAGAACTTCGCGACCACCAATTAGCAGTGGCTGAAAACAGATTAATAGATCTTAAAAGAGCACTTTTTATTAAAGTAGGTAGAGAGGGTTCTAACTTTGGTGATGCAGTTTCATACGACCCTGAAGAGCATGAATTGTTAGATGATGAAAGACCAGCGAAAGATGTTTCTGTTAATGTTCTTTTTCCTGGTATTTATGACAATGAGACAGAAGAGATTATTATCAAACCAGTTGTTACCTTAAAAGCATTTAGAAAGGAAGAAATAGCTCTACACGATTATTATGTAGAATTAGCTAAAAAAAAAGGTTGGATTTAATATAATTAGTTCTAACACCTACGAAAAGGCCGATATCTTTTTAATTTGTTAATTCGTAGCATATTTTAATTTTATGTAAGAAAGAATTCTTTGTAACTTTTTTCAACCTTTTTTTATTGTTGGTTCTATTAGTTTTAGAGTAGTGTTGGGATAAACCTGTTTGAATTGTTGCCAAGAGGTGCGGTTTTTGCCTTCGAGTTGGATTTCGTCAGGAATAAGTTTGCCTTTTTCTAAATGGGCTTGCCAGATTTTGAGACGGAGTTTTTTACCTTTAATTTTCACGAAGGTGTAAGTGCCTGGAGAGGGATTAAAAGCTCTAATTTGGTTTAAGATTTGTTTGACTGGTTTTTTCCAGTCAATTTCTGCTTCTTGTTTATCAATTTTTGCCGCAAACGTTGCTTTTGTATGATCTTGTGGTTTCATGATCCAAGAACCTGGTTTTTTGACCAAAATGTCTGGCTTAAAAAGTTGGATAAATTTTTTAGTGCCCATCTCAAAAAGCCTTTTGATTAGTTGACCACTGGTTTCGTCAGTTTTAATTTTGGTTTTAGTTTGAATGATGATTGGACCTGCATCCATTTCTTTGATGATTTTAAAAATTGTGATTCCTGTTGTTTTGTCACCAGTTTTAATGCTTCTGATCACTGGTGCCGCCCCTCGCCATTTAGGAAGCAAAGAAGGATGAAAGTTGATAATCATGCCGAACCAGTCAAGCCATTCCTGAGGAATTAAATTGCCATAAACGGCAACTATTCCCAAAATCGGTTTCTTCTTTAATTTTTTTTCTGTTTTTTTTAGTGTTTCATGATTTAATTTTTCCCATTTAGCAACAGACAGTTTTTTTTCTTGACAAAATTGGGCAACTGGCGTTGGCGTTAATTTTTGACCTCGGCCGGCTGGCCGGTCAGATTTGGTAATGACAAGATCGATTTTTATTTTTTCTTTTAGCAATGTTTTTAAGATTTCTACGGATTCTTGGCTAGAGCCAAAGAAAACAATTGGCTGGGTTTGAAGCGTTTTCTTTTTCGTGTAGCTAAGAATTATTTTTTTGGCCTTTTTAGTTGCTATTTTTTTACCTCGAACCAAGGCTGTTGGGCCAATGAAATTAGCCGGTTGGATTAAAATGTCTTTTGGTTGGGATAAATTCTCTAAACTTCTATTTTCTTCTTCATTTCGGCCAATGATAATTTTGGTTTTGCCGATCCAAAAATGACGGCCAATTTTTAGTAATCCAGCGTCATTACCGCTAAAGCTCGGTTTTTCTTCTTTGAGTTCAAACAATTTTTTGGCAAATTTTATTTCGGTTAAAATACAACCGCCAGCAGGTTGAGGATATTTTAAATCGATTTTTTTTGCTAGGGCAATTTGTTTTTTCCTACTTCGACCGTGGATGTCTAATAATTTTTCCCGATTGACCCATTTTTTTTCTTCAGGAAGAGTAGGAGAAAGAAGTTTGGCTGAAAGTGGGCGAAGTAATCGTTTACCCAAACCGGTTTTTTTAGCGATTATATCCAGTGCTTGCCTGTTTTGGGAAAACGGCCTTTGGCCTAAAACCTCACCAGTAATAACAAAATCAAAACCTTCTTTTTCTAAGATTTTTCTAGCCGTTTTCAGCATCAATAAGTGACAGTCAATGCACGGATTACTAGCTTTGCCGTAGCCATATTTTGGCTTTTTAACTATTTCTAAATGTTCGTCTGAAAAATCAATAACTTGATAGGGAATTTTGAGCTGTTTAGCTGCTTTAATTCCTTTTTCTGGGTTGAAGAAGTAACTTTGGAAAATTAGAGCTTTAACTTTAAGATTTTGCTTTTTAATTAACCAAGCAGCTAAACTGGAATCTAAACCACCAGAAAGCAACACTAGTACTTTTTTCATTATTGATGACCAAGTGGCAGGGGAGGGAGTCGAACCCTCGGCCTTCGCCTTATGAAAGCGCTGCTCTAACCACTGAGCTACCCTGCCTTCGCAACCTCACTGCTTCGGTAGGCAGGTTTGCCTTTTTTTATGGCTTGCTTGCCATAGTTTTAGCGAAGGTGGGTGGACCCGAGCGGAGTCGAACCGCTGACCTTCCGGATGCAAACCGGGTGCTCTAACCAACTGAGCTACGGGCCCTCCGATTCGGAGGGCTTGCCCGCCAAACCGGAGGGCGGGCCCTTACAATTTGTTGCGGGGCCAGGAGTTGAACCTGGTCTGTGAGGTTATGGGCCTCACGTGCAGCCGTACACCACCCCGCGGCATGTACTGATATTTTATTGTTAAAGCTAAAGATTGTCAAATTTAAACTCTGTTCCTATGAATAATTGCCACCATTGTTGCCAGGGAGCGAGAGATTCAAACATTTGTCCTTTGGATTGGAGTAGAGATAGATTTGGAATTGTAGGTAGAACCAAAATAATTTCATTATCATGAGTCATTCCTAGTTTTTCTCTTGCCTCTCGAAGAATAAACTCTTCAGTTTGATAGTATTCCTGCTTTTGGGTTAAAAATTGATTTTCTTCTTGAAGTTGATTTAACTCGTTTTGCATTTCCTTGAGCTTTCTCTTTGCCTTATACCAGGTACGAACCCTTTGGTTTAAACTAATAACCAAACTTAAAAGGATGACTGGTAGAATTAACTTCTTAACCATTTCAATACTTGCATGAAGCCCGACCCCATGATATTATAAGCTAATTATGAATTCAGAACTGGCTTTGGAAAATGCAATTGGGAAATTTATTTCTCATTTAGAATCTTTAAAGCGCTCCAGTAATACGATTGTAGCATATAGGGGCGACTTGAGTCAGCTTGTTGATTTCCTGAAAGGGCAAACAATAGATTTACTAACTCAGGTTGAAACTAGCCATATTGAAGAGTTTAAAAAGTACTTGACCAAGAAAGGCTATACCCCAAAATCTATCTCCAGGAAGTTAAATTCAGTAAAAAGCCTTTTTAGGTTTTTGGTTGAGGAGGGAATTCTAGATAGAGATCTTTCCAGAGCAGTTAAACACCCTAAGATCAAAAATGACTTGCCTCGGATACTAAAATCCATAGAGTATCGAGCCTTACGAGATGTTTGTCGTCATGACAAAAGGACTTTAGCTATTACAGAGCTGATGCTCCAGGTAGGTTTAAGAATTAGCGAGGTGGCCAGTTTACAGTTAGAAGATGTTGAGGCTGATAACTTGATAATTAGGGCTTATGAAAGCCATTCGCAGAGAAAAGTGCCTTTAAATCGGGCCGTTAAAGAAGCAATAGGAACCTACCTAAAAGAACGTTATCAATCAAGATATAAGTTTTTGTTTGTTACTAAAACCGGAAAACAACTCTTGGTAAGAAATATTAGAAGTATTCTTAATCGCTATTTTGATAAGGCAGGTCTGCAGGGTGTGAAAGTAAATGATCTTCGCAACACTTTTATTGTTGAACAGTTGTCAGCGGGGGTACCCTTGGACATAATTAGTAAAATCGTTGGTCACAAAAGGCTTTCCACCACGGAAAGATACTTAAACATGGTTGAAAAGTCAGAAAAAGAAGGAATCAGTCTCAAAGAATTGTAATAGGAAGCTTTTTTCTCATACTTGGGAACGACGAGTGATTTCTGCCTCTACCACTGAAGCAGGCTGGCCATATTTTAAGACGCTTAATCTTTTAATAGTTTTAGCCAATTTGGGATTTCTTCTTTTTTTCTCAATTTCTATATCCTTAGTGGTATCCATGGAAAATGGCAGTACGGGCTCGTTATCGATAACTGTTTTTATGTAAGCATGGAACCGTTCTACGTTAAGAAGATCTTGTTCGCTAAAGACAGGTTGGAATTCACGAGCCAAGTAATTAGCATCAGAAACACCAACCTGAAAAGACACCACTGTTCCCACATTGCCGAAAATGGCATTTTTAACCTCTTCTTCCATTTGGCCAATAAATTGGTTGGCTACGGTAAGATTCAGGCGATACTTTCTGGCCTCGGAGAGAATTTGGGCAAAATCAGGGGTAGCAAAGTTTTGAAACTCATCAACATAAAGATAGAAATTGCGCCTCTGATCTTCCGGTATATCTTGGCGGCTCATGGCGGCCATAAGGATTCTGGGAACTAGGATTAGTCCCAAGAAGGAAGAATTTTCTTCGCCGATTTTTCCCTTAGCCAAGTTAATAATTAAAATTTTGCCCTCGTCCATTACCTTGCGGAAGTCAAAAGCTGATTTTGATTGACCGATGATGTTGCGCATCATTTTGTTAGTTACAAATCGGCCGAATTTGGAAACAATGTAATCCAATGTTTCAGATTTGTGAAACTCAGCAGTATGGGCGATTTGTTCGGTCCAGTATTCTCTAACAATAGGGTCTTTTACTTTTGGTAGAATTCGTTGTAGATATGGCCCGCCTGGATTTTGAAGAATTTTTACCACTTCCATAAAAGTTGTTCCTGGCACACTCATGGCAGTTAGCATGGCGTTTCTGATCGCATGTTCAAACCGGGGGCCAACAATACCGGTTTTATACGGATCGTAAAGTTTGTACATCAGATTGATTATTGCGGCAGAGACGAAGTGTTTTTGATCTTCAGTTTCTACTTCTAAAAGGTTAAGTCCAATTGGTCTTTCTGTTTCTGAAGGATCAAAATAAATTACATCTTCGGCCCTCTCGGGAGGGATGTATTCTAGAATTTGTTCGGCCAAATCATGGGGGTCGATTAAACAAATCCCTCTACCTGCTTTAATATCCTGGATAAGCATTTCCTTCATTAACTCTGTTTTGCCTGCGCCTGTTTTGCCGATAATGTAGAAATGTCTCTGCCGATCTTTTTCCTGGATATAGATTGGCTTTTCCACTCCTCGGTAACCGCTTTTACCTAAATACAAACCAGATTCGGGAAGATTGGACGGCGGCGGAGCGGGTTTAGCTTTCAGACAGTAAACATTAGGAGTTTCTACTGTTTTATTGGGGAGATGGAAGATTGAAGCCAGTTCTTCGCTGTTTAAAATGGTTTTTATATTTCGCCAGATAATTGGTTGATAGCGGTAAATAAAGTCAATCATAAAAGAATAACGGAAACGGATTTTCTTTTCCGAAAAACCATTCCAAGGAGATTCAAATTGAGCAAAACTTGATTTGATGTTGTTGAGCTTGGCTTTAGCAATATCCATTGTTGGAGCGCAAACAACAATTCTGATTGAAGTTTCGAATCCTGGTTTACTGCACTTGGACTCGATCGCTTCCAAAGTTCGAGCGTCCACTTTAAAACTGGCTTTTTCTGGGTCAGCCTCTTGTTTTTTGGTGTCACTGACATATGTTTTGCCTGACTTTTGCCAGTTGATATCAGTTGGGCTTATTAAAATCTGGATGGCCGCTCCCTCGTTTTCTTCTAATTTAGCCATAGCGGAAGTGATTGCTGAAAGAGGATCAGTGGGAAGATCTTTGTAGGTTTTTAAAGGATAAAAGGATTCTTTTTTAAACTTTAGCCAGGCGTAGCTAATTTTTCCGCTTTTGGAAAAGATATTATACTCATCGACTTCTTTTATCTCGGCATCAGGGTAGCCGCCATGAATTTGCCGCTCTACTAATTCGCGCAGTTTTTGAGAGCAGGAGACAAAGAATTTAATTTCTCCATCAGTACTGACGATCTCAAAAGAAATATGGGGTTGACTTTTAAGGAATTTAAATTTACCTCCGGTTTTGATTGAATAGAGAGAGGCCATTATTTGTTCCATGGCATCGATTTTCGTCTCATTGTCTCGGGGAACAGCGATTCTAAACAGGACGGACTTTAAAGCCTCTTCTTCTCTTTTACGCCATCGCCACCAAAGAACAAAACTATAAAATAATAATCCAAGACCCAATAGTGTTATAACGGCAATTAAAAAGAGAACAATATAATAGAATAAGGTACTAGTTAGTTGGTTAACAGTTTGATCCACGATAATAATTTCTAATTTCTAACCAAATCCCAATGACTCAATGCCCAATAACTAAAGTTTATTATTTTAATTTAATCATTAAGAATTGGATACTGGTCATTTTTTAGGTTAATTAGAAATTAAGTCAATTTATTTTTTTCAATACCACTCCCTTTGGTTTCATTTTAATAAGTCTCAGACACCATTCAGCCAACCAGCGAATCGCCTGATTGACTTTTTGATTAAGCCCTTGTACCAACTGCTGCCTGCTCAATGGCAAAACAATTTTTGGCTTTTTAGCTGAGGGAGCGGTGACTAGAACTTGGCCGGTTTGATCATCAGTAACTGGTTTTGCTAAGTAGATATCACCTTTTTCTATTTTCTCCAACCAGCCAAGAATCTCTCTTGGAATTCTTGTTTCTGGTATTTTCTTAACAGGAATTTCCCCAGATTTTTCGGTTCTTATTTGTTCTTTTTCTACCCTTTCCACCATTTTTTTCAGTATAACACTGTTAGACTTTTCTTTCAGGAAGCATCACTGTTGAATTTCTGCCTTTTTTTCTTTCAAGAACTGGCTGAAACTTTCTATAAATTCAACTAATGTGGAGAAAGGAACATCGACTAAAGCAGTAAAGAAAACACTAATAATGTTATATTCTTTCCATTTTTTAGACAACCATTGACCAAGCTTGGCTAGCGGGACAGAAAGCAAATCAAGAGAAAACTCCCAAAAGCTAGTTTTTTCTTCAATGGTCATTTCTTTGGCTCTTTGTCTAATTATTAAGCCGGCAAAAACGACCATGGCTACATTCATAGTATCTAGAATAAGAGAGGTGATGGGAATTCTGACAAGATAGAAAATCCAAAAAGTAATTCCCAGCGAGATCAAACTAATGGCGGTATAGAGAGAGCCAATAATAAGCTTGGCAATCAAGCCTCTTTTTCTTCGTGGTCTGAGTTCGTAAACGTCGTCTTCTTCTCTTTGAGAAACGATTTTCGTAATCTCGCTAACCACCCTTTTGAAATTTCCTTCTTTAGGAAGCCTTATAATTGCTACCAGAAAAAACATTACCAAAGTGGGGATCAAAATATCTACAACAATAGCCAGAGGACTGAATTTTCCGTAAAAAAGTTTGGCCAAAGGTACTTCAACTATGAACAGAGATAGGCCGCCGGCGACAAAAATTGAGAGAGTTGAATAAATGGCGGCTCGGAAAAGACGTGACTTTAGGGTGGAAAGCCTTTGGTAATAAGTTTTCTCAATTAAACTTTTTAGAATCTTTGAATCAGAGAATTTTTTACTCATTTCCAGGGGCTTTTTAGAGATCACCTCAAGGATATCACCGATAATCAGATAAACGGTATCGTATTTTTCGCAGATTTTGTGAAATTCGCCAGATAAAGGATGATTGAAGTCATTTTTAATACTATCCCTGATTGAGAGAATATTTTTGCTAATTGTTTCTAAAAAGAGTTTGTCAGGCTTTGTCCATTGAGGGTAGTGAAATTTTAAGAGACGATAACTGATGATTGGAGAGTCTAAATGAAAGAGGGCATGATGAACGGCAATAAAAATTTGGACTTTTTTTTCTTCCTCAGCAATTTCGACTCCTGGAGCAGACCTGATCCTTTCTTCCATTAAATTGGTCATAAAATTAATAAGAACATTTTCTTTTAGGGGAGGATCCAAAATTTCTTCTATTTCACAGGCAGCAATCTCCAGAATCCAGTTATAGAAATTGACTTTTTTCTTAATTTTTATCTGCACTGAGGAGTGACTATTTGATAAAGGATTATTTTCAAGGATATAAATATATTTTTCCAGAATTTGTTGGACTTTGCTTATTTTCTCTCTTGGGATTTTATCGTTAAGGAAATGGCAGCCGCGGATCAGTTCCAAAACTAATGGTTCCGCTATTTTTTCAGGTTTAAGATTGGAGATTAAGCTAAATCCAGAAAGTTCGGAAATCAGCCTTCTTTTCAACATTCTTTCGATAGCTGCTCTTCTAATAAGGTGTTCTTCTTTCCAATCAATAATTTTTCTAATCTTCTCGTAGAAGAAGGCTATTTTAGAAGCGATTTCATCGACATGAATAGTGGCCACTTCTCCTTTTGTTTCTAAGCTTAAGAGAATTTTTTGATATTCCTGGACTAGCTCTTGAATTGCCGATGATGATCCGGCGCTGGTATCGTGAGTGAAAATTACTTGATTGTTATTCATAAGTCTTTGTAATTATATAGTATATTGACTGATTGTTTTTTTCATGCGGCAAAGAGCTAGTGAAGAGAGTATGGCGACTAAGGCTTCCGTGGAAACAGTAACCCAAGCGGCGGCGACAATTCCCTGCCGGGGGATGAAAACTAGATTGAAGACCAGATTCCAAACTAAGGCGGCAGCACCAATTTTCAGGGAAACAGCTTGGCGATTTAAAGCAACTAAAGAGAATCCTGTCAAGTGGTTTAGACAAGAGAAAATTAGAGCTATAACTAGGATTTTCAGAATTAGGGCGGATCGGGTAAAATTTTCACCAGCAATAAGCAAGATGATTGGTTTATTGAGGATAAAGACTAATGGAATTAGGATCAGGAGTCCTAGTCCGGTTAAAACCAGGCCAATTTTCATTAATTTTGCAAATTCCTTTTGAGGATTTTTTGAAAGCATGGGGAAAATAGTATTGTTAAGAAAGTAAGCTGGCAAGGCGAGATTGGCATAAATCTTGTAAGCCAAGCCGTAGATGCCAACCTGGGTAGGTCCAAGAAAACTTTTTATGGTAAAAGAGTCAATTGCCCGATCATAAGCAGAAAATAGTACCAGAAGCGTTCCCATAGGAAGCGATTCTTTGATCAATTTTCTAATAATTGATCTCTTGGATTTGATTTCTCCCTTGATAAACTTTCCAACCAGGATACTGGAGAGCAAAACAATAATTGTCTTGGTGAAAAGCCAGCCAATGATTGGCGCTGACAGCCCAAGACGCAAGTTGAGTAAAAAGATTGTGGTGACTAGAAAAATTACAGAGCCAATAATATTAATTATGGCTTTAAGGTCCATTCTGACAAAAGTTTGGAAGACTATTTCCGAAGTTAATTCCGCAATTAATCCAAAAACTAAGGGCATTGAAAGCAAAGCTAATAGTTTGATGTCGGCAAAAACAGGGAATATAATAACAATGGCCAAACCGAGACAAGCAGCCGTTATTCCTAAGAAGAGCCGAAGTTTAACCAAAGAACCAAAGACAATCTCCTTATTTTTAGCTCGGGATAATTCGCGAACACCGATAATCTGAGTTCCCCAATTGCCGATGGCTACTAACAAATCAACAAGAGAGATAATTAAAGCATATTGGCCATAACCGGATGTTCCTAGTTTGCGAGTCAGAATGGCAGTGGCCAATAATGAAATTGAAAGCCCAATTAATTTTCCCATTACTTGTGTTCCGGAGTTGTAGATTATTTTTTTAAGCATTGTTTATAATTCTACAGTAAAATTAGGAATGATAAATAACAAGTCTCTTATTGATCTTTTGTTTCCCAAAAAATGTCTGGTTTGCCGAAAGGCAGGCAGTTATCTTTGCCGCCAGTGTCGAGAAGAAACCGTCCTTTTAAAACTCCAAACACATCGGGCTTGTCGAAAAAAGTTTTTAGCTGATGGATTGGTCAGTCTCTACCAGTACCGATTTCCCCTAAATAGATTGTTAAAAGATTTTAAGTATTACCAAGTTAGAGATTTGCGTATGCTGATGGTAGATTTAACAGTATCTGCCTTAATAAAACAGAGAGTTTTGCCTTTTTGGAAGAAAAATAATTTTGTTTTTATCCCCATGCCTCTTTTTCCAGCTCGTTGTCTTTGGCGGGGCTTTAACCAAAGCGAAGTTATTTTGGAAACGGTTTGCCAACAACTTAATTTGAAATTTGACAATAGAATTTTGATCCGGAGCAAGTGGACCAAAGAACAAGCCAAGCTTAGTGGGGAAGAAAGGCGTAAAAACATTATCAATGCTTTCCAAGTTCTGGACGAGAAGAAAGTTATGGGCAATAATTTTGTTGTTTTTGATGATGTCTATACTAGCGGCTCTAGTTTAAAGGAGGCTATTAAAACTCTTAAATCTTCCGGGGCGATGAAAGTTTGGGGGTTAACCCTTTGCCGCTGATTAATTGATAATAATGGGGATTGAAGGTATAATTCGAGCATGAAAAAAGCAAGTATTGTCTTACTGATTTTAATAACTTGTTTGTTGTTTTTTCAAAGACCGACTCTTGCTGCTGACTTAAGTGAGGCAATAGAGTCAAGAGTGTTTTCTGAAACTGAGCCCTTAAGTAAACCAACCAAAGGCAGATTGGAGTTAGCTTTGGAGCGGCAAAATATTGGTCCGCTTTCACCGCTTAATTTTTTGAAACATGCGATTCGAACCGCGATTAAGCGAGGAGCGCCGACTAACACTATCATTTTAGTTCTTCTTTTGCCTTTGGTTGGAGTTATTGTTAGCGGGCTTTATTATCTTGTTGGCTTAACCGGTTTTGGTATTTTTATGCCGGCAATGATATCAGTTGCTTTTTTAGCTACTGGAATAGTTGGCGGTCTAATTCTTTTTGCTATGATTCTGGTTTTGACTTTGGCAACAAGAAGAATTCTTAGGAAAATTAAATTTCATCAGCGATCAAGACGAGCAATTACTCTTTGGGTGGTTTCTTTGGGCACATTCCTCCTTTTGTTTTTTGCCCCCGCTTTTCATTTGCTTGACTTAACTAGGATTTCCATTTTTCCGATTTTATTTATAATTCTCCTTTCTGATGAATTTGTTAGGGTTCGAACCGGGATGAGTCCAAAAAAAGCAATTAATATGATTGGAGGAACACTAGTTATTTCTATTTTTGGAGCCTTGATAATGGGCTGGGAGTGGTTTCAAGAATTAATTTTACTGAACCCGGAGATTAGTTCTCTTTTAATTCTTCTTGTTAGTTTTTCGGTTGGCCGCTACACAGGCTTTCGTCTATTGGAATATCGCCGCTTCAAAAGTGTAGTTAGAAAATAATACAATGAAGAATTTTTCATCTGTTTTAAGCAGGAATTACAGGAATCGGTTTTATTTGACGTATAACCATCCCCGAGGGAAAAAAATAGCCAATTCCAAATTGAGAACCAAAAAGATTTTGAGTAAAAATGAAGTTGCTATTCCTAAGCTTTTGGCGATTTTGAAAACACAAGCTGATGTGGCTAATTTTCGTTGGGAAGAGCTAGAGGAAAATTTTGCGGTTAAACCAGTTTCTAGTTCCGGAGGTGAGGGGATTCTTGTAATTCGAAAAAAGGCTAAATGGGCGGGCGAGTGGTTTTTAATGGATGGCAGGAAAATTAACATTTCTGATTTAAGATTTCATTGTTTTGATATTCTTCAAGGCCATTTTAATATTAGGAGAACACCAGACAAGATTTTTATTGAGGAGCGAGTTAAAATCCATCCTAAATTTTTGCGCTTTACCAAATTGGGAACTCCGGATATCCGTGTAATTGTTTTTAATCGAGTGCCAATAATGGCAATGTTGAGAATTCCTACTGAGGAGTCCGGAGGCAAAGCTAATATTACCCATGGAGCTATTGGCCTAGGAGTGGATTTAGCTACAGGAATTACCATTTTTGGAGTTCAAAATGACCATTTAATTACGAAGATTTATGATAGGCGCCGCAAGAAAAAAATTAAGGTTAATGGAATTAAAGTACCTTTTTGGAACAAAATTCTGAAAACTGCAGTTTTTTGTCAAGAAGTGGTTCCTGGATTAGGCTATATGGGGGTGGATATTTTTTTAGATAAAGAAAAAGGACCGGTGGTGGTTGAATTGAATGCTCGTCCCGGTCTTGCAATTCAAATTTGCAATCGGGCCGGTTTAAGACGCCGATTGGAGCGAATAGCAGGTTTAAAAGTGAGAAGCGCGGCTCATGGAATCAGAATCGCTCAATCTCTTTTTGGAGAAAGTTTTGTTGATCGAGTCAGGTCAAATATTGAAATAGAAGTGCTTTCAATGTTGGAACCGATTAGATTGAAAACTTTTGTTAAAGGAGTTAAAAGGCTGGATTTAACTGCTAAGATAGATACTGGGGCTTTTCGCAGTTCGGTAGATGAGGAATTAGCGAAAGAAATAGGTCTTTTGAAGAAAGATAATATTCTTTATTATCGCCACTATCGTTCTGCTTTGGGTAGAAAACACCGTCGGCCAGTAGTTGGAGCCACTTTTTGGATTAAAGGCAGAAAAATTATTACTGCTGTTAATGTGACTAATAGAGAGAAGTTGAGAACTAAATTTTTGGTTGGCAGAAAAGATTTAAGTGGTTTTATGGTTAAAGTTGGAGAATAAATATGAAAAAACAAAAATCGGAAATTTTAGTTTTGTTCGGGAAAGGGGCCACTCCTCATATTCTTGCTGTTCAAAAAGAGTTAGAACTGCTTGGTGAGCCTGCGACTTTTTCTAATTATAAAGATGTAAGATTTCAAGTGGGCGAAGGCGGCAGTGCCAAAATCCTTTTAGGTAAAACGAATTTATCTCAATTTAAGGTAATATTTTTTAGAACAACAGGTAAGAAATGGGAAGAGGTAAATTTAATACTTTCTTATCTTAAAGAAAGAGTTGAAAAAAAGTTGGTCAGGATTGTTGATCCTGTAATTTTGGGTGGACGACCCTACCTTTCAATGAAGGCTCATCAAATGTTTGTTTTTCACCAAGCCGGTTTGCCAGTGCCGAGGACCATTTATGGCAGTTTGAAATTTATTAAAGAGGAAGTAGGTAGAGTAATTGGTTTTCCGGCAGTAGTAAAGCGAAGTGAAGGAGGTCGGGGCCAAAGAGTGTATTTAGCCAAAGATCAGCCGAGGCTAAATTATTTAATCGAAGAACTTAAGTCTCAAGAGAAAGAAGAAGGAAAAAGATTTTTGGTCCAGGAATTTATTGCCAACAAAGGTGATTTGAGAATTTTAGTTTTGGGCAACCAAATATTGGGAGCAATAAAAAGAGTCAGAGCCAAAAAAGGCGAGTTCCGCAATAATGTTTCTCTGGGGGGCAAAGTCTATCCCTCTAAATTAGACAAAAAAATAAAACAGATAGCCTTGAGAGCGGCAAAAATTGCTCAACTTTCAGTGGCGGGAGTGGACATTGTTTTAAGGGATCCGGACCAAAAACCGTTTATTTTCGAGGTCAATCGTGCGCCTCAATTTAAAGGGTTTATGAGAGCCACTGGAATTAATGTGCCTTTAAAGCTGGCTGAGTATTTAATTTCATTAAAAGAACAAACAAGGTGAAACTATTACTTTTAAGAATCAATAAAGAAAAATATGTACCGGAAAGAATTAAAGAAGAAGCGAAAAAATTAGGACATCAAGTGAATGTTTGTCAATATCAAAATTTAGCTTTTAAATTCGACCCACTGTTTCAGGCAGGAATTTTAGATAAAAAAAACATTGCTGATTATGATGGACTTATTTTCCGAGTTGCCGGAACCACAAGTGGCAGTTATGTTGCCTTTCGGGATATTTTAATTGCTCAATTTTTAAAATCAGGAAAATTCTGTCTTAATGGCCGCAGTTATTTGAAATTTTCCCGTTTGGATAAGTTAATTCAACACTTTTATCTTTCCTGGGCTGGATTACCAGTGGTGAGAACTTTTTGTTTTGGCAAAGGTGCTTCCGTTGATTATGCTGAAGCTCAATTGGGAAAAAGACTTGGTTTTCCGATTATTGCCAAACCGCGCTTTGGTGCCCAGGGTAGAGAAATTTTCTTGTTGAAAAATGAAAGCGAAATTAAGAAGTTTTACCAAAAAACAAGAAAAAAAGAGGATATTAGTTTGTGGTTGTTCCAAGAGTTTTTATCCACAGGTTGTGATTACAGAATTGTTGTTTTGGGTGGTAAAGTTTTGGGAGCAATGAAAAGAGTGGCAGTCAAAGGAATGATTGTGACTAATTTTTCTCAAGGTGGGTCTGTTTATTCTTTTGAACCAACAAAAAAGCAAATGCAATTGGCTCTAAAAGTAGCCAAACTATTTAATCTGGACTATGCTGGAGTCGATATTATGGAAGATAAGCAAGGTAATAGTTATGTTTTGGAAGTCAACCGCGCCTGCCAATTTAAAGGTTTTGAAAAAGCCACTGGCATTAACGTCGCCGCTAAAATTGTGGAATTACTTTTGACACCTGGGGCAGAAAAAGGTGCCGCGGCCGCCTAATTTGATTTTTTCAATTTTCCCTTGACAATCAAAACAGTTTTTCCCTTCTCGGTTATAAACTAAAAAATAGTCTTGATATAAACCCTTGCGACCTAAAGCGTCCAGATAGTATTGGTTAGAAGCGCCGCGATATTTAATACCGGCTTGGAGAACTTTCTCAATCGCCCGGTAGAGTCTCCTAGCCTCTTTTTCATTAATTTTATTAGCGGCTTGGCAGGGATCAACTTTAGCTAAAAACAAAGCATCATTGGCGTAAATGTTGCCTATGCCACTGATTTTTTTCTGATCCATTAAAACGATTTTAACAGCCCGTTTAGTGGAAGTGAGAATTTTTTTGAATCGGTTAAAACTGAGATCACTTAAAGGTTCAGGTCCAAATTCACTGAAGATTTTTTCCAGCTCCTTTTTATCTTTTAGCAATCTGATCCAGCCAAATTTTCGCAGATCGGCAAAACGGAGTTCTTGATTGCCACTTAAATAGATAGTGATGTGCTGCCATTTATCTGGAGGTTCTTTTCCATTTCGAACTAAAAGCCGGCCTGTTAGTTTAAGATGAATATTTAAGATCTTATCGTTGTCAAGGAAAATTTGAATAATTTTGGCTCGCCGGCCTACCTTTTTGATTTTGGTACCAATAATAGCTTTCTTTACCTTTTTAAAAGAAGGCTGGATTTGTTTAGGCGAGTCAGTTTCAATACCTAAGATTTTTTTACCAACAATTAGTTTTGATAGGCCCCGTTTAATGGTTTCAACTTCAGGTAGTTCCGGCACTATTTTCCAAACTCTACTCCAAAATTTAGATCTTTATCCAATTGCTGGTTAAATAACAATTTGCCTGAGACTAAACTGGCACTGGGATTGACTTGCAGCGGCTGCCAATTTTCGGGAAAAGAGACGAGTAGGGAAACTGGCGTTTCTCGGTAGCCAGATTGCTTTTGCCAATAGAGAAGATACCCCAATTTATCATTGTTGGTATTTTGCTGTTGGCTAAAGCGTATTTCAACAGTCAATCTTTGTCTGATTGGCACTTTTACTTGAAAGCCAATCACTTCTTTTCCATCCGCTATTTCCTCTTTTCGCTTATCAACACCGATAATCTTTCTATTCTGGGCATTAAGGGGATCGTAGGCAACAATTTCTTCTATTTTGCTTTGTTTTGGCAAGTAAACCCGCAGCCAACTGAGGTATTTTCCCCCGGGCCAGCTTTCAGACACAGCCGTGTTTTCGTAGTTAATTTTTAATTGGTGACCAATTTCGCCGTTTTCTTTGAATTCAATTGCCTGTTCCAAAGTCCGGCGGAGAAAGTAGTTAGCCTTATTGACTCCTAAGTTAGCCTCAACAAGATAGAGGTAGTCGGCAAAACAATTGTCGAGATTACAGCGCGGAGTTCTGATACTGCCATCCCAATTCAGCTGATAAAGAGTTTTATTTAATTGAGAATTATGAGTAAAGATAAGAATCTCTTTTTCCTCCAAAGAATCCATAATTGCTTGAGTAATTTTCAGGTGTTCTTCAGGTCGGGCAGCTTTAATATTCTCAAATAATTGTTTGCCTAATAATCCTAAAAAGGCCATTTTTTGGTCTGAGCCGGGAAAAGATTCGTTTTCAGACCAGAATTCGGCCCGTTCAAAAAGATTATTGGCATCAATTTTTTCATTAAAGTCGGGCAAATAGACTTCTCCAAAAGCGCTGATTATTTTTTTGGCCGCTTCTAGATTAAAACCGATCGTCCCATCGACTTCGCGGCCTAATTCTTTTTTCAAAAACCACTCTGAGCTCTTAGCAGTTTTAGGAAAATTAGGGTTCCAGTTTGAGTCTCTTAAGTACCAGTTTGCCTCTCCTAGGATTTCCTTAATCTCTCTTGGCGGCTCAACATGCCCTTTGAGTTGGCCATCAGCAGTGTAGACATCTTTGACATCAAAATTAGTTAGGGCTCCGTCTTCAAAAGTAAGTAGAGCAAAAGAACCAATAAAACCTCCGGTTGGACGTAGCTCCATATTGTTTTGTAAAAGAACTAGAAAAGTTCTTCGTTGATTGTCAAGGCCGATTATCCACGGGAGGTTGCTCAATAGTTTTTCGCCTTTAGCTAATGGTTTCCTAATATTTTCGATTTTGGCGGCCCATTCCTTAGGTAAATGGCGCCATCTAAGCGGTAGCCAATGCCAGGAATTTTTTAAAAATGCTTCAATGAGTGTTAATTCAGCCGAAAGCTGGCTTTGTTGGGTTTGGATTTGTTGGATTTGTGCATTAAAGTCAAGGTCTTGGTCTTTTAAGATGGCTTCAGATAGAATTAGGGCATTCTTGGCTAAAGGGACAGCATTTTCACTAGCAGCGGCAATTCTTTTTCCAGTTTCAGCAATTTGCCCCAAGCTTTTTTTAGCAGTCAAAAAGAGACAGCTTAAACGATGGTTTTTAAGGAAGTTCTCTGCTTGCCAAAAGTGGTTTTTTGCTTTTCGAGTTGAGATTTCAGCTTCAGCCCAAGATTGAGATTTAAGATAAGTGAGAGTTTTTTTTAGCTGCCAGCTGCCCAACCCGATGGCGACAGTTGGTTTTAGCCAGACTGATAGTACAACAGCCAAGCCAAACAGTAGGAAAATTAGTAAATATTGCCATTGACGCGGCTTTTTATTTTTTACTTCAGCGGGCGGCGTTTTCGGTTTAGTTAGTGGCGGTTTTTCTTCAAACTGAGAGATGATTTTTTTTACCTTCTCTTCTAAAGGCTCTTCGATAATAATAGTTTCTTCTTCTTTTTCTTTTCTGAGTTTTTTCTTAGTTTTTTTAACTTTTTTAGGGATGATGGGGACTGGAGTTGGAGCTGGTATTTCCGGGGTAGTAAGAATGGTGATTTTTTCTGGCTCAATTTTTTTCCAAAAATAGCGAAAGGCTTTTTCTATAGCAACCTGCCAATCTATTTTGGGCTGCCAGTTTAACTGCTGATTAGTTTCTTGAATTTGAGCTGAAAAGTATTGAGGCAAACTTTGCTTTGAAGAAAAATGGATTCCCTGGGTTGTTTGGCTTAATTGCTGTAAAAAGTTGGCTAGCTTTCCTAATTCCACTGATTGACCCAAGACTAAGAATTCCTTTTCGGTTGTTCCTGGCGTAACCAATGCCTGCCAGACTGCTTCAGCTAAATCATTTACTTGCAGAGGATAAATTTTCTCTGAGCTGGAGCCTGGGAATTCTAAGACTTTGTTTTTGACAGCAGAGCTGATTAGTTGACCTAAAAATGAGCTGGTTGGCATTTGAGGACCAACAAGAAAATCAGTTCTGACAACACGCCAGTTTATTTTTTCCAATGGCGGTGAAACATGTTGGCCGATCATTAATTGAAGATATTTAGTATTTTGTTTTTGGGCTAAACTGATTGCTTTCCGACTGCCAAAGCAGTCAACAATATAATCAACGGATTTAGGAAGTTTTTGGTTTGAACCCGATTTAACACTCAAGCCTCTTTTTCTGAACAGTTTAGCAATCGATTTTCTCAAAAAATGATCAGCGAATATGACCATTGTTGAGCTGGTTGTTGATATCTCGAATTGAAAAGAAGTTTTGGGCATTATGATGATTTTAACAAACTTGCCTGCCTGTTGTAAGATCCAAGGCTTGATTGAGAAGTTGATCAGCCTCGCTGTTTAGTTCTCGAAAGATATGGTAGTAGTTGATTTTTGAGCGAAGATTCTTTTCCAAGGTTTTTGCTTTTTGCCAGAGAGATTTAATATTTAAAGATTTGATTTTAAACTCGCCTTTCATTTGAGCAACGACTAATTTGGAGTCAAGAAAACAATCAATTACATTTACTTGAAATGTATTTTCTTTGACCCATTCTAAAGCGTGGATCAACCCTTGGTATTCTGCTTGATTATTAGTCGCTTTTCCAATGGTTTTGCCTTCTTGATAAATGGTTTTGCCTGTTTTGCTTTTGATGACTATTCCAATAGCAGCTGGGCCTGGATTGCCTCTTGCGCCTCCATCAGTGTAGATTTTTAAATATTTCATGTTTAAAAATTTATTTCTTTCTCTAAATTTTTAATTTCTTCCCTAATCGGATCTAATTTTCTTGCTTTTTTGATTGCTATTTTGGCTAAATCTTTATCTTTAAGATTGTACCAAATAATAGCTAGTTTTGCCCAGGTGTCGGGATGCTCTGGATGTTTTTGGGCAATTCTTTTCCAAGTAATCAGTTTACCTTTCAACTCTTTTTTTCTTTGCTGGTAGGTTAAATAACTAATAATTAGAGTGGAAAAGGTGATACCAATACTTAATCCTAAAAAAAGGTATGGCGAGATTTTAATTATTTTTTTCATTTCAGCTTGATTCTACCCCTCTTAAAAATATTGCTCTCCAAGGCTGGTAAGCGGAATAGAATGTTTTTTCGTGGAGAGTGTTTCCATTATTTGTTACTTTCCAGTCAAAAGCCGCCTTAGCGCCCCAGGATTTAAAATCAATTTGTTTGATAACACCTGGCGGTAAACTTGGGTCATCAATATATAAATCTTCTGGCGGTGGAACAGTACCCCAGAGTTTTATATTACTAATTTCCACTTTCCGGCCATCAGGTGAGCCGTAAAATTGAAAGGCAAGATAGTAATTTTTACGATCAAATTCTCTTTGGATAAGAATATAATTGCCGGTATCATTTTTAAATTTTAAATCACTTGTTGGAGAAAAGACGGTAGCGTCAAATCCCGGCTTTGAATTTTGTTCATAATAAGAGACTCGGTAGGCATGAGGGTGACGCTCAATAATAGGTAAACCAGTATTAATTGCTGCTCGGAAAAGCGTGGTCGAGACTTGACAAACGCCGCCGCCGTCTCCCAAAACCGTTCGGCCCTCCTTAATTATATAGGCTTCACGATAACCAGTGGCTTTGGAGATATCTCCTAGGGCCTTGTTAAGAGAGAAAGTTTCTCCAGGATTAATTAGAATGCCGTTTAATTTATTAGAAGCTAGATCAACATTATGGATTCTGGAAGTGATTGAGTGGCTGAAATATGATTCCCCCTCTCCAATCAGATCAACGATTCCTAATCGATTAGTATCAGGGGTTTTAATCTCGGGATCAATTTTTCTGACTAATAATTCTTTAACACTCTTACTTTCGCCATTAATTAACTCATCCAATGCCTGTTCAATTAAATCACCAGCTTTCTCCTGGTTTAACTCAAAACCATCCTGGCCTGGTTTAAAGGCAGTTACTTTGCCGTGCTCAAATTTGAAAAGAGCGTCTTGGGCCGGTCGATTAATAGATTGAGTTAAGACTTCTACATATTCGTTGATTTTTTCCCTGTCCCATTGGGAAGAAAAACTGACAAAATTGATTAATTGCACATCTTCGATAACAAAATTTTGTTGAGGACTGCTGAAGATAATTGTTTTGCCAATTAGTTTTTCCGCTTGCTCTTTGGCAAGTTTTATTTGATTTTCAGAAGGAAGGTTGTTTAGTTCCTTAACGACCAGATCAGCAGGTTGATCAATTTCAAAAGAAACAATTTTACTAAAAATAACCTTTCTTGAGGTTTTAGCATCAAGTTCCTTTCCCAACTTTCCCTCGCTGACAGTAACTTCTTTAGTTTTTTGATCAAAAGAAAGTTGAGTGGGAATAGCAGGCTGATAAATTTGGGCGGCAATTGTTGCCAGCTTTTCATCTAAAAGGCTTTCTTCTAAAGAAAATTCCAGGCTGATATATTTGGCTTTAAATTGGTTTTTGGCCGGGCTTCTTCGGAAAAGATAATATGCTGTTTGGGCAGTTTTCTGAGAATCTATTTGCAGATTTATTTCTTGTAAATCTATTTCCCAAGATTGGTTATTATGAGTCAAGTTCAATTTAAGACCTTTTTCTGTTTGAACTTTTCCATCAATAGCTTTTTTAGCTTGTTCAATAGTTAAACCACTGACATTAATATCATTTATCCAGGTTTTAGGATATATTCTGTTTTTATAAGCTAATAGAAAAGCCCCTAGGATTGTAATTGGTAATCCAAGAGCAACAATGATTAGACTAAAAAAAATCGCCCTTTTCCAGCGCACGGTTAGTATTATATAACATTAGCTGTTCACTAATTACTATTTTCCCTTGTAGCATTTAAACCGAGGTGGTAAAATAAAACCCAAATGGGGGAACGAGATGAAATGCACATGATGGAAGAGGCCTCACGTCTTGGAGAACAGTATAGGGAAATTGCATATGAGGGAATAATCTACGAAGAGAGAATTTTAGAGGCTTTAAAGTGGAAAACTGCAGAACAAGTTAATCTTGGGTGGTTGGAGGAAGTTATAGACGAGGGTCTTGCCTATCAAATGGGCAGATTGACAGAGAGATATGGCTACACTCTAAGTTCCGATGGTCCAGCCGCTTGGGAGTTAACGAGACTGACAAGATTATTTTGTACTGTCGAGGAAGCCAGAGACAGGCCGATTACCAAAATTGCTGCGGCGGTAACAAGGGCGACTTTAGAAAATCTTGACCGCCTAGGAAGAGACGAAATTGCGGGTTTCGATGGTGATGAAGCCGGGGAGGAAGACGGAGAAAAGTCAGGGCTTCAGTGGTATGATGTTTTGGCAGTTTCAGAAGCGGAAAGGGATAATCCCAAGTATGATGGCTGGCGAAGTCTGACAGCCAAAGAAGCTTTTAGGTTTAAATTATATGAGCTTCATGCTCGAGCAACAGCAATTTTAAACATTACTACGGTTGACCAACAAGTTATGTTAGCTGCTGATGATGCTCAGGCTATGGTTGATTTGGTTTTAAGACAAAAGGATCTTCATTTTCTAGACACTATTACTCCTGATTCCATGGTTTGGAAAGCTGCTTTTTCTGGTGAGTGGGGAGAGAAAGTTGATAGGGCTTTGTGGTTGATTGATGTGGTAGGAAGAGAAGGTTTTAGGTATGTTGATGAAAATAAAGAGAGTCGACATCTCAAAAAACCTTTTGCCGACAGTAAGGAATTTTCTGACGAAAGGGTCTTTGCCAATTTCATGAAAAGACTATATAAAGCTGCCGGTCGGGATATGAGTGCTGCTTTGTTTGCTTGGCAATTAGCTCGTGGTGTTTGGGGCATAATTGGCGAGTACGGATATACTGTAAAGGAGGAAGAAAAAAATGTTTGGAATCATAAGGGTGAACATTTAGGGAAGAAGAAAGTTAAAGTTCATAAAATTGGCGATTCTCCATTTGTAACTAATCACCAAACTTGGACAATGCATACAGGCGCAAAAAGAGCGGCTGAATGGGGAATAACATGTTATGACCAAGTTGCTCATCCCCGAGGTGAGGAATTTCCTTTTCTTACTACCTATAGATTTGCTTTAGGTGGTTCTTTTGTTTCTCATGCGGGTTTGCCTTATTCTTTAGGTATTACAAAAGATAAGGAATTGCTACAATTGCTACCCTCTTATTTAAAATCGGCAAAAATTGATTATGAAGGAAAGAAAGTTAGTCTTTACGATCTTTGGTCCGGGGAAATTACAGGCAAAAGGATTCCTTTAGGTAAGTTGCCCTGGGGTGAAACACAAAGGGTTGAAACTGGTACTGATGAATCACTGCCTCTTGCCTCATTTGGCTTATGGAGGTCTCTTCACTCGCGCGCTTTAGCAGTGGTTACCAAGCTGTTAAGAGGAAATCCACCGCTAAGAGATCTTACTTCAGAAGAATTTTGGCAAGGTTCAGTTTTTAGGCATCTTGCAAAAGTAACTCCAATTAATAATATTCCTGGCGACAGTGAGTATACCAAGCCTTCTGAGAGCTTTAGAACCAGACTGGTGTTAAGCTGGATATTAGCGAGAAGACCGTCCCTTTCCACAGACAAGGGATTGCTTGTTTTTCACTATGTTCACCCAGATGAACAATGGAAGGGCGTAAATGCTGATGATTCGCCAGTCTCAGTAGCTAGAATACTCTGGCACGCGGTAAACACAAGCTTTCTTCGAGATAAAGACTTTGATTGGATAATGGAACAAGTGAAGGAGGTAGTTACTCTCACCCACGGAGAAAAGGCAGCCTTCTACAAAAAATCTTGAGGAGTTTTTTAAGGAAGTAAAGTAAATGGTTTAATTTTATCTACCTTGTAGTTTCCTTAGGAGTGCTTCGTATAAGACATCTATGCCTTTCGCTGGCCCTCCTTTAGTCACAACTTCGCTACCACTACCTTTCTTTTCATATCCCAATCGTTGTCCGTATTTACCTCTTGCTATAGCTGACCTTACTGATGGAGCGGCACCCATGAGTCCGTATTTAGCACCTGTTTTAACTGGCCCGAATGCCTCGCCGATGGCGGTGCCAAATCCTGGATCTTTTATTCCCATGGCGTTTCTTATTATATCAGGAATTTGGGCTAAAATTAACAAAAATCCCATGCCGATGATGGTTTTGATGAAAAACGCAGATCTGGAACCGGTTACGTCTAACAGGGGAGCGGCCCACATTGATTCTAAATTAGCTGATTGAAGAATAAAGACACCAATCATAGACACAACGACTACTGCCGGAAAAATTAGAATTTCAGCAAAGATTCCCTTTATCCAAGTGCCGAACCCACCGGCTTGGAAACCAGGGATGGCCCCCATCATTATCTGGAGCGGTCCTATGATAACAGCAAAAATAATTTTTATATATGCTTTAGTTAGTCCAAATAATAATTTAAAAAGCAAAAACAAAGCGATAACTGTCCAAATTAACATTATCAAGGCTGGTCCAGCAAGTAAGCCGATAGCAGCTCCAATCAAAAATTGTCCTCCTATGAGGGTACCGATGACAGTGCCAACAACGCCGCCAAGAGCTGTTGCAAGTACGAATATACCATTTCCTGCATTAGTAACGGAAAAAAACATTGGCAAAAGAGCGAAAAAGCCGCTATTAATGACTCTGGTAGGCGTGACCTCGCCTAGTTTCACCGGGCCCAATTGAAACAGTACTGGTTCAATGCCGCCTGTTTTTAAAACTGTAATCCCAAGGGCTATTAAGACATACATTAGATCAATCAAAAATCCGGCGATGGCGTAGGAGAAGGTGACTAAAATCAAGGCGCCGATGATTTTGGGCAAAGCGTTTTCAATGGTGATGACAGCTTGGGGCGATATTTTTACCCGGAACATAATCGCTAGACCGATGCCAACAAAGATAAGAGTAAAAAGAACATAAGTAACATTTCTAAAAGCTTTCCAAATAGGCAGGATTGGCTGTAAACCGGTGAAACCAACTCCTTGAGCGTAGGCTGGCGCCGCTCCCAAACGATGTAAAACATCATAGGCATAGTAAACTCCTGAAGCCGGTGGATTAGCGTAAACAGCGCCAATTAAATTAGTGGTGAATTGAAGAGCGCCTATTTCCTGTTTTATTTTTCCTGATTGGGTTCCTTCAGGTGAACCTTCTCCAGTTCCAGCCATGTTTTTCAAAAAGCCAAAAACAGTATCACTTAAAGTATGTTCATGAAGTCCTTCAGCCGTTAATTTATCTTTATTATTTAAATAGTCTTCGTAGCTTGAAGCAGCAAAGGTGAGTTTGAGAGAACCAGCAATAAGAACGCTGAAACAAAAAAATAAGAAGCTTAAACTGATGATTTTCTTTGCTTTTCTATTCATCTATCTCTGTTGATTATAATTTTCTATTTTCTTCCGGTCAAGTTATAAAGGCGACCCCTGCCATTCGGCAGGAGTATTGTATAAACTCCATAATTTTTTAGTTAATTCCAGACTGCCTCCCGGAGCATAAAGTTTTCTCCCTTCATCTCTTTGTATATCTGTATGGCCGCTAATAGCGTCTGGTTTTTCAAGCCAATGTTTCTCCTCATCTATGGACTCCAGTGAGGAACCCCCGCCGGTTCCGTTAAATTTAGCTTCTATCGGCAAATTTTTGGCGTTGACTTTTTTACCGTTAGCCTCTTCAATTTCATATACAAGTTGGTCTGCAATCTCTCCAATTTGGAGTCCGAAAAGATAATTTGTACATTGAAGGACTTTATTATAATTAGTGACATAAAGAGTATCTCGGGAGGTGACTCTTGCTTCTGCAGTACAACGATTAGGAACATCTTCGTCATTGTAATTAACAGAACAATTGTCCACTTTGAATGAATCAGGGAATAGTAGATTTCTTGCTTCCCTAGCCAAACCAGTTGGATTGTCGTAATCTTCATTGGCTTTATTGGTAGTCGGTCCGTTGGCTTTTACTCCTTTACCGAGATCGCAGGGGAAATAGAAACGGCTTCTATCTGTTTCTGAAAGACTGGTGTGCAGCTCGGCTGGCAAGCTCATACCTGCCATTCTCGAACAGGCTTCGACAGCGCCAAGAGCGTTGGGGATAAAAAGTTTTGCTACCTGGCAAATCTGGCATTGATCATCAACGTCGGTTATAAAGCTGTTTCTTATTGGTTCGTCGTTGACTTTGACAGGCAATACCCGGTACCTTTGTTGTGGACTTAACTGACCAAAATAACTGCTAAAAACCTCATTGCCTTCTTCTCTTTTACATTTACTTTCTTTTGTAGGGTAGCAGGATTCAAGGTAAACCGGCAGATCAGAGTGGCTAATTCCTCCATCTATAGTCATCTGAGCCCAAGTATAAAAGCCATAAAGAGCCGCATCCATAGTTTTCGGTATCAAACAAGCCCACTGAGGTGTGTGGGCACACATTGCTTCATAATTTAAATCATTTTCTATAAAATGTTGTTCATTACAACAATACAGAAGACTTGGTCTAACGGGAATAGGATTGGATGTACACCCGTCAACATTGACTCTGTCAATTCTTCCATCGTCCATTTTTTCAGTAAAGTCTTTTTCCAACAACATTCCTTTTCCTTCGCAGATCCAAAACAACGGTCGGTCAAAAAGAGCTGTTTCATTCCTTTGTTGAGGAGATCTTGGATCGTCTGATACTGCCGCCCAAAGTAAGTCATTAGTGATCCAATCAGTGCCTAACTCTCTATATTTCGGCCCAGAAATATATTTACTGGCAAATCCGGTTAAACGTTGACTTCTTCTTTTAGCTAGTTCTTCCCAACCGCCTTCTTTGAAAACATCAACGTAGGGCATGTTTCCTCCATAAGCAGAACCAGTATACCAATCAATTATTTCTTGAAAGACTTTTAAACCGGCAAAAACATGATGATGGATGGAGAGTTGGTTTATTAGTTCAATAGAGAGTTCAGAGGAATGATGGGTGGGGAAAAATTTGAACTGGTGGGTAATTATGTTTGATGAGGGGACACAGAATTCAGCCATTCCGTTGTTGAATTCTATAGCCCTTTTATATAATGCGTAATTAATATTTGGATCTTCTCCCGGATAGGTATTGTCTTTATCGGAAGGTACCCAATCCAGGCTCCAGGGAAGACGAAACAGATTTCCTAGCCCAGGAATAAAGCTGAAGAGTCTTTGGAGCAAAGAAGGCTCGTTATTCGGAGTTGAATTACCAGGAAACCAGTTGCGGTTTACTTTAGCCTCGTCCCAGGAAGCTTCTCTGGTTGAGCGGTTGAGAGCGCCTTCAACCAGACTGCGAAGGGACGGTTTACCTCCGCTTTTGCAGGTGTCGCAGTGGCAATCTCCTTTCAAGGCGTCAATGACACAGTCAGCATCCCAAAGATTCCATGATCCGCTGTAATCACCAGGAGCAAAAGAAAAAATTGCCCAGCCAATGATATTCTGAGATTGCCAGAAATCAACTACTGTTTGGCCGTCGGCGCCGGCGCAATACATATTACAGAGGTCATTTTCTTGATAGGTTGGCGGACCGCTTTCACCATTTTCCAAGGCGCCGGTTTCGGTTAGAACTACTGGCAGAGAGCCAGCTCCCCTAACTCCCAGTTCACCTAGCTTATTCCGGTAATTTCTAGCCATGCCCGGAGAATAAATATGCATGGAAATAACAGAGTAGGGGATATTTTCTAACAAGCCAACCATCGTTGGAGTATTTGGATGGTATGGATCCCAAGCCGGTGAGGTTAAAATGGCATTGGAAGGCAAAACACTAGCCAAAGTATTAATATATTTTTTTACTCTACTACCACATTCTTGTAAAGATAAATTGCCGCATTCAGTGTCCAATCGGGCTGGTTCGTTCCAGGGTTCAAAATAGACTGTTTTATTAATTTTCTTTAAAAAATTAGCCCAGATATTGGCTGCCTCTTGAGGATTATTAAGCATTTTATCGCCTATTGGCAGCCAGTGGCTGTGGCCGCGGATAACCCAATTAAAGGAGGAAGAGTTGATTACATTAACCAACGCATCGCTTTTAGGATCGGCGGCAACGACTACCAAGGCTCCGTCGCCAAAATGCTCTTGGATTTTATTAATAGTATTTCCACTCCAATCATTAATAATATTGACATAGGCAAAAGTTTTAACAACAGATAACAGGTAACAGGTGGTAATGGAAAGTAGGAAGATTGAAAACTTTTTCATGGTCCTGGGATTTTAAACTCAGTGACATTTGCTCCGGTGAACTCTTTAATCAAAATCAAGATAAACCAGCCAGCAATAGTTAAAACTAAACCGATTATGGCAGTGGTAAGAGTGTTTTTAGCTGACTGTAATCCCTTTTGTTCACCACCAGCAAAGATTAATTTAAAACCACCAACAATCAGCATTGCTCCAAAAGCCAAGCCGGCGATGGTAGTGGCTATTCTCAAAATGTTGATAAATAGACACTGAAAACCTTGAAGGGTGGCAACAGTGGGGTCGGTAGCACTAACACAGTCTCCACTCCAAAATACGGGATCAGCTGCAAAAACTGGTCCCCAAAAGACAATTCTTTTCTTGAGATAATTCACTGTTTATCCTTGCAGACTGGGAATTTCTAGTTGCAGAATATTGATTCCAAACAGAGCTTCAATCAATTTTATAATTGCCCAGGCAACGAAAATAATGGCCAAACCAATCAAAGCATGAGTGATTTGGTTTCGGGCATTTTCGACCTCTGTCTTATCACCTTTAGACGTGATCCATCGAACTCCGCCCCAGATCAAAATGGCAAAAAATACCAAGGCGACAATAACCAAGACCAATCGGATCAATCCAGAAACAACACTGGCAATTGTTAAACCGCCAAGAGCACTAAATTGTCCTCCAGGAGAAATATCAATTGGTTCTTGGGCCCAAGCGGGTTTTGCTATTAGAGCCATTAGTTTTTCCATGTTCACCTCCTTTCAAGAATGCGACATACAACAATTTTATAAATTATAATTGTGGTAGAGTAATTTGCAGGTTCTCAAATCCACTTAAACCGAAAACAAATCCAATTATTCTAATAATAGCAAAGATGGAAAAAACAACCAAGAGGCCAACAAGAGCAAAAGTTAGCTGTTTTTGGGCTTCTTCAATTTTGTTTTTCTCTCCCTGACTATTGATCCACTTAAGTCCTCCCAGTAAAAAGTGAACTAGGAAGAAAAAGAAGCCGACGATAATTAACCAATGAATAAGAAACGGCAGAGCGCGATTGAAAAAATCAACACCTTCTAAATTTTTTACTGAGTCTTTTAAAACCGGATTTTCTAACCCTTGGGCAAAGATTTTCATCTCTATGGCGTTAACCTATTAATTGCTCCTGGAATATCCAGGAAATCAACATGCAGTAAATGGCCAACTAAAGATAGTAAGAAAATAGCGGCAATAACGACGGCAAGACCGATTAGTGAATTGGTAATTTTCTTTTGAGCGTCTTGAATTTTCTGAGCTTCGCCGCCGGCGGAAACCAAGTTGTAGCCAGCGATAATGATTTGAACAATGAACCAAATCCCGGCAACAGTAGTCATCAAACCAATGACAATGGAGACAGCTCTGCTGAACATTTTTCCTCCCTCGCCAGCCCCTTCTCCTTCAAGTCCGAGAGGTCCAATTCCTCTTAACGGTGGTAAGTCCTTAGGAACTTGGGCTAAAACTGATTTGGTAATTTTACTGAGGTCCATAGATTTTTGGTAACAAAATTGCGTCCCAATTCCCAAAAATTAAACGTCCGAAAATTGCTGCTAGAGTAAACGATCCGGCTGCCACCAGCAATCCAAGTGAGCTTAACCAAATTTTAGCCCAAGCGTTGGTGATTTTCTGAGCATCACCGTTGGCGCTCATGAAGCCATAACCGGCAATAATAAAATTAAGAAGAGCAAAAATGCCGGCCCCAACAACTAAAAGTTTAAGGATATTATTAAGAAATGTAATCAGACCCTCACCTCCCGTTCCGGAGTACTTATCTACCCCGGGAGGGGGTTTAATCTGGCCAAAAAAGTTGGCGGCTAGAGCCGGTTGGTTAAAAAGGCGCTTCAAGGATATTGACACCAGTGATTACTTGAATTAATTGAATAACAAAATAACTGACAAAAATAACAACAAATCCGGCAACAGCAGATGTAACAGCCTTTTGTCCTTTTTGTACTTTACTGCTGTCTTGGTTTCCTGCTCCGATGATAATGCTAATGCCGCCAAAAATCAAGAGAAAAAGAAAAATTATGCCCGCCAGTCCGTAAATATTAAAAAGAATGGTTGAAAAAAATTCACCCAGGGTGCCAAATTTATCAGCAACTCCGTATTCTTTACCAATATCAACGGCAAAAACTTGCATAAAATCAGGATAACAAAAGTTGGTTAAAAAGTAAATTGCTGATATATTAGATTTTGAAGGGCATTTAAAGGGTAAAGATGGAAGAAAGTAAAGAGAAAGAATTACCACAGAGAAAACCACAAGTGGAAGCACAGGAAAAAGTTCCTCAAAAAGAGGCGCCCGGTTCTGTTCAAGAAAAACCAACTGATAGGTCAATAGATGAGGTTTTAAAAGAAGCTCGAGAGATAGCTGGTCGTAGTCAGGATCAGCCTTCATCTGGGGAGCAAATTTCATCTCCAGAACAAACATCATCTGCTGAAAAACCTCCTTGGCTGTTTATTGCTTTAGCGTTAGTAATTATCTTAATTATTGGTCTGGTAATTATTTTTTTAACCAAAGGCAAGAAGAAAACCGAGCCGATAACTTTGACCTACTGGGGCTTGTGGGAACCGGAATCGGTCGTTCAAGGGATGATTGCTGACTGGGAGAAGGATAATCCCAATATTAAGGTCCAGTATATTAAGCAAGACAAAAATGATTATCGGGCTCGATTGCAGTCAGCTTTTTCTCGGGGTGAAGGGCCTGATATCTTTCGCTTTCACGCTACCTGGCTGCCAGTGCTTAAAAATGATCTGGCGCCTTTGCCTAACACGGTGGTTGCGTCTTTAGGATTAGACGATAATTATTTTCCGATCGTTGTTGATTTATTAAAAACAGGTGGTCAATTCTATGGTGTTCCTCTTATGATAGATACTTTAGCCCTTTATTACAATAAAGATATTTTGGATGCTGCCAATAAATCTCCACCAATAACTTGGTGGGGGTTAGAAAACCTAGCTAAAGAGTTAACAGTGAGACCTGATCAAAGAATTTCCCTGGCCGGAGTTGCCTTAGGAACAACCAATAATGTTGATCACTGGAGCGATATTATTGGTCTAATGATTTATCAAAATGGAGGCAGACCAGATGAAATCGGCGCTTTGGTGGAAGATGTTTTGAAATATTATTTAAGATTTAAAAACACAGCTAAGGTTTGGGATGAAACTTTGCCAAATTCAACTCTGGCTTTTTCCAATGGAAAGCTGGCTTTTTACTTTGGTCCGTCTTGGCGCGTTTTCAATCTCTTGGAAGCTAACCCTAACCTTAACTTTGGTATTACCACTGTGCCTCAACTGCCAAAACTAAAAGAGACTGATTGGGAGGCGGCTGAAAAAGGTGAAGAGGAATTAACCAACATTGGCTGGGCTAGTTTTTGGACGGAGGGGGTAGCAGTTAAAAGCGAGTATCAAGAGGAAAGTTGGCTATTTTTAGAGTTTTTGGGATCAAAGGAAACTTTGCAAAAACTCTATACTGCCCAAAGCCAAATTCGTCTCTTTGGAGAGATTTATCCTAGATCTGATTTGGCTTCCAGTTTAGAGAGCGATCCTCTTATTGGATCGTTTGTCAAGCAAGCTAAAGTGTCCCAAAGCTGGTACTTGTCTTCCTTTACTCACGATGCTATTGGAGTTAATGAAAGAATTATTAAGTATTATGAAAATGCCATCAATGCCCTTGACCAGGGTGAGCGAGAAGAAAAGGTGTTAGAAACTTTAAACAGCGGTTTAGGACAAGTATTGGGTCAATATGGGATTTAATTTAGGACTTGACATTCCTGTTAGAATAGTTAGTAAGAATGATTTCTATAATTCCCGCACCAGGCTATATCCTTGTTGAGCCCTTAGAGCTTGAAAAGAAAACGCTTTCGGGAATTGTCCTGCCAGAAAATATTGAAGAAAAACCTCTTAAAGGAAAAGTGATTGCTGTTGGTGAGGCGGCAGTTTCTGAATCAGGGGCAAAAATAGAGCTTTGGAAAAAAGTTAAGAAGAGAGTGATTATTGTTTATAAAAAATGGGCTGGCAACGAATATCGGCCCAAGGGAAGTGAAAAAGATTTATTATTCGTTAAGTTTGAAGATATTTTGGCGATCGAAGGTTAAGGAGAGATTATGGCAAAACAATTAGTTATTGGAGAGAAAGCAAGACAGGCGATTTTAAGGGGAGTTGAGATTTTAACTCAGGCGGTAGCAACTACTTTAGGGCCTCGGGGGCGGAATGTAGCGATTGATAAAAAATGGGGTACTCCTAATGTAATCCATGATGGAGTTAGTGTAGCTAAAGAAATAGAATTACCGGATCCTTTTGAAAATATGGGGGCCCAGTTGATTAAAGAAGCAGCTTCCAAAACCAATGATGTTGCTGGCGATGGCACTACCACGGCAACAATCCTAAGCCAGGCGATTATTAAAGAAGGGTTGAAAAATGTTACTGCCGGCGCTAATCCGATGATTATTAAGAAAGGAATTGAGAAAGCGGGTAAAGCAGTGGTGAAGGAGCTTAAGAAAATGGCAAACCAAGTTAAAAGTGACGAGGAAATTGTCAATGTGGCCACTATTTCTGCTGGTGATGCCGAGATTGGTGTCAAAATCGCTGAAGCCTTAAAGAGAGTAGGTAAAAATGGGGTAGTGACTGTTGAAGAAGGTCGAGGACTGGAGATGGAAATTGTTTACAAAGAAGGAATGGCTTTTGATCAGGGTTATGTTTCTCCTTACTTTGTTACTGACCCTTCCGGCATGGAGGCGGTAATAGAAAATCCACATATTTTAATTACTGACAAGAAAATTTCTTCAGCTCAGGAGATTTTGCCTTTTTTGGAGAACATTGTTAAAGTCAACAAAAATTTTGTCATTATTGCCGAGGATATTGAAGGCGAGGCTTTAGCTACTCTAGTAGTTAATAAACTCAGGGGTACTTTTAACTGTTTGGTGATTAAAGCGCCTGGTTTTGGTGATCGAAGAAAGGCGATGCTTGAGGATATTGCTGTTTTGATTGGAGGGAAAGTAATCTCTGAAGACACTGGTCAAAAACTTGAATCAGTTCAACCGGATGACTGTGGTCAGGCAGACAAGGTTGTTGCCGATAAAGATGAGTGTCAAGTAGTAGGCGGTAAAGGCAGTAAACCAGCCATTAAAGGTCGAATCAGCTTGATTGAGAATGAGATTAGGAAAACTACTTCAGATTACGACAAAGAAAAATTAGAAGAGAGACTGGCAAAATTGGCCGGCGGAGTGGCTGTCATTAATGTTGGCGCCGCTACAGAAGTGGAGTTAAAAGAGAAGCAGGAAAGAGTAAAAGATGCTGTTGGAGCTACTAAGGCAGCTGCCGAAGAAGGTATTTTACCGGGAGGGGGCATTGCTCTTCTCCGGGCTCGAGATGCTCTAGATAATGTTAGTGTGGAGAATAAAGAAGAAGAAATTGGAGTCGCTATTGTTCGATACGCTCTAGAGCAGCCAATTCGTTGGTTGGCCCGCAATGCCGGCAAAGACGAAGGTTATGTTGTCAGTAAGGTATTAGAGACAATTGAGAAAGGCAAAATTGACTATGGATTTAACGCCTTGACCGGTGAGTTTGAATCAATGATTAAAGCAGGAATCCTTGACCCGCTTAAAGTGACTCGAACGGCGGTTGAGAATGCGGTTAGTGTTGGCTCCATGGTCCTTACTACCGAAGTAATGATCACTGATTTACCAGAGAAAGAAGAAGAAAAAATAGCCCCTGGCGCTCGAGCCGGTATGCCGGGTATGCCTGGTGGAGGCTATTAAAAAGAAACTCCAAAATTTGTTATAATTGGTTGTGAATCAATTCAAAAAAGTCTTGCTCATTATTGCTCCGGAGAATTTTCGCGATGAAGAATTGTTTGAAACAAAGAAAGTTTTGGACGCAGCTGGAATTAAGACAGAGGTAGCATCTACTAAGATAGGAATAATCAAGGGAATGTTGGGTGGAAGTCAAGAAGTCAAAAAGACGATTTTAGATATTAGTATTGTTGATTACAGTGCGATTGTTTTTGTTGGCGGCGCAGGCGCTTCTGTTTATTTTGATGATCCAATTGCTTTAGCTATTGCCGAGGAAGCGGTCAGACAAAACAAGTTAATTGCCGCTATATGTATTGCTCCATCAATTTTGGCCAACGCTGGCATTTTACGAGATAAAAAAGCAACCTCATTCCTTTCTGAGAAGGATAATTTAACAAAAAAAGGAGCCGAATTCACCGGTGATTCAGTTACTATTGACAATAGGATTATTACCGCTTCCGGACCTGAAGCGGCTCGTGACTTTGGTTGGAAAATTGTTGAATTCTTGCAGGAAAAATGATTGATTTCCTCGAATACAGTACATCTTCCAAGTGTCCTAGTTGATATCTGTTGAACCTGGATGTCTCCCAAAGGAAAAATTGGGGGCAAATTTGACAAGCTATAGGCTTTGAATTACACTAATTCATCTGGGAAGGCAAGATATGCAGACTATAAAGATAGAAAGAATAACCGAGACTTTGGAGATGGCTGAAACATTTCCACTAAGGAAGTCTTCTTCTTTTGAGAGGTGTTTACTTCTAGCAAGAGGTAAGTGTCATAGTCCAAAAGCGAGTCTTCTTCCCTGTAACTCTTGTAAAGCTGCGAGAGAAGATCATATAAGGATTGTAACTCGGTTGCGAGAGGGAATAGGCAATGCAGATACGTCTACTGTTAAGCCCGAAAGATGTCGTTGGACAAGAGCGAATGGAAAGAAGGGACGCGTAATTGTAAGGAATTTTAAGGGAGAAACAGAAGTGTTTTACCAGCCGTACAAGAGAACTCTCTAAGTGGCCTAGATACCACGGGTAGTTTGTTCCGCATCACTTCAAACTTTTAATAATAAAAACCAAAATAAAATTTGTTATGCTCATCAAAATGAATGGGGCGCGAGACACTATTATGATAGAACTTATTAAAAGATACTGATTGTTTGGGTGAAAAATACAAAATTTTTTGCTATACTAACAAATAATAAAATGAAAGCAATGATAAGGGAAGTACAAAGGCCGTTTAGTATGCAAATTGTGGGGCATAATGGCTATGGCGACCAAATAATTCATGCCTCCAGTGGTAGACATTTACTCTCAGTTGTTGTAGAACGACGAAAAGTAGGGGCAAGAGAAAGGGGTTTTCATTGCCAAACAACTTTGGAAGTTATGAAATTAAAGGGAAGAGAAAATGGAAGTGGTAGACCAACTTTAACTCTGGATCACGAGAGTCTTCGTCGGCTTAATGTCTCCGGAACGCCTGAACAAATAGGATGTCGCTTTAGGCAAATTGTAGGTGAGTTATCTGCGTAAATTTTGGTTAGACATCACTAGACACCTTACAAATTCCCATCACTCTTCTAGATGTTTTTCTACCGCTGGTTCATATTTTTTAACTATTAACTAAAAACAGAAATTGAGACAAAGTGGGATTTATAGGGGGTTAACATGATAAAATACATAGAAATGTTAGGAGAAAGAGATAATTGTTTCCGCTCAATTATTTATATTGGTGATCCAGAAGCCAGATGCTCCGCTTCCACTTTTGAAAGAACAAGAAAAAGGAGTGTAGTTGTAAGAATAACAAGAGTTGATGAGGTGGGTTGCCGTACTCAGAGAACTTCAGGCTCTTGCCCTAGATTAAAAAGACAAATGTCTAGAGTGCCTTCGTCAGGATAACAAAACGACAAAACCAGTTGAAACAGGACCGATACTTGGGACTTTCAAAAGACCCAGAAAAAAATGGCACAGCTTTTTGATGAGTAGAACATGTCTTATAACAAGACCAAGATATGATTCGGCTACAAATTACTTATATTACTAGAGAAGGTGTATTATAAAATATAAGAAGGTAAAGATTATGAGTATTAAAAAACACTTTAGTCTTGATGATGCCGAAAGAATTGGGAAAGAACTAGGAATCAATTGGGAAAAGTTTGATGTAGAACAGTTTAGAAGGGGAATGGATGTCGAGCTGGAACATGGGTTGGTTGACCCACATACTAACGTCAGTAATGATGATCCTTTAATAACAGGAAAGATTACTCTGGCCCACCTTAAAGAATTTCCTGATTATTATATTCGGCTGGAGAAAATGGAAAAAGAAGCCGAAAAATACTGGGAAAGTAGAAAATGAGAGATTTTTCTATTGGCAATATCCGCTTCTGGACCGGTTAAGAGTTTTTTAAGGTGTTGACTCAAGGTGGATAAATTGTGTTAAAATGCGTTTGTATCTAGAAGTACTGGTAAAAAATTGGCAAGAAGATTACGAAGTGGAGAAGGGGTTGGTAATGGCGAAGTCAAAGCCTACATGGGGCGCGTGAAGCCAGTTGTTGAAGGCAGAGCTCCAAGAGTCACAGTTACTTTGCGTCCCGAAATAGGAACAATCAGGAATGCCAGAGATATTAATTTGCTTACCGGGCAAAGGAGCGAAGCTAATCGCTTACACAAGAGGCTTCATGTTTCATTGGAGAGAATCGTAGTAGATTAGAGAGACAAAGAGCTGGTCTTTAGGTAACTTCCGAATGCGAGTAATACTTAACGAAAATTATAATAACTAGGGCACTTTTGCTAGTGCTTTTTTATAGTAAAATTGGGTTATGAAGAAAGCCTTGTTCTTATTGTTGGTTTTGTTGAGTATTTGGTTGTTTATTAGATTTGTCATTGGCGGAAATGAGGATTCATGGATATGTGTTGACAATCAATGGGTAAAGGATGGTAATCCCAGCTCACCAATGCCTGAAGAAGGTTGTGGACAAGAGAAATCTGAAAAATTAATAGGTGGCGACAAAGATGAACATGGCTGTTTGCTTATGGCTGGGTATACCTGGTGTGAGCCGAAGCAGAAATGTTTGCGGGAATGGGAGGAAAACTGTGATGGAATCAGGGACTAGAAAATTTACCGAGGAGATCTTTTGGGTGCTACATATATACCAACAACATTTGAGTTAAGTTCAATTGGCCCTTGTTCTCTTCTACTTCTGACGATGTGCCCCCTTACTCCTGGAGCCACTCTTACGTCCATTTTACCCCTTCCTTGCTCTTGTCTTGTTTGAATGGCTTCTTGAATCATCCGTCGATTATCTCTAGAAACATGGCCAACTAAAGCTCAGTTTCTTGGATCTCCCTCTAGGTTTACGCAAACCCTTTGGAAACCATGTTTATGTTCCATCTGTTTTCCACTTGCGTTTACATATGTTCTTGACGTAAAAACTCTTTTTATTAAATTTTCCTGCATGTTTTTTTGTGTTTAATAATCTTTATCTTTGTCCTTAATTAGGGGAATTTTACTATAAGTTTTTCTATTTTGCAATTGCTGCCAAGCGCCTTGTTGTTATAATGAGTAAATTGACTTAATGGATAGCAGAAGAATAGACTATTCGAAAATTTATTCTCCGAGCAGGTTGAGTATGTTTGCTCAGTGTCCCAAGCAATACTATTTTTACTATCTTGACCCTACTTATAGCCGAATGAAAAATGAGCTTAAAAAGCTGCCGGAGAATATTTGGAGCTTTCACACTTTGGGAAAAGCTGTTCATAATGCCATTACCCTTTTTTATCATTCTCCTCCAGAACAAAGAACACTAGCGCAACTCAAAGAATATCTTAAGCAGGCTTGGCGCAGCGAAGTGATGTGGAATAAGAAGCCGCCCTTGGGGGAATGGGGCGGATTTGAAAGCCTTGAACAAGAAAGAAAAATTTATGGAGAGGCGCTTCTAATGCTGGAAAACTTCTTTAAAATGGCAGAAATTGATTCTGAATTGGAATACTTACCCACCCGAGATTTTAGACAGTCAATTGAAGATTACCAAAAATTAATCATTCCCCTTTCAGAAAATTTTGATATCAGTGGCAAGTTCGACTTAATAGTTGGGGATAATAATTGCCTTCACATAATTGACTTTAAAACCAGCAAAAGAGAGGGTGATGATCATTTTCAATTAAGATTTTATAAACTCCTGGCTGAAAAGAATTTTAAAAAAGCGGTCAAAAAAGCCAGCTTTTACTTTTTGAGAGCTGGTAAGAAAAAAGAATTCGATTTGGAAAAAGAGGCAGAAAGAATCAAAGAAGAAATATTAAATAAAATTAACCAGATAAAATTAACCAAAGATTTTGAGCAAAGACCAGGAAAACTTTGTAAGTTTTGCTTATTTAGAACTTTTTGTTCTGAGCAAGAAGGGTAAAAATAAATTAGTTTTATTTGTCTCGTTTGCTAAAGAGGGCTTGGATAAGAGAAAGTTGGTAGGGTTGATTTCTTATCATTCCCCTGGCTTCTTGGATAGCTCGAGGCAAGGAAACTCGGTGAGGATTCCCTAATCGTATTCTTGAAACTTGGGGGCTAAGAGGAAATCCGCGAAGTGCCCCATCTCCTCTGCTTTCTATCCATTCACCTGTTCTCTTATCAACATGGCTGGTGTTGGTTGTTGTTAATCGCCATGCTCGATGCTCTCTAGACATTTTTAGTAAAAAAACAAAATAATTTTCTTTGATAATTTGTTGCAAACTTCGGTGATAGACTATTTTCTATGTTATCATTATTTTAATGCGGTTGAGAGAGGTTTTAAAAAAACAAACTGTTTTTGCTTTTAATTGTGATGATTTTGTTATTTATCGGGGAGTGGTGGAGGCGGTTAGGGAGACTAATACTCCGGCCATTGTTCAGGTTTCGCCAGGAGAGCTTAATTTTTGGGGGCTAGAAAGATTTGTTGTTTTGGCCAAAAATGAGGGCATCCCTATTTTTCTTAATTTTGATCATAGCAGGGATTTATCTTTGGTGAAGAAGATTGTTAATTTAGGGGTGGATATGATTCATTTTGACGGTTCAAGCTTGTCTTGGCAGGAGAATATTGATTTAACGAGACAAGTAGTTAAATTGTGCCACGAAAATAATGTATTGGTTGAGGGAGAGCCGCAGCAAGACCAAACCGATCCGAAAAAGGCCGCCGAGTTTTCAGCAAAAACAGGAGTTGATTTAATTGCCGTTTTTGTTGGCAATCGACATGGTATGGATTTAAAAAAACCAGAGAGAATAGATTTTGATTGCCTGCTGGCAATTAAAAAAGCGGTGAAAGAAAAGGGCTTGACTCTTCATGGCGGCTCGGGAGTTCATCAGAGTGATATCGATCAAGTTATTAAACGAAAATTAGTTTCAAAAATTAATATTAATTCTCGTTTGCGTTTTGTTTATCTGAAAAAATTAAAAGAGGAACTGGAAACTTATCGGGGGAACAAAATTTATCACATAATGGAGTCTATAGTTTTAGCAATTAAAGAAGAGGTTAAGAAATGTTTGACGTGATTACTTTTGGTTCAGCCATTGTTGATGTTTTTTTGAAATCTTCTCATATTTTCAAGCGGGACAAAGAAAAAATAAACATTGATGAAAGAGTAATTTGCGCCGGCGGCGGCGGCACCAATACGGCAGTAAGTTTTGTCAGATTGGGATTGAATTGCGCTGCAGTCGTTCGGTTGGGAGATGATTTATTCGGCCAATTAATAGTTGAAGAACTAGAACAAGAAAAAGTAAATATTAATTTTTTAGTTCAAAAAAATGAAGAGACTGATAGTTCAGTGATTCTAATTGGACCAAATGGCAAACGGATAATTTTGATTTATCGAGGGCCGACTCGACTGGAAGATAAGAATATTAATTGGGATAAACTCAATGCTAAGTGGTTTTATTTGGCTTCTTTAGAAGGCAATTTGGATTTGGCCGAAAAATTAATTAGTTTTGCCAATAAAAAAAATATTAAAGTCGCTTGGAATCCGGGGAAAAAAGAACTAACCCGGAGCAGCCGTGTTTTTCAGTTGGCCAACAATGTCGAGCTATTCAATCTTAATCGTGAGGAAATGGAAGAACTGATTGGTGAAAAATTTAGAGACAAACAATTTTGGGAAAAGGTAAAAAAAGTAGGCGCAAAACTAACAATAGTAACTGATGGTCGTAGTGGAGCCTATCTTTTAAATGAAAAGAAACTTTTATTCAAATCAACTCCAAAGACAATCCCAATTGATGAAACCGGGGCCGGAGATGCTTTTGGAAGCGGCTTTGTTGCCGGATTAATTAAGGGTATGAGTTTAGAGAGTGCTTTTGATTTGGCAATGAAGAATGGTGCTTCAGTTGTGCAGAAGATTGGCGCGAAAGCGGGATTATTAAAAATTAGTAATTAGGTTAATTTGTATGCGTGCTTCTCAGCTTGAAATATTGCCCAAAATTGAGAAAGAAAAAAATCAGAAAGAAACTAGATTGTGGACAGCGATTTTTCTGGTTATTACTTTCCTGCCTAGTTTCCTTTTTTGGTTAATTGCTGGTTTTAAAGAAAACAAAATTAAACTTGGCAGTTTTCCAGTTAAAGTCAGCGTTCCCAGAATAGATCTTTCCTACCAAGCCAGTGAGGATATATCAGTGAAGCTTGGCCAGTGGGCAGCAAAAAACTTGTCTGATTTGCCAGGCGAGTGGGCGATTGAAGTGAGATTTTTAAATAGTGATTTTAGTTGGGGGCTTAATGAAAATGATCAATTTACAGCCGCTTCGTTAATAAAATTGCCGGTAGTGGCCGCTTTTTATTATCAAGTTGGATTGGGTGAATTAGATCTTGATGATGTTTATGTTCTTAAGGAGGCAGACAAGAGTCCTGGGGCCGGCAGTTTGCAAAATAAACCAGTTGGTTTTAAATCAACTTTGGCCCAGTTGGCAAGCTTGGCCTTTTCTCAGTCGGATAACACTGCTCTTAATATCTTAAGAACACTAGTTAGCGATGAGATAATTAACGGATTGATAATCCAATGGGGGATGGTAAAAACCGATTTGGAGGAAAATTTAACTACTGCCGAAGATGTGGCCCGCTTTTTCCATTTACTTTATCAAGGTCAGATTGTTAACGAGGAATTTAAAGAGAAAATGTTAACTGATTTGACAGGCACTATATTTGAAGATCAAATTCCAGCCGGAGTTCCCGAGGGGATTAAAGTAGCTCACAAGGTGGGGATTGAAGTTGGTGTTATTTCTGATGCCGGTATTATTTTTATTCCAGGGAAACCGTTTGTTTTAGCAATTTTGAGCCAAAACACGAATGTTTCAGTTGCCAAGGAAAGATTTCCTCAATTAGTTAATGATCTCTACTGGTTAATTTCAAATCCATGACTTTCAACAAGGTAGAAATAATCTGGAGGTTATTGCGGCTTATGGGATGAGAGTTGGAGCTGGAGTGGGCATGAGCTGACAATGTTTAGTTGGCTGAGTTCCGGCAATAAAATATTCCTCAATAATTTTGGGACAATTAAAACAGGGCAAGGTACCAGTTGTTTGGCAAATAGCGGTTTTAACAACATTATCTGGCACTAGCCAATCTTCTTGGGGATAGCTGTTAAGAAGTTGTTTCATAATTTGATGCCAAATCGGAGTAGCGCCGGTAACGCCGGAAGCAACATGACTCATGGGTGAGTTGTCATTGTTGCCTACCCAAACAGCAGTCAGAAGAGATGGAGTATAACCGATACACCAATTATCCCGTAAGTTATTAGTAGTTCCTGTTTTAACAGCCACTTTATAATTTGGGATTTGCAAAAATGAGTTATTGCCGAAGGCTAAAGCTCTAGCCTGATTATCAGTTAGAATATCAGTGAGAGTAAAAGCGATTCCTGGATCTATAACCTGTTGGTTGGGACAGGAATTGTTTGTTAGGCAAGGGTTTTGAAAGATAGTTTTGCCCCGATGATTTTTAATTTCTAAAATGGGGTTGATATCTACCTTTTTTCCTAGATTGGCAAGGATGGAGTAAACCTGGGCTAGGTCAATCATTTTTACCTCTCCTCCACCTAAAGTCAAAGAAAGACCAAATCTTGAAGGATCATCCCAAGTGGTGATTCCTAAAGTTTGACCCATTTTGATCATCCTATCAACCCCGTAAGAAGAAAGCACTTTTACGGCTGGAACATTAAATGAAGAAGCTAGAGCTGTTCTAAGGGGTAAATTGCCATGAAATTGGTTGTCATAGTTTCGAGGTGAATATGGCGGCTGTCCTGGTATTCGATAGGTAATTGGTGTGTCGGGAATAATTGTTGCCGTTGTGTAGCCCATTCCCAGGGCAACAGCATAATTGATCACCTTGATTGCTGACCCAGGTTGGCGGGGTCTGAGAACAACATTAACATTGCCATCATTTTCAAAATTAAAGTAATCTCTAGAGCCAGCCATAGCTAATACCCCGCCCGTTTTAGGATTAATTATCAGAGCCGCGCCATTTTTAATGTTAAGGTGGGTTAGCTTATTCAGTTCGTCCCTCACTGTTTTTTCAACCAGTTGTTGAACTGTCCAGTCTAGGCTAGTGGTTACTTCCAATCCTCCTTGTTCAACTGCTTGCTGACCATAGTAATCAACTAATAAATCTTTGATATAGAAAACAAAGTGGGGGGCCTTTATTGAGTCTCGTTTTGGAATGAACCGAAGAGGGGTGGTAATAATTTCAGCCGCTTCTGAGGGATTAATATAATTTGTTTTAACCATTTCTCTGATAACTTGCTCTTGCCGCTTTTTTGCAAATTCAGGATAAGCGCCAAATGGTGAATATTTGGTTGGGGCTCGAGTGAGACCAGCCAAAAGAGCCGCTTCAGCAGGATTAATTTCCCAAACATGTTTGCCAAAATATTTTTGGGCTGCCTCTTCCGACCCGTAAGCAGTGCCTCCATATGGTACTTCGTTAAAATACATTTGGAGAATTTCGTTTTTAGAAAATTTCATCTCTACTAATAGAGCCAGAATAGCTTCTCTTATCTTTCTTTTCCAAGTTTTTTCTGAGTTTAATAAAGCATTTTTAACTAATTGTTGGGTTAAAGTTGATCCACCCATTTGAGGTTTATCGGGGTTTAAAAAGTTATGCTTAAGCGCCCGCAAAATTCCTCGCCAAGAGAGGCCGCTATGAGAGTAAAATTCTTTATCTTCAATGGCTATTGTAGCAGCTATCAGATGTTGAGAAATGTTTTCCAAAGGAACCAGAGTTCGGTTTTGATCTCGATAAATTTTATAGAGAAGAATCCCTGACCGATCGTAGATTTTAGTAGTTAAAGAGGGCCTTCTTTGAATCAGATGATCTGGCGATGGAAGATCGCGAAAGAGACTAATAATGATTCCAGCCAAGATTAAGATAATCCCTATAATAATTAAAATCAGGGCGAGCTTTTTGTTTCTTAAAATTATTTTTTCTTTTTTTCTCGGCCGACCTCTTTTTCTCTTTTTTAATTTTTTAAATATTTTTTGAATTTTAAGTTTTATTTGTTTTCTGAAATTTCTTGGCCGACCCGGACCTCTTTTTTTGCCTAGCTTAATTTTGGGCCAAAGATCAGTAAGAAGATAACTTCTTACTGAATTAAGAAGATTTTTCAAGAATTTAATCAGTTTTCCAAAAATAGTCAGGGAAAAGATTATTAATTGATATCCGGGCTTACCTAAGAAAATAAGAATTTCTCGAACCATAATAAGTTAATTATATCTCATTATATAGGTTTTAGAAAGAAGATGATTACGTCGATTTCACGCTTGGTGTGAAACGGGTGACTATTTTTTATTTAGAGCGATTTTAATAATTTCTTGTAGATAACCTCCGTCTTTGCCAAAATCCAGTTGATCTATTTCGTTCTCTTTTATCCATCGGTAAGTTTGGTGTTCGCTTAAAGTAATTTGAGGTAGAGCCGGATCGGGCCATTGCAATTTCCAGCCGAGCAAGACGGTATATTTTAATTTGCCAGGATCAAAACCGCTTAATACTGTATTTACCAAAAGTTGTGAAGGATTTGTTTCAAGCCCAGTCTCTTCCTTAATTTCCTTGACAATATCTAACAAATGAGGATTTTCCAGCAAGTTATCTGTTTCAGGCCAATTTGAGTTTCCACCCGGCAAATCCCAAGCATTTGGTCTGGAATATTCATCTGACTTTCTTTGTAAAACTAATACTTTATCTCCACAAACAATTGCCACCTTGTGAAGAAATTTAACATGGTTTGTAAGCATAAATTCTTTTTTATCTGGATCTATCACTCTTTTTTTTTGGCCTTTATTTTGATTTATATTTTACACCAAGATATCCTAGGAGTATACAAAATTTTCTCTATTGGGGATTTTTCCCGGTGTTGAACTTATTGGGCGTTTACTCTTACTGTTTCTTCGCGGGGAGGACAGTCAAAGCAGATGATTGTGCCTAGGGGATCAGTGACAATCTGATGCTCTTGCCATTCAAGGTTTCCTGCCTCGCCGGCCGGCAGGTCTTTTTGTTCTCCAGGTTGAACTGGCCAGCCAGTATCTTTATCAATTAAAACCGCTTGACGAATTGGTTTTGATTTAGGAACTGTGCCTTGAATGAAAAATTCATAGCGCGATTCGCAACCTTCTTCCGGCGGAAGAGTCCCAGTTAGATTGCAAACGCTGGCGCCGGTGATATTATTCGGCTTAGTAGCCCATTCTTGCTTTTCGTCTTTTAAGATATATGTCATCACTTTATTCCATATTGGTGAAGCGCCGGTAATTCCGGAAGCAACCCAACCCATAGGAGTATTGTCATTGTTTCCTACCCAAACAGCAGCCACATAGCTTGGAGTGTAACCAATAGTCCAATTATCTCTTTTGTCATTAGTCGTTCCTGTTTTAACTGCTACTTCAGGGTGATTTTTAACAACTAATAGTGAACTGGATCCAAAAGCCGCTGATCTGGCATTATTATCAAGAAGAATATGGCCGACTAAGTAGGCGGCTTCCATTGGCAAAACTCGCTTACCGGTTGACTCTTGGCGTTCTTCAAGAATTTTACCTTGACGATTTTCAATCTTAAGAATAGAAACTAAGTTTTTTCTCACTCCTAGGTTGGCTAAGGTACCAAAAGCCGTGGCCATCTCAGTCATTTTTACTTCTCCGCCGCCCAGTGTTAAAGAAAGGCCAAATTCTGAGGATTCTCTAGCGCTTAAATTATCTAATCCCATCGCCGAAGCAGAGGTGATAAAAGTTTTGATCCCATTCAAAGCGAGGACTCTGACTGCTGGAATGTTGAAAGAATTGCCTAAGGCAAAACGAGCCTGGGCTGGACCATGGAAAAGGCCGTCGTAATTTCTAGGACAATATAGCTTTGGCCCGCCAGTGAAACAGGTTGGAACATCAGCTAAAACGGTTGAGGGAGTGATTTTTTTCAAAGCAAAACCAGTGGCATAATTTAAAGGTTTAATAGCTGATCCGGGTTGACGCAGGGCCGTGGTGACATTAAATTTCCCATCAATATCATCGGCAAAATAATCTTTTGAACCTACCATGGCCAGAATCTCGCCGCTTTTAGGATTAGTGACCAGGACGGCGCCGTTGGAAACCTTGGCTGTTTTTAATTTAGCCATTTCGGAAGCCACAGTGGCTTGGGCAAATTCTTGAGTATCAAGGTCTAAAGTAGTAGTGACTTTAAATCCGCCCTGAGTAGCCATTTGCTGGCCGTATTTTTCAGTTAATTGTTCCTTGACATAAAAAACAAAATGGGGTGCTTTTATCTTGGTTCCCGGACTGGCAAAGTTTATTTTTTTTTCTTTAGCTTTTTGATAAGTTTCTTGGTCAATTTTCTCTAAGTCTTTCATTAGTGATAAAACTACTGTCTGTCGATTTTTGGCTCGATCAGGGTGAATAAACGGAGAGTAGGTGGTTGGGGCGGCTGGTAGCCCGGCTAAAAGAGCTGCTTCAGCCAAAGTTAATTCTTTGGCGCTTTTACCAAAAAAGGTGCGGCTGGCGGTTTCGATTCCGTATGAAGTTCCTCCGTAAGGAATTTGATTAAAGTACATTTCTAAGATTTGATCTTTAGAATAAAGGGCTTCAGTTAGGGCCGTTAAAATAGCCTCTTTGATTTTTCTAGTTAGAGTTCTTTTAGGAGTCAGAAGGACATTTTTAACTAACTGTTGGGTGATAGTTGACCCACCTTGAAGTTTACGGCGAAAAACGATATTGATGAAAGCTCGACTGATTCCTCTTAGGTCAAAGCCAGAATGCTGATAGAAATTCTTATCCTCAATTGCTAAAGTGGCATCAATTAGATGTTGGGGCAGTTCATCTAATTTGATTAGAATTCGATTTCGCTCACTGTAGATTTCATAAAGCAGTTCTTCGTTACGATCATAAATCTCTGTTGAAGCCGGATAGGGGAAATCGCTCAGTCGTCGTGGTGAGGGCAAGGAATTAAGGATAAAAATAAAAAAACCTGTTCCCAACAAGAAAAGACCAACCAGTATTGGTTTTTTAAAATAGCCAATTAATTTAACAATTTTAATTAAAATTGACCTTTTGATAATTCTCCTTTTTTTCTTAGATTTCTTTTTGGCCATTTATTTCTTTCGCAGTGTAGCGAAGGCGGAGGAGGCGGGATTCGAACCCGCGTAGCCCAATTAGGGCTCAGGATTAGCAATCCTGCGCAATTGACCTCTATGCGACTCCTCCCGTTTGACTTAGGATTAGCGTTATTCTATCATTTTCTCAGTGTCTAAATCAAAAACTCCCAGGCCAGAAACTGTTGATCGCCAACCGCTAGAGGTACTCCCAGTAAAAGAGGAAAGGGTTCTTTTTGAGTGGAAGGCCTTAGAAAGGCCATATCAGCGGAAAGATAAGGAATTTTGGACTACAGTTTTGTCTGTTCTTGGTCTAGTTTCTTTGATTTTATTTTTTGTTAAAGAATGGTTCCTAATTGCTGCCTTGGTAGCTCTGGTTTTTCTTTATTATGTTTTAACAACAGTTCCTCCTCAGAAGGCGAAATACAAACTAACTACTCGGGGGATATATTTTTCTCCTAGTCAGAGAATTGATTGGGAAGTGCTTCGCCGGTTTTGGATTGACGAAAAATGGGGACATTCTCTTTTGCACCTTGAAACTTGGCTCAAATTTCCCCGAGTGATTAGTTTGGTATTTTCCAAAGCAGAAGGGAAGAAAATTCTTGAGATTTTAAGAAAATATATTCCTCAAGAAAAGACTTCACCCAATTTCCTTGATAAATTCTCCTCTTGGCTTTCTAAAAAATTTCCTCTAGAAACCAAATAAATGATAAAATAGGCTATGTCCCTGTAGTTCAATGGATAGAACATCGGTTTCCGGAACCGAAAATGGGGGTTCGATTCCCTTCAGGGATACTATTTCTCCTTTCATTTAGGAGCTCTGCTAGAGAGGTTGATAGATAGGGGTAATTAATGTATAGTGACTTTATGAAAAGGGTTTTTCTTAAAAAACATGTTCGTGAAGTGTACTTTAAGAAAATAAAGGATGTTTCTAGGATAAGTTGGAGTATTTTAGCCAGAAAGTTGGGTTATTCAGAAAGGAATTTATTTGATTGGCGCATTGGAAAATATAGCATGCCAAAAAAGGTCATCACCGAGATAGAAAATTTATTTAGTGTTTTCCCCAAAGAATTAAGCGAGAAGTCAGAGTATTGGCACACAAAGATGGCTGGGAGATTGGGAGCGGTTACTAGAAATAAAAAGTATGGTAACCCGGGAACCAAAAAGGGTAGAAAAAAAGGTGGAGAGAGATCAATGATCACTCATAAACGTGATAATACTGGTTTTGTTATAGAAAAAAATATTGTTATCCCTAGAAGATCAACAATTCTTTCTGAATTCATTGGTATTGTGCTAGGTGATGGAAGTATTTCTAATTACCAGGTTACAATTTATCTAAATCTGTCTGATGATTATAACTATGCACTTAGTCTAATTTCTCTGGTCAAAGATTTATTTGGCATTGACGTTTCTGTCTTAAAAAGAAAAGAAATGTCTGTGATTGCTTTAATTATCTCTTCGAAGCAGTTAGTGAAATTTTTAGTTGGAAAAAACGATTTAACTATAGGTAATAAAGTTAAAAACCAGATAAGGATTCCATCATGGATAATGACCAAGAAGTGCTGGCAAGCAGCTTGTTTACGGGGGCTTTTTGACACTGACGGTTGTGTCTATCTTGATAATCATGTAATAAATAAAAAAGTCTATAAAAATTTAGGTTTGGTTTTTAGTTCTTCATCTCGGCCGCTACTTGAAGATATTAATGCTAGTTTGATTGTAAATTGCTTTTCTCCTACCGACTCGCATGGTGGGAACAAAATAATGTTAAGGAGGGAAAATGAAATAACCAGATTTTTTGCTAAAATAAAACCTAGAAATCCCAAGCATACAAAAAGGTTTAGAAAGTTTATGAGGGAGAGGTACCGAAGTGGACACAACGGGACTGCCTCGAAAGCAGTTAGAGATTAATTCTCTACGTGGGTTCGAATCCCACCCTCTCCGCCAATCAATGTTAGGCTCGCGCTTTGTGAAAGATTGGTATAATTGATGTCATATGACTCTTTTTTTTAATGCCGTTTTCCTTTTGGCCGGTGCTATTATTGGTGCCGGAGTTTTTGCTCTTCCTTATGTTTTTTCCCGTTCAGGTTTTTTACCAAGTTTAGTGGGAGTTTTGTTTTTAGGGGCGCTGATGACGGTTTTAAATCTTTTTTATTGTCAAATTATTCTTAAAACTAAAGGCGATCATCAGCTGCCTGGTTATGTTAAAAAATATCTGGGAGAAAAGACAGCTAAACTGGCTGTTTTGGCAATGTTGATTTCTATCAATGGGGCCTTACTGGCCTATGTTATTTTAGGTGGTGATTTTTTAGCTTTATCATTTGGGCAGTTAGCAGCCAGCTTTTATAATCTTTGTTTTTATGTTTTAGGAATTTGGTTTTTTTGGCGAGGATTTAAATTTTTGACAAAAATAGAATTTTGGCTAACAGTTGGCCTGATTGTTTTAATGATTGCAATTCCAATTTCCTTGACTGGATTTATTCATGCAGAAAACTATGTTTTAATTACCAGCAAACCTTTGTTTTTTTGGGGAACAGCTTTGTTTGCCTTGACTGGTTTTTCTGTTATTCCTGAAGTTGAAGAAATTTTGTGCAAAAAGCGCCATTTATTAATACCAACAGTGATTGTTGGCAGTTTGATTCCAATTATTCTTTACTTTGCTTTTGGCTTTAGTGTTTGGGGTGTTAGCGGCGCGATGACCACCGCTGATGCTCTTTCCGGCCTAGTTACTTTTTTTCCGTCTTTAATTCGTTTCGGAGCAGTTGTTGGTTTATTAGCCTTAATGACTTCGTTTTTAGCTTTGACTAATGTTGCTAAAGAGGTTTATTTTCGTGATTTAAAATTTAAGGAGAAAAAGGCTAAATTTTTAGCTGTTCTTCCATCGTTTTTTGGTGTCTTTTTGTCAATCGAGGGTTTTATTAAAATAATTTCTTTCACTGGCGCAGTTGGTCTGGTAATTTCAGGCAGTTTAATCTGTTTGATGTTTGCCAAACTACAGCCAAGATTTAAATGGCTGGCCTGGCTGGTTAGTTTATTTTTTATTTTAGGTGCGATAGCGAGTTCGCAATAGAAATGAATCAAAAGATTCCTGAATTATCAATTATTATTCCTGCCTACAATGAAGAGAAGTTTATTTCAAAATGTTTGGATTGTGTTTTGAAACAGAAAACAAATATTCCTTATGAAGTGATTGTTGTTAACAATAATTCTAGTGACAGAACCGGGGAAATAGCGATTGGTAAAGGAGTGAAAGTTGTTGATGAAAAAAAACAGGGAGTGACGGTGGCAAAAAATACTGGGGCAAAAGTGGCCCGCGGAAAAGTTTTAGTTTTTGTGGATGCTGATTGCTTGGCCCCTTCAAGCTATATAGGGAGAATAATAAAAAATTTTTCCACTCATCCTGAGGCAGACGTTGTTGGCGGCCCTTATATTTATTATGACGGAGGGGTGTTTATTAGGTGGATAACAGAAAGACTCAATTATTATTATTGGTACTTTAGGCTAATTAAATTGTTTTTTGGTGTTGAAGCATGTTCGGGTGGAAATATGGCGATAAAAAAGAATGTATTTGATAAAATTGGTGGCTTTAATGAAAAACTCGAAGAACTTACTGACATTGTTCCTCCCGATGATCTGGAGATTTGCATAAGGCTTAAAAAATCAGATTTTAAACTTTATTATGACAAAAACAATAAAGTTTTAAGCTCTTTTAGAAGGGCTAAAAGATCGCCAATAAAAGATTCTTTGAAAAGAGCCTGTTTATCATTAAGACTTCTAATATCGGGTTGATGAAAGTGATAAAATATCTTAATGGATCAAGTTGAAGAGATTAAGACAAGGATAGACATTGTTGCTTTGATTTCTGAATATTTGCCTTTAAAAAAAGCTGGCCGAAATTTTAATACCCTATGTCCCTTTCATAGTGAGAAAACGCCTTCTTTCATCATTTCTCCAGAGCTGCAGATTTTTAAATGTTTTGGTTGTGGCGAATCAGGCGATGCTATTAAATTCTTACAGCTTTATGAAAAAATGGATTTTTGGGAAGCGCTTGAATTTTTAGCTCGGAGAACAGGGATAAAATTGATCCGCCGCCGACTTTCAGGGGACGAAAAGTTTAAAAAACGACTCTATGAAATTAATCATTTAGCCACGGAGTTTTATCACTTTCTTTTAGTTGAGCATGAAATTGGCAAGAAAGCCTTAGATTATGTTCTGAAAAGAGGTTTTAAAAAAGAAACGATCGAAAAGTTTCAGCTAGGTTTTTCACCGGCCAAACCGGACGCAGTGACTGATTTTTTAACAAAGAAAGGCTATTCCACTCCCGAGATTTCCCAAGCGGGTTTGATTTTTCCAGCCAGGAATGGGGGTTATTGGGATAGGTTTCGCCAACGGTTGATATTTCCTCTTCACGACCATCGAGGTAATATTATTGGTTTTTCCGGTCGAGTGATTCCCGGAATTTCCCCTTCTAAAATAGCAAAATATATTAATACTCCGGAAACCAAACTCTATCATAAAGGAAGAAGCCTTTATGGGTTTTGGTTAAATAGAGATCAGATTCGTGAAAAAAAAGAAATAGTAGTGGTCGAAGGAGAAACTGATGTAATTTCTTCCTACCAGGCTGGGGTAAAAAATGTGGTGGCTATCAAGGGAACTGCTTTTACCAATGATCAAGCAAAATTAATCCGTCGTTTTGCTGAGACAGCAATCTTAGCCTTGGATGCGGATGCGGCTGGCGGCGAGGCAATTAAGAGAAGCGCCCAAGTTGCTGAAACAGTTGGCTTGGATGTTAAGATTGGTGTTTTGCCAAAAGGGTTTCACGATTTAGACGAGTTAGCCCAAAGGGCCCCTAAGACTTTAAAAAAACTAATTGCGAAGCCAGTAGCGGTTTGGGATTTTGTTGTTGATCTTGCTTTTGTTAAAAAAGATTTAAGAGATCCTGGAGCTAAAAAGAGAGTTCTTATTGAAGCACTGCCGTTTTTAGTTGAGATTGAAAATGAAGTAGTCAAGAATCATTATTTCCAAAAGCTGGCTCGAAGATTGGGAGTTGATCTTGAGGCGATTCTAATTGAGGTAGAAAAGATTAAAAGCAAAAGCGATTCAACTAGAGGGCAAGAATATCTGGATATTACCAAAACTTCACAAACAAGGAGGTATTTATTAGAGAGGTATTTGTTGACACTCATCTTTTCTCAACAGAAATGGAAATGGTTTAAAGACAAATCATGGTTTGACCTGATTGCTAATCCTTTATTTAAGCGGATTATTAGTTTGGCTCATAAATCTCTTGGTAAAAAAAGAAAATTAGCTGTTAGGGACTTTTTTACTGGTCTCCCTGGGGAGTTAAGGGCTGGTTTTGAAAGAATTTATCTCGATTCTCAGCAAGAGAGAAAAGAGGAAGAGGATATTGATAAGGTTATCCTTTCCTTGAAAGAAGAGAATTTGCGTCAAAGATTATCAGAGCTTGCTTTAGAAATCTCTTGTTCCGAGAAGGAAGGTAAACCTAAAAGGCTTAATAAACTAGAAAGGGAATTTGTCAACATTGGCCGCCAGATAGTGAATTTGCAGAAAAATGCAAAAGTGGTGATATAATTAGTCACTATGCCAGCTAAGATTGATTTCAAAAGTATTGTTCGTAAACTGGTTGCTCGGGGAAGGAGAAAAGGCTATTTAACTCAGGATGAAATTCTTAGTTTAATTCCTAGGCCTGAGCTTTATATTAACGAATTAGATAGTATTTATGACAACATTTTTACCAAAGGCATTGATGTTTTTGATGGTATTAGCGCGAGCGAAGTTCGCGAAGTTGAGGCAAGCAGCAGAAAGTCAACCATCTCCGCCTTAGCTTTTTTATCAGGGACAAAATCAGCAGACCCAGTGAGAATGTATCTTCGAGAGATTGGTAAGGTTTCTCTTTTGGTTGCTGAGGATGAAGTAAGGTTAGCGCAGCAGATAGAAAAAGGTTCTGACAGAGCGAGGAAGGAATTGACTCAAGCTAATTTGAGGCTAGTTGTTTCTATTGCCAAGAAATACATTGGTCGTGGTTTGTCCTTTTTAGATTTAATTCAGGAAGGCAACCAAGGGTTAATGAGAGCGGTAGAAAAATTTGATTGGCGAAGAGGCTTTAAATTCTCTACCTATGCCACCTGGTGGATCAGACAAGCGATCACTCGAGCTATTGCCGATCAGGCTAGGACAATTCGAATCCCGGTTCATATGGTGGAAACAATTAACCGGGTGTATAAAGCCTCCAGAAGGTTAACTCAAGAACTTGGCAGAGAACCTGAAATTGAGGAAATTGCCAAGAGGGCTGAATTACCAATTGAAAAAATCAGAGATATTTATCGAATTTCTCAAAACACTACTTCTTTGGCAACACCAGTTGGGGATGATGAGGACTCGTTTTTAGGTGATTTTATTGAGGATGTTACCCAGCCTTCTCCATACGAGGAAACTTCAAAAGAGTTACTCAAGGAGTCAATTGAGGATGTTTTGAATAGTCTTGATTCTCGAGAGGCAGAGGTTTTAATTTTACGATTTGGTCTTAGAAACGAGTCGCCAAAAACACTTGAAGAAGTGGGAAGAGTTTTTGGTGTTACTAGAGAAAGGATTCGCCAGATTGAGGCAAAGGCGATTCGTAAACTTCGTCATCCCTCAAGGCGTAAGGGTCTCAGAGATTTTTTGGATTGATCATAAAAAAATGATAATAAGAAGTTTTATCGCCGTACCCTTGCCGGTTAAGACCAGAAATTTTTTAGCTAAGATTCAGGAACAGCTAAAACAGAAAGTATCCAAAAAAAGATTTAAGTGGGTGGAAAAGAAGAATTTCCATCAGACATTGATCTTTCTTGGAAATGTTGATGAGAAGAGAATTCCCGAAATTAAGAATTTTATGAAGCAGTTGAGTAAAAATCGCCCCTTAGAGCTATCATTAGCACGGGTGAGTTTTTTCCCCGATCAGCGAAGGATAAAAATTGCCTGGGTTAGTTTGAGTGGTCAGACAGCCAGGCTTTCTCGGTTATGTCATAAATTAAGAATGTCTCTTCAATTGGCGGGTTTCAGTTTTGACACTCGATTTTCACCTCATATTACTTTAGGCAGAACGCGTTCATTAAGTGCGAAATTGATTTTCTCTAAAAAATGTTTATCTGGAATTTATGATTTTCTTCATGAGAATGACACTTCTTTTATAGCCAACAAGGTGGTTTTTTATAAGAGTGAATTAACACCCAGAGGTCCAGTCTATACTCCGATTTTTCAGGTGAAATTGACAAGTTAAAACAATGTGATAGAATATATCCAAAAGCGCTGAGTTGGGAGAATGGGCCCAGCAAGTAAGGATTTTTCTTACGCGCTGCTTGGTGAATCGGTCCCGATAAGTGAATAGTATCGGGGAAAGTAGTCAAGCCGGCAGGAATCCGTGATCATATTTCAGACCGATGTCAGTCCTGATGTTAGATCGGGAAATTAACGGAGTCGGTTACAGAGTCTGATACTGCAAAGTATTAGGAGAAGCAAGGTGGTACCGTCTTCAAAAAAAGAAGGCCCTTGTCAGTCCCGATAAAATCGGGATTAGCAAGGGCTTTTTTATTTGGGAACGTAGCTCAAGGGTAGAGTGCTCGTCTCCAAAACGAGTGGTGAGGGTTCAAGTCCCTCCGTTCCTACTTATGAGAGAAAGATATATTTCATTACCAGAGCTAGTTACCGGTTCAAACAAAAATCCGGTTAGAGATACTCCAAGAAGGGAGGAGGTTTGGCATGGCTTTATTGGTTTTCGGTCAAGCAATTGAAGCATCTAGAGTAACAGATAGTGATTTAATGAGAACTATGCTTGCTCAGGTTGCTAAGCGGACAGATGAAAGAAGAATTCTGCAAGATTTTCTATTAACGGAGTCTACTAGAGGCACTAAGAGATTTTCTGAGATTGAAACTGATTCTAGAGCTGTTGCTTTGCAAAGGGGAGACAATAGTTTTTCCTTTGATAAAGACCCTGTCTTTGATTTTTATATTGCCGAGATGAAACGGCAAAAAACAACAACTGGACTCTCTCTTTATCATGATTTGGTTTGTCAATTAATGCCGGCTGGGAACAAAAAACAGCGAAATCTTTTTCGCAAATTTTGTTTGGACAAAATTGAGCCTACTGATTTGCCAAGCACTTTTCCCAGCCAATTTAGAGCAGCTGAAATTTTAATTGCCGGTAAACTTCGAAGTGAAATTGGCATTAGAGAGTACCGCGAACATGAATTGAGAAAAGAGGTTTTAAAGCAATTAAGGCAGGTTGCTCGAGATATGTTTTTTGCGATTAACAATGGTTTGCAAAGAGAACAAGCCCTTAACTTTATTTCTTTGATGTATGAATTAAGGAAAACACAAACAGCTTTACCAACAAATGAAGCAATGCTTAAAAAGAACATAATTAAGTGTTTACAACAGGATTCTCGATTGGATTTAATTCATATTAAATGTTTAAGGTATACTTATCCGCATGGTAGTCAAGTGGTTATTCTTGACCATTTTGAAGATATTGAGGTGCCGGATAAGTTTGGCGGCAGTTATAAACCTCGAAGCGAAAAAAATATCTTTTCTCGTTTGCAAAAGCTTGTTTCTCTGTTCGAGAGATATGGAGTATCAACAAACTTGTTAATATTAATAGCAGATCAGGATCTATATGATTATTTCCCTGATGGCGGCGGAGTTTTTTCAGGCAATGAAATAGAAGAGATGTATAGAGCTATGGCCAGATACAGAAACGCGATTGTTGAAAAAGTAGGACCCAGTCATGTTGATTATTTACGTAGTTATCTGGAAAAAATTGATAGATTAGTACAATTTGATAAAACGAGATCAAAGGTAATTTTGGAGCTAGAATCTGGAGAAGGCAGGTTACCTGAAAGGTTTGTTGAAGAGAAAGTTGATTATCGCCATCGGTCCAACGCCGATATTTTAATAAAGAATTTAAAAAGGCGAGACATTAGAAAAAGGGTTTACGCTCAACTGGCGAGTATGCAGGCATTGAGGATACTGGGGAATGAAAATGACCCTATCATAGTAATTGAGGATGATCGCGGAAATGATAACCAGTTTATTGGCGGCCATCGCAATTCCGCTTTGCCAGTTTATTTCACGAAATTACGAGACAAATTTGATTAGATTTATATAAGTATTTAATTTTTAAACAGAGAAAAATGATGTTAAAATTTATTGCCGAGATGTAATTATGAATAAAGAAAGAATTTTTTCCGGAATTAAGCCGAGTGGTAGTTTGCAGGTTGATAGTAAAAACAAAACAATTGGCACTTTACATCTAGGTAATTACATCGGGGCAATTAAACAGTGGATAACTTTACAAAATGCTTATGATTGTGTTTATTGTGTTGTTGATCTTCATGCAATTACTGTTCCTCAGGATCCAAAAACCCTGAAAGAACGGATAAAACAAATTGCCGCTCTATTTATTGCTTCTGGAGTTGATCCCAAAAAGGCGGCCTTGTTAGTTCAGTCTCATAATCCTGATCACTGTGTTCTTGCTTGGATTTTAGATTGCGTTGCTTCGGTGGGTCAATTATCAAGGATGACCCAATACAAGTCAAAATCAAAAGAATTAAAGGGAAAAACTAGCGTTGGCCTTTTTAATTATCCAGTTTTGATGGCTGCAGACATTCTTTTATACCAAACTGACCTTGTTCCTGTTGGTGAAGACCAGGTCCAGCATGTTGAATTAACCCGGGATCTAGCCCAAAAGTTTAATTCCCGGTTTGGCAAAGTCTTTAAATTGCCCAAAGTTAAAACTTTAAAAGTTGGGGCAAGGATTATGTCGTTGCAGAATCCAATGAGCAAAATGGATAAGTCTGACGAAGATCCTAATGGTACTGTTGATCTTTTAGATTCTGTCGATGAGATAAGAAGAAAGATTAAAATTGCTGTGACTGATTCGGGTAGAGAAGTACTTTTTCAAGAAGACAAGCTGGCGATTGCCAATTTGCTAACTATTTATTCTCACTGTTCTGGTTTATCAATTAAAGAAATTGAAAAAAAATATGCTAGCAAGGGATATAAAGAATTTAAAGAAGATTTGGCTGAAGTGGTAGTTGAAGCCTTAAGGCCGATTCAAAAAAAATATCATCGGATTCGCAAGGATGAGAAGTATTTGAATCAAATTTTGGCAGAAGGGTTGCGAAAAGCAAAATCTATTTCTGAGAAAACTTTAAAGCAAGTTTATCAAGCAGTGGGATTGGGTTAATTTGACTTGTTGCCTTCGGACTGTAATTTTTGTTTTAATTCAGAAACTTTAATTTTGGTGGAAGTAATTAAACTTTCTAAAACTCTCATTTGATTGTCAAAATGCTCATCATGCCACCAGCGGCCGGGGGATTGTTGACGGAGTTCATCATAACGTTTTTGATGTTTTTTTAGTTTTTTCCGCCAAAATTTAAGCTTTTCTTTTAACGAAATTGGGATTTTCATGAGAGAATTTTATCTAAAAGTTATGCTATTATCAAATTATGATTTGGGTGAATTTTAAGATTTACAAACAGAGTTTTGGCAGCGGCGCTTTGGATTTGGCGAAAATTTGTCGTGAAGTTTCTGAAAAAACTAAAGTCAAAATAATTCCTGTTGTTTCTGCTTTAGATCTACGTGAGGTTAAAGAAAAAATTGGTGGTGAAGTTTGGCTTCAACACTTGGATTTGTTTTTTGAGGGCAAGCATACTGGTTGGGTTTCACCACTGGCCGCGCTTTGCGCGGGCGCTGATGGGGCTCTTCTAAATCATTCTGAACATGAAATTCCTCCCGGTAAAATTCGCCAAATCTTGGCTTATTTGAAAAAAGATAAATGGCAGAAACACTGGCAGAAAGAATTAAAAAATGATAAATTGCAAATTTTAAATGATAAATTTAGGCTGATGCTTTGTTTTAAAACCAAAGGTCAAATTCAATGGTTAAAGAAATTAAAGCCAAAGCCGGATTTTGTTGCTTACGAGTCGCCGGAATTAATTGGCGGTGAGATTTCTGTGGCTGAAGCAAAACCTGAAGTGGTTCGCCGAGCAGTAGAGTTATTACCTAATTATCAAGTTATTGTTGGAGCCGGAGTTAAGGATGGCCATGATGTAAAAAAGTCTTTGGAGCTTGGGGCAAAAGGCATTCTGGTTAGTTCGGACATAGTTAAAGCTAAAGAGCCTAAAAAAGAATTGATAGAATTGGCAGAAGCATTTAAAAAATAAACAATTCTTATTGACCTTTATCGTGAACGAAGCGAACACTTATCTATATTTATCTAATTCTAAGTTTGATTTTAAGAGCAAAATTGTCCTTCTCCGTATTGACTGTGATGTTGATCTACGCAGTGAGGATGGTAAATTAATTGCTGATGAAGATTTTCGCTTAAAATCTGTTGTTCCGACAATTAACTTTTTGCAAGATAAAGGAGCAAAAAGAATTATTCTTTTAGGTCATCTTGGCCGCCCCGGAGGGAAGGTAGTTTCAGAACTTAGTTTACAACCCGTTGCCGATTGGTTTACTAAAAACGTTTCTTTTTGCAAATTGATAGGGCTCTCTCGGAGTGGCCGAATGCCCGCCTGCCGGATGGGCAGGGACTCTCCAGGAGTGACCGAAGGGACAAGTGAGCTTTTCCTCCTTGAAAACCTCCGTTTTAATCCCGGTGAAAAACTCAACGATCAAAAATTTGCCAAAAACCTGACTCAACTCGGCGATGTTTATGTTAATGACGCTTTCGGCGCTTCTCACAGAAATAATGTTTCCATAGTGAGCTTGCCGGATCTATTGCCTTCATTTCTTGGTTTGCGCTTTGAGGCGGAAATAAAAACTCTTTCTTGGATTAAGAAGAAAGCCAAAAGGCCATTAGTTTTTATTTTGGGTGGAAGTAAAAAAGGAAAGCTTGATAATATTTCATTTTTGGCCAATTGGGCTGATTATTTATTGATTGGAGGAAAATTGCCTCTGTTGATTAAAAACAAAATGACCAGTTCTAAAGTTAAAATTGCTCAGTTAGAAAAAAGCGGGAAAGATCTGGACGGGGAAAGTGTTAAGAAATTTAAAGAGATCATTAAGGGGGCGAAAAGCATTGTTTGGGTAGGACCTTTAGGTGTTTATGAAGAGGAAAAATACAAAACTGGCACTTGGGAAGTTGTTAAGGCAATTGCCAATACTAAAGTTTTCAAAATTGCTGCTGGTGGTGATACTCACCGCGTTTTATCTTGGCTGAATTCTTGGCAAAAATTTGATTTTGTCAGTGTTGGCGGCGGTGCCATGCTTCAATTTTTAAAAGATGAAACTCTACCCGGAATTGAAGCAGTAAAAAAGTGATTTGCTAAAATGGAAAAGATGGCTAAAAAAACTAAAACTCGCTTATTGCCAAAAATACCAAGGATTTTAACCATGCTTGGTCCGGCTTTTGTTTGGGCGGCGATTGCCCAGGGCAGTGGCGAGCTAATCTGGTGGCCTTATTTTGCCGCCAAATACGGAACTGCCTTTTTAGGACTTTTACTGCCTGCCTCTTTAATTCAATTTTTTGTTAATCGAGAAGTCAGTCGCTACACTGCCTTAACCGGACAGGGAATTTGGCATGGATTTTTGAGTTTGGGTAAATATTTTGCCTTGCCTTTATTTTCCCTTTGTTTTCTGAGTTTTCTTTGGCTTGGTGGTTATGCCTCAGCTGGCGGTACTGCCTTATTTGAATTAACCCATTTTCCTTCAGGGGTTTCAGCGAGAATAGGTACTCTTTTTTGGGCTTATCTTTTAATTGCTGCCTTCTCTCTAGTTTTTATTTTTTCTAAAGTGGTTTACCAGACAATTGAAAAATTCATGAAATTAGTTTCAGTGGTAACCGTTTTGGGTCTTTTGTTTTCTGTCACTAATCCGGTAGTAGTTAAAGTAATTCCCGAATTTCTTGAGTCATTTTTAAATCCTTTAACCATTCGTTGGCCTGAGAATTGGGATTTTGCTGACAGTTCTCATTTAACTACAGCCATTGCTTTTGCAGGTATGGGTGGATTTTTAAACCTGCTTTACTCTTACTGGATGAAGGATAAGGGCGTTGGGATGGCAAAATATACGCCTAAAATTAGCGGTTTGTTGGTGAAGAGTAATTCTTCAGATGAAACTAGTAAAACCCTAAGATTTAGTGATTCTTCCATTAATGAAAAAAGATGGAAAAAATGGATGGGATATCTTAACTTTGATGCTTTTTTAGCGGTTTTGATTAATGCTTTTACAGCCGCAATGACTACTCTTTTAGCTTTAGCCATTCTGCGTCCTCAAGGCAAATATCCTACTGGTTGGAAAATTGCTGTGGTTCAGGCAGAGTTTTTTCGAACCAGTTTTGGCAAAATTGGAGTTCTGGTTTTTTTAGCTATTGCCGCTTTCTTTATGATTGATACTTGGTTGGGCTTGGTTGACGGAGTGGCTCGCCAATTTGCTGATTTCTTTTATCAAGTTAAGAAGAAAAAAACTTTTCGTTTTTGGTATTACCTTTGGCTTGGCTTTTTGGTTTTGGCCTCGTTGATTACCATTGCTTTGGCTCAGCCGGGAATTTTGATTACTATTATTGGCGTTATTTCTATTTTTGCTTTTGTCTTTTATATTCCTGCCTTGTGGTACTTAAATCATGTTAAACTCCCCAAAGAATATCCGGCCTTCACTAAACCCAAGAAATGGGAAACTTTCACGCTGGGTTTCACTTGGCTTTTTTATCTTGTAACAGCTGTAGGCTATCTTCTAGTATCTTCCAATATCTTCTAATTTTGTTGTGCCAACCAGAGGCGTTCGCTACACGCCTGTGTTATAATTCTTACGTACTTTAAAATCCCCGGTAGCTCAATGGTAGAGCGTCCGGCTGTTAACCGGCAGGTTGCTGGTTCGAGTCCAGCCCGGGGAGCCAATCCCTACTTACTCTAACTTTTCTCGAGTTAAGTAGTTTTTGAAAGAGTGGCGTATAGGTAACTTTCGCCACTTTTTTGTTTTTAATATCAAACCTCTCAAAGAATATAGCTAAGTAGTGTCTTTTAGCTTCAAAGCCAGCATTACAGTAGACTTCGTAAATGTTGTTGGTGAGCTTTAAGACTTCCTCTATAACGTCTACGTCAAAGCCTCTTTGGTTTTCGATAGTGGCTATCTCATTCTCCAGGTTTTGAATTTGAAAGTTAAGGTCTTGGTGTTTACGTTTGAAGGACTCTTTATCAATAGTTTTATCTAAGAGATTATCCTCCAAGATATTACGTTTATCCTCAAACTTTTTAATAGCATTGCGTACACCTTGAATTTCACTGTCTCTTGATTGTCGAGACTGTTTAACCAAGCTCTTTGCTTTGTCTAATACTGCTTGGGTAAACTCTTCTGATAACTCTATCTTCTTAAACTCTTTAGCTACTGCGTCTTCAAGCTCATCTAGAGGTATATAGTGGCTACAGCCATTTCTAGCACTACCATGATAATAAGCTTTGTTTTTAGCGTGAACACCATCACCATATAGGCGGGCGTCACATTCTTGGCAGTAGGCGAAGCCATTTAAGAGCCATTTATACTTTCTTCTTCTACAAGCATTATGGTTATGACGAGCCATTATCTTTTGACAGGTTTCAAATATTTCTGGTGTCGTTAAGGGGTCGTGTTTGCCTTTGTAAAGTTGGTCTTTATACTTCATCCACTTAATGTAGAAGGGGTTTTTAAGCATTTCATAAACTATACTTCGGTACATTTTTTTACCAGTTTTGCTTCTTAAGCCTTTGTCATTAATATGGTCAACTAACTCATCAACAGAGTAGTTGCCTGTAGAGTAAAGGCGAAATAACTCACTAACGAGGGAACTTTTTTCTTTATCCATCTTTATGACACGTTGAGGTTTGTCTTCGGAGCCGAGATTGACGTTTTTATAGCCAAGTGGAGCCCAGCCAGGCCAATCACCATTTTGGAGCTTCTTTTCTAAGCTTTTTTTCACCTTTCTACCCAACAATCGACTATAAAAAGCATTGGTCCCAGCAAGGATTGTTTCAAAAAACATCCCCTCTGGAGAATCATTTATCATTGGTTGATTAACTGCAATATATTTGGTCCCTGCTTTTTTAAGAGAATCTATGATATTAAAATGGTCTAGCTCGTTTCTAGCAATTCTATCCGTGTCAATTGTTAGAGCAACATCTATTTTTTCTTCTTGGCAATTAATAATCATATCGTCTAAAGCTTCTCGCCCAACTGTTTTTGTGCCTGATTTTCCACCGTCTTCAAATATACCCACTACTTGATAGCCATTCTTTTTGGCCCACTCGGCACATCTTTCCTTCTGAACGTCAAGAGAAAATCCGCCCACTTGTCCTGGGTCTGATACTCTAGAATAAATAACTGCTTTCTTCATACTTTATGACTCCTTTCTTCAAATTCACGAACACCGTTTATGATGCTATTACACATTTTGCTTTCTGGGGTTGAGTCCTCTATGGTTTGGGAGTTTGCCTTAACAATCCTTCCCCTTGATTCAATAATCTGCTTAACATGTTTCCAGGCAGGATAGACGCCATGAACAAAACGAAAGCCAACTTCAGACAGTCTAACCTCAGCTAGTTTTTGAGCCATTAATTCTAACCAGTTGTTTGATGTTTGTTTAGTCATAGGTGTGCAAGTAGTCCTTCAATTTGTTTAATATCTTTTTGCTCTTTTTTCACCTGGTGTGTGTATTTATCTATATTAATGTTGGCTTTAATAGCCGTCTCAATCTTGTTTACTAACACGTCTGGGGGGAGAGCATCTAATTCGGTGGCAATATCGCCATACTTTTTTACAATTTTTTTTGCTCTTTTATCTGTTGATTTAGTTGGGTCTGTTGGTAGTTTGTGATTGACAATATCATCGTAAGTTAAAGCAATAACTTCTATATCAGGGTGCAAGTTAAAATGTTTTTCAAACCTATCTTGAATATCTCTGGGTATATCTACTCCAGTGGGGTCAAAGTCTCCGAGGTATAAAATCTTGGTATTATCGTCAATTCGACTTGAAGCTTCGTAGATAGCGGATAAACTTGGATAACCTCTGCTGATTTGTAAGTAAACATCATATCTTGCAGTTATCGGTTCCAATACGCTGGCTAAAGCATCTTTTTCGCACCACACTTCTAGATGGAAGCCTTGGTCAATCAAAAGCCTTCTTTTGTAGGCTTTTTTAACTGTTTTGAAAAAGTCTTTGGGATTGGTCCAAGAAGAGGGTTTAATAGGGTTTCTGGTTCTATCGACTATGCGGTCGTAGGAAATGAGTCCTGACTCTCTTGCCCTAGAAATTAGCCTACCTAAGTTTTTGTATGACCTGTTGGTATTGGGGAGTAGTTGTTTGACTACAAAGCGATAATATAACTGTCTAAGTGTTAGCGGCATTGAATATTCAGCAATTATCTTATTGGCTTCGCTGATTTTTTGCAGTGAACTTGGTATAAAATTATGCATTTTAGATATACTCAGATATTACTAGATGTTACCATTATACACCAGGACGTACACTCAGTCAAGACTGGGTTGACTTAGAACGCACCAGATACTATAATAACTAACTAATGAGTGAAATAGCATATGTTCATACCATAGAAGACGTAGCGAAAATGTTTGGAGTTAATCCAGAAACAGTTAGGCGCTGGTGTCGTAGTGGGAAGCTTAAGTTTTTCAAGCTTCCAGGGAAAAAAGGTGAATATCGTATTTCTATGGAAGACATAAAAGATTTTATAGCAAGACAGAACACTGAAGGTTTTAGTGATGATGGGGTGGCCCAGGGTTTAGGAACTCACATTTCAAAGAAGGATAGCTAACTATCAACTATTTACTCTTATTCTCTTATAACCCCACTTATGATTTTACTTGTTTGCTAAATATGGCTTTCATATAAGTGGAGTTGTATATTTAAGCGGCTCCTGACTTGAAGAAAATCCTTAACTCTTCTTTTTAGCCTTGTTTTCATTGAATAGACTCTTTTTTGCATAGAGTCGTTGCTAACTTTTGAGTGGCATATATTGCCGTATCTTTGGATTCTTTTTATGTATTATTCCTATTGATACCATCCTGAATGATTCATCAGGAAATTAAGCCCCTCCCACAAAAAGTAGGTTCTTTTAATCTTTAGTCGGAATAGAGGTGATGTGCGGGTAAAAAAATACCATCCCGAACGACAACTCTTCCTCGCCGAGTTGCAGGCGACAGGTTTCTTACTACTACTCAAACTTGCCCAGGCCCGATTACCAAGTGCTTTGCTCTAGCGTTGTAGTAGCCCCCAATACGGTGCTGTTTCTCTTGCGGCTTCTTATAAATGAGCAAAGAAGCCACAAAGATGAGCCATGACTGGCTGACCCTCTGGGTTTGCACATCCAGGAAGTCTCGTTTGAGCTTCCTTACACCAATTTAGGTGTCAAAATGCCTCTATTCTATTTTTAACGTCCAACATATCGCTTTTAGGACGAGGTCTAAAGACCACAATTAGATATGTGGCAAGTAGCTTTACCTAAGCTAGTCTTGCTTTGTGACTAAAACTTGGTCTTTTACGACCTCTCGACTTAAAGTCGGACTTTGACTAATGAATTAGTTATTTGCTAAGCAATTTTGATATTTCTCAACAAACAACTGGTTATACTTTTCCTCTTCCTTTGAACTAAACTTTTTATCTTTTATTAGTGATAGCTTGTGTCGATGAAATTTTGAATTTTTACCCAAGCCTGGACTTACGCCTCCATAACCACATTTTTTAGCTGGTATGACCCAAACCTCAGTTGGAATTAAAGGGCTGATGTTGTCTATATAAAACAAACAAACATAATAAGCGACTTTGTGTCTTAAATCTTTGTTTTTTATCCTAAAAACAGGCTTTTTGAAGTGGGATGTTTTGACATTAACTTTGTCTCCACGCCAGATTAAATCAACGGCATGCTTATCATCAATAAGCTCAATATCTACAACATTTTCTCTAAAGTATGGGTGTCCGAGAATATAAAGCTCTCCAAGTCTACCCTTACCAGAATTGTTGTTATAAAGATGAAGTTTGGGGATTCTAGGAAGCCCGTATTTGCGCATCCAGTAAATGATTGTTCCATTGAATACGCCGAAGTAGTTGCCAACTCTTCTAGTTGAGCCTAACTCGTCGTATTTAGTTTTAAGAACATCTTTGTTTTTGTATTCCATTGAATCTCCTGGACATGACAGAATTAAACCTGACACTCAGGAGATTCTTTTCTCCATTACCTAAAAACTAGACGGAAATATGGAGGGGCACAAAAAAAGGAGCCCTTTTACCCATATTCTTGGGTCTATGACTCCTACAAAGAGGTACTTAAACTAAAACTTTTACTATATCTAGTATATCGACTCCCTTCCTTTTGTCAATAAGGAGCTGTATAATTAAGTATAGTTCCTCATTTATGAGTAAAGTAGAGGTAGTATGAAAAAACTGTTGACCATACGCCAAGCGGCGGAGTTATTAAGCGTAAACATTGAAACCCTTAGACGGTGGGATAGAAAAGGTAAATTAAAGGCTGTTAGGGTTGGCAGTCGTCACGGTGTTGGTGACCGTCGTTATAAACAAGAAGACATTGAAAAATATATAAAGAAAAACAGTAAATAAGTTAAAAGAAAATTAAGAGAATTATGACAAAAAAATCTACAGCTAATCTTGGTTTTGAAAAGAAATTGTGGGCCGCCGCAGATAAACTTCGTGGCAATATGGACTCGAGCGAGTATAAACATGTTGTTTTGGGTCTGATTTTTCTTAAATACATATCCGATTCTTTTGAAGATACTTACCAATCAATTAAATCTGATAAAGACGCTTTTGATGGCGAGTGGGAAGATAAAGACGCTTACAAGGCTAGAAACGTCTTCTGGGTGCCAGAAAAGGCACGTTGGGATTATCTCAAGCAAAACGCCAAGAAACCTGAAATAGGAAAAATCGTAGACGATGCCATGATAGCCATTGAGAAGGATAACCCTACTCTCAAAGGTGTATTACCTAAAAGATTTGCCCGTCCAGACTTAAATAAACAGCGTTTGGGCGAGATTGTTGATATTTTTAGCTCTCTTGGTCTAGGAGACAAAGAATCCAAGGCTCAAGATATTCTAGGTAGGGTTTATGAATACTTTATTGGTAGATTTGCCAGTGCTGAGGGCAAAGGTGGCGGTGAGTTTTACACTCCAGCTTCGGTGGTCAAACTTTTAGTGCAGATGATAGAGCCCTACAAGGGCAGAGTTTATGACCCCTGCTGTGGTAGTGGGGGTATGTTTGTGCAAAGCGAAAAGTTTGTCGAAGAACATGGGGGCAAGACTAACGATATTGCAGTCTATGGACAGGAAAGTAACCCCACAACTTGGCGTCTCTGTAAGATGAATCTAGCCATACGAGGTATTGAGGGGAACCTTGGTTCATCTGATGCTGATAGCTTCCACAATGACCAACATAAAGACTTAAAAGCTGACTTTATTCTAGCCAATCCTCCTTTTAACGACAGCGATTGGGGTGGAGAAAGATTAAGAGATGATGTGCGCTGGAAATATGGCACGCCTCCAACTGGTAGTGCTAACTATGCTTGGATTCAGCATTTTATCCATCATTTATCCCCTTCGGGTATTGCTGGCTTTGTAATGGCCAATGGGGCTTTGTCTTCAAACACTTCTAATGAAGGAAAGATAAGAGAAAGCTTGATAAAAGCTGGTTTAGTGGATTGCATTGTGGCTTTACCAGATAAGCTTTTTTATACCACGGGTATCCCAGCCTCTTTATGGTTTGTATCTAGAGATAGACATAATCATAAATTCCGTGACCGCCACAATGAAATTCTTTTTATCGATGCCCGCAAGCTAGGTAAAATGATAGACCGTAGGCATAGAGAATTGACAGAAGCTCAACTCAAACAAATTTATGACACATATCACAACTGGAGAAATAAAAACGGCAAATATGAGGACGTCAAAGGATTCAATAAAGCCGCCAAGATTGAAGAAGTAGAAAAGAATGGCTTTGTATTGACTCCTGGTCGCTATGTGGGTACAGATTTTGAAATGGAGGATGACGAATTTTTCGAAGAGAAAATGAAAAGACTCACCAATGAGTTAAGTCAACAGTTCAAAGAGTCAAAGGAATTAGAAAAGAAAATTAAAGAAAATTTAACAAAAGTTGGATTTAAGCTATGAAACAAAAATTAATACTTTTCCATAAGAGAATTGAAAGATTAAAGCTGAATAAGGACTTCTTTGTTAGTAGTCGTGTGAATATTAACTATGAGAAAGACAGAGGAACGTACACTTCTTTTAAGGGCCCTGATACTAAGACGGTGAAGGCATTTCTTTTAGATTTTAGGCCATTTGTATTAAATGATGAGCCGATAAATTTTGACCATATCAGTAACTTGGTTTACAAAACAAGTCCTGACAATAAAGTCAAAGAAAATACTGCCAAAGCAAAAGATGGTTGGAATAAACTACTGGAGCGTAAGAAATCATCCCCCGTTGGTGGATTAAGGCTTCAGATTGATGGGAAACAACTTTTATCTCAGGAGAACTTGGATATGTGGTTAAATGCCGACTATTTTCATCTAGATGAAAATAAACGAGATTTAATGACAAGGATTAGCAGTAACCCAATGGGTCAAATTTCTTATTTTGTTTTTGTTGATTTATTGCAACGTCTGAGTCAAATGTTGTTTTGGTTTGATAACAAAGTAATAAATCCAATTTTAGGTAAACACAAATCTAAATAAAACTATGGACAATTTTTTTATAAAAATTTATACAGAGCAGATAAAAGACCAGCTTAGTGAGGCTGAACTTTGTTTTGAGAAAATTAAAAACAACTTAAAAAATAGCCCTGTTGTGTTTGGTGCAATCCATCACTTTTTGGTGCACGTCTCTAATGTAGCTAAATTGATACAACCGAAAACTAAGGAAGATAATGATTTTCGAAAATACAGAGCCATCTCACTTAAGAGAGCATACCCCAATTTGCCAACCCTTAATCCAAATGAAATCCATGTTCGAAATGATTATGAACATTACGATGAAAGAATTGACCATTGGGTTATTAACTCTAAAAAACACAATTATGCAGATAAAAACATTGGTCCAATCACGGCAATTAAAGGTTTAGAACCAAAAGATAATTTTAGGTGGTTTGACGATACAAAAATGACACTTTATTTCTGTGGCAGAGAATATCATCTGGACGATTTGTTTTCATACATTCAAAAAGTTAAAAAAGCAATAAATGAATAATAAACAAGTTAATTACAAGCAGACAGAAATTGGTGAGGTTCCTAAAGACTGGCAAGTGGAACCAGTTTCCAGAGCTTCAGAAATAATAAGTGGCGGTACTCCCAAAACATCTAAAGCTGAATACTGGGGCGGAAAAATACCCTGGTTGTCAGTTGCAGATTTCAATAATGAGCAAAGATATGTTTATGATTCAGAAAAAACTATAACGGAAAAGGGATTAAACGGTAGTAGCACAAATATCCTTAAAAAGGAAATGTTGATTATCTCGGCGAGAGGTACAGTAGGTGTGTTGGCTCAAGTTGGCAGAGACATGGCCTTTAACCAATCCTGTTACGGCTTGAATTCAAAACAAGGTTATATTAACGATTTTCTTTACTACTCTCTTAAAAGTCGCATGGGCGCTATAAGACAAAAAACTCATGGTTCCGTTTTTTCAACTATCACGAAAAGAACTTTTGATGATATTTTTTTACCCAAACCAAAAGTTGAAGAACAACAACAAATAGCCTCAGTTCTTTCTTCTCTCGATGACAAAATTGAGCTGAATCGCAAAATGAACCAGACCCTTGAAGAAATGGGTAAAGCTCTTTTTAAGAATTGGTTTGTAGACTTTGAATTCCCTAATAATGAGGGAAAACCATATAAATCAAGCGGTGGCAAAATGGTGGAGAGTGAGCTCGGAGAGATACCAAAAGGATGGGATGTTGCACAATTAAAAGAATTTGGAGAAATAGTTTGTGGTAAAACACCTCCAAAAAAGAAAAGTGAGTATTTTGGCGGAAATGTTCCGTTTATCAAAATACCAGATATGCACAGTCAAATGTTTATAGTTAAGACGGAAGACTCTCTAACTAAGGAAGGTATGGATTTTCAAAAACAGAAAAATTTGCTAAAAGATTCTATCTGTGTAAGTTGTATTGCCACAGTAGGGTTAGTTTGCATCACAAGCCAGGTGTCTCAAACCAATCAACAAATTAATTCAATTGTTCCAAGTGAGAGATTTTATAGGGAATATTTGTATTTCACACTGAGTTCAATGGACAGGACTTTAAGAGATTATGCAAGCGGAGGCTCGGCAACGCTAAATCTAAATACAGGTAGTTTTTCGAAAATATATATCCTAAAACCAAGCAAGGAGACTTTACAACTGTTTAATGAGCACAACTCAAATTTATTTGAAAAAGTTTTAATGAATGAAAAGGAAAACATAAACCTTGCTCAAGCTCGAGACTCTCTTCTACCAAGATTAATGAGTGGGAGGTTGAGAGTAAATTAAGTATGAAAAAATATCAATTAACCAGAGTATCAAGTAACGTAGCCAGAACAGATGACATTGTTATTGAGGAAAGCGGTACTTTTAGAAAAGTGTTTCGTGGAATTGTTATTAAAGACAATCCAAAAGACCCCAAGGCGACACTGAAAGGCTACATTATTGTTCAAAGAAAGGGGCCTAGGGACGAATGGAAAGACTTGTCTTCAATAAAGTTGAATGAGTTGAAAAAAGATGAAGGTATAAAATTTGAATTAAAAAGTTTAGCATTACAAAATTTATTTGAGGCATTAAATAACTTATATCGTATTTCAAAACAAGAATTGCCCTGGTTAGAGGAGAGCTATGTTGTAGCTAAGGAAGAAGAAATTATCAGGGTTAGTGAAAAGAGGAAAAGTTTTGTAAAAAAATTGCTCAAACAGGATTATGGAAATGAAGTTTGGGAACAATTGATTGAAACTGAACCCCATCTAGCCACAAGATTAGCTCATTCAAGGATACAAACAGAGCGAGAGTCTGCTCTCGCTGAATTTGAGGCATCATTGAGCGAAGAAAAGGGTGAAGCGTACTGGCAAACATTCTTTCAAGAAAATGAATGGATTTTTGGGCTGGGTCTAAAATACCAATATCTACATTTAATTACAGCTCAACCAGATTATGGTGGTGGTAATGTTTTTGGTTCTGGTAGTCAAAGAGGCGACTATCTTATGGACACCACGTCTGATAGCAAATTTACAGTTTTGGTAGAAATTAAGAAGCCAGAAACGCCGCTTCTCGGTAGTGATGAGTATAGAAATGGAGCATGGGAATTGGGAGAAGATTTAGTTGGTGGTGTTTCTCAAATTCAAGTGAATGCTAATAAGTGGGAGGTGGCTGGTTCAAGAACCGATGAAAACAGAGAAGCGTTAGAAGACGTGACGACATGTAGTCCAAAGGGTCTTTTAATAATTGGGCATTGTGACCAGCTTGATAGTGCCTCAAAAAAGAAAACCTTTGAATTGTATAGGCAAAATTTAGTTAATCCAGAAGTAATTACCTTTGACGAACTGCATGAAAGGGCAAAATTTATAGTTAACAACTCATCAGATGAAACTTCACCTGAGCCTGTAGAAGTTGATATTTCAGAGGATGAAAAAATACCTTTTTAAGTATGACTAAATACACAGAAACAGACCTAGAATTAGCAACATTAGACTGGCTTGAAGAGCTTGGTTATACCATTGTGGGTGGTCCAGAAATTGCACCACCTCCAGATGGGGAAAGACCAGAGCGCAAAAGCTATTCTGATGTTGTTTTGGAAGACAGGCTCCGTTCTGCTATTGAGCAATTCAACCCTGGTATTCCAGAAGATGCCAAAGAAGAAGCTTTTAAGAAGGTCTTGCAGGCCACTAATACCACACCCAGCCTTGTACTTAACAACAAAATATTTCACTCATATTTGAGGGATGGTGTGGATGTTGAGTATATGCGAGATGATGGTTCTGTTGCTGGAGATAAAGTAAAACTAGTTGACTTCAAAAATATTGATAAGAATGATTTTCTGGCAGTTAACCAGTACACAGTTATTGAAAACAACGTAAACAGACGCCCTGATGTGGTGGTATTTATAAATGGGTTGCCTGTAGTTGTTATTGAACTTAAAAACCCAGGTGACGAGAAGGCCACAGTTAAAAGTGCCTTTAACCAGATTCAGACCTACAAGCAAGATATTCCCTCACTCTTTGTATATAACGAGCTATCAATTATTAGCGATGGCCTAGAGGCTAAAGTAGGCACCATTAGTGCTGATATTGAGTGGTTTACTCGCTGGAGAACAGTTGATGGTGAAGAATTGGCCCCCAATGCTGTACCTCAGCTAGAAGTTTTACTAAAAGGTATTTTTGATAAAACAAGACTTTTGGATTTAATAAGCAATTTTATTGTTTATGAAACCGATGGTGAGAAAACAATTAAAAAGGCCGCCGCCTATCATCAATACTTTGCAACTAATAAAGCTATTGAAAGCACCATTAAAGCAACCATGGAGGAGGGAGATAGAAGGGCTGGTGTAGTTTGGCATACTCAAGGGTCTGGCAAGAGTTTAACCATGACCTTTTATGCAGGCAAGGTGATACAAGCTCTAAACAACCCCACTCTGGTAGTTTTGACCGATAGAAATGACTTGGACAATCAGCTTTTCGGTACATTCTCCAGGTGTTCAGATTTACTTAGGCAAGCACCTAAGCAGGCTAATGATAGAGATGAGTTGCAAGAACTTTTAAGTGTTGCTTCTGGTGGTGTGGTATTTACGACAATACAGAAGTTTTTACCTGAAAATGGACATAATACTTACCCACAACTTTCTGACAGAAAAAACATTGTTGTTGTAGCCGATGAAGCTCATAGAAGCCAATATGAATTTATCAAAGGCTTTGCTCGTCACATGCGTGATGCTCTGCCCAATGCTTCGTTTATTGGTTTTACAGGTACTCCAGTTGAATTGATGGATAGGAATACAAGAGCAGTTTTTGGTGAGTATGTTGATGTTTATGATGTAACCAGAGCAGTTGAAGATAAGGCCACGGTGCCTATTTATTACGAAGCTAGACTAGCAAGAATAGAACTGAAAAAAGATGAGCAACCTAAGATTGACCCTGAATTTGAAGAGTTAACCGAAGGTGAAGAGGTAGAACGTAAGGAAAAACTAAAGAGTAAATGGGCCAGGCTTGAGGCTATGGTTGGCTCAGAAAAAAGAATTAGTTTGGTGGCCCGTGACTTAGTTGAGCATTTTGAGAATCGATTAACTGCAATTGAAGGAAAAGGAATGATAGTTGCCATGAGCAGAAGGATTGCGGTGGACCTGTATAACGAGATTATTAAACTTCGACCTAACTGGCATAGTGACGATGATAAAAAGGGTGTATTGAAGGTAGTTATGACTGGTTCAGCCTCTGACCCTTTGATTTTCCAACCACATATTAGACCCAAACACGCCTTAAATGAATTAGCTGGTAGGATGAAAGACCCAGATGATGAGATGAAGTTAGTGATTGTTAGAGATATGTGGCTAACTGGTTTTGATGTTCCTTGTCTTCACACTATGTATATAGATAAACCAATGAAAGGTCATGGTTTGATGCAGGCTATTGCTCGGGTAAACAGAGTTTACAAAGACAAGCAAGGTGGTTTGATAGTTGACTACATTGGCATAGCTCCCCAACTAAAAGAAGCCCTTTCTTATTACTCGGCAAGTGACAGGCAAGAAACAGCTATACCGCAAGACAAGGCAGTTTCTCTGATGCTTGAAAAATACGAAGTGGTTAAGGGCATGTATCACGGCTTTGACTATCAAAAATACTTAACAGGTACTCCAGCAGAGCGAACCCAGACTATTTCAGGCGCTACAGACTATATATTGGGGCTTAAAGATGGCAAGAAACGCTACTTAAAGGCAGTTTCTGAGCTATCTAAGGCATTTTCTTTGGCTGTTCCTCATGATGAGGCAATTAAGATTAGAGATGAGGTTTCTTTCTTCCAGATTGTACGAAGCGGGATTGTAAAAATGGAGCCTGTAGGCGGTGGTCCAACTGATGATGACTATGATGTGGCTATCAAACAAATAGTATCTTCTGCGGTTGCTTCAGACCATGTGATTGATATTTACTCTGCCGCTGGGATAAAAGCCCCAGATATTTCTATATTTTCAGAAGAGTTTTTAGCTGAAGTTAGGAACATGAAGCACAAGAATGTGGCTTTGGAATTGTTAAAGAAACTTTTGAATGATGAGCTTAGAACCATGACTAAAAAGAACTTGGTTATGTCTCGGTCCTTTTCTGACATGCTGGCTGAGACTATCCGTAAATACCAGAATAGAACCCTTGAAGCGGCTCAAGTGATAGCCGAACTTTTAGAACTTGCTAAAAAGATACGAGATGAAAAAGATAAGGGTAAGGATTTAGGTTTGAGTGAAGACGAAGTGGCTTTTTATGATGCTTTGGCAAATAACGAAAGCGCAGTAAAAGAGCTGGGAGACAAAACGCTCAAAGCTATGGCAATAGAGTTGGTTGATATGCTTCGCAAGAATACCACGATTGACTGGACTATAAAGGAAAGTGTCCAGGCTAAGCTGAGAGTTTACATTAAAAGATTGCTGAAGAAATATAAGTATCCGCCAGACAAGCAAGAGGGAGCTACTAAGATAGTATTAGAACAGGCAGAGTTACTAGCTAAAGATTGGACAGGAGAAAAATAAATGACTCAACTACAAATATATCCCATCAAATGTGAATGCGGTAACTTGATAGATGTTAACCTCTATCAAAGTGTAAATGTCACGGTAGACCCATCGCTTCTTGGAAAAGTAAAGAAAAGAAAAATAAACAACTATAAGTGTGATAAGTGTGGTGCAGAAAGTGAGCTTGCATATCAATTTTTATTTGTTGATATGAAAAAAGGAATCTGGGTATGGTGTTATCCAGAAGCGGAAAGAAAAAACAAAGACAAAATTGAGGAAGAACTTCTAAAAACGCAAGCTTTGGAAAATATGTTACAGAAACTCGGACAGCCCAAGCCCACAATAGTATTTGGCTACGATGAGCTTTTAGATAAATTAGATTCAAACAAAAAATAATGTCTCAATACTACAACGCCAAACGTTCAATAAAATATTGCTACCAGCCAGGGTCTAAACAACCTTTTAAGTTTAGTCGTTCAAAGATTGACCTATTTTTACAATGTCCAAGGTGTTTTTATATGGATAGGCGCCTGGGTGTTGCTAGACCTCCTGGATTCCCTTTTGCCTTGAATAGTGCCGTAGATAAGCTTCTAAAGCTCGAGTTTGACGCTCACAGGGTCAATGGCACCCAACATCCTCTACTTGAGAAATATGACGTGGATGCTAAACCAGTAGCTCACGAAAAACTAGATGACTGGAGACAAAACTTTGTAGGGGTTCAGTATTTGCACAAACCCACTAACTTATTAGTCTTTGGAGCAATTGATGACTTATGGATTAACTCTAAGGATGAATATATTGTGGTTGATTATAAATCTACAAGTAAAGGTGAAGCGATAACTGAACTAGATAAGGATTGGCACGAAGGCTATAAACGCCAGATGGAGATTTACCAGTGGTTGTTAAGGCAGAATGAGTACAAAGTTTCCGATACTGGTTACTTTGTTTACTGTAATGGCATTACTGACAAGAAAGCCTTTGATGCCAAGCTTGAATTTAATGTGACCTTAATCGCTTATGAGGGAAATGATAACTGGGTTGAGAAAGCTATTAAGGGCGCACACAAATGCTTAAACGGTGACTCAATCCCTGAAGCTGGTGAAGATTGTGACTATTGTGCTTATAGGGAAGCGGTAAAGGAGATTGAGTCTTAAATACGGATGCTTGGTTAACTGTTTAGATGCGAACACTTTTTATAAAAATCTTTAACTTAAGCAAAAGATGGTAAAAGGTTTATATTTCCAACAAAAACTTGATTAAAAACTGCAAATAATAAACTCCCGTCAAGATAAAAATCGAAGCTATTACTTTTCTACCTACCTTTTCAATTTTTTGCACAACAGAGAAAGCTTGACCAACCCTTTTCATACTAAAGGCTATTAGAAAAGAGAAAACAATTACTGGCAGACCAGTGCCTAGACCAAATAAAGGTGGCAATAAAAGGGCTTCGTTGGATTTCAAAACTAAAGGGATAAGGACTCCAAAAAACAAAACTCCGCTATAAGGACAAAAAGCCAAAGCAAAAAGACAACCTAAAAGAAAAGAGCCGAGATAGCCTTTAGTAGCGAGTTTTTCTTTGAGACGCTCCACTTTGTCATTTTTAGTTTTGATGTTTAACTTGATAGCATCAAACATGACTAAGCCAATTATTATCAGTATTGGCCCCAATATTTTTTCTCCCCAGCCTTGAAAAATACGTGAGACTTCAAAAGAAGAGAAGCCAAGGTAAATTAGAGAGGCCAAAACCGTGTAGCTAAGGCCACGGCCAATGGTATAACAAAGGCCATTTAGAAGTGTATTCTTAGGGTTTTTAATCTCTTTGGAAATATAAGCAATAGCAGTAATGTTGGTAGCCAATGGGCAAGGACTGATAGAGGTAAGAATTCCAGTTAGAAAAGCGGTTAAGAGCGGAATGTTGTATTGGTCAATAAGCAGATTAATATAATCCATGGTTTACTTTCCCAATAAGGTATCAAGTTTGTCTTCGAAATAATCAGTAAATTTTTCTTGATTATTAACCAGTCGCCAAACTGTTGTATCCTCTTCGATATTGTATTTGTCATCGCTAATAGCATTAATAAACAAAGACGAGCCCCTAGCCTGATACTTAACAACAATCTCTTTGTTTTCTGGTAATTCAATATTAATATCCTTGAAGACTACTTTTCCTGATTGATATTCTTCTGGAAACTTATCTTTGATGGTTTGTAAGGCGTATTTACCAACAGTGATACAAGAAAAGCACTGGTGAGTAGCATGGAAATGAACCACTTCGATTTTATCCGCTGGTATTGTCTCTTGACTTGCTAATGAGGAATTATTTTCTTTTTGCGGTTCAATTGAAGTTGGTTGAGTTGAACCTAGAATAGAGGAGCTTTTAATCTCTTTATTAGAAAAGCCTTTTAAGCCAAAAAACAGGGCGATTATTATTAAGATTACACTGATAAAGAAAATTATTTTTTTATTCATTTTTTTGTTTTAGCCAGTTAGACCATAGATAAAACCAGCTAAAGTGGTTAAGACAACAATTGAACCTGCATAAACCAGCATTTTTTTAGTACCGATTAGCTTTCTGATAACCAAAAGCCCTTGTAGTGACAAAACGGGGTCGGCTAGCATGTAAGCCATTAAAGGGCCTTTACTCATACCTAGCTTCATAAAGTTTTCAGCTATTGGTACTTCTACTAAAGCTGGAAAGTAGGCCAAGGCTCCAAACATAACAGCAATAAAGTTGGTAAGTAAATTGTTTTGACTGGCTATAGCCTGGAATTGTTCTTTGGGAATAAGATGGGTAATAGTAGCCGCAAAAAACACACCCACTAAAAGTAAGGGTACAATCTGACTGACAAATTTAATTGTTTCATTCCACCAATCACCTCTTTTTTCTTTAGATAGCCAGGAAAAAGTCATTATCAACTGCAACAATACTAGGGGAAGAATTAAGATATATCTTAAATTACTGCCGATAGGGGCTGTGCCAACTACCAGAATTGCCAGCATTATTCCCCAGAACCAGACATTTTTGGGACCTTTAAGGCTACTAGCGTCTTGATTTACCACCTGAAGGTTTCCGTCTTCTTTGCCATTTCCAAAAACAAGTTCCATTATCAAGCCAACCGAAATAGCAAATATAACTGAGAGGATAAATCTGACAATACTAAATTCCCAGCCGATTCTCTGGCCAGTAAAAAGGATAGTGACAATATTAAAGGCAGGGCCAGCGTAAAGAAGAGTAATAGCAATTCCCAAGCCAGCGCCTTTTTTCCAGATACCAGCAAATAAAGGCAAAATCGTGCAGGAGCAAACTTCAATTAAAAAACCTGTGGTGACAGCGATTAAATAGGCCAGCCATTTTTTGGTTTTACCGCTTAGATATTTTAGGATTGACTGTGAATCAATGAGGCTATTGATAGCTCCAGCAATAAAAAAGGCAGGAACTAAACAAAAAAGAACATGAGCAGAGAGATAGTCAACTAAGCCTAGCCAGCCTTGATAAACCGCACCACCGATTAGGTTTTGAACTGATTCTTGAGCTAAAAAACCGCCTATTTGTTTCTGCCATAAATAGATGATTAAATAGGCACCTCCCAAAAGGCCCAAGACCCAGTTTTTCTTAATGATTTTCATAAGATTCATAGTTTATTTTTTCTCTTTCTGAATAAGTTTTTTAATTTTCTCTACATCGTCTACAGAACCTGCTATTGCTGGCTTACCATTTATTGCCAGCACAGGACTGGACATTACTCCCATATCTATCATTTTTTGAACACCTTCTTGACCTGTTAGATATTCAACTTCCTCTTTTAAGCCAGTTTCTTCAACAGCTTGTTTAGTTAGTTCGTATAGTTTTTTACAGGTTGGACAACCTGAGCCTAAGACTTGAATTTTCATTTTTTAACACCCCCTGCTTTAAGAAAGATTTGTAATTTATTAAGACCATCTTTAGTGAGGGAGTAAAAAACCTGACGAGCATCTTTGCCTTGACGTTTCTTAATCCAGCCAGTTTCAACTAAATCTGATAAATGGTGGGAGATAAGGCTTTGTTCTTTTTCCAGGCAGTTTTGAATTTCGCAAACACAATGTTCTCTGTTTAAGAGAATAAGAAGAATTTTTAGTTTAGTCTTTGTAGATAAAGTTTTGGCTACCGTTAACAAAGACTCTGTTGTTTTAGGGTCTAGTAAACCACAATTACATGAACAGTTATTCATATAATCTATTATATTACTCAAGCTGGATTAGTCAACACACGTTGGTTTTAACAGAGGGAAGTACTGTAGTTTGAGTGTTGTTATTTTGAATTAAAGTCTTACAAACTCTCCATTACTTACTTTCACCACTGCATACTTTGGTTTAGACACTAAGACCCTGTTAAGAACCTCTAACTGGTTTTTCACTCTTGCCAAAGACTCACCAGAGAAGATGTCATAGAGAACAAATGGGGAACCTGGGAGCTCTGTATTTTTCCTCAAGTAGTGTGGATGACCCGAATGGGATGCTCGAACCTTTGGTTGGTGTAGAATTGAGGAAATATGGTGAAAAGAATTTGGGATAAAGAAAACAAATATCTTGGTGGGTTGGTGAAAGAGTTTGATCATTGGGTGTGGGAGGTGAGTTATCGTCAGCACACTTTGGGATGCTTTATTTTATTTGCTAAGCGATCAGTTGAGAGGATCAGTGAGTTAAGACCCAAAGAGTTAATTTCTTTGGGGGGTGTGATGAGAGAAGTAGAGGATGCGCTAAGTAAGATTAAGGTGTTTAGACCCGATAGGTTTAATTACTGGCAGATGGGAAATGGTCTTCCTCACCTACATTTTCATGGATTCCCTAGATATGAGAAGCCGAGATACTTTGATGGCAAAAAATGGATAGATAAAACTTGGGGAACTGTGCCTATGTGGTTGAGAAAAGATGTTAGTCGCTCTTTAGTTGAGAAGATTAAAGAAGAGATTGTGTTTCATTTGTAGATGTGACCGCTGATTTTAAGCAAAGCAGGTTCTTACTTCCTCTATTGCGGGGAGCAGTAATGACATTTTGGGTAGTCTTTTAACGCCTCAATCTTAATAAAAATAATACCCATCCTCTTTTTTTATAACCGCATAAGTATTACAGTAAGTTCTATTTCCCAGCCAAGGACCTGTCGGCTGGTCTTGGGTTCGTTCCCAATTTATTCCATCAGTTGAAATAGCTTTTACAGGGTACCTTAAATTAGAACCTGGCTTATTATCGGCAGGAACATGGCCTCCGTATGCGGAGTAATAATCTCCTTCATCAACTATCGCAAACTGGAAACTAAAAGGTGTTTGTATTCTAAATCTTTTAGTGAAGTATCTTCCGTCTGCTGATTCCAAAACATCAGCCTCATCAAGATTTTCCGTGCGGGTATAAATATAATACCTTTTGGAATTTTTTTCATAAAGAACAGTAAAATCCACAGCTTCCAAATCAATCCCTTGTGCCCCAGTAATTTTTCCTTCAAAAAAATAGGTGTGACCATCTTGTGAATATGCGCTTAATAAGAAAGCGGTACCGTGACAACCATCTTTTCCATCAGTAAAATACATCCTGTAACCACCTTCCGGAAGCTCAACAAGGGTTGGGTCTCCACACGCTATTATGTCTTGGTCAAGGTTGTTTATTTCGGGTTTGAACTTTGAGAAGTTCCAACCGTCACGACTTTGCAAGAAGCCAACACCTTTTATACCATGGCCAGTTTGTTTGTCTTCAATCCCATTGCGGTCGGAAAAATCAAGTCCAGCCAAAATAATTGTGCCGTCTCTTAAGAGAATCCCGCTTGAGCCACCCCAAAGGCATCCCACAGCGCCTCGTTTTTCAAAATTAATTCCATTGGAACTATAGCAAGCTCCTATTACTTTAAAATTCCCCGGTAAATATCTTAAAAATATCCTGAATATAGAATGATGAGAATTACTAGTTAAAAAAATTTCAACTATAACAAAACAAAAAACAATTACTAAAAAAATAATTATGCTGTATAGATTTTTTATTTTTTTAGACATTGGCAAATCAATTATAGTCGAACAAGCTCTCCATTGCTAACTTTTACCACCGCATACTTTGGTTTTGCAATTAAGACTCTATTAAGAACTTCTAACTGATTCTTTACCCTCGCTAAAGACTCTCCAGAGAAGATGTCATAGAAGACAAATGGGGAACCTGGAAACTAGAGAGAGGTTGTTTTGAATTTTTTTTCGTCTACCCAAGACAGAATGGAAAATAGAATAATTAAAATAAAGCCAGGAAGCAGGTGGTTTCTCCACCCAGGACCTAGAAGTTTCTGAACACCAAATGTTACAGGAACCATAAAAAGTATTGCTATTACTGCAATATGATTATCTCCTTTAACATTAGATTTTTTATCAAGACTTAGGAGTTTTCCAACAATTTTCAGAAACACAAATAGCAAAACTAAATATATTGGGAGGGCAAAAATAAAATATGAACGATAGCTGATTGCGAAAATTTCAGAAAATCTTGTTGCTAAAAAATGGTCCCACGGTTGTTCTGTGGCGAAGGCACTAAAGTCTTTTTGAAAGAAAATTACTCTAAGCCAGTTAAAAAGAATTAAAGAAACATTTATGACATAAAGAAGAAGAAAGGGAATCTTGGCAATTTTGGAATTTATGCCCATTAATTAATTTATACAACATTAATGATAATTTTTCTACTTAAATTGTTGCCTTGGGGGAAATTAGGTACTAAAGAGGTTCGAACATTTTCCATTACCCTGAGCAAAGTGTACGAACTTAGAAGCTATTTTGATATACTTCAGGTGTGAACAAAGTTTATCGCCAAGGACTAATAAACAAGATAGATAAAGCGATCAAAGACGCCTCGCTCGTATCACCAGAGTTGGAACATAAGTATCTAATTGGCAAGTATAAAGAGATTCTCTTAGGTCAACTGATCAACCCTTTTTTGGCCTCTCAGTATAACACCGGATCGGGAAAGATAGTCGATTTCCAAAATCATATCTCTAGCGAAGTTGATATTGTGATTTATTCGAAAGGATTAATTCCACCTCAACTATTCTCATCAGGTTTTGGTGTTTATCCTTCAGAAAGTGTTTTGTCTTGCATTGAAGTAAAGAGTAATCTAGACGGCGCCGAACTAAAAAGCGTTTTTGATAAATATAAAAAAATTAAAAATGAAATAAAATACTCAGCCGGCAAATTTGATAAACACGACAAACCTATCAATCATCTTCTTTCAAACTTCTCTAGAGATGTTTTTGCCTTTAAATCAATAGATAATATTTTTAATAAGTACAAGGAAATAGATACTGCTTGGGATAGCGATGAACCAATAGTAAATAGTTTTTGTGTTGTTGGTCGGGGTTGGTGGGGGTTTTGTGATAAGAAGTGGAAATTTGTACCGGCAGATGAACACCACGAAGAAGTTATTAAATTTCTTTCTACATTAATCAATACCCTACCTAAAGTAGCAAAAAGTAGAGGATGTCCTAGGATAGACCAATACTTAAATGTTGGTGAGGCAAAGGAACTATAAATTGTAAAAGTTGATTATTCTCAATTATCCAGTTTCGAAGACTGTATACTGTCGGGAGCCAGCGTACTTTTAGCAAAACTTCAGAAAATAATGAATACCACGGCCAATTAGAACATAAGATTTGAAAAGATGTTTGAAAAAGTTTAGTTTGAGAGATTATTGTTTGGTAAAATTGAGACATGAAAAGTTTCCTGAAAAAGCATTCCTTTTTAATTGCGGTATTTGCTATTTTGTTACTTAGTGCTTTTTTCAGATTTCGAAGTTACACAAAAAGAATTGCTTTTGATTCCGATCAGGGCAGAGATGCCCTAATTTCGCGTCAAATTGTGGAAGGAAAAAGTTTTCCTCTTGTTGGATCGCCTTCTTCTGGAGGACCTTTTTCGTATGGCCCTTGGTATTACTGGATTCTATCTTTATCTTTTGTTTTCAACCAAAATTTTCTATTAGCTCCATGGCTTATTACCACAATAATCTCAATTTTTTTTGTTCTGGTTATGATCATTGTTGGCCGTTACTTAGATGGGAAAATACTGGCTTTGGTTTCAGGTTTGTTGGCATCATTCTCTATGGCGGAAATAAGGGTTTCTGCTCATCTGGCCAATATTTCTATGGTAAGTCTTTTTTCGGCATTATCAGTTTTAAACGTTATTTTGCTAATTAGATTTAAAAACTCTCTTTATTCTTTTTTTATTGGATTTTTTTGTTCAATGGCAATTAATATGCACTTTTCAGCACTTTTATTCGTGCCTATATTAATAGCTCCAATTTTTGCTGGTAAAAAAAGGGTTTTTGTCAATACTCTCTTTTCATTTTTCGGCTTTTTAATTCCCTTTGTGCCTTTGATTATTGTGAACGCTAATCATTCCTGGGTAATGTTAAGGAATATGGTAGATTTTTTTCTTCATGGAAAATCTAATCTTTGGGTTAGTAATCGTTGGTTAACTTATGCTTTACAATTTTGGCCTCAGCAGTGGGCAGATATTGTTGGGGGAACAAAACTAACTTCTTTTTTAATTATTTTCTTTTTGGGATTTTTTTTGTTGAAAGACATTACAAAAAAGGGGCTAAAGCAAAAAATCGTTCCTTTTATAGTAATTTTTTTCCTTCAAGTTGTTCTTCTCAGGTATTGGACTGGTGAAAGGCAGGCAGTTTGGCTATTGTTTTTTAATCCTCTGGTAATTATTTTTACTAGTTGGGTTATTCTTAAATTAATAAAAGCAAATGTTTTTTTAGGCTTTCTTTTTATTGGCCTTCTTGTATTTAGAAGTTATGAAAACAATCTCTATCATTGGAATTATGTCAATCAGCTTGAGAAAATATCTCTTCTAAAAGAGAATATTCTTTCCGATAAACCAGAAGGCAAAATTTCTCTCTACGAGTGTCCCGGACATAGTGCTGGTCGGGACACAACATTACCCTTGCTTTATTTACTTGAAATTGAGGATAAAATTGACCAGAGGGGATTTCCAGTAGTTGTTAGTTCTAATGATTTTGAAGATGAGAGATTTTTAGAAAGCAAAAAGGCTTCATCAAATATTTTCATTTTTCAGGACAAGAAATTTTTACCTCAAGATTGTTATTTTATAGATCAAGAGCGCATATATAAAGAAACAATAGAAATAAATCTTTGATAACAGTTTTTTATTATTGCTGGATATAGGGATCTCTTTTATGGGTTATCTAATTCGAAAACCGTCCCCTTCCAGAGGCGAGCAGGGGCTGGTAGACTTTGTTAAAACCCCATATTTGGTATAATAGGACTAAAATGTCACCACTAGAAATAATAGAGGATGGGCGAGTAGTTAAGAGATATTCTAACGATGAAGGATTGAATCAAAACCGTTGGGCAGGAACGTTTGGATGTTTTTCTGTCCAATGTGTCTCCTCAGCAATTTGCCGTGGTGGGGCAGAAAGGCAAAGAGTTGAATCACCCCATCCAAGACAACCAAAGAGGGTCGTTACTCCCGTTGGAAATTTTCCTAGAATAATAAGGGGATTTCAGGAAACAGAGAAGAGGCCAGATGGTCATCATTTTCACGGGTGGTCCCTGGGTGTAGAAACTACCGATCGAACTTTTGAAGTAACTCCTCGCGGGAAAAAAAGAACACTCCGGTTTACTAGGGAATAAAGTGCCCAACCTTCCACGCTTTTGCTCGTAAATGCAGGCATCGGGTGAACAGAACTTCATTAATCAACCACAAACGAGGTTCTGACTTGGTCTAATGCAGGGAGCATCTAGGTATGCTAAAATGAACTAGTGGAGCTTCAAGTAGGGGTTAAGATTTTACTTAAGAATAATGAGGGAAAATATCTTATTGTTCACAGATTGTTAGAAAAGTATCCTGGTGCGAAAGGGTCTTGGGATATTCCCGGAGGAAGAATTAATAGGGGAGAAACTCTCTTGGCAAACCTAAAAAGAGAGGTTAGAGAAGAGACAGGACTAGCTCTTATTGAAACACCGGAAATATTTGGTGTTCAAGACATCCTAAGAGTGAAGAACAAACATATAATAAGATTGACTTATCAGGGCTTAACTAACGGAAAAGTGAATCTTAGCGAAGAGCATGATGATTATCTCTGGTTGTCTTTAGATAAGTTAAAATTTTTTCCAGACCTTGATGTTTATTTAAAAAATCTTCTAATTAGTAAATTGTAAAGGCGATATCATTTCTAACAATCCAGTTTCGAAGCTTGTATGCCGTGGGGAGTAAATTTTCAAATTGATCTTTCCAAAGTGCATCAGGTTTCTCTGATGCACTTCCCGACGGTAAATAGCGTGTCGCCAGTTCGTACTAAATCCCTGTCCTTAAGAACAATTAGCTGCCCCGTAAAGGGTGATTTAACTTTGCTTTTCTCAAAATTCTTAATAGAGACTATTTCACCTATAATCTCGTTCTTTTTAACCTTATCCATTAAATTCTTTCTTGGGATGAAAAGCCCGGCGGTGTCTGTTTGTACCTGGTGCCTTTCAAAAACTGGAATTTTGTTCTGTGCTAATCTGACTTTCTGATCTGTCATCCCAAGTGATGATAAGACATTGATTAATCCCCTTACGACTTTATCTAGCTGTTCCTCTCTAATTCGAAAATGTTCAGGCATCTCAAGAGCAAAATTAGTAATGCCTTTCTCTGCTAATTTTGGACCCAGCGACCCGGACAGCTTTATTTCCCTTTTTGTTTTAGAATCCAAACGCCAAATTATGTCCGGCTTGAAAGTCTTAATGAATCTTAGTGACTCTTTTTTTGTTTTACTACTGCCGTGATTCATGAAAATGGCTACGATTGGCGAGGGATCCTCAAAAGTGTGAAGATCAATAACCAGATTGCATTTTTGTGCTTCGACAAAAATTTTGGCCGCCAATCGAGACGTGAACTCCTTCTCTATTTTTCCCGGAAAAGCGCGATTTAGATCTTTGAGGCCAATCGGGTCCATTCTCTTTTTTAAACCCTGAGCTAATGGATTAGCAGCAGCGATGATATTCAGCTCTCCAGTTTTTAGATCGAGTTTTTCTAATACCCTTCTAATTACGAATAATCCGCTAATTTCGTTTCCGTGAATTCCACACAGTAAAAGCACCTTCGGTTTGCCCGAGCCAATTTTTATCAATGGAATGTTGATATCAATCGTTCCTATCTCACCAATTTTAAGTTTTGAAATTTTCTTTTCCATTTTCATGTTTACGCTTGCTATAATGAAAAACCGCCCTCGTGAAAACGCCTCGTTTGGGTGTTCTCTTCAAGGACGGTTTTACCGTGATACCACCTCGATTTCCTCAAATGTCACCACTTGAGGCTCACAGAGTGCTTTGCTTCTAGACCTAAACAACACACTCTTGCTCTATTACGGGAGCCCCCGTTCCAGCTTACTGCAAATGCTCTTCAGCTGGACAGCTCAAGAGGGGTAATTCGATTAGTTTATTCGTCAAGCTTGCAACAACCGCTTGATCTCTAAATGTCACTAAACCTTTCTACTTAGCCTTCTGTCAATGCTTTTGATTATTTTCGTATTCATTCTACACTAACTAAGTTCCTTGTCAAGGAACTTGCAACTGGGGCTTTATGATTTGGGCAGGGAGGATTGGGTTTATAGGGATGGTTTGGTTTCCCATGATTCAGAAGCAGGTTTGCTAGACTATCTGGCGAGATGGCTCGTTGTCTAAGGCAAGGCAGTGTTCTATTGCCTTCCGAGCAAACATCCTATAGTTTGACAATGATGATTAGACGTGTTATTATTCTTTTTGTTAGCTTTAAATATTGATCAGTAGTTAATACTGATTTGAGTCGGTTTATTTGGTTTAGGTATTCGTATCTTCTCCTTTTTTGAATCGTCTCCTTTTAAAAGCCGTTAGTATATTAAAGATGAGAAATTTTAAGCGTGGTCGTTCTCGTGGTTTTCGCGGGAAAAATAACAGATCATTTGGTCAACATCGATCAAACAGATCAGGTGGTCAAAGTAGATATCAAAACAGAGGTGTTTTTTTGAACCCACTCATGTTCGTCAAGAAGGCTGTTGATGTTGTCGAAACGCCATATGTGCCAGTAAACAGTTTTTCGGATTTTCCTTTGGGTGAAACTGTAAAAAAGAATATACTGGCGCATGGCTTTGACAAACCGACCGCAATTCAAGATCAGGCAATACTTCCCGTACTAAAAGGAAGGGACTTGGTTGGCATTGCCAACACAGGAACTGGAAAAACAGCGGCTTTTTTGCTGCCTTTGATTACAAAAGTGTCAAAAGATCGAAACCAAAAAGTTTTGATCGTGACGCCCACCCGTGAACTAGCGGTACAGATTCAAGACGAATTCAAACTGTTTAGTTCGGGTTTGGGAGTTTTTTCAGTACTATGTATCGGTGGTGCCTCGTTGAACAATCAAGCGCGCGGGTTGTCAAGACAACCTAATTTTGTGATTGGAACCCCTGGAAGAATCAAAGATCTAGAAAGACGACGGATTTTGAACCTTAACCACTTTGGAAATGTAGTGTTAGATGAGGTTGACCGCATGTTGGACATGGGATTTATCCATGATGTCCGACACATTATTTCGTTTTTACCAAAGAATCGCCAATCTTTATTCTTCTCGGCAACGGTGCCAAGGGAAACCAAGGTGATAATGCAAAATTTTTTAACTGACCCAGTAACAGTGTCGGTAAAAACCGGCGTGACTCCTCAAAATGTTGATCAAGACATAATTCGAACACGGGGCAAAAACAAACTTGAGATTCTTCACCAGCTATTGATCAAAGGGGAATTTGAGAAAGTTTTGGTTTTTGGCCGAACCAAATGGGGAGTGAACAAACTTGAGACAAGTCTAACCAGGAGAGGTTTTAAGGCCGTGGCAATTCATGGTAACAAAAGCCAGAGACAGAGGCTGCAGGCCTTGAAGATGTTAAAGAATAATGAGGTTCAGATTTTGCTGGCCACAGATGTGGCCTCTAGGGGGATTGACATAGAGGACATAACCCATGTCATCAACTATGATGTGCCAGGAACATACAATGACTATGTGCATCGAATAGGTCGAACAGGAAGAATGGGGAAAAAGGGTGTGGCACTGACTTTTGTTGACTGAATATAATCTATACACGTGTTTGGAACGAGAGATATTGTATATCGGGGTTGTGGAATGGCAGTACTCCACAAAATAGATCAAAACTACGCAGGAATTTGAGGTAGTTTAAGGGCTTCAAAAAGATTTCTTAATTCGCTTAAATCATCAATTTTTCTTGTTGCGGAATAAGTCCTTTAAGGGGAGTAAAATCCATAAAAAAGACTGTTATATTGCCTTTCTTGTTTACAGAGATTTTTTGTGCCGCTTTGTTTTTTGGCAATTTTTTCGCTATTTACAAATTCATCTTTCTTGAAACCTAGCTTTTTTAAATTTAGCTCTTTACTTTTGACTGCGCCAGAGCCCGCTTCAGAAACTCCGATTTATTGGGTTTTTTTGGTTGCACAAAATTGATATGTTTTGACATCTTGACAAAGTGTTTTGAAAAGTTTTATATAAAGCTCAGGTTTAACTTTTATTTAAACCTAAAACGTGCCCAAAAATTTAATAAGTATTAGTTTGCAAATCCAAGGCCTTCAACAAACTTCTCTAGAGAGTTTTTTTAGTGGATGGAGAGGAGGTGATGATTGTGGCCAATAAAAAAAAGAAGAAGAAGGGAGGCAAGAAAAAAAAGTAAATGCCTCCCAGTGAGAAGCGGTGCTTCCAAAGGCACCGCTTTCTTTTTAGCAAAAATTAAAGATATTTTCAAGGCAACTAGTCCAAACTTCGCTCCGGGCAAAGTGTTTGGTTATGTTAAAATTACGCTTCGGAGCTAGTTGGAACTTAATATACCAATTAGTCTTTTTTAAAACTTCAATAGAGATGAGTCTTAAAATGCTTCTATTCTAATAAATTCCCTTTTTCTCAGCCATTTCTCAGAAAATTGATATAATATACCTCAAGATGAGGATTCTAGTTGTTGAAGATGAGCATAAAATAGCCAATTCCATAAAAAAGGGGCTGGAACAGGAATCCTATGCCGTTGATGTGGCTTATGATGGCGAGCAAGGTTTTGATTTAGCAGTAACTGAAGACTACGATGTGATTGTTTTAGATTTAATGCTTCCTAAGGTGGGTGGAATGGATATCTGTAAAAAACTTAGAAAAGAAGAAAATATCCATACTCCTATATTGGTGTTAACTGCCAAAGGGCAACTGGATGATAAGGTTAAGGGCTTAAATGCGGGCGCCGATGATTATTTGGTTAAACCATTTGCATTTGCGGAGCTTTTGGCTCGAATTAGAGCTTTAACTCGAAGACCCAAAAATAGCTTAAATCCTGTTTTAGAGGCCAAGGATTTAACCCTAAATACTTTGACCTTTGAAGTGAAACGGGCGGGAAAACAGACAAAGCTATCAAAAAAAGAATATGCCCTTCTTGAGTACCTTTTGAGACATAAAGACAAAATTCTCACCAAAGAGCAAATTATTAACCATGTTTGGGACTATGATTCTGATGTTTTATCTAACACAGTCGAGGTTTATATTGGTTATTTAAGAAATAAAATTGACAAACCATTTAAAAATAAAAAGCCTCTTATTCAAACCATAAGAGGCTTTGGATATAAAATAGGAGGCAAAGAGTAATGTTTCGTTCAGCACGAGTAAAACTGACTGGCTGGTATCTTCTTATCATTATGCTTATTAGCGTGGTTTTTAGTGCGGTGATTTATACTTCCACCACTAGAGAATTGGAGCGTGGTTTTAGACGAGCGGAAATGCGCTTTAGGGGAGAAGAATTAGACACTCCATTCCACCGACAGTGGCCTGGGCGCTGGGAAAACATAAACCCAACTCCAAGAGAAACAGACTTGAGTTTTTCTTTTATTGAGGATATAGAGGCGGCCAAGAAAAGAGTTGCTTTGAATTTGTTAATGATAAACGGGGCGATTTTAGCTATCTCGGCTGCGGCTGGATATTTCTTGGCAGGTAAGACCCTAACACCAATAGAGGTAGCTCTGGACGAACAGAAGCGATTTGTGGCCGATGCTTCTCATGAACTGCGAACTCCGTTGACTGCTCTCAAGACTTCAATAGAGGTAGCTTTAAGAAAGAAAAGACTGGTAGATAAAGATGCTAGGGCAATAATGGAAAGCAGCCTTGAAGATATAGACGGCCTGGAATCTTTGGCAAATAATCTCTTAAGTCTAACTCAGTATCAGCAAGGAAACAGCGCTTTTGTTTTTCAACCAACTGATATTAACGAGGTGGTAGAAAATGCACACAAGAAAATTTCTCCTTTGGCTAAGAAAAAGAACATAAAAATTAGCTTGAGGACTTCAAGTCAAGTACTAGAAGCCAATAGACAAAGTTTGGCAGAGATGATGCTTATTTTTCTTGACAATGCGGTTAAATACACACCTAAAAGCGGCAAGGTTGTGGTAACAACAAAATCAGACAGAAAAAACCTTATTGTTGAAGTTAATGATACAGGTATTGGTATTTTAAAAGAAGATATTCCCCATATATTTGATAGATTTTATCGAATTGACCAATCTCGTTCTAAAGACAGTGTGGCTGGTTTTGGATTAGGCTTGTCATTGGCTAAAAGAATTATTGAATTACACAAGGGGTTTGTTGAAGTAGAAAGCGCTGAGGGTGAGGGCACGACTTTCACCGTTAAGCTTCCCTTCAAACACTCCTAGCGATTCTTTCTCAGCGTTTTCTCAGCTTTTATTATTAGAATTGCAGCATGGCGAAGAAAGAGAGTTTGTCTAAATCCAAAAAAGAGCGGTTTATAAATATCATTGGGGGTTTATTGAACAACCGCAAGAGAGTCGCAGTTTTCCTGGTTTTACTATTAATTGTAGGTTTTGCTGGGTGGAAAGTTTTGGGCAATAAACAGCAGGAGCCGCAGTACCAAACGGCGCAGGTAGAAAAAGGAACACTTGTTGTTTCAATATCAGCTTCAGGAACAATATCGTCTGCAAATAGTATAGACGTAACGACTAAAGCTGGTGGTACTGTGACTCAAGTTTACGTTGAAGATGGAGACACTGTTACAAAGGGTCAAAAATTAGCTGAAATCGATTTAGATGATGAAGCAAAAGAAAGGCAAGCAGCAAGTTGGGTAAGTTATCTTAACGCTCTTGAAGGTATTAAGACGGCCGAGGCGGAGAAGATAACCGCCGACATTGAGATGTGGGAGGAGCGACAGGCCATCTTTAATGCCATAGATGATATTGATTACAAAAACAACAACAGCACAAATCCTGATACTGGGGAAGAGTACTCTGACTCAGAGAGAATAATAATCGACAAAACCTTGGAAGAGGCTCAAAAGACTTTTGCGGCCTTGGAGCTTAAATACAAAAATGCGGACGCTGATATAGTTTATGCCAAGACAAAAATAGCCTCTTCATTGAGTTCTTATCAGCAACTATCATCCACAATTGCCGCCCCTGCCTCTGGAAAATTAACTAACTTTAGCCTTTCGCCAGGGGTTTATATACAATCTTCTTCAACTACAAGCAGTGAGACTGGGGCTGTAACAATATCTTCACAAAAAATCGGAGTTATTAAAAGCCCTGAAGGCAGACTCCAAGCAACCATTAACTTATCAGAAATAGACGTTATCAAAGTTAAGCCTGGCCAAAAATCGACTTTAACGATTGACGCTTATCCTGATAAAACATTCACAGGCTCGGTACTTTCCGTAGATACCAGTGGCAAAGTTAGCTCAGGTGTCACTACATACACAATTATCATCTTGTTAGACTCAACTACCATAGACATCTATCCGAATATGGCGGTGAACGCAAATATCATTCTCGATTCAAAAAGCGATATTTTATTAGTTCCTTTAAACGCAATTCAGTCACAAAATGGACAAGCAACAGTTCGTGTCATGCAAAATGGACAGGTGGAAAATATTCCAATTAAGACAGGGCTTTCTTCGGATACCCAGACAGAAATTGTCTCTGGAATAGCTGAAGGAGACGAGATAATTACTAATATTATTACCCCAACTGCCCCAAGTAGTGGCTCTCAAACAACAGGCACTTCACCATTTGGAGGAGCTGGTGCGGGTGGCATGTTGAGGATGGGTCGTTAGCTAACCACAATATGATAATTAAGATTTCTCATATCTCCAAAATATATAAAACAGGAGAGATAGAAGTTAAAGCCTTGGATGATGTATCTTTTGAGGTTAAAAAGAGTGAGTTTGTGGCCATCATGGGCCCATCAGGTTCGGGCAAATCCACTCTGATGCATCTTTTGGGAGCGCTTGATAAACCCACGAAAGGTAACTATTTTTTGGATGGGGATAATGTGGGCAAGCTTGATGATGACGAACTGGCTGAGATTAGAAATAAAAAAGTTGGTTTTGTTTTTCAGGCATACAATTTGTTACCTCGAACCACAGCTTTGAAAAATGTCATGGTGCCGATGATTTATGGAGATACTTCAAGAGAGGGAAGAATAAAAAAGGCCAAGAAATATCTTCAGATGGTGGGTTTAGGTGACAGACTTTATCACACCTCTAGTCAATTATCAGGAGGAGAGCAACAGAGGGTAGCGATTGCTAGAGCCCTTTCTATGAACCCGAGTATTTTACTGGCTGATGAGCCAACTGGCAATATTGCTACCAAACAAGCCGTGGAAATTATGGGAATTTTCCAGGACTTAAATGAACAAGGACACACAATAGTGATGATTACTCATGAGAAAGAGATTGCTGAATATGCCAAACGAACAATCCATCTAAGAGATGGACAGATAGTAATAGATAAGGAGAATGGCAATCAGCGTTTATTAAAAACCCATAAAGGGAAATAGTCATGGATTACAAAGAACTAGTTTTAGAAAGTTTTAGCACTCTTGCCTTGAATAAAGTCAGAACTGGTTTGGCCATGTTGGGAGTAGTAATTGGCATTGGCAGTGTGATTACTTTGGTTTCTTTGGGTCAGGCGAGCCAGCGTTCAATCGAAGAGCAGATAAAAACTTTGGGTTCAAACTTATTGACGGTGTCGCCAGGAGCACAAAGAAGCGGTGGAGTTCGTGGGGCAGCAGGAGGGGGTCAAACTTTGACTTATGATGATGCCAAGGCCATTATCACTTCTCTACAGATTACCACTGTTAAAAAAGTTTCTCCCGAATATTCTGGTCGGGAGCAGATAGTGGCTGGGCGCAACAATACTAATACTCAAGTAGTGGGGGTAACTCCAGAATATACAGAGGTGAGAAACGTAGGCGTGTCGTCAGGTTTTTTTATTAGCCAGCAGAATCTTGATGGCATGTCTAAAGTGGCTGTATTGGGACCTCAAACTGCGGTAGATTTGTTTGGAGAAGGAGTTGACCCCGTTGGTAAAGATATAAGAATAAAAGGATTGACTTTTAGAGTTGTGGGGACAACAGTCAGTAAAGGTGGAAGCGGTTTTATGAATCAAGATGATAGAGTATATGTACCTTTGACGACAGCTCAAAAACAATTGTTTGGCGTTGGTTATCTAAGTTCAATTTCTATTGAAGTTGTGAATCAAGATGTTATGGTTGAGGCTCAAAACCAAGTAGGATACTTATTACTTGACAGACATAAATTGAATGACCCAGCACAAGCAGATTTTTCGATTATGTCTCAAGCAGATATTATAGGGACTGCCACTGAGGTGACTGGTACATTTACCACTCTTTTATCAGGAATAGCTGCTATATCATTGATAGTTGGTGGCATTGGCATTATGAATATTATGTTGGTAACTGTGACGGAAAGGACTAGGGAAATTGGTTTGAGAAAAGCTCTGGGAGCCAAGAAAAGGGTTGTTAACGCCCAGTTTTTACTGGAAGCGGTGATGGTAACCTTTGTTGGCGGATTGATTGGAATAGTTTTAGGGGTGAGTGTGGCTTATGTGCTTTCCCACTCTATGGGGTTGCCGTTTGCGCTTTCAGCCCCATCTATCCTTTTGGCTTTTGGGGTATCAGCGGCTATAGGAGTTTTATTCGGCTGGTACCCAGCTCAAAAAGCGGCGAATCTACAACCAATTGAAGCGTTAAGATATGAATAAACAAAAACAAAGGAGGTGAATAGGTTATGAAACAATCAAACTATATTATTATCGTTGTATTATTGATTCTTATTGGCGCAGGCTTTTTTTATGGTGGAATGAAATATCAACAAGGTAAGCAACCCTCAAGAGCTGATTTTCAACCTAGAGCAGAAATGAGACAACAAAATTTACCAGCTGGGGCTCAGCAACGAATGGGAGCAGGAACAGTTAGGGGAGAAATAATCAGCCGAGATGAAACAAGCATTACTGTTAAACTACCTGATGGTAGCAGTAAAATTGTGTTGATTTCAGAAAGTGCGAAGATAAATAAGGCAATTGAAGCTACGGTTGATGATTTGGAAACTGGTGAACAAGTGATGGTTATTGGACAGGTAAATTCTGATGGAAGTATAACGGCACAAAATATTCAATTAAGCCCTGAGCCTAGAGGAATACCCAATAGGGAATCTTAGAAGCGCAGAAAGCAGCATTTCACTTTATGATAAGTAAACTAAGTAGTCAAAACTAGGCGAGGCTTCACTTTTGCGATTTCTTTTCTCAAATCCTGCACCAGCTTAAAGTCCTGAAAGACTTGAATTATCTGATTAAATTGCTTGTTTATATTAAGGTTACGCCCCTCGAACAAGAAAGGACAGAGCCAAACCAATTTTTTCTGACGAAAAGGAGCTAGGCAGTGGAAGCATAAAGGTTTTCTCTAACTATGATTCTGCCGAGAAAAAGAGCAGCTAAATGATAGAGGAATTCTTGAGGGGCCAATTTTTCTTGGCTTCTTTAGTTTGGTAAAATAGAAGAAAAATCTAACAATGATAGTTGTAGTATTTTGGGCTTTAGTAGGAACTTTTGTTTTAGTAGTGAGTCAACTTTTCATTCCGGCAATTGGAGAGTTGTTCAAAGGCTCGCTTCTTTTTTTGTTGCCATTTGCTATATTCTCTTTACTAGGTGCAGTGTTAACATTTTTGACACTGAGGAAGAAAGTAAAAGGCAAGCTTAGAAAATTTCTAATTTTAACAGGAGTTTCGGCAACAGGATTCTTTATTAGTGTTTTGCTGCATAATTTCTTTTATGCTTTAGGAGTAATAGCTAGCCGTATTATTATATTAAAATATTTGATGGAATTTTTTCATGGAGCATTTTTCATTATTGCAATCTTCGTTTGCCCAATTGGGTTTTTGATTGGTGCTGTGAGAAGCGGGATACTGTTTATCAAGGAAACCCAGGGGAACTGGAGAAAATAACTGCCTATTTCCTTTTTTTAAAATTTTTGTTAATATCTGTCTTGTTAATGTTTATAAGTGGTTTTTCTTTTGGTCTCCTGTTGGTCTCCAAAGAAATTTCTACAATCCAAAAAAGGGGGTGAATAAATTGAATACTAAACTTTACGTTGGTAATTTAGACTATACTGTTACTGGGGATCAGCTAGGCGAATTGTTTGCTCAAGCTGGCAAGGTATTAAGCGCTGTTGTTATTAGTGATAAATACTCTGGTCGGTCAAAAGGATTTGGTTTTGTTGAAATGGGTGATGAAAAAGAAGGAGCAAAGGCAATTGAGATGTTTAACGAAAAAGATTTTCAAGGACGAAAGATGATCGTTAATGAGGCTCGACCACAGAAGACATAAAATCGATTATTCCGAACTTTTGTAGTATAAGTATAAGAGAGCTTAAAAATTCCTAAGTTTAATAGGGGCTTTTGTGCCAGAGTTGGTTTGTTTATTTACTGGCCCAGGAGAGAGGCAGCCGTTATTCATTTTATTGGTTTTTTAATTAGTGTAGTAGATGAGGAGGTGAAGGAGAAATGGCAAAAAAGAAAAAGGGGTGGCTTTGGGGTTTAGTAGGAGTGGTGGCAGCTGTTCTAGCGGCAATTGGTTTAATAAAGAAAAAGAAATCAGAGGAATAGAGGAAAATTAGATTTAATTTTATGCTAAATCAATTAATTTTGGGCTCCATCCAAGGTATGTTTGAGTGGCTGCCGGTAAGCTCAGAAGGGTTATTGGTTTTAACCAGTATTCACTTTTTTAATCAGGGTCAGGCATTAAAAGATATTGCCCGGGAAGCGTTGTTTCTTCATTTTGGTACATTTTTAGCGGCCTTAGTTTACTTTCGTAAAGACATAGTCAAGCTTTTTAAATGTTTGTTTCACTATAAGACTGATAAGACCGAGACTAAGAATATTCTTCAGTTTCTTATCTTGACCAGTTTCATTACTGGTGCAATTGGACTCCTAAGCCTTAGGTTTATAGACAGTATTGAAAAACAGATTAATGTTACCGGTAAGGTTGTTACTGTTAGTATTGGTCTATTGCTTTTGGGAACAGGCTGGATACAAATTAAAACTAAGCGGAATGGGCGCAGAACAATGAAAGATTTAAAAATTACTGATGGTATTTTTTTGGGACTTGTTCAAGGTTTGGCAACTCTGCCTGGCTTTTCAAGATCAGGCCTAACTATTTCCGTTTTACTTTTAAGAAAATTTAATGATCACTTGGCTCTAAAACTTAGTTTTCTAATGAGCTTGCCGGTTGTTTTTATTGGCAACATTGTTTTGAATCTAGGTTACTTTTCGCCCAATTCCGGACTTTTATTGGGTTTGCTAACTTCTTTTGTTTTTGGCCTGGCCACGATTCATTTTTTGCTTTCCCTGGCCCGAAAAATTAATTTCGGCTATTTTGTTTTGTTATTTGGTTTACTGACAATTATTTCGACTTTGATTTGAATTCTAAAATGACTGATTTTTATGAGCTTGAAATTTGTGGATTAAAAAGGAAATTGCCAATTAAAGCGATTGGTAAAAGGACTAAACTGGCAAATTTTAATATTTTGGGTGATGTGGAGTTGGTAAAAAAATTAGCTGATGCTTTAGTAGAAAGATTAAAAAAATACCAATTTGATTATTTAGTTGGGCCAGAGGTTAAAGTTGTTCCTCTGCTTTATGAATTGGCTAAGAAGTTGGACCATCAACAATACGTAGTTTGTCGGAAAACTATTAAACCATACATGGTCTCACCAGTAGTTTTAAAACCTCTTTCTTATTTTCCTAAGCATATTAAATCACTAGTGATTGATGGGCGTGATCGACAATTACTTAGTGATAAAAAAGTGGCTATTGTTGATGATGTGGTTTCAACTGGAGTAACCATGCGGATGATGAAAAAATTAATGGAAAGAATTGGTGCAAAAGTTGTGGTTTGCGCGGCAGTGATTCGTCAGGGAGAAAAACAGTTTGATGAAATAAAAAACTTTATTTATTTAGCTACATTGCCAATTTTCAAGGATCTTTCTGAAAGATAAAAGAGTGAAATTAACCCTTGACAGTAGACTAAAAGGGCCTTATAGTGAAAGTAGTTAGACAGCGTAGTACCTCAAAAGAGCTGGAGGTAAAATATATGAATCAGAGCTCTAAAAAAAGATTAATTAAGGATATTTTTGTTTTTGCAAATAATGATGCCCGAGGTTCGGCCTCGGGTTTTTTAATGGAGTTTTTTAGACCATCTCAAACTACTTTTGCGTATTTTGGAGATGGATAATTAAAAAAAGGGAGAGACCCAACGCGAAGAAACTAGAATCAAGGGCGATTCAATATTTCTTATGGCGTTTTTACATCTCTCCCAGGGTTTATTTTACCACATTCGTGGTAAGGCACCTTGAAATATCGATAGTTCCAAAATTGCAAACAGAATGTTGAGGAAGTAAATTACTGCTGGGCAGTTTTTTAGGGCCAAGTTTTGGCTTTAGAAAGCTGCCTAGCAGGGACAGCATTTCTGAACAGACAACCTAAACCAAGGAGGAAAATCAAATGTTACGCTTTAACGTGCGGTACCTAATCGGCATCCTGGTCGTTGCGGTCTTGCTGGCTGGCTGCGGGCTAGCGTCTGGGCCTTACGCAGTTTCGATCGTGCTCCAGTGGCTCCCGAATGTCGAATTCTCCGGGCTTTGGTGGGGTATTGAGCATGGAGATTTCGAGCAGAACGGCGTTGTGATTGATGACTACCTTCCCTGGGCGCCTGGAGTGGATCCGATGATTTTGGTCGCCTCTGGTGAGTATGAGTTTGGCGTTAACGACGGCGCGGCTGTGGTGATCGCCCGAAGTCGTGGATTGCCACTCAAGTGCGTCTATGCATCGTTCCAAATGACGCCTTTCGGCTTTGCTACACTTCAGGATCGACCCGATGGTAGACAGCTCACCCGTATGGAGGACTTGGGTGGTCTCATCGTCGGCTACCAAAGTCACGAGCTGTATCTTCTCGAGCATATGCTGGCCGAAGCAGGTATGACCTTGGAGGATGTCACCCCGGTCGAGGTCGGCTTTGATCCGACGCTGCTCGTGGTCGGCGAAGTGGACGCGTTTCTGGTCTACAAGAGCAACGAACCCATCTCGTTGCACCTTCATGGCGTTGAGACCTACATCATCGACGCTGCCGACTACGGCTTTGACTTCTACGGCGGATGCTTGTTCACCACCGACAAAATGATCGAAGAGCATCCTGAGGTGGTTCGCGGCTTTGTCCAGGCCTTCCGCGATGGCTGGGTTTACGCCAACGAGCATCCTTTCGAGACGGTCGACATGGTCATCGGGAAATACTTTACAGCCGAAAGCGCTGACCCAGTTGCTCGGTTGAATCATGCTGTTCACCAGCAGGGGGAAATGCTAGTTTTCCAGCAACAGTCGCAAGGGGATCTAGCGTCGCTGGACGAGTTGGGTAGCATGACCGCTGAGCGGTGGCAACGCGGCATTGACATTCTCTACGAACAAGGCCAGATTGATTCCCGGCCGGATGTCAGTGTTCTATTCACCAACGAATTTCTGGAACTGGAACAATAGAGTCAACGTCTGTTTCTGTTGAGGATAGCATGTTCCTGCTAGGCGGCTATCCTAAAACCTGATAGGAGGAAACGATGAGTAAAAAGAAAAAAAATAATGGTGTTCACCCTGCCCTCGTTCTACTTCTTTTTATCCTAGGAGGGTGGGAGTTGAGCGTGAAGGTTTTAGAGATACCTGAGTATCTTTTTGTAGCGCCTTCACGGCTCGTGATGGTTCTGATTAAAAACCATCCGGTTTACCTCCGGCATTTGCAAATTACGCTCGAGGAGGCGGGAGTCGGATTCACAGTGGGGACACTCCTAGCTTTGGCCGGAGCAGTGATTCTGGTGCACTTTCCCCGTTTTAAGCAGGGTGTTCTTCCCTGGGCCATTGCTGCGCAAACCACCCCAGTGGTGGTTTATGCCACTTATCTATTAATACTCTTTGGTTCAGGGGTGATTGCAAAAATGATCATCGCTGGCATTCTCTCGTTTTTCGCCACTCTTATTGTGGCAACGAGGGGATTGTCGGAGATCGATCAGGCCCTGCTTGACGCCATGAGTTTGGAGACATCGAGTCGCTTGACCATCCTCTGGAAATTGCGCTTTCCTCTGAGCGCTCCCTACATAGTAAGCGCGCTCAAGGTTGCCGCCACTAGCGCTATTCTTGGCGCAGTGGTTGGTGAGTGGGTCAGTGGCGGTGGCCAGGGCATTGGTCACTTGCTATTAATCTACAAAGCACAACTCAGGACTCCAGAACTGTTGGGGGCAGCAACGGTTGTTATAGCAGCAAGCACCAGTAGCTATGGCATAATTACGCTCCTTGAGCGACTCGTCGTTCGTTGGGACTATCGATGACTCTGGAGTAGAGTATTTCTGCACTTTTTGTGCTGATTGCTCTGCTCCGGGGTTTGTCGTTATTAATAGGGATAAAGGTGAAATTATGGCTGAAAGAATAATTCAACAAAGAACCGCTGCTACGGTTACAAAACGTCATGTGTTTCATGGTTGTACTTTATTCACAGTAGAAACTCCAAACGGAGTAAAATTTGGAGATGTAGCAGGTTGGTGTTTAGAGAGTAGGAGTAGTCGTCATCCTCCGGGAGCCAGAGTGACTCTAGTTCCGGGAGCCAGAGTGACTAGGGTTTTGTGATCATTGTATTGACAATGAAAAGCTTTAAGTTGTAATCTGGAATTAGAATGGCGGAGAAAAAGATAAAAGTGGCTATTAATGGTTTTGGCAGGATCGGACGAGCAGCGGCTCGAGCCTGGTGGGATAATTATCGAGACAAGATTGAATTAGTGGTAATAAATACTTCAGGCTCTATGAACGTTTCTGGCTGGGCTCATCTTTTAAAATATGATTCAGTTTACGGCCGCTTCCCGGCTAAAATTGAGTCAATTGATCCCCGAAAAGCTAAAGAAATCGGCATAATTGTTGCTGGAGGTACGGAAATAGCAATTTTAGCAGAGCGGAATCCTAAAAAAATTCCCTGGAAGAATTATAATGTTAATGTCGTTTTAGAGTGCACTGGTGTTTTTGCCGATCTTTCCGCTAAGGATCATTTTAGAGGAAGAGTTCAAAAAGTTATTATTTCTGCTCCGCCGAAAGATGGGTCTATTCCGATTTTTCTTTTTGGTGTTAATGAAGACCGGTACAAAGGGCAAAACCTAATTAGCATAGGATCTTGTACTACTAATTGTGTTGCTCCAATTGTCAAATTGATTGATCAAAAATTAGGTTTTGAGGAGTGTATTATGACTACGATCCATGCCTATACTGCCAACCAAAATGTTGTTGACGGTTCTCATAAAGATTTGCGTAGAGCTAGAGCGGCGGCAATCAATATTGTTCCCACTGGGACAGGAGCGGCTAAAGCAGTTGAGGCGGCTTATCCAGAAATTAAGGGCCGGTTTGCCGCTAGTGCTATTCGGGTGCCGGTTGTTTGCGGCTCTTACGCTGAATTTGTTTTCAAATTAAAGAAAAAAACTACTGTTGACCAAGTTAATCAAATTTTTGAACAAGCGGCGGCTGGTAAATTAGTAGGGTTTTTGAAGGTTTCTTATGAGCCTTTGGTTTCTTCTGATATCATTGGTAACTCGGCTTCAGCAATTGTTGATTTATCAATGACTGAAGTTCTTTCCGAAGATATGCTCAAGGTAACTGCTTGGTATGATAATGAGTATGGCTATTCTTGCCGGCTGCTTGAGATGGCGGTTGAAATTCTAGGTTAGTTTTTAAATAGTTGGTTTCTTTTCAAATTCGCCCTCAAATTCATCAAAGTTCACATATTTTTGGGAGATAATTTTTACCTTCTCAACTTTTGAAAAAGGTGATCCCCGCCACAACCAATTAATCATCTTTTTTACCTTTGGCTTTGGTCCAAGCATAGTCACTTCAACTTGACCATTTTGTCTATTTCTTACCCAGCCAGAGATTTTTAGTTTTTTGGCTTTTCTAATAGTATGCCACCTGTAAAGGACTCTTTGGACTCGGCCGGAGATAAAAGTGTGAATCTTAACAAGATTTTTAGTTTTTCTTTTCATATTCATATATTACCGCAGTGTTATCTTTGTAAATCAATTGCCAAGGATAGGTTTTGTTTTTTTCTAGTTCAAGGTCCAAAAAAGTTCCTTTAGCAATGAAAAGACAATCAGCTCCATATTTTTTTAGTTTATCATTAAATTTATTTTTGGCTTGAATAATTTCCAAGTAGATTGTGTAGGGGCTTTTTTCTTTAGGAGTGGATTCATCCCTCCTGAGGAGTCCTTTGCGGCTGAATTGGAGGGCCAGGTTGGCATTCGGCCATCAACAAAAGTCTTTCTTTCCGGTAAATGCCAGGCCAAATAACCGCCCCATTCATAAGCATTAAAGATTTGTTGGCAAGTTTCAGGAGACTTTGTTTTTAAATACTCAACAGCGTCACAAGGAAGAGTCCACTTGCTTAATTCACAGATTGACGACCATCCTTTGCTTAGATCAGGAAGATTTTTTAAACGCCAAACCATTATTCCCAAAAGAAAAAAGACCATAAATCCTTTTACTGACAATTGGAAAAGTTTTAATTTTTTAAATCTAATTTTTGGCAAAGAAAAGCTGGCAGCCAAGAAATGAATTGAAGCAAGACCGAAAAGAGGAAGATGACGTCTGGCTTTAAAAGCAAGATAAGTGAAAAATAACCAGCTTAAAATTAAAAAAAGCGATTTTTCTCTTTTGAAAAACTCAAGACTTATTTTTTTAGAAATAAAGTTTAAAACAACAATGGCAATAACGATAAAAAGAAAAAAGAGACCAGTATTATTAGGGGGCACCCATTCGGCAATAAGTTTGTTAAGTGGATACCAGGAGTGACGAAGAACTTCTGAATAAATCCGCCAGCCAAAGGGATTAAACAAAGCGGCTAAAGCAGTAACAAAAGCGATTATCACTATATTTAAAGCCTCTTTCTTGTTTTTTTGACAAAGTTTTTCAAAGCCATAAAAAATAAGAAGAATTAATCCTAGCAGGAAGCCGCCATGGAGGTTGGCCCACAAGGTAAAAAGAGCTGTTAAACCAACAATTTGAATTAAGGAAAATTTTTCTTTAGTTAAAACGAGATAGAAAATATAAGAAACACCAAGAAGGCTAAATAATTGGCTTCGATAGCCAAGGTTAGTTACTGGATTGCTTATTAGAATAATGAATAAAGATCCCATTGTGGGCCAAAGGAATTTTTTCTGGTAGGTTTTAAAAAGGAAGAAAAAAACACCAGTAATAATTAAGCCGGTTAAAATTGTCAGTCCCCAGAAACCCAGATATTGATAAATAACAAAACTGGTTAATTGATAAAGAGAGTAAGAGTGAGCCCATTGATAATCAGAAAGAAAAAAACCGATTTGGTTGGTTTTCCAAGCAGACCGGGTTTCAAAGATATGTTTGCCATAACGAAGGCGCCAACCCAAGTCAGTATCAATGGGAGGGAGTAAATAAACGAAAAAAATAGTAGTTAATAACAAAACTTTCAGCCACTTATTTTTCATAATTTTATTGATTCGTCAATTTGAGGTTGGCAGCACTCCCGCATAAAAACCGGAATCAAATCAACTTTTGAAATTTGATGATTATTGATTGTGATTAAAGCAATTGCTCCGGTTCTGGTTTCCTGGCTCCACATTTGGTCAAAAACAAAGTTGCCTAGAGAGTAGAGAATAGGTTTGTCTTTATAATACTCGATGGGCTGTAAAACATGAGGGTGATGGCCAATAATTAAATTAGCGCCGCTATCAATAGCCAGTCGAGCCAAATATTTTTGCCTTTCAGTAGGCTTTTTTTGGTATTCAACTCCCCAATGAAGATTAACAATAACAAGACCTGATTCACGCTTTGCTTTTTTAATTTTCCCAATTAGATTGCTCTCATCAATACGTCGCACAATATCATCAAAGCCAAGGAGGGCAATCCTTGATCCATTAATTGTTTTGTAACTAACTTTTTCAAGACCAAAATAGCCAATTTGATGCTCTTTTAGTGTTTCAATAGTTTGTCGAATTCCATCTGACCCAAAATTAGCAATGTGGTTATTGGCCAGATTTAATAAATCAAAACCAGCAAGAGCCAAACCCTTGGCATTTTCAACATTGCCGCAAAATTTCATTCCGGTTCTGGCTAAGGGACAGTCTTTAATTAATGGCCCTTCAAGATTGCCAATTGTTAAGTCAACTTTCTTTAGAAATTCAACTGTTTTTTGAAAAGGAAAAGTAGGGTCATTTCTTTGTTGAATTTGCCAATTGACCTCACGGCTTAAACTGATATCGCCAACAGCGGCAATGGTAATCTCTTTGGGAATTGGAGCATTAGTGGTGGTTGGCTCAGCAGTTATTATTGCCTGACTTGGTTGTTTTTCTTCTTTAGTTTCTTTGAGAACAAAAGACCAAACAAAAAAATTGACAAAAACGAGGGCGGCAACTGGTTTCCAGTAAGGCCAGAATTTTTTCACTGAGTATATAATATCAGTATGGCTCAATTTTTGGTTGGTACCTCTGGATTTTCTTAACAAGGATTGGATTGGTAAATCTTATCCTGAGGATTTGCCTTCTAATCAATGGCTTGAATATTATTCCCGGCATGCTTTTACTGTTGAGAACGCGAGGGAGATGATAGAATTACTAAGATGAGCGAAATTAGGAGAGTAGCCATCTTTGGTTATTCAGAGGCTAAGCCTGATGAGCAAGATTATAAAGATGCTCACCAAACAGCCTATTTATTGGCTAAAGAGGGATTTGAGATTATCAACGGCGGTGGTCCGGGGATTATGAAAGCGACTTCTGAAGGAGCAAGAGCCGCTGGCGGCAAAACAATTGGGGTTGCTTTTGAAGCTAAAGGAATGACTAATTTTGAAGGCCGTGATCCAACTAATATTTTGGACGAGGAGATCGTGGTGTCTAATTATCTGGAGCGGACATTAAGGCTTTTAGAATTAGGTGATGTTTATGTCTTTTTTAATGGCGGCACAGGAACAATTTCTGAATTTGGCATGGCCTGGGGATTGGCGAGATTGTTTTTTGGCCAACATAAACCATTAATTTTGTTTGGCAGCTGGTGGCATGAAATTTTGGAAGCTTTTGGCAGAAATATGCGTTTGCGGAAAAAAGAACTTCAAGTTTATCGGATCGTTAACACTCCTGAAGAAGTGGTTGAAGAAATAATTGAGTTGATTGGTAAGTAAGAATATGAGAGTGAAACAGACAATTGGTCTTTCTTCAAAAGAGGCGGCAAAAAAGCTGGAAAAATATGGCTTCAATGAGATTGAAAAAAAGCGGGAGTTTCTCTGGGCTCGATTAGTTTTTGATCAGTTTAAATCTCCCTTAATTTACATTTTGCTTCTGGCTGGTATTATTTCTTTGATTTTGACCGAATGGACTGATGCCTTGGTCATTTTTCTGGCGGTGGTGGTTAACACATCTTTAGGATTTTTTCAGGAATTCAAGGCAGAGGGGGCTTTAATTGCCCTTCAGAAATTAATTGTTCCTCACGCCCTAGTAATAAGAGGTAAAAAAAGGAAACGAATTGAAGCGGCTTATCTGGTTCCCGGCGACCTGGTGATTTTAAAAATGGGTGACAGAGTTCCGGCCGACGGAATTTTAATTAAAGCGAAGAATCTTTATTTCAATGAGGCGATTTTGACTGGTGAGTCGGAGGCGGTAGAAAAAAAAGTTTTAGCCAAGAAAGAAATCTCCTCCCTGCTTAAAGGTATGGTACGAGGCTATAGTAGTAAAAAAAGCGCTTTTATGGGAACAACAGTGGTTTCAGGAAAAGGCAGAATTTTGGTTACCGGCACAGGAAAAAATACAAGAATTGGTCAGTTGGCAATAAAGCTAAAAGAAACAGTTAGTGAAGAAACTCCCCTGAAAATTCAAATTACTAAGCTTGCCAGAACCTTGACTTTAATTATTGGCTCTATCTGCCTGATAATTTTTGTCGAAGGAGTTTTAAAAGGGAGAGATTTGGTGGAAATGTTTATTTTGGCGGTGGCGTTAGCAGTGGCAGCGATTCCGGAAGGATTAGCCATTTCAGTAACAATGGTCTTAACTTTGGGAATGGAGCGAATTTTGAAAAAAAAGGGCTTGGTGAGGAAATTGTTGGCGGCTGAAACCTTGGGTTCGGTTGATGTTATTTGCTTGGACAAAACTGGAACTTTAACTGAGGGTAAGGTGAGAGTAGCCAAGATTGATGTGGTTAACAAACAACTGGCGGCTTCGGTGGCTGTTTTTTGCAATAATTTAATCAATCCATTGGGAATAGCTTTGTGGGATTGGGGCAAGAAAAATTTAAAACTGGACGGTACTTTGCCTGCCTGTTTACCAGTGGATGGACTTGGCGATCGAGGCGAGGAGTTTAGAATTGATGAAATTCCTTTTTCTTCAAAAAGAAAAATTACTGCTGTCCTGTGTAGAAAGGGAAAAAATAAAGGGGTTTTTTATCTCTCTGGAGCGCCGGAAGTGGTTTTGGAATTAAGCGGGCTCAGCAAGAAAGAAAAATTAAAATGGGAGGATAACTTAAATCGCCATACTGGGAAAGGATTTCGGGCGATTGGATTAAGTTTTTTGGAAGGTGATTTAGAAAAACTGAAGGAGAAATTTAATCTTCTAAGAAATAAATTACTTGAATATGATGGTCAGTTGGCCCGTGAGATTAATTTGGGAACTAATTGGTTGGGCTTAGTTCTTTTTGAAGATCCAGTAAGAGAAGGGGTTAAGAAGACTCTTGATCTAGCTCAAAAAGCGGGAATAGAAATTAAGGTTATCACTGGGGATTATCAAAATACGGCAGTGGCAGTTTTAAACCGGCTAGGCTTAGTGAGAGGTGCGTTGAAAGCAAAACAGGTGATGGAGGGGGGAGAGGTGAAAAGAATTGGTGAGGAAGAATTAAGCCGCAGAATTGAGGAAATAATTCTTTTTTACCGGACTACGCCGGAGCAAAAAACCAAAATTGTTGCCGCCTTGCAAAAAAATGGCCGCACAGTGGCAATGATGGGTGACGGAGTTAACGATGCTTTGGCTTTGAAAAAAGCGGATATTGGTATTGTTGTTGGTGAAGCAAGCGAGGTGGCCAAAGAAACAGCCGATATGGTTTTGCTGGATTCCAGTTTTTCCACCGTTATTGCTGCCATAAAAGAAGGAAGGGCGATTTTTGAAAATATAAAAAAAGTGGTTTTGTATCTTTTATCAAGCAGTTTTTCAGAATTGATTCTTATCGGTGGTAGTTTGCTATTTGGTTTTCCTTTGCCTATTTTACCGGCTCAAATTCTTTGGGTTAACTTGATTGAAGACGGTTTGCCCGGTTTAGCTCTGGCTTTTGAGAAAACTGATAAGGGATTGATGCAAAAGAAGCCAAGAGTTAAGAAGGCGCCAATTTTAGACAAAGAGGTCAAAACAATGATTTTTGTTATTAGCTTGGTAACAGACTTAATATTATTGAGCCTTTGTTGGTTTTTATTAAAAATTGGCTGTCCTTTGGATAAGTTAAGAACGATTATTTTTGCTGTCTTAGCTGCTGATTCTTTACTTTTTGTTTTTTCTTGTAAGAACTTGAGGAAGAATCTTTGGCAGATAAATGTTTTTTCCAATAAACTTCTGAATCTTTCAGTAATTTTAGGTTTTGTAATGCTTTTACTGGTAATTTATCTTCGGCCGCTGAATTTAGTTTTTAAAACAGTTCCTTTAAAGCCAGAGATTCTGATTGCTGTTTTGCTTTTGGGGGGAGTTGATATTTTCGGTATTGAGGTAATAAAATTGAAGTTCAGAAAAAAGAGGTTGAAACGCAAGTGATTAGAAAATTATGAAGAATTGCGAGTTTATAAAATTACCCCGGTTAGCCTCTTGACAAACCTTAGTTTTGGGTATATATTCATAATATGCCAAGACCAAAAAGATTTAGAAGAGTTCGTTTCTTGCCGGAAATAACATATTTTAAACCCAATGGCGTTCCATTAAAGTGGCTTGGAAAAGTATCCCTTTCTCTTGATGAATTAGAGGCTTTAAGATTGGCAGATTTTGAAGATCAAGATCAGGTAAAAGCGGCCAAGAAAATGAAGATTTCCCAGAGCACTTTTCAAAGGATTTTAGCCTCAGCACGAAAAAAAACCGCCGAAGCATTAGTAGTTGGCAAAGCAATACAAGTGAAAGGAGGTGAGATAAATATGCCAAGACCAAGGCGAGGACGAGGAGCCGGTTTGGGTGTTGGTGGCGGCAGGGGTCGAATGGGTGGCCAGTTTGCTGCTGGTCCTGGTGGGTTTTGTGTCTGCACTGATCCTAAGTGTAAACATAAAATACCTCATCAAGTTGGAGTCCCTTGCTATCAAGTTAAATGCCCAAAATGTGATTCGTCCATGATTAGAAAAAGATAGATAATAATTAACTGTTAGAGTTTTTTAAGGAGGTGAAAAAAATGAAAGTTTGTATTAGTCTTAGCGGCAAGACCCTTGATTCTTTAATCGATTTTAGGTTTGGCCGTTGTCCTTATTTTTTGGTAGTCAACCTAAAGGACAAGAATAAAGTTAAAGTGGTTAAAAACTCAGCTACTAAAGCTTTTAGGGGTGCAGGGATTAGTGCCGCCCAACTGGTTGCCGATTTGGGAGTAGGCGTAGTTATTACTGGCAATATTGGGCCTAACGCCTTTTCAGTTTTACAGTCAGTCGGTGTTAAGATTTTTCAAGGAGCCAATATAACGGCTAAAGAAGCAATAGAAAAATTTAAAAAGAATGAGTTATTGGAAATAACAGCTGCAACCGGTTCAGGTAGCTGCAGCCAAGAAAAATGAAAATTGATGAATCAATTTAATAAAATCGCTGTTACTGGTGGTAAAGGCGGTGTTGGTAAATCAACAGTTTCTGTTTTGTTGGCCTCCCAATTATCAAAAAATGCGAGAGTAGTATTGGTTGACGCTGATGTAGAATGTCCCAATGATTACTTTTTAATTGGTGAGAAGCTTAGTACCCAGGTTGAGAAAATTTGGGCCAAGTTTCCAATTTTGGTTAAGAAGAGATGCCAGCGTTGTGGTTTATGCGCCTTGAAATGTCGTTTTAATGCTGTTTTCGCACCTCAAAATAAATATCCCACCTTTGTTCATAAACTTTGCGCTAATTGCGGTTTATGCTGGCATATTTGTCCTGAAAAAGCAATTAGAGCGAAAAAGAAACAAACAGGAGAAATTTTTGAAAATAAAGTTAGTAAAAACTTGACCTTAATTACCGGTAGGACAATAGGAGTGTTAGATGAATCCGGACCTGTTGTTAATGCTTTAAAAAATTATGCTTTAAATAAGGCCAAAAAATTAAAAGCAAAAATAGTTTTATTTGACACTGCTCCTGGCACCCATTGCAGTGTTATTCAGGCCCTTCTGGGTCTTGATTTTGCTTTTGTAGTTACCGAGCCAACTCCTTTAGGAGCCCATGATTTAAAACTGATTTTAGAGGTTTTGCAAAGAATTGGCGTCCCTAGCAAGGTAGTTCTCAACCAAGCTGATTTAGGTGATAGAAATTTAGTGGCTAAAATTACAAATAGGCTTAATACTGAAATTATTGGAGAAATACCATATTCTCGAGAAATTGTTAATTTGTATTCTCAGGGCAAACTTTTAGATTTTAAAGCTGCTCGAATTGAAAAATGGTTAAAGAAAAAGTAAAAATTGCTGTTGCTTCCGGCAAAGGCGGGGTTGGTAAATCAATGTTTGCCTCTTGTTTGGCAATTCTTTTTGCTCAAGAAAAGAAAATAATTGCTGTTGACGCTGATGTTGATGCTCCCAATTTAGACATTTGGTTGGGAAAAGTGAAAAAATGGGATCAGATAAAAAAAATTTCTGTTTCTGAAAAAGCGATTGTTGTTAGGCAAAAACTCTCACTGTCCAAAGAGTGTTTAGATGTTTGCCAATTTGGCGCCTTAAGTGTAAAAAACAATAAACTAGCAGTCAATTCCTTTCTTTGTGAAGGTTGCGGCGCTTGCCAGATTGTTTGCCCCTCAGGAGCAATTGAGATGAAAGCGGTTATTAATGGTGAAATTCGGATCAAAAGAAACCTTTTTAATTTTCCTTTGATTTCTGCCCAACTTTATCCTGGTGAAACTGGTTCTGGAAAAATTGTTGATGAAATTAAGCAAGAGGCAGAAAAATTTGACTATGATTTAATGATTATTGATGTTCCGGCCGGAACTGGCTGTCCAGTTATTGCTGCTTTGAAAGATGCCAATCTTGCCATTTTAATAACTGAACCAATGCCAGCTGCCTTTAGTGATCTGAGAAGAACATTGACTGTTGTCAAATCGTTTAATTTGGACTGGAAAGTGGTTCTTAATAAGTGGGACATTAATCTCAAAGTGAGTGAGCGGATCATTGATTGGGCCGGCAATAGGTTTTTGGGCAAAATTAGCTATGATAAAAAAATTTTTCAAGCAATTTCCCAATTAAAGCCAATAATGAAAACTAATTTGCCGGTTAAAAAGGAAATCGAAAAGATTTTTCAAGAGTTATCATTGAGTTTTAAGAGGAAAGGAGTAAAATAGCTTTGTGACTTTTCCAGTTAGAAAATTGCTTCACTGTTTTTTTAGTTTGTTTTTGTTTTTATCTTTAGCAATCCCTGTTTTTGCCAACCAAGATTCAAAAGCAGTTATTTATTTTTTCTGGGGTCAAGGCTGTCCTCACTGCGCCAGGGAAGAAGTTTTTCTAAATGAATTGGCAAAGAAATATTCTAATCTAGAAATAAAAAGTTTTGAAACTACTCACAGCAGAGAAAACATTGAAATTGCTGAAGAGTTTAGAAAAAAATTAAATATTAAAAATCCAGGCATTCCTTTAGCTATCATTGAAGATAAATATTTTATTGGTTATTTAAGTGATGAAACAACGGGAAAGGAAATAGAAGCAATTGTTAAAAAAAGCTTGGGTATTTCTGACCAAGAGAAATTGGCTTTAAACAGAATTAACTTGCCTTTTTTAGGAGAAGTTAATATTAAGGATTTTTCACTTCCTCTCCTTTCTGTTGCTTTAGGGTTTTTGGACGGCTTTAATCCTTGTGCTATGTGGACCTTGGTTTTTCTTATTAGTCTTCTTTTGGGAATGAGAGATAGAAAAAGAATGTGGATTTTAGGAAGCGCTTTTATTGTTGCTTCTGCCTTTGTTTATTTTATTATTATGGCCGCTTGGTTAAATCTCTTTTTGTTTCTAGGATTTATTGTTTGGATCAGAATCATAATTGGTTTAGTGGCTTTAGGGACCGGCGGTTACAATATTCGTGAGTTTTTTATCAACAAACAGGGCGCTTGCAAAGTAACTGGCAGTAAAAAAAGGAAGGCAGTTTTTGACAAACTTCGTCAAATTACCCAAAAAAAGGAGTTTTTTCTGGCCTTAATTGGTATTATTCTTTTGGCTTTTGCTGTTAATATGGTTGAATTAGTTTGTTCTGCCGGGTTGCCGGCTGTTTTTACTCAGATTTTAGTAATCAATAATCTTCCGAAATTACAATATTATCTTTATCTTCTTCTCTATATTTTTTTCTTTATGATTGATGATCTTTTTATTTTTTTTGTGGCCATGACAACTTTAAAAATGTTTGGTATTGAAGGAAAATATGCTCGGTATTCTCGCCTGATTGGCGGCTTAATGATGTTGGTTATTGGTATTCTTATGCTTTTCAAGCCAGAATTTTTAATGCTTGGCTAAAAAGAGAACTAGCTTCTATTGAACCTTGGGTAGACTAATGATAAAATTACTTTACTTTTGGGCGGTTAGCTCAGTTGGTAGAGTACCCGCTTGACGTGCGGAAGGTCAGAGGTTCGAGTCCTCTACCGCCCACTGCACTCCGCCCGTAGTTTTGACACTAGGTAAGAGGGCACATAGCTCAGTTGGTTAGAGTGTCGTCCTGATAAGACGAAGGTCCCTGGTTCGAGTCCAGGTGTGCCCACAAGATTTATTCTTCGTTTGGTGAGTAACTTGTGAGCTTGTCCTGAGGAACGAAAGGAGTCTTGCTCAGGAGCCAGTTAGAAAAAGCTAATTTTATCAAGGTTGCCTAAGGTTGCACCAAGCGTCCAGTCTTTTTTATTCTCTAAGCGCCGAGAAAATAGATCTAAATATTTGTACTTGTTTAATAATATTGAATTTTGTCTAATCCTTCTTTAACACCAAGCCTTAACAGTCTGGCAAAGACCGTTGGATCTAAAGCATAAACAATAGCAAAAGAACTGGCGAAGATGATTACTGCCAGCCACCTGGTATATCGACCGCGGGTGCGGGTAAAAAGAACTGCTGACAAAGCAGCCATTACTGTCGGGGCAACAACCTTAATATCACCTAAGGGAATAGCGTGACCGGCAATATATCGTTGTTCAGTACCTAAAAAACTGGCTAAATCAAAGCTGACATTGCCTAAAATAAATACAATCTCCAAGATAAAAACTATGAGCAACCCCCAAGAGGCACTCTTGGTTGATACTCCTTCGGTGCGATAAACTTCATAAAGAATAGTGGGAAGAAGAAAAAGCATTGTCATGAGCGGGTTTAGGGTATTAAGACCCCAAAGGACACCTACAGCTGCTAAAAAAGTAAGTCCTAAACAAATTGGCGTAGCGTATTGATAGGGTTTGGCCATTTTGGCAATCTGCTTTTAATTAAATTCAGACTAACACCTTTTTTAATTGGCTACAAGGTTTTCTTTTAGAGCCTAGACTACTGTCTTAAGCGTACTTCTTGAGGTTTGCTCTAAATTTGTATTCTGATAAAATCTGCTATTGGATGTATAATGTTGTTTTTTTTGTTTTATTACTAATAACACCTTGGTTTTGGCGTATAGTAAAAATTAATGTTTGGATCGCCCTTTTTGTTTTACTTGCTTTTTTAGCTGTGCTTTATTCAAGAAAATTTAGCAAGCTAGGATTCTTCTCAGTGTTTTTTATGATTATTCTTCTCGTTTTTCAACTGAAAACGACAAGGAAAACTGACTTTTTTTATCTGGATAATGATCAACAAAGAGTCCAACAAGTGAGATTGAGCGAATATCCTCCGATAAAGATAGATCTGGGGGGAAAGACAATTTGGTTGCCGGTGGGCTATTGGCTTGAAGGACGCCCAGAATCGATTGCCTTTTATCGAGCGAAACAGAACTTTTTTGAGCTTGTTGATTCTAATTTGTATTTCTTTGCTAACCATCCCCGGGAAAGAGTAGGAGTTGAGGAATTTGAGAAGCTTCCTTATATTTTCCTACCTTTCTTTATCGCCGGTTTACTTGTTCAGGCCAATAAAAAAAACTGGTGGCACTACTTATGTTTTCTAATCTTGCCGGTACTTATTTTGACCTTCTGGGGTAATGTCAGCGCGTTGGGACCTTTTTTACTGTTCCCATTTCTTATAATCTCTGTTTTTGACGGTTTTTGTTTTTTAATTTTGAAAAGAAGAGATGGAAGTAGAAAAAAATAAAATATTGAACCTTGTATCTCCGGGTCTGTTAATAATTGCGGCTATTTTATTGTTCACTTATAAATTAGATAAAATACCACCGGGCCTATATGTTGATGAAGCCAATATTGGCTATAACGCCTATTCAATTCTTAAAACGGGTAAAGATGAGTATGGCAAGAGCTTTCCGGTTTTATTTAGATTGTTCGGTTCTTATACCCCTGGTTTATTTATTTACTGTTTAGTTCCTTTTATCCGGTTGTTTGGATTAAAAGTTTGGACAATTAGACTATTATCTGTGTTTTCCGGGGTGCTACTGACGATACTTGTCTTTTTGTTTCTCAAATCAATAAAAAAAAGAAACAGATTGCTGCCTTTATTAGGAGCCCTTCTTTTTATTATTTCTCCCTGGACAGTCTTTTACAGTCGACTGGGTTATGAGGTAACTTTCGCTTTTGCTCTTTATAGTTTGGGTGTTTATTGGCTTTGGCTGGGGTTAAAAAGACCAAAATATATAATATTGGGGTTGATCACCCTCTCTTTTTCCGCTTATGGTGCGCATGCACAAAGGTATTTGGCTCCTCTTTTCATCCTTTCTTTTATGGTGATTTTCAGTAAAAAGATTTTTAAAAAAAGCTATAAGAAATGGCTTTTGGCTGGTTTTCTTCTGGCATTTTTTATCCAAATCCCCCAGATTCTTCTTATTAATACTCCTGCATTTTGGAATAAGGGAGATATGTTTTATTCCGAGCGAGTTATCAGCTGGAGTCAGGACTGTTTAAGCGGCATTCCACCTTTTTTGGCTGTGCCGATTGCTTTTGGACGAGAATTGTTATCTCAATGGTTTGCTTATTACTCACCTCGATCACTCTTTTTTTTGCCTGACCCCGATTTACAAAGATCATTACCGGAGCTATCTGTTTTTTATGACTGGATGATAGTTTCTTATATTTTTGGTTTATTTATACTTTGGAAAGAGAGAAAAGAAGATTGGGCTAAATGTGTTTTCCTGTTGTTTTTTCTGGCTCCTCTTCCCACTGCTTTTGTGGGTGATCCTTTTTCTACTCAGCGAGCTTTGGCTCTTCTTTTTCCTATGATAATTATCATTTCCTTGGGGACTAATAAATTAATTTTTCACCTACAAAAATGTTGGTTAAGAGTAATTGTTCTGGGTGCATTAGTGGGTTATTCATTAATTTTTCTGTGGAGAAGTTATTTTGTTCTTTTTCCTCAAGAAAGAGCTGTAATATGGGGCCAGGGATATGAACAGTTGGCTGCAATTATCAAAAATAATCCTGATCAAAAATATGTAATTGATCAGTTTAGAATGAAGCCTGTTTATATAGAGTTGCTTTTTTATTGGCAATACCCTCCGGGTAAATTACATAAAGAAGTTGATCAGGAAATTCTTAAGAATTATTACGGGTTAACAAAATTTAGTCCTTACTATAATATTGCCAATGTAGAAATAAGACCTATTGTTTGGGGAAACGATATATACAACGAGCAGATTTTAGTTGGCGATGAATTGTCAATATCTCCAGAACAAGCGATTGAACATTTTTTGAAAGAAACATTTGAAATAAAAGATCCGTTAGGTAATTTGATATTCCGTGGTTATCTTACCAATCCGAAATTAAAGTGTGAGATTAACCCTCAAAACATCGAGTGTCAATAAGACTGTTAAATAAAAAGATACCCAGGACACCTGAAAGTGTGTTTATCTAGCTGTGTTAAAATTAACCATTGGTAGAATTATGATTACGAGTTATGGATACGTTGTCGCAAGCAGAATACGAAAAAGGTGTTAATCTCGAGAGGAAGATCTTTTATTGTGTATTGGAAGAAATACAGTCTCATATATTTATTACACCGGATTCTCTGGAATATCGGGATTATCTAAGAGGTTGGATGGGAAAGGTTCGTCAAAATGAAGAGTTGAAAGAAGCGGTTTTTTTTCCTGTTGGATCCGTTGCCGCGGGGATGGTAAAAGAAGCTCAGGGCAGTGATGTTGATGGCAATATTTTTTATAGTTGTAGTGAAGAACAATTTCCTAAAATTCAAGAGTTAATATTCAAAATTGAACCTCCTGAGGAGTATCAGCCTTTCTTTGTTTTTTCAAGGATAGATAATTATTTTGAAGATTTGGCTGAAGATATGAGGAGTGCCATTGCCGTTGACAGTCCTTATAGGCTTCGAGGGATAGCAATGCTTTTTGCTCCAAGTTTGTCGGAACAGGCAAATAGAATGGAAAGGGAAAGAGTTGACGGGTGGCGAAAAAAAGCTTTGTCTTTGATAAATTCTTTGCCAGAAGATCAGAAAAAGGAAGCGTGGGAATTAATAACTCGTTTTTTGGAACAACAATTTGTCCATTATGAGGAAAGTGAAGGAGGAAATACGGGAAAAAGAAAAAAGAGGGTTGATGAGCGGATTGATGAGGTTGTAGAACAGAGATTCCCTGGGAATGGGGAAAAACAAAAAAGAGCGAAATCTTTTATTAAGACAAAGAGAAAAAGTTTCAAATATCTTTCATTTCAAGAAATGAAACGAGCGTATAATATTGTTTAAGTTTTTTCGAAGTGGAAGGTGTCTGCTAAAAAAGATATTAGTCTTGCTTGAATAGACGGGATTTGTTATATTTGAAGCAGAGAATGACAAAAAGAGGCTTGTTTGTATTAATTGCCGCCGTAGGTGTAATTGGTTTGCTTGTTTTTATCTTTACTGATGGATTGAGTAGTAAAAAAGCTGCTGTCCAGCTAAATGCTTATCCCAAGTCAACTGTTTATATCGACGGTAAGCAGGCGGGAACCACTCCTTATGACAACGACGACATTAAATCAGGAGAGGTGGTATTAAAACTGGTTCCTGAGGCTGACTTTTCCGCTTCTTGGGAAAGAAAGTTAACTTTGAATCCGGAAACGCAAACAGTAATTAATTGGCAGTTTGATGCTAATTCTGACTATGAAGCTGGGGAGCTTCTTTATTTAGAAAAGACTAGTTTTAAAGACAAAGCTGGTTTAATAGTCAGCTGTTCTCCTGATTCTTGTTCGGTTACGGTTGATGGCCAAATGAGAGGTTTTGCCCCCTTGAATTTAGAAGATATTGGCGAGGGAAGTCATAAGATTTTGATTTCTCTGCCAGGGTATAAAACTAAAGAAATTATGGCCCGAGCCGTTAATCATTATCGCCTTGTAGCCGAGGTTAAATTAGCAAAAGAAACTGTTTCTGAGGAAGAGTTAACTGAAGAAGATGAAGAAGATAAGGAAGGGGAGAAAACCAGCGAGGAAAAAGAAGAAGAGATAGAGAGGCCTTATGTCCTTATTAAAGACACTCCAACTGGGTGGCTTCGAGTTCGGATGGGACCGGCAACAACGGCTACTGAAGCGGCCAAAGTTAATCCGGGAGAAAAATTCCCTCTTTTAGGCCAAGAATCCGGTTGGTACGAGATTAGTTACGAGGATGAAAAAGAAGGTTGGATATCAGGCCGCTATGCCGAGAAATTCGAGTGATTTTTCCTAATAATTCTTTTTAAACTGATAATTAGTATTGCCATCCCGGCAATTACCATCATAAAGGCCCATAATTTTTGTTTGCTGTTAAGGTTAAGCACGATTACTCCCAAAATGGCTGAGAAGGCGCAATAAATAATAGCTACAGCCGGTTTTGACACTCCCACTTTCAGGAGTAGGTGATGGAGATGTTCAGCGTCTCCCCAGACAGGAATCTTTCCTCGCCGGAGTCTTCTGACGACTGCCCAAATACCGTCAACCATCGGTATTCCCAAGGTGAGGATAACAGTGGCTAATTTAGCTCCGGAAAGGATAGCCAGAGTGGCCAGAAATAATCCGGCCAGGCTTTTGCCGCTATATCCAGGCATAATTTTCTGAGGGTAGAAATTAAAAGGCAAGAATCCCAGGTAGGCTCCGGTGACCGCGCCTGCCAGAATGACGACTGGCCATTGGGTTATATCTTGAGCAAATCTTAGGCTGAGCAAACCAATAACGAAGCTGGTAATAGCAACAAAACCAGGTAGTTGACCGTCAACCCCGGCTGACCAGCCGACTACATTCATGCACCAGACAATCCAAACCAAAGTGAGCAAATCACTTAATTTGAAAAACCCCAGATTTGTTTCCAGTTGTAAAATCCCCCCAAGGGGGTCAGTGATGAATTTTATACTAATGCCGGAGTTAATAATTATTAGGGCAGAGATGATATTAGTTATTAGCCGGATGTAGGGGTTGATTTCAAAAATGTCGTCTAGGGCGCCAAAAACTAAAGTGATAAAAGCGGCCAGAAGGATGGCTTTTAAGTGAGGGTCAACAGTGAGGAACATAAGGGCGGTAATGAAAACAGCCATAAAAATACTAATGCCCCCGCCTCGGGGTATAGGTTGATTATGAATATTTTTGGGGTGTTGTTTTTTTCGAGGGTCATCCAGCCAGCCCATTTTTTTGAAGATAAAGATGGTAATCGGTGTCATTGTCAAAGAGATTAAGAAAGAAATAGCCAACGGTTTAAATAGGAGAGCGTTCATATTATTTTAAGTTGCTAGAATGATAATCTTAACTAAAGTTATAGTTGAAAATAGAGCAACAATGGTGCTACCCCAAACAAGACAGATACTGGAGAATTTTTTCTTTTCAAAAAAGAAGGTTGCCAGAAAGATGTTGGTTAGCATGAATAGGAGAGAAATACTCGGCAGGACAAAAAGTGATTGAGGAGGCGTTAGCTGGGACTCACCCCAAGGCTGACTGTAATATAAAGGAACTTGAGGAGGAAGGCGGGGGAAAGAAAAGAAGATTAATCCTGCTTGAATCACGATTAAGATGATGGTTAATTGAATAGCTCGGAGGATTGATTTATCTATCCAAAGATGACCGAGATTGGTTAGAAAGGAAATTAAAGTTTTGCTGGATGACTTGATGACGGGCATGGGCTAGTATTTTTTTGTTACCCGGTATTCTAAACGTTTTCCAAAAAGGAGTCTAGTTTGAGCATCTAGACCTGGCAGAACAGCCATGAATAAAGTAGCGACCGGCATCAGCAGCCATTGAAGGAGATAGGGGAGTTTCTGAAAGAAAGAAGGCTTTTCTTTAGTTTCTGGCTTGAGTCGCTTGTCAAGAATAATAATTATGAACAGCGAGAAGAGGCAAGTGGTTAAAATCAGTCTGGAGAATTTTGGTAGATTATAGCCAAAGGAGGTTTGGAAAAATTTGGGATTTAATAAAGGAGGCAAGATTGCCCCAAGTGTAAGAATAAACCAATTTGTTGACCAAATTAAATGCGTTTTGAGAAGCTTATAAATCCGTAAAAACTTGACTAAAAAAGGAATCTCTGGATGTTTCATGGCTTGCTCTATAGCGTAAGGAATGTCAGTGGCTCCCCAAGCATGACGCTGACACTGAAGGTATCTATTTTTCAAAGCCTCAAGATAGGTTTCCCCTTCCGGAGCATCAATATTGGTGGGAATGAATATTGGATTAACTGACACTTTGCCTTTTTTGGCAAAGAAAGACTGTAGAAATATATGCCAGTCTTCAGGAATAATATCGATATCCCAGTAGCCAACCTCATCAAGTAATTTTAGAGATAGAGAATAAGCAGAATAGTTAAACAAAAGTCTTTCAAATTCCTGTAAATTGGCGACATGAATGATGTTGCCAATAATGCCGACAATTCTGATTGGAGCCGGAACCCGATCAATATTGTTGTTCCAGAAAATAGGCGATTGCCAAAAGCGTAAATGTCTGTTTTTATCTTTAGCAAAATAGTATGTTAAAGCAGCAAAATATTTGGTGTTAAAACAAGTGTCGGCGTCACAACTGGTAATAGTTAAGTAGTTAATATCCCAGCCCAGTTGATCGACTAATAATTTCTTTACTTTTTTTGCCGCCCAAGCTTCGTTTGAAGCTTTGCCTATGATTTCTCCTGGTATGTTGGCTGGATGATAAGTGGCCAAAATTTTCCCAAATTTATTTTCATATTTCTTAATTAGAATTTTGGCTCGTTGACGATGGCCCTTGGCTCTTTTTTCCATGGCTAAAACAACCACTAACCTTTGGGGACTAATGATTTTTTGTTTGGCCAAGCAATCAAGGTTTGAAGAAAGCGTTTCAATAGATTCGTTAACATTTGGAATAATGATGATGTGGTTAATTTTTTCCCAAGTCAGCCAGTCCTTTTGCCCCCTTTTTTCTTTTTGCCATTTTTTATACCAGTTAGTTTTTCTTGCCGCTTTTATTTTAAGATAGCCTTTAATGCCCAGAATGGCCGCTTCGAAAGATTGATAGAGCCAGAAGATTAGAAAGGCAATAACAAAATAACCAACTGCTTTAGGGATTAAGAATGATCCCCAAATCAGAAAAAAGATGATGTTCCAAGCGGCTAATCCGGGAACCATTTCCAAAAAGCGATAGAATCGACGTTTCTTTGATTTTCTCGTAGTCATCGGTGATATTTTATCATTTTTGCCTCAATTTAACTATTCGTAAGTTTGGTTGAGCAGGTATATTGAGTCAGATATGTCTTGGATAGAAAAAGAATGGTAATTTTTTGATAAGTGTTGATCTAATTCCGGCCAGATTCTTTTTTCATCTTTGAGCTTGATAATGATTTTAGGCTTGGTTTTTTTAATGGCTTCTAATGTTTCCTGAAAGCCATTGAAGTCATAAATGTGGTAGTTGACTGTGTATCGCCCTGGCGGCAATCGTTTTGAAATGGCGTAGATGCAGGCGCCGTCTCCCCAGACAAAAACCCGGTTGTTTTCAGGAGAATGCCATTTTATAAAACGAGCTAATTTGTAATCACTAGCTGTTTTCTCGCCCCAGTAATTTAAGTATTGTTTTTTGTTAATTTTCCCGGCGGCATAGGAGACAAAGTTTCTATAGTAAGGCAGGATGGGGTACCACCAGAAGTTAAAATAGAGATAAGAGGCTAAAAGGATTCCGATGGCACTGCTGGTTAATACAAAATTGAAAACTGTTTTCTTATCAATGGTCAAAGCGATTAATATTGCCAAACTAGGGGCAATTTCGATTAAATAATGGGGATAAGGACGTTCTGACAAAAGAGCGCCGAATAATCCCCAAATAAACCAGATACCAAAGAATGATAAATTAGAAGGGATTTTCTTTCGAAAGATAAAAAACATAAAAGAGAAAATTATTAATAAAGAGAATCTGACAAACAATCCCAAGTTACTGCCTTGCCAGGAAGAAAGATAACCAATGTTTTGAAGTAGGGCAGAGCGAACATAAGGCGTAAATGCTCCCTTAAGGCTGTAGTAAAATATGGTCAGCAAAATAGGCGAGAAAAAGCCGGCAATAATTCCCCAAAACCTTTTGTTTCTAAGTATTCTTATTAATGATTTAAATTGAAGTTTCTTCATGGAGATAATGTACAAAGCAAAAAGGATGCCGACTAAGTCGAATAGAATGGGTATTTTGAATAAGAAACCGATTGAGAAAAGGAAGCCGATCAATCCACCAAAAAGAAAAGTTTTTTTCTGAGGATATTGGAATAGCAGATAAACAGCCAGGCTAGCCGGCATAATCATAAACATTTCACCATTAGCAGTTCGACCTTCAAAGATTAAATAAAGAAGAGTAAAGACTATTCCGCCGGCTAAAGGAGCAATTCTGTTTTTGGTAATTCTTTTAATTAATTGATAAATGATTCCTAAATGGACTAAGTTACATATAATGGCAATTGCTCGGAACCAAGAGAGACGGCCATTAGCAATAGCGGCAGTTAAGTATAAAAGGGGGGGTTTGTTGTCGTGGATATCCCGGTAAAAAGTTAAACCCTTGCGGAAAGCGTTGCCTAGGGTTAGATAAATACATTCATCACCATAAGAAATGGGTTCGAAAAGACTGGGGATCCAGAGAATAAGATTTATTAATAATAAAATGGCTAGTTTTTTATCAAGTTTCATTTTTCCTTGATCCAAACAAAATAGAGTGAGTCTATTTTGTGGTAGCGGTCTATTTGATAGTTGTCAATTTTCATAGAATCAGGATGTTCACTGCTGACTAAAGCAATTTCCTGGTTTTCAGGTAGTTGATAAACAACATCTTTTTCTGTCATCTGCGCGGTGCCGACATAAAAAGGCAATGGCCCGCCAGGTGAGTAAATTGGTGCTTTGATGCCGTAATATTTTGTTTCCCATAAATGATGAGCGGCCCCATTATAATTGGCGATAAAAATGTTTTCGGAAACATTTTCTTTAATCCAGGTAGTAAACCCACGAAACGGCTTTTTAAAAGGATGCAGAAAATAGTTGCTGCTGATAAGAAAGAAAAGAAAAGAAATAGGGATAATTAAGAAATAGCCGATTTTCCTAACTTGAGAAGCTAGCAAAAGCATAATTGGTGGGACGCAGTAAAGCAGATAGCGTTCATAAAAGATAGACATTTTGGTTTGTGAAATAAGAAAAGTCAAAATTGGCGGCAAAATAGCCCAAGAAAGCAAAAGGAAATCAGTTTTGAGGTTTTTTCGGCGCCATTTTCTTAGGGCTAAAATTATGCCCGCCAAAATCGGAATCTTGGTTTGAATTTGGAAAACAGTTCGGTGGGTAAGAAAATTTCTGAAAGTTCCCAAAAGATGTTTTAGTTTGGGATTTCCCAGCCAGAAACCAGTTGAAACAAGGGTTGTCTGAAGATAAAGAGGATAGAGCCAGGGGATATAAAGAATGCCAATGACTAAATAAGGCTGGATGGTTTTCCAGAGATTTTGCTCTTTACACTGCAAGCCAAAAATTAATTGCCAGAGAAATTGGCTGAAAATAGGGAAAAAAGCAAAATGATGTGAATAAAGAGCGGCGGCGGCGGAAAGAATGTAGCCCCAGTTGTTTTTTTTAATAAGAAAATAAAAAGAAAGGGTGACGAAAAACAAGAGACAAAAATACATCCGGCCCTCAAGCGCATAGGGGAATAAAAAGGGATTGAAGAAAGATAGAATAGCTGCTAGAGCTCCTGTTTTTTTATCAAAAAGTTTTTTACCGATTAGATAAATAATAAAAACCGTTCCTAAATAAAAAAGAAGGGATAAACTGCGGATAGCGATTTCAGAAGAGCCGAAAATCTTAAACCAAAACCACATAATGATGTACATTAAAGGCGGCGAAGTATCCTTGGCAACGATTTTAATCATTGGCCAAAATGGTTCTTGGGCTAAAACTGCGCTGAATGCCTCATCTCCCCAAAGGCTGCAATTAAAGAGCGTGTTCATCCTTGGCTTAGTTTAGCATATTATGAAGTTGCAGATAATTTAGATAGCTTGCTTTTAAGCCGGGCCGCTTTGTTTTTGTGGAAGATATTTCTTTTGACTGCTTTGTCCAGAGCAGAATAAACCTCTTTGAGGTTTTCCTTAGTGGGTTTTTTCTTAAAGGCTTGAATTACTTGCTTGACTTTTGACTTAATCCGACGATTAAATACCGCCTTTTTTCTTGATTGTTTTAATGCTTTTTTGGCTGATTTAGTAATTGGCATAAAGATTCGTTTGATTTTAACACCTGATTGCTAGGATGACAAGGAGTTGGTATACTCCGATTGGTAATGCACAGATTTCTTTTTCCCAGATTTAGAATAAAAGCGATTTTTGAGAACGGTTCAAGAATTTTTTCACGCCGTCAGTCTAGTATTTTCTCCGCAGCTGCAATTTTGGCAGTGGCTTTTGGTATTTCAGCTCTATTAGGTATTTTTAGAGACCGCTTGCTATATGCTAAATTTTATGCTTGTTGCGCCGATCAACTTGATGCTTATAACGCTGCTTTTCGACTTCCGGACATTATTTTTAGACTTTTGGTAACAGGGGCTCTTTCGGCTGCTTTTATTCCTGTTTTTAGTGAGCAAATTTCCAAGAGCAAGGAAAAAGCTTACCGGATGGTTTCTTCAGTAATCAATATTCTCTTTTTAGCTTTTTTGAGCTTGTCAATTATTGTAATTGTTTTTGCCTATCCTCTTTCTCGCCTGATCGCTTCTGGTTTTAGCGGTGACCAGATTTTACTTATGAGTTTGATAACCAGAATAATGGTTTCTGCTCAGATATTTTTTTTGTTAAGTAGTTTTTTAACTGGCATCCTGCAGACCTATCAGCGCTTTTTGATTCCCGCCCTGGCGCCCGTTGTTTATAACTTAGGGATTATTTTGGGTATTCAACTGTTAGCACCACGTTGGGGGATTTTTGGTCCTGCCATTGGGGTAGTGATTGGTTCAGCTCTGCACTTCTTAATTCAGTTGCCTTTAGTTTTATCATTGGGCTTCAGGTACTCGTTTTCATTCTCTTTTCGACTCCTTGGGGTGAGGAAGATTTTAAGACTGATGCCGCCAAGGACATTAGCCTTGGGTCTAAGCGAAATTGAGGCTACGCTCTCTCTTTTTCTAGCCAGTAGTTTGCCAACGGGGAGTCTTTCCTTGTTTTACTTAGGGCAGCGCTTAACTCAATTTTTTTCACGCATTTTTGGAGTGACTATCGGCCAGGCTTGCTTGCCGGTCTTATCAAAAGAAGCCAGCAAACATCGCCTTGACAGGTTTCGAAAGACGCTTTTGGGTTCCCTACTTCAAGCTCTTTATTTGGCTTTTCCAGCAGCAAGTATTTTCTTGATTTTAAGAGTGCCGATCGTACGATTGGCTTATGGTTCAAAAGATTTTCCTTGGCAGGCAACAATTGCCACAGGGCGAATTGTTGCCTGTTTCGCTCCATTAGTCATTTTTAATGTCATTAACGACATTTTAATAAGGGGGTTTCATGCTCTTCAGGATACAAAGACACCCCTGTTGGCATCTTTTATTTCCCTGATCAGTGTTCTGGCGGCGGCCTTATTTGCTATTTTTAAATTAGGGTTGGGCATTCATGGTTTGGCAGTGGCAATTACTTTGGCGGGATTAATTCGAGCTCTAGTTCTAGCAGTTTTGTTAATTAAAAAAGCTGAAATTAGAGATTTAGCAACGGATTTTTTCTCGCCGATTTTAAAGATGTTCTTTTCCAGTATTGTTTTGGTATTGACTAGTTGGATTTTGCTTAGAACGCTAGATCGTTATGTTTTTGATACAACCCGGATTGCGGGCCTAATAGGTTTGGCCGGAATTAGTTTTGTAGTGGGAGTCTTTGTTTATTTTGTGTTCACTTTGGCTTTAAGTTTAAAAGAAGCCCAAGTTATCTTAAAGCTGATGAGACGAATTGTGGTTTGGCCGGAATCAGCTCCGCAATTAACAGAACTTCCTCCATTACCAGAATAGCTTTTTTTGACACTCTTTTTGAAGTTTAATATACTGGATTAGAATGGCTGAACGCGAAATTTCCTTGCTGCCTAAAGAAAAGTGGGAAGGGACTGTTATTGGGAGGTTGATGAATTGGGTTTTCTCAGTGGGAAGATACATTATTATCTTCACAGAACTGATTGTTGTTGGCGCTTTTATATCTAGATTTTGGTTGGACAGAACGAACTCTGATTTATCGGAAGAGGTTAGACAGCAAGAGGCAATTTTAGCTAGTACTAGTGATTTTGAGAAGGAGTTTACGCTTTTTCAGTCAAGACTGAAGACAATTGCTACTGCCTTAAAAGAACCGAGCGATCCTTTATTATCTTTGGAACTAATTGTTGATAGCCTTCCCGCTGATGCGGTTCTTGTGAAATACGGTTTTTCAGGAGGGGAGAAGAACGAGGCATCGGTGCTGGCCTTGATTTTTTCCGAGTCTAGTCTGGTAGAATTTGTAGATAATCTTTTGAGTGAAAGTGAAGTCTCTTCGGTTAGGATTGGGACAATTGAAAGAAGCCAGGGAATGGCTGGAATGAAGATTCAGTTTTTAATTAGTTTCCGGAGGCCTGGTGCCAATGAAAAAACAGACAATAGCTAAGCTTTTCAATAACTATCAAAAAGGATTAACAAAGGCGATTGAGAAGTATCAAGAACAAGAGGAAGCGTGGCGCTACACAGAGGTAGCCTTGACCCTGTTTACAGTGGCCTTTTTTGTTTTGTTCGCAATCAGACCGGCGGTAGTTACAATTTCTAGTTTAGTTGGTGAGATTAAAGAAAAAGAGACAATCAGCTTGAAAATGAGAGGAAAAATAAATGCAATTATTGCTGCTCAAGAAGAATATGCCTTGGTCCAAGAAAAAGCAGATTTAATTGACAGTTTTTTACCGGTCTCTTTTAATATCAGTCAAGGTTTGACGCAAGTCATTGGCAGTGCAAATCAAAGCCAAGTAAGCTTGGGAGGAATCAGTCTCGCCGGAGTATCGCTGATTGGCGAAGAGGAAGTCAAAAAAGAGAAAGAAAAAAAGGAGGAGAATGAAAATCTCTCTGAATTAAACTTTAGCTTTAGCAGCAAGGGAGACTATTTTAACTTAAAGCAGGTTGTTAAGATGATAGTGGAAACTAGGCGCTGGATAGACTTGACTCAGTATCAAATTACTAAGAGCCAGAAAGAAGAGGAGCCCTTAAGCCTGACAATTAATGGAAGGTTATTCTATTGGAATGACAATGAAGAAAAGTAATAAAATACCCAAAAGATTAGTTTGGCTGGCGGTTCTAACTCTTTTAACTGCTTTAATTTGGGTGGCTCTTGATAGCTATCATCAATTGGTTGAAAAAGATCAGCTGAAGAAATTTAACAAGTTAATCAAGATACTTAATACTGAATTAGAGACTGATATTTTGACCGAGATCGAGGCCAGGAAGGAGTATCAGATTGATGAGATAAAGGAGTATTTTTTACCTACTCCGACTGCTACTGAACTGGAGAAAATTAGTAGTCCCAGTGCGATATCCACAGAATCAGGAGAGATTAGTGAATAAAGAGAAAAGAATACCTACTTTTTTAGGAATAGGCCTTGTTTTGGCTCTGGTAGCCGCCTTGCTTCTTGTAAGGCGGGTGGTTGTTTTTCGGTCTGGGGCCAGTGGAGAAACTGTTCCGAAAGAGGTTAAACTAACTAATATCACTAGTGGTTCTTTCGTTGTTTCCTGGCTGACGACAAAAAAGACTAGCGGTTTATTAGGCTTGTTGGATAACGGCCAAGAAAGATTATTTCCCGACACTCGAGATAAAACTGGGGAGTTAGCTAAATTTACCACCCACTATATTGTAGTGGATGGGTTGGAGGGTGATAGTCAATATGAATTTATTATTATTTCCGGCGGTCAGAAATTTTATGATTCCAGAGAAAACCCTTACCGGGCACATACCGCTAAATCGATTTCGGGAGAATTGCCGAAAGCAAATTTGGCATCAGGAGTAGTTAAAACCCTTGATGGCGCATCAGCCAAGGGAGCAATTGCTTATGTTGCTATTGATGGAATTGCGCCTCTCTCCTCCTTGGTAACTAGTCAAGGGAATTGGGTTATTTCTCTAGCGAAAGCATTTTCTTCGGATTTGAGCCAATTAGCTAATTATCAAGAAGGACATATACTGGAGGAGATTTATGTTCAGGGTGGAGAGATGGGAGTAGCCACGGCCTTGGTTTACACGGAAGATGATGATCCGGTTTCCACAATTACTCTAGGCAGTCAGTATGATTTTACAGACAAAAATGGTTCCTCAGCCATAGTCGTTCCCACCTCAACGGCAGAATCAAAGTTAGCAGTCGGAGAAGAATGGGAATCATTAAGTCGTCCTTTTGAGATTATTAATCCCAATGATGGAGAGATGATTAATTTTCCCAGGCCAGAAATTTTTGGTTTTGGTCCCCGGGGAGGTAAAGTTAAAATAGTTTTAAAGTCGCCAGTTACTCATGAGGCCGAAGTTGAAATTGATGATCTTGGTAACTGGCGTTGGTCTCCACCTCAAAACTTAATTCCTGGGTCTCATACTTTGAGGATTAAATATACTGATCCTGATACTGGCGAGGAGGAAGATTTTATCCGCACTTTTGTTTTGGCGGCTAGCATTGATGAAGACCAGCCATCATTCAGCTCTACTCCTTCGGGGGCAACTGCTACTTTAACGCCGACTTTAACACCTACGGTAGTGCCGACAGCAACTATTGTCTTGTCTCCAACAGCGAGCCCAACAGCTATTTTAACGGTCACAGCGACTCCACCGCCAAGAACTAGTCAGCCCTCAACTGAATCTGGTGTTCCTGAAAGTGGCTTCTGGGAACCAACCTTTATTTTCATCAGTGGAAGTGTTATTTTATTTTTAGTATTGGCTTTAGGCTGGATTTAGTATTTGACATTAGTGGCTTTAGTCAATTAAACTGGTTTTAGGAGATTTTTATGGTTAGAAAAAAACACTTTCTTTTTTTAATTGTTTCTCTTTTTCTCTTGTCAGCTTCTTTAATTGGAGGAATCGTTCTGGTTAAACAAAGACAGGAGACAAGAAAAGGAGCTACATGTAACTGCGGCGGCGTGGTGACTCCTTGTGGAACCGAACATTGTAATACCCAAGAATGTAATAAATACAAGTGTACTCCTAGCGGTTGGGAAAAAGTCTGTGATAATTGCTGTGGAAATTGTAGTGAACCCCAATGTGGAAATGGTACATGTGATCCTGGTGAAAATTGTGACAATTGTCGTCAAGATTGTGAAGTTGATGGCGATTGTAGTGGAGGTGGACCGAGGAATTGCGACCCTGCCTGCGGAATTAATCAGATTTGTTGTAATGGGGTTTGTTTTGATGGTAGTACATGCGAGGGAAAAGAAACCGGTTCAGCTGATTGCTCTATTGAGGGTCATTCTTTCAAAGTTAAGTGCACTGATATTAGTGGAGGGGTAACTGGTCATTGGGCAGGTTGCAGCACTGATGAAGAATATGAAACTCTTGCCCAATGTAAGGCTAGCCAAACAGGTGTTGGTTGCGCTACTCATAATTTCAGTGTTAATTGTGATGGTCAATGGCATACTGTTGGTAGTTGGTCGCCGAAACCCTGTACTTTTTATCAGGAAGATTTAAATGTTTATTATCCTGGCGGCACCTTAGCTTGTGGTCGGGCAAAAGTTGATTGTTGGAATGGCGATTGGTCGATTTGTGTTGCACCAACTCCAACTCCAACACCTACGCCTACACCCACTCCGACACCGGTTTTTTCTTGTGAGTGTTTAATCCTAGAGATGTATGATTTGGATTGGGAGTTAATTACTGATTACTCTTCCCTTTTGCCGGAAACTGAAGTTTACCTTGCTGTGACTGGCGAAACTGATCATCCCGGCGGTTTAACTCGGGCGAGATTTAGGATCAATAACGGTGATTGGCAAGAGACAACTGATCGTCATAACAACAGTTTTTATATAGAGTTTGAGATTCCTGATTATGGAAGTTATTCAGTAGAGGCTCAAGTTTTCAACCCTGATTTGGGTTGGTGGTAAGTTTATTTTTAAAATGGAACTTTTAGAATCTCCCAAGCCTAAAGAGGAGATAGAACCAGCTAAACTAGCAGAAAAGAAAATTGAAAGGGTCAAGAAACCTTCAAAGTGGGGAATATTGATTGTTTTGTTTTCAACCGTATTATTAGGGGTGATAGCAGTTGCTAGTGCCATTAGGCTCTATCAACTAAGGGAAAAACCAATTGCGCCTACTGCTCCTGAAAAAACGCCGGCTCAAGAAATTACGCCGACTCCAACCCCAGTTCCTGCTTGTTTTTTAAGTTTTTCCATTTCTAGTCCCACTCCCACGGCAACATTGACACCATCACTAACGCCAACTGGAACTTTAACACCGACATTGACTCCAACCGCAACTCCATCATCAACGCCAACACTGACTCCCACGGCAACATTGACACCATCACTAACGCCAACTGGAACTTTAACACCGACATTGACTCCAACCGTAACTCCCACACCAACCAGCACTCTCACTCCTGTCCCCACATCTACCCCAGCGCCTACTAATACTCCGGTTCCGACTGGTGTTCTGGTGCCAACTAATACTCCAATGCCAACCCCGACTCGAGTCGAACTGCTTGAAGTTGGAGTTACCTTTCCTTCACATTTATTAATTCTTTTGGGTTCAGTCATTGGTCTTGGGGGTTTACTACTTCTCTTTTAACTTGTTTGAATGAGAGTTGGCATTGTTGGCGGGGGAATAACAGGCCTAGTAATTGCTCATGAAATTGTTAAAAGGGGAAATGAGATCTTTCTCTTTGAGTCTGGGGAGAAACTGGGAGGATTAGCTAGAACTTTTAAAAAACAAAATTGGCACTGGCCCCTGGAAGAATTTTTTCACCACTTCTTTATCTTTGATGATCAAGTTAAAAATTTTCTAAAAGAGCTAGGTTTAGAAAATGAATTATTTTATAGAGATGTTAAGACTTCTATTTATTTTGAGGGAAGTATTTACCCCTTTGATTCTGTTTCCGACTTTTTAAGCTTCCCTCATTTGGGCTCGCTAGACAAGTTAAGAATGGGTTTGGCTATTTTTGTCTTGCGTCAATTACCATTTTTACCTATTTTTGAGAAATATACGGCGTTGGATTTATTTCCCAAACTAATTGGTGCTTCAGGCTGGGACACTGTTTGGGGAAGATTGATGGAAGGTAAGTTTGGCGGTTTTAGCAATAAAGTTTCTTTTTCTTGGCTTTGGGCTCGGGTTAAGATGAGAAGCAAAAGTTTAGGCTATTTGAACGGTGGTTGTCAAAAGATTTTCGAGGAGTTAAGAAAAGGACTAAAGTCCAAAGGAAAGATATTTATTTGCAGTCCAGTTAGTAAAATTAGCCCTTTGAAACCAGGGTGGAAGATCAAAACTGGGAATAAAGAGGTTTTAGTGGATAAGGTTGTTTTGGCGATTCCCCTTTCCCAGGCTCTTGATCTAACTCAGCAACTTATCACCAAGGAAGAATTAGATCAGTGGAGAAAGTTGGAAACAATTGGGGCTTTGGTTTTGGTTCTGAGAATGAAAAACAAGTTTTTGTCTGGCGGGACCTATTGGCTCAATATCCTTGAGAAAGAATTTCCATTTGTTGCTTTAGTTGAGCATACTAATTTTGTAAATCCGGAGAATTACGGTAATGAATATCTGGTTTATGTGGGGGGATACTATGACCCAGACAACCCTTTATTTAATTGGTCTAAGAAAAAAATCTTAAGTCATTTTTCTCCCTATTTAAGACGCCTAAATCCCTCATTTGAAAAATTTTTAATCGATTTTGATGTTTTTTCTTCTCTATGCGCTCAGCCGATTATTCCAACAAACTATTCTCGGATAGCTCCTTCCTTAGAGCTTGTTCCCGGGAGTGTTTTTTGGGCTACGGCTAATCATATTTATCCTTGGGACAGAGGGATGAATTTTTCTATTAAACTGGCCAAAGAAGTTGCCAAACTTGTCTAATTCTGGTTCCTCCTTTACAATGTGATTGATGGCAAAAACCAAAAACTTTCTGAAAGGAATTCTTAAATCAATGCGTCCAGTTCAATGGACTAAAAATTTGGCTGTTTTTGCAACAGTTATCTTTAACGGTAAACTGTTTGAATCCCCTTTTTTTAGCAAAAGCCTTTTGGCTTTTATTGCTTTCTGCGCTCTTTCTTCATCTTCTTACTTGATTAATGATGTTGTTGATATTCCTTACGATCGCTTTCACCCTCAGAAAAGAAACAGACCAATTGCTAAAGGCGACATTACTCCTGCTCAGGCGATTTATGTTTCTCTTTTCCTGATGTTTTTGAGTATTGTTTTATCTTCTTTCTTAAACCTCGGTTTCATTTTACTGCTTCTGATTTTTTTGACTGTTCACTTAACTTATTCATTTTATTTAAAGAAATTTGCTGTTCTAGACATTTTAGCGATTTCCTTTTCTTTCATTCTCCGCACTTTGGGTGGAGAAATAGCTACCGGTTATCATTTGCCGGTTTGGTTGATGTTTGCTGTAGTTTTTTTATCTCTTTTTATTGCTAGTGGTAAAAGAAGAAGTGAATTAGTTGTTGAGGGCTCAAGGACGAGACCGGCTTTGAAAAAGTATGGTAAAGAACTTCTTGATTTTTATGGTGCAATTTTTGCTGTTTCTACCTTACTTTCTTATTCTTTATTTGCCTACTTGGTCAAACCACTTGATTTTAGTCATCCCAGGATTAGAGATTTCTTGATTAAGAATATGCCTTATCTAATTGGGCGTAAATGGCTGATGATAACAATTTTCCCAGTGATATTTGGGATTATGCGCTACTCCCAGTTGGTTCTTGAAAAAAAGAGAGGGCAAAGGCCTTCCCAACTTTTGGCCTCTGATATCCCCCTTTTGGCAACGATTCTTGTTTGGGGTTTAATGCTCATCGCAATCGTTTATGTTTTCTAGTCTTCCTCTTGTTTTCTTTTCAATCATCACTAGGCTTTTTGGACTTCCGTGGGGTGAGAGTTTCTTTTTTCATCCCGACGAGAATAACATGGCTTGGGCAGTGGGCAGAGTTTCTTTGTCTAATCTAAACCCTCAGTTTTTTGCCTATGGTCATTTCCCTTTATATTTAGTCTATTTCAGCTATCAAGTTTTAAGGTTTGTTTTTTCTGGAATGGTCTTTGGGGAGATTACTTTTCCTTTGGCAGTCTATCTTCTTCGTTTTTGGTCAGCGTTCTTTTCCCTTATTACTCTTATTATTGGTTGGTTTCTGGCGAAAGAAGTCTTTGGTAAAAAAATATGGGCTAAAATTTATGTTTTGCTTCTCATTTTCACTCCTGGATTAATTCAAATGGCGCATTTTGGCACTACCGAGTCGGTTTTAGCTTTTACCGCTGTTGGCTTGGCCTATTTTTCCCTCAAATTTGCTAAAACTAAGGAATTACGATATTTATTTTTACTCTCTTTGATTTCTGCTGTTGGTTTGGCTTCAAAAGTTAGCGCTGCCCTTTTTCTTCTTTCTCCTGCCTTATCAATTTTAATTTTAGAGAATGAAGAGAAAAAGATTAAGTTTTTGAAAAAAACTAAGTTCTTGTTATTTTATGGTCTGACTACAATCATGCTCACTTTTACTTTTTCACCTTATACTTTTTTAGATTGGCAGGAATCTTTAAGAATTCTGAGTTATGAATCTAATGTAGCTCGTGGCATCACATCCATTTTTTACACTCGTCAGTTTATCAATACTAGACCAGTTATTTTCCAACTAACCAAAGTTTTCCCTTGGATATTGGGATTGCCAATGTTTGTTTTAATTTTATTCGGCCTAGCGTTCTTTTTTACTCGATTAATTAAAAGAAAAATTTCTCTAAATACTAAATACTTAGTACTAAATGCTATTTTTCTTCCTTGGCTTCTTTTTAATGCCTTTCTTTTTACTAAATGGACTCGGTTTATGACTCCAATCCTGCCATTTTTAGTTTTGTTAGTTGTTTGGCTTTTGCGGGAATTAAAAAAAATTTTAAAAAAGCAGCACTTTTCTATTCTTTTCTATTCTTTTCTATTCTTTTCTATTCTCCCCGGCATCTTATTTATGAAACTTTATTTTTCTCTTGACATTCGAATCTGGGCCAATAGTTGGATAAACAAGAATTTACCCAAAGGTTCAGTAATTTTGTATGAGGGTGGGAATATTGTTGATTTGCCTGGAATTGATGGGCAAAAATTCAAAACTGTTAATATTGATTTTTGCCATCTGGACGAAGACGCTCAAAAAACTGAGGAATTAGAGAAGAAAATTAAAGAGGCGGATTACTTTTTATCTCCCTCGCGCCGGATTTTTACTAATTACCCTCGTTTGCCAAATGAGTTTCCAAAGACAGCTCGGTTTTACCAACAGCTTTTTTCCGGAGAATTAGGTTTTGTTCCCATTAAAGAATTTCATCCATTTGGTTTTTTGGGAGAATTACTTTTAGGATCTGACTTAATTTCCGAAGAAACCTGGACTGTTTTTGATCATCCAACCATTCGTTTGTTTAAAAAAATCTAAGATGGTAGAATAATGAGATGTCTCTTTTTGGTGGTCCGATTACTCCGGAACTGCAAAGTGCACTTGCGTTGCATCATGCGGGTGCATTTGAACGGGGAAAGAGGAGTTTTCCCGTTGCCGAGGAAAGGTCTGAAAAACTAACACCTAGAAAACCAACAAAAAAGAGATGTCTTTTTAAGCCTAGGGTTAGGCAAGGTGGACAAGAACCGGCTACTCCGCGGACATAATTTATCCTTATCTAAAACAAACTTTCTTGTTTTATTTCCTTTTTTTGCTTATCAATAGGTGCTTTTTCTTTAATTTCTTTTGTTTGTTTTATAATCTCTGGGATCTTAAGGAAGTCTTCTTTTAATTGTTGCATGACATTGCCGTTTCTTAAACCAGCGGCAGGATGATACATAGGAATTATTAACAGTTCCACTCCTTGCCAAAGAATTTTTCTTGGTTGGCTGTGAACTTTCGAGATGTAAACACTGGGAATAAAGTAGTTCATGGCAAACCGGCCCAGAGTGATAACCACTTTTGGTTTAATGATTAAAAGTTGTTGTTTTAAATGAGGAGTACAAGCGTCAATTTCAGCTGGAAGCGGGTCGCGATTATTGGGCGGCCGGTGTTTTAAGATGTTGCCAATAAAGACATTTTCACGCTTGATATTGATTGTTGCTAATAGTTGGTCAAGTAAATTTCCGGCCGCGCCGCAGAAGGGAATTCCTTTTTGATCTTCCCAGTAGCCTGGGGCTTCGCCAATAAAGACAATTTCTGCGTTTGGATTAGGCCCGCCCGGAACAGAATTGGTAGCCGTTTTATAAAGAGGGCATTTTTGGCAATTTTTAACTTGTTCAGCAGTTTTTGCTAATTCCTCTTGGTTAGACATATAATTATGTTAATGAAAAGATTTGCTTTAAGCAAACAAAAACTGATTCTATTTTTAATTTTGGTCTTTGGATTTGGACTGAGAGTTTATGGTCTCAATTGGGACCAGGGATTTCATTTGCATCCGGATGAACGTTTTCTGACCATGGTTGGGACAAAAATTCAGCAGCCTAAAAGCATAAAAGAATATTTTGATACTTCAAAATCGCCTCTTAACCCTTACAACAATGGCTACGATTTTTTTGTTTATGGCCCTTTTCCTGTTTTTTTAACGAAATTTATTGCTGGTAATTTTGGCTTGGACAATTACGCCGCCTTTAATCTAGTTGGTAGGTTCCTTTCAGCCCTCTTTGATGTTGGCATTATTTTTTTGCTTTTTAAAATTTCAAAAAGTATTTGGCCCAGTTTTCTTTATTCATTAATGGTTTTGCCAATTCAGCTTTCTCATTTTTTTGCGGTTGATATTTTTTTAAACTTTTTTTTAGTTTTGACTTTCTACTCGGCTTTAAATTGCCCAGCGATTCTAACAGGTATATTTTTAGGTTTGGCGCTTTCTTGTAAAATTTCTGCCATTTTATTTTTACCAGTAATTGGTTTAATATTTCTTTCCAAGTTTAGATTTGATCTTAGAAAACTATTTTTTACTACTTGCTACTTACTACTAGCTGCTTTCTTATCTTTTCGGTTTTTTAGCCCCTATTCTTTTTCTGGTCTTTTTAAAATTAACCCTCAATTTTTAAAGAATTTGAAAACATTGAATTCCTTTAATAATCCAGATGCCTGGTATCCACCAGCAGTTCAATGGATTAAAACTAAACCAATTATTTTTCCGGTGAAGAATTTATTCTTTTGGGGATTGGGCGTTCCAATGGGAGCGATAATGATTCTATCTACATGTTTATATATCTATAATTCTGTAAAAAGGAAAACCATTCAACCACCCGCCTGCAACGCTATGTGTAGCATTGCGGGTGGGTTTAACCATTTAACCATCTCTCTTCTTTGGATTTTCTTTTTATTTTTCTTTCAGGCTGTTCAGTTTGTTAAAACCATGCGCTACTTCCTACCGCTTTATCCATTTTTGACTTTAATGGCAGGTGATTTTGTTTTAAAACAGTCAAGAAAATTTAAAATTTTTGTTTTGCCATTTTTGTTTGTTTATCCCCTTGCTTTTATTTCTATTTACTCTCAGCCTCATTCTCGGGTAGCCGCCTCACATTGGATTTTTGAAAATATTCCTCCAGGGTCAGTTGTTTCTTGTGAGCATTGGGATGACTGTTTGCCTTTAGGAATTGGCGGCAGAAACGCCTCAATTTATCAAACAAAAATGCTTTCTCTTTTTGATCAGGATACCGAGGAGAAGTGGCAAGAAATTTCTAGACAGCTAGAAAAAATTGATTATTTAATTCTTTCTTCTAATCGACTTTGGGATTCAATTCCAAAAGTACCGGAAAGATACCCAGTGACAACAGAATATTACCAAATGCTTTTAAAGGAAGAGTTGGGCTTTAAGAAGATTAAGGAATTTACTTCCTATCCTAAATTGGAAATTGGAAATTGGAAATTGGAAATTCGCGACGGAGTTGCAGAAGAAGCATTTACTGTTTATGATCACCCAAAAGTGATGATATTTATTAACGAACATGAACCTAATCGAGAAGAGTTTCTTGAACGATTTTATCCCACTCGATAGAAAATAATTTTTGGTCAAATAACTTTTTTGTCAGGGGAAGCTTTTTTGCAAAGTGGCCTTTTTCTTTTATTACTTCTATGATCGCTTTTGTTAGCCTTCGATGATTACCAACAGGAATAATTTTTCCCATGCTGGTTAATCCCACTGGCGTTCTTACTCCCGGTAAATTGCTGGCAACAACTGGGCAACCGCAAAGCATTGCTTCTGGTTGAACGATGCCAAATGTTTCTAGGTTATTAGTGCTGGGCAAAACAAGGCAGTCAAAGTTGTAATAATAATTAACTAGTTTTTCATGTGAAATGGGTCCGGTAAGAACAACCCATTTTTGGTATTTTTTGAACAGTTTTTTTAACCTTTGATAAGTTTTATCGCCAATTACTTGCTTATAAGGGCCAATAAAAACTATTTTGAAGTCCCTAAAAGTGTTTTTAAGTTTTGGGATTGTTTTTAAAATTAAGTCTATGCCTTTTTCCCAGCCGATCCGACCGACGAATCCAATAATTTTAGTCTCTCTTTTTTTATCAATTGTTTTGGCTATTTTTTTAATTTCTTTGTTGCTTTTTTTACCAAGGATGATTGGGGGCAAGATAAATTCTGTTTTAGTTAGGAATTTAGAAAGAAACATTGAATGCTGAGCGTAATCTTTGGTATAAGCAACGATTTTGTCGGCCCAATGATAAACTAAATAGTGAGGAAAATAAGTTAGAAATTTAATAAGTTTCTTAGTAATGCCGGGAGCATTACCAAACTCGCAATGGTGGACCAAAACAATTGGTTTTCTAAAAATTTTTCCCCAGAGAGCCAACCAAACAGCTTCTAGCTGAGGAAGATGGCAAATAACTAAATCTGTTTTTAAGACTTCTTTTAATGAGGCAAGAGGAAAGGTGGGCATTAGAATTCCCTTGTTGATCTTTAGCGGAGACCAAATGCGGCGAATGTAAATTTTGCCAATCTTTTCTTGCGTGAGGAGATTGTTTTTAAATTTGGAAGTTAAAATAGTTACCTGATCTTTTTTAGCCAAATCCTTAGCTAGTACATCAGCATAAATGCTGACACCGCTGATATTAGGAAGATAGTAAGTGAGAGAAATTAAGATTTTCATTTTTCACTAAAAATAGTTTTGTACCTTTTATTTTTTCTTTGAGGTAGTTAATTATAATTGGATCGTCATCAAAGAAATAATCAAGTTTTAACTTTTGGACCATTTCCTTTTTAAAAATATGTGGTTGTTGATTTTGTTGATTAATAATTATTTTTTGGAATAGTTGATTTATTTCGTTTTTTTCTAGCCAAACTTGAGTCCTTTTTTTCAAAAAACTATATCGGCCGGAGATAATATAAATTTCGACATTTTTCTTTTTAGCCAGTTTTTTAATTGCCTCAAGATTTTTTCCCAACGGTGGGCGAAGTAATGGATGGTGACTAAGTTTTCTTAACCAGATTTCTACCTTTAATTCGGGGAAACGGTATTTTTTTTGACGATTGCCGTGAGAACAGTAAAGCCATTCTAACAAACGCTTGGGCATAAAAAATGGTTTGCCAATAATAACACCGTCCAAGTCAATGCCAATTTTGATTTTTCGGCCAGAGGCGGACTTTTTAGTCATTGTTAAAAATTATACACGAAGATAAAATAAAACTTATGTTTAGTGATTTTTTTATTATTTTTTACTGGTGGCTGATTCTTTTGTTTTTTGGTTTTCTATTTTTGCCCTTGGTTTTTGGGTTATTTAAAAAGTTTTGGGATAAGGGTTGGATTTTTAGCAAGACTTTAGGGATTATTATTGTTTCTTATTTAATTTTTATTTTTGGTCGACTTCATCTTTTTCCGTTCTTTAAAGAAACAATATTGTTGGTTATTTTTCTAATTTTATTGGGAAATATTTGGTGGTTAAATCAAAAAAAACACAAGAAAGAATTCTGGCAAATTTTCAAAGATAATTGGCAGAAATTTTTACTTGAGGAAATCATTTTCTTTTTATGTTTGACCTTTTGGGCTTTTATTCGTGGTTTTCAGCCCGACATAGAAGGTTTGGAAAAATTTATGGATTTTGGCTTTGTTAATTCTATTCTTCGTTCTACTTGGTTTCCGCCGGCCGATATGTGGTTTGCCAATCAATCGATTAATTATTACTACTTTGGCCATCTTCAGGCAGCAGTTTTGACTAAAATTTCTGGATTGGATTCAGCCATTACTTATAACCTAATGATGGCAACGGTTTTCGCCTTAACTTTTGCTAGCGCTTTTTCCTTGGCTTCTAATCTAGCTTATATTTGGCCGGGCAAAAAGTTAAAAATCAAGAATTTAGTTTTAGTTGGTTTAATCTCGGCTTTGCTTTTAACTCTTGGCGGTAATCTTCACAGCGCCGTGTATGTTTTGAAAAGTGGCAAAGATAAATATTGGTATCCAGATTCAACTCGGTTTATCGGCCATCAACCTAATAACCCAAACGATAAGACAATTCATGAATTTCCTCTTTATTCCTTTGTTGTTGCCGATCTTCACGGACACATGAATGATATTCCAACAGTTTTGCTTTTTTTAGCCGTCCTTTTGGTAATTGGATTGGATTTAGTTAAAAAAAGCAAAAAAATTCAAAATTCAAAATTCAAAATTCAAAATTCACTGCCAGCATTTTTATTAGCAGTGATGTATATGACTAATTCGTGGGATTTTCCCATTTACGGGGTTCTTTTGGCAATTTTTCTCTTTTTTGTATTTTACTTCAAACATCCTACGGCGGGCATCAAGTATATTTTTAATTCTCTTCGCAAAACTTTTCTCTATGGTGTTATTATTCTAGTCTTGTCTATTTTATTTGCTCTTCCATTTGCCCTTTCTTTTAAACCCATGGCTAATGGAATTACTTTTGTCAATGCCCGTTCTCTTTGGTGGCAACTGTTGGTTTTATGGGGATTTTTTTGGTTTGTCTCTCTTGGCTTTTGGGCTTTTGTTATTAAAAAATTAACCATTCAGCCATTTAACCATTTAACCATTCCTGACATTCTTGTTCTCTCGGCTACTGTTTGGGCAACGATTTTGATCATTATCCCAGAAATTATCTATGTCAAAGATATTTATATTCCCGAATACCATCGGGCCAATACCATGTTTAAACTGGTTTACCAGTCTTTTGTGATCTATGCTTTGTCAAGCGGCTACATTTTCTGGAGAATCAAGAATTTTTTATTAAAAAAGAACTTTATACTTTATACTTTGTACTTTATACTTTTTCTGGCAGGCTTTTCTGCCCACATGATTTATCCCTATTTTGCCATTAAAGGTTATTATGGCAGTTTAGAAAATTATCGTGGTCTTTATGGGATGAAGTTTTTGGACAATTTGCACCCGGATAATTATCAGGCTGTTTTATGGTTGAAAGAGAATGTTAAAGGCCAGCCAGTAATTTTAGAAGCAGTAGGTGATAGTTACACTCTCTATAACCATGTCTCTAGTATGACCGGATTACCTACAGTTGAAGGGTGGTTGGTTCATGAATGGCTTTGGCGGGGGGGTTATGATCAGCCCGGGGCTCGGTCTACTGAGGTCGAAGCAATTTATCAAGGAGAAGATGAACAGTATGCGAGAAACTTACTGAGCAAGTATAAAGTTCAATATGTTTTTCTTGGTGATTTGGAAAGAGAGAAGTATCCCGAGCTTGGGGAAGAAAGATTTGCTCAGTGGGGGAAAGTCATTTTTTCTTCTGGAGAGGTAAAAATTTATTATCTTGATCGTTTAAATTAGGTGAGAGAGAACTTACTTGATGATTTAAATCCGGCCCAGAAAAAAGCGGTCACTTTTGTTGGTGGGCCGGTTTTAGTTTTAGCCGGTGCTGGCAGCGGCAAGACTAAAGTTTTAACTCAGCGAGCCGCTTGGCTGGTAGCAGCTAGAAAAGCAAAACCCAGCCAGCTTCTTCTTCTGACTTTTACCAACAAAGCTGCCGGTGAGATGAAAAAGAGGCTGTTGAAGCTTTTGCGATCTGTTTCCAGTTCTGAGAAACCTGCTTCTGGTCTTTTCGCCGGCACTTTCCACTCTTTTTGCGCTTACATTTTGCGGCGTGACGGGGAAGAGATTGGTATTCCAAGATTATTTGTGATCTATGATGGAGCTGATCAGCTAGCCCTAATCAAAAGTTTAGTTAAAAAATTTGATTTATCTAGCGAGAGGTTTAAACCAGCTTCAATTAAAGCAATGATTGAGTCAGCCAAAAACAATTTAATTGACCCGGAAACTTTTTTGGACTCAGCTCGAACTTCTTGGCATCAATCTGTTGGTCTAATCTATCAGAAATACCAAAAGCAGTTGATCAAATCTAATGCTTTGGATTTTAATGATTTGCTGCTTTCAGTGGTTAAACTTTTCGAAAACGAACCGAAAATTTTGGAAAAGTATCAGGATCGCTATCGGTTTGTTTTGGTTGATGAATATCAGGATACCAATAGAGCTCAGTATATCTTAACCAGGCTTTTAGCCAAAAAATATCAAAATTTAACTGCCGTTGGTGACATTGCCCAAGCGATTTACGGATGGCGTGGTGCCGATTACCGAAATTTGATGAGTTTAACCTCTGATTTTCCGAAAATGAGGATAATTAATCTTGAACAAAATTATCGTTCCACTCAGACAATTTTGGACGCCGCTAATGCGGTCATTTCCAAGAACGAAAAACACCCGATTTTAAAATTGTTTACCCAAAATGGCCAAGGAGAGGAAGTTATTATTTATCGGGCCAGTTCCGAGATTGATGAGGCAGAGTTTGTTACTGAAAGGATTAAGCGAGTGGTTGATTTCAGAGGTGTTAATCCAGCCGAGATCGTTGTTTTGTATCGAACCAATGCCCAATCACGAACCCTTGAGGAGGCCTTTATTCGCCATGGCTTGCCCTATATTCTTGTTGGCGGTGTCAAGTTTTACGAACGAGCTGAAGTTAAAGATGTTTTGTCATTACTTCGGGTTTTTTATAATTCTTTAGACCAAGCCTCTTGGGAGAGGATTGAGAAAAATTTTGGCAAGCGAAGAAAGGAAAAAGTTGAGGAATTTATTGAAGAAAGTGGAGGAAAGAAATGGAAAACAGAAAAATTGCTTGAAGAAATTCTTGAATTCAGTGGTTATTTAGAAAAATTTGATCCTGTTGATAAGAGTGATTACCGTCGTTTAGAGAATATTAAAGAGTTGACTTCAGTGGCAAAACAATTTCCTGATTTGAGTGAATTTTTAGAAAATGTTGCTTTGGTTCAGCAGGAATATTCAGCTCAAGAAAAGGAAAAAGAGAAATTAGCTGGGGAAGCGGTTAGATTGATGACTCTTCATTCAAGCAAAGGATTGGAATTCGATACGGTTTTTATTATTGGCATAGAAGAGGGTTTATTACCTCACTCAAGAAGCATAGATAATTTAGAACAGCTCGAAGAAGAACGCCGTCTTTGTTATGTGGGAATGACTCGGGCAAAAAGGCGTTTATTGCTGGTTTATGCCGCCCAAAGGCTTTACTTTGGCAAAATCAGCTGCAACAGTATTTCTAGATTTTTAGAGGATATTCCTGATAAATTGATTGCTTGGGAGGAAAGTGAATCTGATTGGAGTGATGACGATTGGGACGAAGAATGGTAGAGTAGAATTATGATAATCCGTAAAGTTCTTCCTGAAGAAAAAGATACTTACAACGAAGTTGTCGGCCATCCTTTGCAAACTTGGCAATGGGGAGAATTTAAAGAGAAGACTGGGATGAAAGTGGTTAGATTGGGGATTTTTGACAAAGGAAAAATAATAGACGGAATTCAAGTTCTGTTTCGACAAATCCCAAAGTTGTCTTTGTCTGTTGGCCAAATATTGAAAGGCAGTTTGCCCAATCAACAGGTAGTTGGAGCCTTGAGTGAGCTGGCTCAGGGGGAAAAAGCAATTTTTATTAAAATAGAACCGGATTATATTGTGCGACGTTGGAAGAATGAAAAAGGGAAGATTCAAAAACCGCCAACTAAAGATGAAAAAATTGATTTAACCAAAATTGGTTTGCGACTAGCCAGAAAACCTCTTTTCGACCCTCATTCCTTTTTACTGGATTTGACCAAAACTGAGGATGAGTTAATGAGTCAGATGCATAGCAAGACCCGGTACAATATTCGGTTAGCCCAAAGACACGGTGTTGTTGCTAAAGAGCAGTCTGACAAAGAGGGCTTGGAGATATTTATTAATTTGCTTCAGGAGACTTTAAAACGACAAAAGTTCTATATGCACAGTCCGGATTACTTTAGGAAGTTGTGGCAGGTTTTGCATCCAGCGGGGATAGCCCATATTTTATTAGCCAGATATCAGGAAAAAGTGTTAAATGCCTGGATGTTATTTATTTGGAAAAATAGGATTTTTTATCCCTATGGAGCTTCTTCTTCAGAGCACCGGGAGTTAATGGCTTCAAATTTGATTTGTTGGGAACTAATTAAATTTGGCAAGAATAAAGGCTGTAAGATTTTTGATATGTGGGGCAGCCTGGGTCCTGACGCTGATCAAAATCATTCTTGGTATGGCTTCCATAAATTCAAACTAGGTTATGGGGGAGAATTAGTTGAATTTGTCAGTAGCCGGGACTTAGTTGTTAATTCTATTCTTTATGAAGGTCTTCAATTTGCTGATTCAATTAGGTGGAAATTGCTCCGCTTGCGAAGAAAATTCCCTATTTGATTTGTTTTGTAAATATTATTGTAGTATTGGACGCCTTGTGCCATTTTTTGGCGTTACCAGTATGGCTTGACGACCAGGAATTACTCTTCCAGTTCTCTCATCTCTTGCTGGCACGCATCTTGCTCTTAGATACCTAGATCTAGTTCTTAAATATCCTGCAATTTCTGGTGCTGATTTAGATCTGTGGTGGGTTGGGATCAAGGTTGAATCTACGGTTTCTCTTGTTGGGGCAGTACAAAAAAATGTTTCTTTTGATCTTAATTCATATAGTGGCACTGGAGTCCAATGTTCTCTTTTTGTGGTACCCATATTAGTCTTATCAATAGACTTGTTAACGGTACATCTTATAATATCATGATTATAGCATTGGTTCAATAGTTTTTTTAATAATTAAAGATGGGGTCTATGCCAAAGGTAGCCATTGCCTTTGGTTTGGCTTTGCTTTGTCCTCTTGACCACGCAAGTGGAACTAGATGTGTATTCCGTGGTGTTGAGATTCATCCAAATGTGAGATAATAGCGCCATATGGGACCAGATAGAGCAATAAATTTACGAGGTTTGCTTGCCGAAAGGACCAGAAGAACAAGAGTTTTTATTCCTATCGGCGGGGATATAAAGACAGGTGAAGGAACTTTACATGGTGTAGATGTAGAGAGAGTTCCACCAGCAACCGTTTTTATAGGTCAAGAGCCTGTGCGTAGGATTCCTTCCAGAGTAAGATATGGGAAAAGATCAGTAAGAGGAGATAACTCTTTGCTTATACAAGAGATTCCAAGGAGAGAAGCTCGTGCTTTAGTGGAAGGAGGCCCGCTGGTAAGGGATCTTTTTACAGGTGAGGTAGTTATTATGCGAGGTAGTAAGCGGGTTTTAGTGCGTGATAGGACTAGGATTTTAAAGTTATTTGCCGCTGGTGATGAATAATTTCCTTTTTAGGTTTGTTGATAGACTTTCAAACTACTTCAGGTCAATGGGATAGAGGCTAAGGGGCAGGGATAAAGTTTACCGTAAAATAGACTAGAATTAACACGATCTCTGGTTGTGCCCCTACGGGGATTTGAACCCCGGTCTTCGCCGTGAGAGGGCGATATCCTAAACCACTAGACGATAGGGGCTTTTTGGTGCGCCCGGAGGGATTCGAACCCCCGACCCACTGCTTAAGAGGCAGGTGCTCTACCAAACTGAGCTACGGGCGCAGATGAGTATAATTATATCAAATTACTGCCACGCTTCGCAGAGAAGCTTGTATTCACAGTAATTACAGGGAAATGGGATACTAGGTTTTGGCGGGAAGGGGCTTTTTTCTATCTCCTCAGCGGCTTTAATCATCTTTTTTCTAAACTCATTTAATTGTTCTTTAGTTCTTTGACTGGAGAGCTTAATGCAGTTTTGGAGAAAATAGAGACTCAAAATAATTTTCTCTACTGGCCTGTTGAAGCTGAGCTCACTGATGCTAGAAGTTGCCAGCGCGTAAAGAGTTAGTTGATCATCATGATCGATTGTCTTCTGGTTTGGAATTCTGGCACCAGTTTTGTAGTCGATAATTTCTACTCTTCCATCAGGAAAAAGATCAGCCCTATCAATTATTCCCCCAACTTTCAGTTTTGGAGTAATTCTAAAAGAAAATGGCTGTTCTAGGGCAATAACATTAATAATAGATTTATCTTTTAATTCTTTTTGGTAATAATTTTTGAGAATTTGAACACTTTGTTTTTTAGCTTCTTTTTCATGAGCCTTAGATTTGAATCCTTGTGATTGCCAATTTTCTTCAAGTATTTTTAAAAAAGTTTTAAAGTCTAATTTTTCTTTGCTAAGAATTTGTTCTTGATAAAATTCTTTCAAGGTTCTATGGAGAGTGATACCAATTGTTTGAGCTGGCGAGGGAGGTGTTGGCAGTCTGATGATGTATTTATATTTATATTGAAGAGGGCAAATATCGAATGCGTTTAGTTGGGAATATGAAAGATAAGTTACTGGAAAATTAAAAATAGCCGGTTTTTCTTTTTCTTCCTGTTTTTGCCAAGAAAGGAGAGTGAGCTGTATATCACGTGTTGCATGTCGCATATTGTGAATTGATTTTTCTCCCAAAGATTCAACAACAAAGGGAGAGATTTTTTTCTCTCTTTTAGCGTCATTGCTGTAGAATTTAGCCCCGGTAAAGTAGAGATGATCCATGGCTCTGGTCATGCCCACATAAAATAGTCTTCTTTCTTCTTGTTCATGTGGATCGCCTTCAGGCAAAAGCTCTTTGATTAGTGTTTGGGGGATAGGTATTTGCTCTTGACGCTTTCTGGTAGGAAAGCGTTGATTGACAAGATTAGCCATAAAAACAATCGGGAATTCTAGCCCTTTGGCCGAATGAACAGTTAAAATATTGACGGCATCGACTTCAGTCCAATCAGTTTCTGTTGCCAAAGGGCTTTCGCCCAGTTCCAATCGAAGCATAATCCAATCCAGAAGATGAAAAACAGAAGCGTTTTCATTATTGGTTTCAAATGATTTGACCTTGTCAAAAAATTTGGCCAGATCAAGGGCTTGCTGATGCTTAGTTTCTGTTTTTGGATTGACTATTGATTTTAAAAGACCACTGTCTTCGAGAAAATAGTAGAGAATTTGACCGCCGGTTTCTTTTGACAGCAGCTTGAGGTGACGATGAATGATTTTCACCAATTTATTTGTTTTATTTTCTACGGTTGTTTCCGGGGAATTTGCTGCCTTTTTCTCGGCAGCTTCAAAGAGAGATAAATTTTCTCTTTTTGCAAAACTTCGAAGCATGGCTAATTGACGGGCAGAGATTTCTAATTCTGGAATACTAGCGACTTTGAAAAAAGCAATGTCGTCTTGGAGATCAACTAAGGTTTGCAGATAAGCAATTAGATTTTTAATTTCTGACTTGCGGAATAAATGACCTGGACCCAAGAATTGATATGGAATATTGCTTCTGGCCAAAGCTCTTATAAATGGTTCGGAATGGTTATTGGCCCTGACTAAAATGGCAATGTCTTTGTATTGGTATTTTTCTTTAGTCAGTTTTTTTATTTCCTGGGCAACTAAATCGGCCTCGTTTTCTACCCGATTAGTAAAAAATAGTTTAATTGGCGTTCCTTTAATTGCTCGGGCGCTTTTTAAGTTTTTGGCAATACCTAATTTTACTTCTAAAGTATCAGGATCATTGTGTTTAATTAGTTGATGAGATTGATCAAGAATGGTTTGGGTAGAACGGTAATTTAGAATTAGAGAAACAACTTTGCCTTTTTTATAATCTTCTTGGAAAGTTAAAACATTAGAAACGGCCGCCCCCCTGAATTTATAGATTGATTGAGAGTCATCGGCAGTAACGGTAAGATTGGGATTTTCTTTGGGTGGAGCCAGCAATTTTATTAATTCATATTGAGCAATATTAGTGTCTTGAAATTCGTCGACCAAAACAAAGGCAAACTTTTTTTTATACTCTCTTAAAACATTGGATCTTTCTCGTAAAAGCTTAAGCGCATAACTGATGAGATCGGCAAAGTCAAAAGCGCCCTCTCTCTCTTTTAATTCCTGATAAGTTTTAAATGTTTTGGCCAGCTCAATAGTTTTTTTGGCTTCTAACTTGTCTTCTTTTGTTTTGGCATTTTTTGAAACTTTTTCAGCAAATTGGAGATATTGTTCTGGCGTAATATCTTCGTCTCGAAGTCGGGAAAAATGATCAATGATTCCCCCTAAAAACTTGTCTGGAGTAGAAACGGGCCGAAAATATGTCAACTTGAGTTTAAAAAGCCTTTTTCTTAAAAAAAGAATAGTTTCCGCCTTAGACATTAATTTAAAATTAGGATTAAGACCAATGTGAGAAGCTTCATCTCGTAATAATTGATTGCAAAAAGAATGAAAAGTGGAAATCCAGAGCTGGCTATATCCTAACGGCAGAGCTTGATCTACTCTTTCTTCCATTTCTCTAGCCGCTTTTTCAGTAAAAGTTAAAGCTAGTATTTGAGAAGGGGAAAGACCATTTTTGTCAATTAGCCACTTTATTCTTTCAGTGATAACCGTAGTTTTTCCTGTTCCAGCTCCGGCGATAATCAACAACGGCCCCTTTTGATATTTAACGGCTTTCTTTTGCTGCTCGTTAAGCTTCATCTTCAAATTCTATCACGGATAATTTTTTCTCTCAGCAAGAGCGGCAAAGAATTTTTATCCTATGGATACTTGAGCTCTTGCTGAAAATGGAATATAATCCAGACTAACTATTGATTATTTTAGCTTTCATTTTGCCTAATTTTTTGTAATTCAAATTGAATGGAGGTGATTAAAAATGCCAGATAAAAATGATAAACAAACAGTTGATGAGCCAGCCGAAGAGATAAAGGCTAAGAAGGCGGGAGTTGAAGAAGTTGAAACTGAAAAACCCGAAACTGAAGGAGTAAAAGTTGAAGAGACCAAAACAGAAGAAGCTGTTAGCAGTTCGGCTGTGCCGACAGATGATACAGCTGCGCCAACAGACGATACGACTGCTACACCAGCAGGCACTGACAAGCTTGGCCGTCAGCTTTATGATGTAAAATGCGCTAAGTGTGGCAAGCAGACTCAAGTTCCCTTTAAGCCATCTGGAGACAGACCAGTTTATTGCCGAGATTGCTACATGGAGCAAAGAAGATAAAGTATTAAGCCCTCTTTGTTTCACTCTATTAATTATTGGGAGGTTTCGTACCTCCTAGGTGTTTAAAATTAAGTTTATTGTATCTATGTATTCAGTTTTAGCATGGAGAAAAACTTGATTTTCACGGTTTTATTGTGTACTTTCTTAATGAAAAGGAGGTAGTTTATGAATGAGGGGTCTTGTGGTTCCGGAGAATCGGCGCCGTCTAGGCCGGTGATAACTTCTGATTCAAAGCAGACACGAGTAGATAGAAAGATGACGAGAAAACCGGGTGAGTCGTTAGATAAATATAGGAAGAGGATGAATAAGAAGCATAAGAGAAAAGCGAGAATTTACAGTAGGAAATAAGTAGTTTATTGCTAAACAAGGCCTCTTTTTTATTTATTTTTTGTTATTTTGGTAATTACTTTTAGGGAAGAATTGGGGACAAGGTGGATGTTGCCGTCTTTATCCTTAAGGGCAATAGTGCGTAGGCTGATCTTAGTGACCTTTCCGGAAATACTGTTTGCGACTTTGATTTGATCTCCAACGTTAAATTGATTTTCAAAAAGCACGAAAAACCCGGCGATTAAATCAGAAGCCAAGCCTTTGGCGCCTATGCCAATTGCCAATCCGAAAATACCAACTCCGGTTATTAATGGCAGAATATTAAAACCAAGCTCTGACAGTATTAAAAGTACAGAGGTAAAGTTGACGATAATTTTCACAGTGTTAATTAAAAGACTGGTGATGGTTTTGACCCGCTGTTTTGTTTGGGCAACAGTTTCAGATTTGCTTTTTCCAACTTTGCGGCGAAGTTTTTTGAGCGAAAAGATAGCAAATCTCTGTATTACCCACCCGGCAATAATAATAGTTGCTATTTTTAAAATCCTTTGCCAAATAGCAATTGCTGTTTCAATACTAATTCTCATTTTTTCTTTTGTTTAAATTTAAGTAAATTGTATCATAGCGCGGGATGTAGAGTTTCCGGTGTGGAAATAAAGCATTAGCGTTTGTAGGCGCTGGCTTGAAGGGTGAACAAATTGACATATTTGCCTTTTTGCGTCATTAGTTTTTTATGACTTCCGCTTTCAATTATTTTGCCCTTATCTATGACATAAATTTTGTCGGCATTGCGGACAGTAGAAAATCTGTGAGAAATCATAATAGCCATTTTGTTTTTTTCAAATTGATGAATTTGTTTGAAGATTTTGTGTTCAGAGGCAGGGTCAATGGCTGAAGTTGGCTCGTCGAGAATAAGCAATGGCGCATTTCTGAAAAAAGCCCTGCTTAGGGCTATTTTCTGCCATTGGCCGGTAGATAAGTCAGTTCCTCCTTCAAATTTTTTGGAAAGAATAGTTTTTTCTTTCTTGTCGAGTTTCTTAATAAATTTGCCGGCATCCGATTTGTTAATTGCTAAATTAAACATTTCTTTTTCAAAAGGCCTGTCAATGTTTCCCAATCTTATGTTTTCCTTAACAGTGTAGGCATAGCGATTAAAATCCTGAAACAAGACGCCGACATTTTTTCGCCAATAATTTAAATTTATTTCTTTTAGGTTCTGATCATTGATTAGGATTTTGCCCTTGGAAACATCATAAAACCGAGCGAGTAGTTTAACAATGGTAGTTTTTCCTGCGCCGTTTTCTCCAATTAAGGCTATTTTCTGATTTGGCTTGATTGTTAAATTAAAGTTTTTAAGAACATATTTTTCGCTGTTAGGATATTTAAACCAGACATCTCGGAATTCAATTGTAAATGGCAGCTCAACCTTTTTGCCTTTTGTATTTTTGTTTATAATTGGCTTTAGATTTAAAACAGTAAATAAATCTTTAACATAAAGCAGGTCTTCGAAATTTTGGGACAAATTTTTAAACAACCCTTTGAAGCTTTCACTTAGACTGTTAATTCTACTAATATAAAAATTCAGAGTGCCGATACTGATGATGCCGCTAATGGCTTTTATAAAAACGGAACAGAAAATAAACGCATTAATAGTGAAGGCGAAAAGCGAAGTAACAATTCTATTTTTGGACATTTTTTTAATTTCCTTTTTTTGATGGCCGAAAAATTCCCCGTAGAGTTTTTCAATTCTTTTTAAAAGAGTTTTTTGAATATTGAAGATGTGGATTTCTTGGAGGCATTTATCGTTTTGCAGATACCAAGAAGTGTTCCAAAAATCCCTCTTGATTGCTCCCTTTGCTCCATGAATATTCCAAACAGATCGGCTGAACTTTATTCCTACTATAAATTCTGGAATTGTAGAGACAAAAATGAGCAGGAAATAAATTGGTCCCAAGCCAACAATAATAATAGTATTGGAAATTACTGAAACTAAATTTTGTAGCAGCCACATTTGTCTGTTAGCAAAATTAATTGGTCTCCAGGTGTATGTTTCCTTAACTTTGTTGAGAAGATTGTTGAGCCTTGGGTTTTCCCAATGTTCAAAGTCCAAGGAAGCGAATTTTTCGTTTGTTTTGATGGTTAAAAAGCGGCCAAAGTCCAGATAGGTGACACGGTCGCAATAATCAATAATTCGCCAGGTGAAGCGACCAATAAGTTCAAGAGCAAAAAAAATAATGATTAGTTTTGCGAAAAAGAAAAAATTAGCCGTGTTTTGCTGTTGGCCTACGCTGATAAGCGCATCAATGATAATTTTCAAGATATAAGAATAACCAATTGGGGTTAAGGCAGTAATAATTACTCCAACCATTTTTACCAAAGTGGCACTTTTGTTGGATTGGTAAGACAGTAAAGCAGTTCTGGTTGAGTAATACCAGTATTCTTTTAATTTGGCTAAATATGTTTTGGTTCTTTTGAGCATTTGCTTATTTATCTTTTTCTGGTTCTGGTAATGAAGCAGTGATGGTTATTTTTTGACCTAAAAGATTAAAAGAAGACATAACATTGTTCATTTGGTTATAGGCGTTGTTGAGCAGGAAGATTATTAATAAACTCATTTTGTTCTATATCCTGGGGTTCCTAAATTACTCTTTTATTCCTCTTGTTTGCTTTCTTCTTCTCTTTCTATCTTTTTCCTCTAGTTTTTCAAATTTTCTTGGTGAAAGGACAACTATTGTTTCTCCACCTATTTCTTGTTTCTCTTGGCAAGAGCCTGTCCCGTCTGTGCTTGCGCATTTATTTGCTGGTCTTTTAAAGGAGCAAGAAGCAAATCTCACAGGTCCATTTTCAGTGCGAACGGGGGAAGTAATCATAAGAAATCCCCTTTTTCCTCTTTGACATCTTTTTGAACTTATTATTCTTCCCTCAAACTCATCCTTTTTTAATTCGGCCAATATTTGCCCTACTTTGCTTTTTCCAACTATAATAGATTCTCCGTTTTTCCCTTGTATTCCTTGGCAATCTCCTCCTTTTCTGCACAGTGGCGGTGATAGTACAACACCCCCATCTTGCTGCTCTCTACAAGTAGCAATACAGAAAGTTGGCCCTCTTTTACGTAGTAGCCTTTCTTCGGGAAATACGGCATAATGCACGTCTAGTTGTTGTCCTCTGCGAGTACAAAAACTTTTTACTCCTAAGTATGTTCTATACTCTCTTCTCATACCCTATAATAACATTTTTTATTTTTAAGTAAAGTTTCTAGTTTTTTTTTATCTTCTGGTTCTGGTAATGAAGCAGTGATGGTTATTTTTTGACCTAAAAGATTAAAAGAAGACATAACATTGTTCATTTGGTTATAGGCATTGTTGAGATGTTTGTTTAGAGTGGAGAGGTATGTTTCCACATTTTCGTAGTCTTTTTTAAGAGCTTGAATAGTTCTTATAATTTGGCGGGCCCTTATTTCAATTTTTTGACCTTCGAAGCTCATTAAAATAGCTTTTAAATAGGCATAGAAAGTGGCTGGAGAAACAGGTAGGACTTTTTTGTCATGGGCAAAATCCAGCAACTTCGGGTCAGAATTAATTACTTCGTAGTAGATTGCTTCTGAAGGTATGTACATCAGGGCATAATCCAGAGTTCCTTCTTCGGTAAGAATATATTTTTTCGAAATATCTCTGATATGTTTTTTAACGTCTTTTAAAAATATTCGGCGGTAGGCTTCTTTTTCTTTCTCGTTTTCGGCGGCGTTGAGTTTTTTAAAGTTTTCCATTGGAAATTTGGAATCAATAGGAATAATGCCGGCCGTTGTTTTTACGGCAGCATCAACAATCGCTCCGCTTTTAAAAGTATACTGAAGGTGAAAAGAACTTTTGGGTAAGGTTTGGCCTAAAAGTTCTTTGAGAACTTGTTCGCCAATGTTGCCTCTTAGTTTTGGTGAAGAAAGGAATTCTTGGAGTTGCTTCATTGACCGGCCGATCTCGCTCATCTCGCCAATATTTTTTTGGACATCACCGATAACTTTGGCGGCATTGTCCAATCTTTCATTAAGAGATTGAGTGCTTTGGTGGAGTACTTGAGCAATGTTTTTGTTTGTTTGTTCAATGGTTTGTTGATTGCTTTTTAACCATTCAATAAGAGTGTTGTCAGGCTTAATTTTTTCCTGAATAGATTCAATTTGTTTTTTAAACCAAAAGAAAAGGATAATGAAAGCAAAAATAATGGTTCCTAAAACTAAAATGGAATTCATCCTAAAGATATTTTAAAATAATAGGTGATAGATTTCAAAGTTTAAGAGATGAGGAAAAAGAGATTAAGATTTAAAAGAAAGACTAAAAAGGATATTTTATCCTGGTTATTTAGACTTTTTATTTTTTTTCTTTGGTTGATTTTGGGCTTGCTAGTCTATTTTGTTCCCCCCAGGAATTGGTGGATTATAACGGCATTTTTCTTTCTTTTCTTTTCATCGGTTTTGTTAATAATTTTTGAATTGTTCAAAGTTTGGCGTTTGGCTTTTTTAATTGCCGGTTTTGCCACTGCTCTGTTATTGCTTCAGTTTTTTCGCCAGTTTCATTGGTTAAATCTGATTCTTTTAATTGCTTTTTGTTTAGCAGTTTTGCTTCACTGGCGGAGATTTGACCAGTCAGGCTGGTCTTGACAGAATTTAGCACTCGTGTTATTCTCCTGCTAAGGAAATTAAACCATGGCTCAACTAACCGATCGTCAAATTATTATCATAAAAGCAATTATTGAAGAGTTTATTGAAACAGCTAAGCCAGTGGGTAGCGAGACAATAGAGAAAAAGTATAGCTTGGGTGTTTCTCCGGCAACGATTAGGAACGAAATGAGTAAATTAACTCAAATCGGATACTTGAAAAAACCCCATGCTTCAGCCGGGAGGTTGCCTACTTCTATGGGATTGAAGTATTATGTTAAGAGTTTGATGGTGCCCAAAAAGTTATCAGTAGCGGAGGAAGTGGGTGTTAAAGAAAAAATTTGGGATCATCGGACTGATTTTGATAGGCTGTTAAAAGAGGTCACTAAAGAGCTTTCCCATCGAACCCAAACTTTGGCTTTATCAACCACGCGTCAAGGTAATTTTCATATTTATGGTTTGTCAAGGCTGCTTGATTATCAGGAATTTTTTGATATTGACGTTGCTAAAACAGTTCTTTCGCTAATGGATAAAGTCGATTACTGGTTACGAATTGTAGAAAGAGCTTTTGCTGGCGGCAGTGAAGAGCCCTTTTATCTTATGCTTGGCGAGGAGCTGGGTGAGGAGTTTTTAGAATCTTGTAGTTTTGTTTACCAAACCTATCAAGTTGGTCCCCAACAAGGCATTATTGGTGTAATTGGACCCTCAAGGTTGTGCTATAGCGAAGTGGTGCCTTTAGTTGACTATGTTGCCAGCTTGATTTCAGAGTTAGGAAAAGTTTAAAATCTTTCTTTTGAACTATGACTAGAAAGAAAATTAAAGGGAATAAAGACATCAAAAATTTAGTCAAAAAAGCAGAGGAGCTGGAAGATAAATTAAAGAGGGCTCTGGCAGATTATCATAATTTATCCCGCAGGGTTGAGGAAAAAAAGTGTAATTGGCAAGAGGTGGCTTCTGCTAGAATAATTGATAAGTTATTAGACGTTTATAATGATTTATGTCGGGCCAGAGGTCAGCTGAAAAACAAGGGTTTAGCTATGGCAATTAATCAGTTTTGGGCCGTTCTGGAAAGTGAGGGAGTGGGAGAAATAAAAACTGACGGAGAAACATTTGATCCGGAAACAATGGATTGTATTCAAGTAGTCAAGGGATTAGAAAACAGAGTTGTCGAAACAGTAATTAAAGGTTATAGTTTAAACGAGTGTGTTATTAGACCCGCTAAAGTTAAAGTAGGAAGGGGAGATAGAAAATGAGCAAAATAATCGGTATTGATTTAGGGACTACTAATTCTTGTGTGGCAGTGATGGAAGCAGGCAAGCCAAAAGTGATTCCTACTTCAGAAGGAGGGAATCTTATTCCTTCAGTGGTAGAACCCGAAAAAGGATTGGTGGGAGATTTGGCCAGAAGGCAAATGATTTTGAACCCAAAAAATACGATCTATGCTATTAAGAGGTTGATGGGGAGAAGAGCGACTGATTCTGAAGTTGGGAAGGCTAAAAAGATGGTCCTTTATGAAATTGCAGCCGGCAAGGATAATATGGTAACAGTAAAAGCGGCTGACAAAACTTATACTCCTCAGGAAATCTCAGCTAAGATCTTGCAAAAAGCCAAGACAGACGCTGAAGCCTACTTAGGGGAAAAAGTAGAAGAAGCGGTTATTACTGTTCCGGCCTATTTTGATGATTCTCAGAGGCAGGCCACAAAACAAGCAGGCGAAATTGCAGGATTAAAGGTGGCCAGGATTGTCAATGAGCCAACAGCGGCCGCCCTGGCTTATGGTTTGGACAAGAAAAAAGGGGAAACAATTGCTATTTATGATTTGGGTGGGGGCACTTTTGATGTTTCCATTCTTGAAATTGGTGACGGTGTTTTTGAGGTTAAGGCGACTAATGGAGATACTTTCCTTGGTGGTGAAGATTTTGACCAAAGGATTATTAATTGGATTTTGGACGAATTCAAAAAGCAACAGAACATTGACTTGAAGGAAGATCTTCAAGCGATGCAAAGGATAAAAGAAGCTGCAGAGAAAGCTAAGATTGAGCTTTCTTCAACTCAAGAGACAGAAATCAACTTGCCCTTTATTACTCAGAAAGAAAATCAACCTCTCCATATTCAATTGAAACTTTCCCGGTCTCGGCTAGAGCAAATGACTGATGATTTGGTCAAGAGGACAATGGGCCCGGTTAAAAAGTGTTTGGAAGATGCCAAGTTAAAAACTTCGGCTATTGATGAAGTAATTTTAGTCGGCGGGCAAACAAGAATGCCAAAGATACAAGCGTTGGTTAAAGAATTTTTTGGCAAAGAGCCGAATAAGTCAGTTAATCCTGATGAAGTAGTTGCCGTTGGGGCGGCAATCCAGGCGGCTATCATTACCGGTGAAGTCAAGGATATTTTGCTATTAGATGTTACTCCATTAACTTTGGGAATTGAAACTTTAGGTGGAGTGACAACGCCTTTAATTGATCGAAACACTACAGTGCCAACCAAAAAATCACAGATATTTTCTACAGCTGCTGATAATCAAACCCAAGTTGAGATTCATGTTCTACAGGGTGAGCGGCCGATGGCAGTTGATAATAAATCGTTAGGGAGATTTGTTTTAGACGGCATTCCTTTAGCGCCGAGGGGGATACCTCAAATAGAGGTAATATTCGATACTGATGCCAATGGTATTTTGACAGTGACGGCTAAAGATAAAGCCACGGGTAAAGAACAGAACATTGTTATCAAGAATGCGACTAGTTTATCTGAGGAAGAAGTAAAAGGAATGAGGGAAGAAGCAGAGAAATATGCCAAGGAAGATGAGGAGAAGAAAGAAAGAGTTGGTGAAAGAAATAAATTAGATAATACTGTTTTTTCCGCCGAGAAATTAATTAAAGACGCTAAAGATAAACTGGATAAAAAAGATCAAGAAGGGGTAGAAAAGGCAGTTAGGAAGGCTAAGGATTTATTGGCTAAACCAGAGACAAAGAAGGAAGAATATATTAAGGAAACAGAAAGACTGACTAAAATTCTCCAAGAATTGGGAACCAAGATTCATCAGCAAGCTCAAACTGACTCCCAGCAGCCGGAGACTGAAGGAAAAGGGGATGAAGAGAAGAAGAAAAAAAGGGGAGATGAAGAGAAACCACCAGAAGAAGGAGAGATTGTAAATTAAATTTCTAATTTCTAATTCCTATTTCCTATGAATCGTGATTATTATGAAACACTTGGTGTTGCCAAAGGTGCTTCCCAAACGGAGATAAAAAAAGCCTACCGGAAGCTAGCTCTAAAATGGCATCCGGATAAAAACAAATCTTCAGAAGCAGAGGAAAAGTTTAAGGAGATAAACGAAGCCTACGAAGTTATATCAGATTCAAAAAAAAGGCAGACCTATGATCAATTTGGTCATGCCGCTTTTGAATCGGGAGCCAGCCAAGGATCCTCTGCCTATACTTATAGTACTTTTGGATCACCTTTTTCCGCCAGGGGTGGACCAACCTCTGGCTGGGAGTTTTCCAATCCATTTGAAATATTTGAGCAATTCTTTGGCGCCGCTTCTCCTTTTAGGGGTAGAAGGATACCAACTTATCAAATAAAAATAGATTTTATGGATGCCATAAATGGATTTGAAAAAGAAGTTGAAATTGATGGCAGAAAAAGAAAAGTCAAAATCCCAGCCGGAATAGCTGACGGTCAAAGAGTCGGGTTTAATGATTTTTATCTTTTAGTTAATATTGGCGAAGACCCGGTTTTTCAAAGAGAAGGCGATGATATCTATATAAAAAAAGAGATTCCTTTCAGTTTGGCTGTTTTAGGAGGAACACTTGAAATACCAACAATTAGAGACAAAGTTAAAATACGAATCCGGCCAGGAACTCAATCAGGAGTAGTGATTCGTTTGCGCGGTAAGGGAGTGAGGTCTCCTAACAGTCGTTTTAATGGTGATCAGTATGTTAGAATTAATGTTAAAGTGCCAACTAAGTTGAAGCGGGGTCAAAAATCACTTTTAAAGAAACTTTCTGAATTTGGGGATTAATAATTAAATTGGGTAAAGGAGGTGATAATTGATGAATGAATGGATGAAAAAACTTGATAATTTTTTTCAAGATTTGTTTTTGAAAAAAGCGCCAGGACTTCCTGATAAGGCAAAGGAATGGATTGTCAAGGCAGTTCCTTGGCTAGCCCTAGTTTTTGGCATTATGGCTATTCCTGGACTCCTGGCCATTTTTGGGTTTGGAGCCATAACCACTCCTTTTTGGGTTTTAAGAGGTACGCGCTCTTTTGGCTACTTAATTGGTTTTGCCGTTTCTGCAATTCAAGTGGTTTTGCAATTAGTGGCAGTGACATATTTGTTTAAAAAAGTGCAAAAAGGCTGGCAGTTGCTTTATTGGGCGACTCTTTTGAGTGTTGTCAGCGCCATTTTGCATGTTTCCGGTTTTGGTTTAGTTGGGGCTGGTGTCAGTCTTTACCTGCTTTACCAAATAAAGAGTTTTTATAAATAAGAGGGTTTGCCGTGGCCGGGGTAGAGCCGAAATCCTGAAAATTTAGAATAGAGTTTTTTTAGAGATTGCTCTAAAGCATTTGGGGACCCATAAGAAAAGTCGGTTCTGCCGATGCCATCTTTAAAGAGAGTATCGCCGCTAAAAATAATTTTATTTTTCTTGTTATAGAGGCAGATGCCTCCAGGGCTGTGGCCAGGACTATGGAGTACTATCAAGGCTTCTTTTCCAAGACTTATTTTTTCATTTTCTTTTAAAAATTTGTTTATTTTTGGTGATTTTTCAATTATTTTTCTTTTCAGCCACCACTTAGCTGATTGATTCATATATTTTAGAATTTCCTCATCTTTTTTGTGAATCAAAAAAGGAATTTTAAAAGCCATTTGCAATTCGTTAGCGGCTAAAACATGGTCATAATGACCATGAGTAGCAACAATAGCTACTGGTTTTAAATTTTGCTGAAGGACTTTTTCACTAATATAATTAGCTTCATCACCGGGATCAATAATCAAACACTTATTAGTTTCTTCACTGATTGCTAAATAGCAGTTAGTTTGCAGCTCACCTACAATTAAAGTAATAACTTTCATTATTGTATAATAACACCGAGATTGGGTGTCATTGACCATTTAGGTTTGATTTGGTAAACTTTCACACGATGATTGACTTGAAAAAAATACCAAAAACTGAATTCTCGGCCGCTGTAGCCCAAATAGCCGGGGAGAGAAATATTGATGTTGAGGTGGTACTTGAATCAGTTCAGTTAGCTATTTTAGCCGCCTTCAAAAGAGATGCTCGAGAGAGAGGCGAGGATGTTGATGAAGAGGCTGATTACAAGGTGAATCTAAACGCGGAGACGGGCGAGACAAAGATAGCTCTTGTTGGGAAGAATGGTAAGGAAAAAGATGTTACTCCTCCAGGCTTTGGTCGGATTGCCGCTCAAACCGCTAAACAGGTAATTCTTCAGAAAATTCGTGAAGCAGAAAAGGATGCCTTGATTTCTCAATTTCAAGCGAGGGTCGGCACCCTAGTTACCGGAGTTGTTTTAAGAGTAGAGGGTCCAAGAGTGATTGTTGGTATTGGTAAAGCTGAAACAGTAATGCCAAGGGAGGAACGGATTCATGGTGAGCATTATTTTTCTTCTCAAAGATTGGCCTTTTACCTAAAAGAAATTATCAATGAGGAAGACCAGAAAATGATTATTGTTTCCAGGGCTGCTCCGGAATTAGTTGTTGAGCTTTTCCGACGTGAAGTTCCTGAAGTCTCATCGGGAGCAGTTGAGATTAAAGGGATAGCCCGGCGGCCAGGAGAAAGAACTAAAATTGCTGTTTTTTCGACTCAGCCTGGAGTTGATCCGGTTGGTTCTTGTGTTGGTCAAAAAGGAGTTAGGGTTCAGGCAGTCATTGGGGAATTGAATGATGAGAAAGTAGATGTTATTCCCTTTAACCAAGACCTAAGGCAGTTTATTATTTCTGCCCTTTCACCAGCGGATGATATTAAAGTAAGTGAAATTGATGAGAAGAACAGAATAGCGGTAGTTATTGTTGCCGATGACCAATTAGCAATGGCAATTGGCGAGGGTGGAGAGAATGTTGGCTTAGCGGGGAACTTAACCGGATATGAGATTAAGATTAAGGGAGAAGCAAAGAAAGAGAAACAAGTAAAGGAGAAAAAAGGAAAAAAGAAGATAAGTGTTAAAAAAGACTCAGCGAAGTCTGGCAAACCTTGAGATGGGGGGAAACAAATTTATTTATGACAAAAAAACTTGCAAAGAAATCGAACACTTTTTTTTCAAGGCCGCCAGTAGTGGCAGTGGTTGGCCATATCGATCATGGCAAAACTACTCTTCTTGATAAGATAAGAGAATCACAAATCGCCCCAAGAGAAGCAGGGGGAATTACTCAACATATTGGCGCTTCGCAAATAACGATTAAAACTAAAGACAATAAAGAACGAAAAATTACCTTTATTGATACTCCTGGCCACGCTATTTTTACCAAGATGAGAGCCAGAGGGGTTAATACTACCGATTTAGTTATTTTAGTAGTGGCGGCTGACAGCGGAGTTCAAGAGCAAACCAAGGAAAGCCTTGATCATATTAAAGCAGCCAAAGTATCCTTTCTGGTGGCTATTAATAAGATTGATTTGCCAACGGCCAACCTAGAGAAAATTAAGGCTCAGTTAGCAGAAAATGAGGTTATTCCCGAGGATTACGGTGGGGATATAGTCGTTGTTCCTGTTTCAGCAAAAACCGGGCAGGGTATAGATAATCTTTTAGAAATGGTGCTTCTGATGGCTGATCTTCAAGAACTGAAAGCAGACCCTACTGGTGAGTTAGGTGGAGTAATTATTGAATCAACCTTGGATTCAAGACGAGGGCCGCTGGCAACAGTTCTTATAAAGGGCGGCACTCTTAAAACAGGTGATAGTATCTTTGCCGAATCAATTAAAGCCAAGGTTAAAGCAATGAGAAATTGGTTGGGAAAATCAGTCAGAGAGGCTGTTCCTAGTGATCCAGTCGAAATCTTAGGTTTTAAACAGGTTCCACTGGTGGGAGCTTCAGTGGCCAAAGAGCCAAAAGAGTTCAAAAGGGAGAAAATTAAGACTATTGACCAGAAAGAGTGCACATTAAAGTTAGTGGTAAAAACTGACGTTGGAGGTAGTCTTGAGGCACTTTTAGCCAGCCTACCAAATGGAGTCGAAGTGATTCATTCTGGCGTTGGGGAAATTACTGATGGCGACGTATTTTTAGCCCAGACAGGAAGGGCAGATATTTTTGGTTTTAATGTAAAAATCGCTTCAGCTGCCAAAAGAGTTGCTAGTCAAAGCGGTGTTAAGGTCTTTCAGGCAAAGATAATCTATGAAGTTTTGGAGGAAATTGAGAAAAGAATTGAAAAGAAATTAGATCCCTTAAGCGAAAAAGAAATTTTGGGTAAAGCAGAAATTGTTGCTGAATTTAAAATTGATGGAAAGAGAATTGCTGGTTGTCGGACTACCGAAGGTAAGATTTTTCGCGACGGAAAGGCTCTCTTAATGAGAGGTGAAGAGGTCATTGGTGAAACAGTTGTTGTTTCAATGAAACATCTTAAAGAAGATATTAAAAAATCAGAGGAGAATCAGGAATTTGGGGCTGTTTTCTCACCACCGCTTGACTTCATTAAGGGAGATGTTATAATATCCTATAACCATGCAGAATCAAACGCAAGAGAGCAATCGCTTTCAAAAAATCAATAGCCTCATTTTAAACAATGAGGATTTCTTAGTGGTGACTGACGGCTCTAGTTTTGATTCGGTGGCGTCTGCTACCAGTTTGACCCTGTTGCTTAAATCTTTGGGTAAAAGGGTAACTCTATATTCTCCTAAACCAGTAAATGCCGCCAATCTTTCCCCTTTAAAAGGGCTTGATAATTTTGTAAATAGGCTGGAGAATAGCAATAACAAGTTGTTAATTACTTTTAATTGTCCGTTGGCTGATATCGAACGGGTTTCTTCTAGTGACGAGAACGAGAAGCTCAGCCTATCAGTTGAGTTTAAGAAAAATAGTCAAGTTGTTGACGTTTCTCAAGTTAAAGTAAAGCCAGCTGGTCCAAGTTATTCAGCCGGCTTCTTTATTGGGATTGATTTAGACAACGAGACGGAATTAGCTAGCAAGGGAAGATGGGTTTGGGTTGCTCAAGCGGGAGCACAAAAGCCCTGGGCAGAAGTTAATGTTATTGAAAAAAAGGCGACTTTGTCCGAATCCATAACCAGTTTTATAAGCCGAAGCGGTTTTGAAATTCCTATCGAGGTTGCTGATAATCTGTATTGGGGAATTAAAAAAGGGACTAATAATTTTGAGATTGCTGATTCCATTGCTTTGGAAACAGCTGCCTATTGCTTAAGAGTTAAAGAAGAGGTTGAGAAAAAATTTCAATCTGGGGGGGGAAAAATTCCTCAGGCGCCACTTGAAGCAATAGAAGCTAAGGAAAGTGGTATTGCCTCGAGTGAGTGGCAAAAGCCGCCCATTTTCACAAGTCCAACCACATCAAAATTGTGATACAATAATTCCTTGTATTTAACTTGATCCTGGATTATCATATTAATATATTGTTTGGCTATGCCTTTGACAAAAGAAGAAAAAGCTAAGATAATTAAGAAATTTACCCAAGCAGAAGGTGATACTGGTTCTCCTGAAATACAAGTGGCCTTACTGACAGCAGAGATTGTTAAGATTCGTGAGCACTTGAAAGAACATAAACATGATGTTCCGGCTAAGAGATCTCTTTTAACTAAGATAGCGAAGAGAAGAAGATTATTGCGTTATTTGTCTTCTTACAACTTTGATCGGTATCAGGCTTTAATCAAGGTTTTGGGACTAAAGAAATAATGTCTGGAAAAATAATAAAGAAGATTCTTATTGGAGGAAGAGAGCTGAATTTGGAAATTGGTGATTTAGCTACCCAGGCTAATGCGACGGTTTTGGCTAGGTACGGAGAAACAGTGGTTTTAGCTACTGTTGTTTCTACCAAGCCTAGAGATGATTTAGACTATTTTCCCTTGCAAGTTGAATATATCGAGAGGCTTTATGCCGGCGGTAAGATTAAAGGAAGCCGTTGGGTTAAACGGGAAGGCAGGCCTTCAGAAAAGGCAGTTTTGACAGCTCGATTAGTGGACCGATCAATTAGACCCCTTTTCCCCGCAGAATTCAAAAATGAAACCCAGGTAATTTTAACTGTTCTTTCAGTTGATCATGAAAACGACCCCATTGTTTTAGCTGGTATTGCCGCTTCAACAGCGCTTCATATTTCAGATGTTCCCTGGCAAGGACCAGTGAGTTTTATTCGGGTTGGTTTTTGTGATGGCAAATATGTTATCAATCCCACTAATGGAGAAAGTGAAGCATCAGAATTGGATTTAATAGTAAGTTATGGCAAGGACGGCGTGGTTATGCTGGAGGGAAAAGCAAAACAGCTGCCGGAAGATAAGTTCTTCGGAGCGATTGAGTTTGTCCAAGACGAGTCTGAAAGGATTGTCAATTTTATTGAAGAATTAAGGAGGGAAATTGGCAAACCCAAGTTAAGCTTTTCTTTGTTTAATCCAAAGGCAGTAAAAAAAGTAAAAGATTTGGCTAAAGATAAAATCAAGCAATTAGTTAGTCAGTTGGGTGAGGCAGAAGTTTTTAAAGAACTTGATGCCATTATTGAGGAAATAAAAGAGGCTACCGAGGGAATAGGAGTTAATTTAATCAAAGAAGCAGTGGCCAAGTTATTTAAAGAACAATTTAGAAAGAAAATACTGGAAAACAAGAGAATGGATGGAAGGAAGCTTGATCAGGTTAGGCCTTTGAGAATTGAGGTTGGTGTTTTACCAAGAACTCATGGTTCGGCTATTTTTCAGAGAGGGGAAACTCAGGTTCTGACAGTAACCACTTTGGGCCCCCTTTCCTTGAAGCAATTAATTGAAAGCCCGGAAGGAGAAGAATCAAAAAAATATATGCATCATTATTTTATGCCCCCGTACTCTGTTGGTCAAACGGGAAGAATTGGCTCACCAAGAAGAAGGGAAATAGGTCACGGTGCTTTGGCGGAAAAAGCGCTATTATTCGTAGTTCCTTTGGAAGAGAAATTTCCCTACGCTATTCGTTTAGTTTCTGAAATTCTTTCTTCCAATGGTTCAACTTCAATGGCTGGTGTTTGCGGCTCAACTCTTTCTTTAATGGATGCCGGTGTGCCGATTGTCAATCCTGTTGCCGGTATTTCAGTTGGTCTTGTCAAGGAAAAAGAAAAATTTGTTTTTCTGACAGATATTGCCGGTTTGGAAGATGTTAATGGTGATATGGATTTCAAGCTGGCAGGAACAAAAAAAGGGATCACTGTGGTTCAAGTTGATATTAAACTTAGCGGTTTACCATTATCACTAGTTAAAGAGGCAATTTCTAGAGCCAGAAAGGCAAGATTAGAAATTTTGGAAGAAATGTTAAAAGTCATTGCTAAACCTCGAGCCAAAGTTTCTCCACATGCGCCTAAAGTGGTTATGCTGCAAATACCAGTTGAGAGTATTGGCAGTTTAATTGGTCCTGGAGGAAAAACAATAAAAGGGTTAATAGAAGAAACAGGATGTTTAATTGATGTTGAGGATGATGGTAAAGTAAGCATTACTGGCTCAACTGAAGAATCTGCTGCCAAAGCGTCTGAGAAGATTGATGGCTTAACCAGAGAGGTAGAGGCTGGTGAAGAATTTGTTGGTACGGTTAAAAGGGTGGAATCATTTGGCGCTTTTGTAGAATTTTTGCCGGGTAGGGAGGGCATGATTCATGTTTCCAAGATAGGTACAGGTTTTATCAAAGATGTAACCGAGGTTTTAAAAGTTGGTCAAGAAGTTAAAGTTAAACTTGATGAAGTTGATGAACGTGGTCGCAACAATCTTTCTCTAATTGAACCGAAAATACAGGGAACAGCACAACCTTCTAGGCCTCCCAGACCACAGCGTTTTTTTCCAGATAGGAACAAGAGGAGTAGATTTCCATCTTATTGAACCCTTTGATCTTCTTAGGTAGAATGGTAGAGATATGGATAAAAAGAAGGTTCAAATGGCTTCAGACAAAGATCAGCTTGAGAAATTAGAGGAAAAGATAAAAGGAGCAGGTCTGCCGCCTGAATTAGTTGAGAAAGTAGAGGAAGAGGTCAATCGACTCCGATTAGCTAAAGAAGGTTCTTGGTTTTGGCAGGGAATGCAGAGTTTGTGGCATTGGGTCAATTGGATTGTTTCTTTGCCTTGGCAGAATCAAAGCAAAGATGTTCTTGATCTTGGGCAGGCCAAAGAAGTTCTTGACGAAAACCATCATGGTTTGGATCAGATAAAAGAGAGGATCTTAGAATATATTTCAGTTTTAACTTTGCAGGAACAAAGAGAGGGTAAGTTAACTCACGCTCCGGTTTTATGCTTTGTTGGTTTAGTGGGAACAGGAAAGACAACTATTGCTAAATCAATCGCTAAAGCTCTGGAAAGAAAGTTTATTAGAATTCCTTTTGGCGGCTTGGGTGATCCTTTATATTTAAGAGGTCAATCTCGACTTCATCCGGAAGCAGAACCGGGCCAGTTAATTAAAGGTCTTCGACAAGCTCAGACTCGAAATCCAATAATTCTTTTAGATGAAATTGATCGGGTTGCTGACGAAGCTTTAAACACAATTATGGGAGTTTTGGTTGAGTTACTTGATCCAGAGCAGAATGACAGGTTTAATGATCATTTTATTGATTATCCATTTAATTTATCAGGAGCAATTTTTATTGCTACTGCCAACAACACCAGGAGAATTGCTACTGCTGTTCTGGATCGGCTGGAGGTATTGCAGATGCCTTCTTATTCTGACAAAGAAAAGATAGTTATTGGTCGAGATTTTATGTTGCCGAAAATAATGAAGCAATCGGGCCTAAGGGCAGAAGAATTAGAAATTACTGAGTCTTGTTGGCCACAGATTGCCAGGCCTTTGGGCTATGATGCCGGAGTGAGAACTTTAGGAAGGACGATAGAGGGTATTTGCCGCAAAGTAGCTAAAAGTATTGTTGAAGGAAGGACCGGTAAATTAAGCATTACACCGGAAAACATTAAACAATTTTTGCCCAACTGGTGACACTTGTTTATTAATTAGAATTTATTAAATATGGACGGAATCAGAATTATTTCCTTGGGAGAGTTTCCCAGCGTAACTTCAAATTTGTTTGCTTATCATTACTTGCCGGATGGTAGGGAAGAAAACGATCAGATTTTAATGGTTGATTGCGGCATTGGTTTTCCTGACTCAAGAGCTTTGGGGGTAGATTTAATCATTCCTGATATTAGTTACTTAAAAGGAAGAGAAGAAAAGATTGTTGGTATTTTGTTGACCCATGGGCATGAAGATCATGTTGGTGCCTTGCCTTTTATTCTTCCACAACTGCCGAGCAACATTCCTGTTTATGGTTCAAGGCTAACTGCCAGTATTGCTAACTTTAAGTTTCAAGACAGGGGAATTAATCGTCGAGTTAAGATAATTGATTCTTCTGATAGTTTAAACCTTGGTAGTTTTAAAATTGATTCAGCTAGAGTAACTCATTCAATACCTGATACATTTCACTTTTTTATCAAAACACCAGTGGGTAATTTTTATCATGGGTCTGATTTTAAGTTTGACTTAACTCCCCCTGATGGACTTTTTTCAGAGATAAATAAAATTGCCGGTTTTAAAAAACAAGGAGTTTTGGCCTTACTTTCTGACTGTTTAGGTTCTGAACGAAGAGGTTATTCTCCTTCAGAAACAATTCTGAACGAAAGACTTGAAAAGGAAATCGGTCGAGCAAAAGGAAGGGTTTTTATAACAGCCATTTCTTCTAACGCTTATCGTTGGCAAAAGGCAATTCAGGCCTCCAAGAAGTACAATCGCAAGGTGGCTTTGGTCGGCTTTTCTATTCGCAAAAATGTTGCTCTTGTTCAAAAACTAGGCTACTTGGGTTTAAAAGAGCGTGATATTATTGACCTTGGCGAAGCACTAAAACTGGTTGATAAAAAGGTGACTTTTTTAATTGCCGGCAGTTTAGGCCAAACAGGTTCCAGCTTAGATAAAGTAATTTTAGGTAGACATAAAATTAGGATTAAAAAGGGTGATAAGGTTATTTTTTCTTCACCAGACTATATTCCCGGCACTTCCAGGGCAATTAACAGAATGGTTAATAGCTTAATTAAATTAGGGGCGGATGTTATCTATGATGAATTGGGAGAGAAATTGCATGTTTCCGGTCATGGTTATCAGAAAGAATTGGCTTTATTGATTGATTTAGTCGGTCCTAAATATTTTTTTCCTATTGGCGGTGAAGAGAGGCATGTTCTTCAATATTCTAAATTAGTCGAAAAAATGGGCTACAAGAAAAACAGTGTTATTGGGTCGGAGGATGGGTCAGCGCCAACATTTTGGAATGATGGTCGAGTTGATCTTAAGTTTAAACACAAAGCCAGGCGGGTTTTAATTGATGGTTTAGGCATTGGGGATGTTGGTAAAGTTGTTTTGCGTGATCGGAGGATTTTGGCAAAAGAAGGCATGGTGGTAACTATCCTTTTAGTTGATAACAAAACAAAAAAGTTAATTCAAGATCCGGAAGTTATCACTCGCGGCTTTGTCTATATTAAGGAGAGTAAGGAGTTTTTAAACAAAATTAGAACCAAGATTAGAAGTATTTATCAAGAGACTTCCCGGCCGGTTTTCGATTTAGATAATATCCAGACTCAAATCCAAGGTAAATTAGAAAGGCTCATTAAAAAAGAAACAGAACGTGAACCAATGGTTTTGCCGATGATTTTAGAGGTATAATGTTTTGGCTATGGCAAAAAGAAAAAGAAAGTCAAGAAGAACTAGTTCGAGTAGGTTTAAGGTTAAACTAAAGAAATCAACTATTTTTTCTATTGTTTCGCTTAGTTTTGTTTTATTGGCAGCAATCACAATTTTCGCCTTTTTAAGGCAGGGATTGGCTTTAATTCAACTTAACGATATTTTTTGGAAACTTTTTGGCTTTATCTCTTTTTTGCTGCCTTTTGTTTTTATTCTAACAGCCGTTCTTTTTAGTAAATTCAAAACCCCTATTCGCGAGCCTAATATTTTAGTGGGCGCTGTGATAGTTTTCGTTTCTCTTTTAGGACTTTTTCAGTCTGGTGGAATTGGAGTCTGGCTTTGGGAGCAAGTTTCATTTTTAATTACCGATATTGGTGCTTTTCTAATATTCTTTGGCGGCGGCCTAATTGGTTTAGTAGTTCTTTTTAACACCTCATTAGAACAAATAATTAAACTTTTTTTCAAGATTTTGAGTCTGATCAAAAAATATACCTTTGGAATCAAAACTGGGAAGAAAAAATCCAAAGCTTTATTTGTTGGTGAAGACAAGGCTAAGAGTGGCCAGATAATAAAAGATAGAGAAGAAAAAACAGCGGCCGAGAAAAGAGTAACATCCGATCAAGATCCTTCTTTGATTTCAGTGAGTGCTCCAAACAGAAGAGTTGCTTGGGAACATCCTCCGTTGGAAATATTAAGAGACGATTTAGGCAGTGAATCTGATAGGGGTGACGTGAGGGTAAATGCAGGCATAATTGAGAAGACACTAGAGTCATTTGGGATTACTGCTCGAGTCAAAGAAGTTAATCAGGGACCAGCTGTGACTCAATATGCTCTTGAGGTGGCTTTAGGAACGAAGCTTTCCAAGATTATGTCTCTCTCTAATGACTTGGCTTTGGCTTTGGCGGCGCCCACTGGCCAAATTAGAGTCGAAGCGCCGATTCCCGGCAGGTCATTAGTTGGTATTGAGGTTCCCAATAAATCTTTAGCGATTGTTTCCTTAAAAGAAGCTTTGAGTTCAAAATTGATGAGGCGGATTGGCTCTAAAGTGGTGGTACCGTTGGGTTTGGATGTTTCCGGGCATCCTCAAGTGGTGGATATAACCAAGATGCCTCATGTTTTAATTGCCGGCCAGACTGGTTCTGGAAAAAGTGTTCTTCTAAATTCTTGGATTTCAACCATTTTATTTCGGGCTACTCCCGATGAGGTGAGGTTAATCTTGATTGACCCCAAGAGGGTTGAATTAACACAATACAATGAGATTCCTCACTTACTGACTCCGGTTGTTTTCGAATCAGAGAAGATAATCTCATCACTGAAATGGGCAATGAAAGAAATGGACCGCCGCTATAAGATTTTTGCTGAAAAAGGAGCCAGAAATTTAGAAGCTTATAACGATATGGCCGCCAGAGAGGAAGCTTTGCCCTATATTTTAATTATTATTGATGAGTTGGCCGATATTATGCTTTTTGCCCCTGCTGAAGTAGAAGACACTATTTGTCGGGTTGCCCAAATGGCTAGAGCAACTGGTATCCATTTGATTTTGGCTACCCAAAGACCCTCAGTTAACATTTTAACAGGTTTGATTAAGGCCAATATTCCTTGTCGAATCTCTTTTGCAGTGGCGAGCATGATTGATTCAAGAGTTATTCTGGATACTCCAGGAGCGGAAAAGTTACTGGGCCAAGGTGATATGCTTTATCTTTCTCCTGATCAGGCAAAACCAACCAGAATCCAGGGCGCGTTTGTTAGCGATGGCGAAGTCATCCAATTGATTGAGTTTTTAAAAAATCAAGCCAAGGCCGAGTACCAAGAGGAAGTTTTTAATCAACCAGTTTCTGTTTCTCCGGGCACAGTAATGGTTGACGGAGAAGAAAGGGACGAGTTTTTTGAAAAATCTGCTAGTTTGGTAAGGTCAGTTGGTAAAGCCTCTGCTTCTTTGCTTCAGAGAAAGTTGAGAATAGGTTATGCTCGGGCAGCTAGAATTCTCGATCAACTGGAAGCGGCCAGAATTATTGGCCCATCTGAGGGTTCAAAAGCAAGAGAAGTAATTGGATAATTAACTTCTGAGACAATCCTATGAAAAAAGCTGGGGAGATTTTTCACCAGGAAAGAAAAAAAAGAGGAAAATCAATTAAAGAAATTATTGCCGAGACCAAAATTCCACAGCAGTTTCTAACGGCTATAGAGGCTGATAACTACTATCGGTTACCCAGAGGTGTTTACTCTCATTTATATGTTAGGAAGTATGCCCGATATCTTGATTTATCAGAAGAGAGAATGGTAGCTATTTTTCGTCGAGATTATAAAGAGGTAAGAAAGAAAAAAAGCCAGTTCCCCTTGGGAAATTTCCGCTTTGCCCCTAACTGGCAGAAATTAATTGGTGGGGGAGTAATCGTTCTTACTTTTACAGGCTATTTGTTTTATCAGTACTTAAGTTTTGTTTCTCCTCCAAAAGTTAAGATTATATCCGTTGATCTCACTCAGGAGGGAAGGGTTATAAAAGGGAAAACCGACTCTAGGGCCACTTTGAGAATAGATGGAGAGATTGTTAATTTGGATAGAAAGGGAAATTTTTCTTATCTAATTAATGACAAGGAGGAAAGAGAAATTAGCATTGTTGTTGAGTCTCCAACTGGTAAAACTAGGGAAATAGTTAAGGAGCTAAGAGATAGCTATTGACAAGAATAAAGAGAAGCTGTTAAGTTTAATTGGTATGGAAACAGTGATTCAGTTGATTTTGATCGCCAGCATTATTTCATTGACAATTATTCTTGTTACAGTTGGCATTTGGGTAATTTTAATTCTTCGAGAAATTAAAGCCGTAGTGGGCAAGATAACTAAAGTAGGCGATGATATTGAAGAAACTGCCCGCTTTGTTAAAAATAGAGTTAAAAATAGTTTTAATATGATTTCTTCTCTAGCTGCTTTTGGGACTTTGTGGTCTGAAAAAGGTAAAAAATTAGCAGAGGTTTTTCATGGCTTGGGAGAAAAAGAGGGGAAATCTAAAAAGAAATCAAAGAAAACTAAAAGCGGTTCTAAACAGAAATTGGTTCATTCTTCTAAGCCAAAACGTCGCTTCTTTCTCAAGAAAAGAAAATAAGCACCTGTCTTTTAAATAATTTCTTTCTTCGGTATACTTGGAGGTAATTATGGTAAAGATTGGAGCTAGGGAGTTAAGGAAAAAATATCAGAAGTTTTTTGAAGAGCGGGGGCATAAATGGATTCCCTCGGTTTCATTGGTGCCTGAAAATGATCCTTCAACCTTATTTATTTCTGCTGGAATGCATCCCTTGGTGCCGTATCTTATGGGCGAATCTCATCCTTTGGGAAGGAGATTAGTTAATATTCAAGAGTGTTTGCGGACTGGAGATATTGATGAAGTGGGAGACACGTTTCATCATACTTGGTTTGAAATGTTTGGCAATTGGTCTCTTGGTGATTATTTCAAGCAGGAAGCGATTAGTTGGAGCTTTGAGTTTTTGACCAAAGTTTTAAATATTGACCCTGAAAAATTTCATGTTACTTGTTTTGCTGGAGATAAAGATGCGCCAAAAGATGAGGAATCAGCTCAGATTTGGAAAAAACTTGGTATTAGTGAAAACAGAATTCATTTTCTACCCAAAAAAGACAATTGGTGGGGGCCAGTAGGTGATACTGGCCCTTGTGGCCCAGATACAGAAATGTTTATTGATGTTGGGCTGCCTGGCTGTGGATCAAATTGTAAACCAAATTGTTTTTGCGGCAAATATATTGAGATTTGGAATGATGTTTTTATGCAATACAACAAAAGCGAAAAAGGAGAGTATACATTATTAGAACAGCAGAATGTTGATACTGGCATGGGAGTGGAAAGGACTTTAGCGGTTCTCTTGGGATTTGAAGATAACTATCTAACTAATATTTGGCAGCCAATTATTAAAAAAGTAGAAAAAATTTCTGGTAAATTTTATCAGAAAGAAAACAATAAACGGCCGATGCGGATTATTGCCGACCATCTTCGATCAGCAGTTTTTGTTATTGCTGATGGAGTTTTGCCGTCAAATAAAGAACAAGGTTATGTTCTCAGAAGGCTTACCAGGAGAGCAGTTGTTCAGGGAAAACAACTTGGTTTAGAGAAAAATTTTACTAAAGAAATAGCTCTGGCGATTTTAGATAACCAGGATAATTATGCTGGTGTTTATCTCGAGTTGAATGAGAACAGAGATAAAATTCTAGAAACGCTGGAAATTGAAGAGAGTAAGTTTAGAGGAACACTTAATCGGGGCTTGAAAGAATTTTTAAGGCTGGTAGAGGAAAAAAAGTTGATCGGATTAAATGCATTTAATCTATATCAGACTTATGGCTTTCCTTTAGAGTTAATTATTGAAGAGGCGGAAAGAGTTGATTATAAACTTTCTCCGAAATTTAGGAATGATTTTCAACAGGCAGCAAAAGGTCACCAAAAACTATCTCGAACTGCCGTTAAAGGAAAGTTTAAAGGTGGACTTTCGGGTTATTCTCCTAAGATGATTCAATATCATACCGCCACTCATCTTTTGCAGGCAGCTTTGCGAAGCGTTCTGGGCAATAACGTTATTCAAGTGGGGTCAAATATAACCGAGAAGCGCTTAAGATTTGATTTTACCCATCCAGAAAAACCAACCAGTGAAGAGATTAAAAAAGTTGAAGATCTAGTCAATCAGAAAATCAGAATGAATTTGTTAGTGGGAATGAAAATAATGCTTTTTAATGAGGCAATAAACAGAGGGGCGGCCGTTGTGTCGGGTAAAGCCTACCCAAATGAAGTCAAAGTTTATTCTATTGGCGATCCTGATGCGTCGGGACTGGTTTTTTCAAAGGAAGTCTGTGGTGGTCCTCATGTTGGTAAAACCGGAGAGCTAGGGAAATTTAAAATTGAAAAAGAGGAATCTTGTGGAGCTGGCAAAAGACGGATTTATGGTATTCTTAAAGAAGGATGGCCGGTGTCAAAAACCAATGGTTGATTTTAATTGAGGAAAGTGAGGTTGTCGCCTGCTTATTTAAAGGGGGAGGCAATCTTTTTGTTAGTAAGCCAAAAGGCTGGAATGGAAAAGATAAAGAAGATCTTTTAGCGGCTTTGGATTCTAGTCGGGGTGAATGTTTGTCTTCTGCAGGTAATGATCAAGGTCCCCAAGAAACAATTTTTATCCTTTCTCCATTTTGGGTGGATGATAAGGGTGAGATTTTAGAGACTAGAAAGCAAATTTTGAAAGAAGTTTGTCAGTTTCTTTCCCTTTCCCCTTTGGGGTTTCTGGTTGGGGATGAAGCACTGGCTCAATATTTTGATAGCTTTGTTTCGATTTGTTTTAGCCAAAAGCACTTTGTGATTAGTGTTGTTCAATCTGGTGAGGTTGAGGCTCGGGATCAGGTCGAAGATGGCGTTGGTGTTGAGTTTGAAGAATTGGTAATGAGCTTGGAAAAGATGAAAGTCAGCACCTCAATCCCCCAAAAATTAATTTTTTGGGGAAGAATTGATCAGAAGTTAAGAGAAGAAATAATTTCTTATCAATGGGAGAAAAAAAAGGTTTTTGATCAAAGGCCGGAAATAGAAATCTTTTCTTGGGTAGATTTCTTTGACCATCTTGCCAGAATCGTTTCTAGGGAAAAGCTTTCGGAAGTAAGAGAGTCAGAAGTTAGAGAAAGAGAAGTAAAGCCTGAACCCAATTTCGGTTTTGTTGCTGATGATGTGGCCGTTTCCGGCCAGCCTGAAATTGACAAACAAAAGCTGGCTGAAAGTATGGAGACGATCCAGCAGGAACCCAAAACAGAAAAGGTTACTAAAAAGCGATTTAGTCTTAAATTACCTCAGTTTTCTTTTAGTCTTGCTTTTTTGAAATCACTTTTTGCTCGAAAAGGAATATTGGTCCTTTCGTCAGCTCTTGGACTAGCATTAATGACATTAATTTTAAGTTGGTATTTTTCAAAATCTACAGTAGAAATTTTTATTACCCCAGAGGTAATTGCCAAAAAAATTGAAGTTCAGATGGACCCATCGGCTAAGGAATTTGATTTAGAAAAAGGCATTATTCCGGTGGAGCAGTTAGAAATGACTTTGGAAGGAGAAAAAACAGAGCCCACTACTGGAGAAAAGTTGATTGGTGAAAAAGCAAAAGGTGAAGTGACTGTTTATAACAGAACTTCGGATAGTAAGACTTTTGAAGCAGGAACAATTTTAAATGGGCCAGGTGGTTTGAAATTTATTTTAGACGATGAAGTGAGTGTTGCTTCTAAAACAGCTGATTTGGTTAGCGGTGTTGACCGCTGGGGAGAGGTTAAGGTGGTAATAGCTGCGGTAGATATTGGAGCTGAATATAACCTGGCTGCTGATAGTGTTTTTTCAATTGCCGATTATTCTGATGATGATTTTTTGGCCAAAAACCCCGAGTCGCTTAGTGGCGGCAGTAGCCGGCAGATTAGAGCTGTCTCTGAAGAGGATCAGGAGAATGTAAAAAAGCTGTTGATTAAAGAACTGTCTTCTGAGGCGAAAAAGAAGCTTAAAATTAAACCGTCAGAGGGACAGATACTGGGAGAGAGTTTACAGACAGAGGTTATTGACGCTGACTACACAGCAGCTGTGGGTGATGAAGAAGATGTTTTAGGATTGAAGCTAAAATTGAGAGCTAAAGTAGCTAAACTATCTAATGAGCGTTTGGATCAATTAGCTAGGGAAGTTTTGAAAAAGGAAGCTAATGAGAATTTTAAACTAGACCAGGAGTCTATTGAAGTTGATTTAAACGTTAAAGAAACTGGCGAGGATGGGGTTATTTTTGGAGAAATGAATCTTAAAGCCAAGGCTTATCCCCAGATTGATAGAGAAAAAATCGCCGGAGAATTAGCAGCTAAAAAAAGAACCTCAATTCAGCAACTGATTCGTTCCTATCCCCGCATTTATCGTTATCAAGTTATTTTTAAGCCTGGCTTGTTTAAGCTTTTTGGTTTCTTGTCTCCTCAGGCGAGAAATATTAATATAGAAATTAAAGAATAATAATGGCTTTATATAGATACACCAAGGCTAAGCCGGAGATAACAAAGCCAAGAAGGTCTAATGCTATGGTTAAGAGAGAATTTTCTTTCTTTCTTTCGGTTTTAGGCTTAATTCTAGTGGGCAATGCGATAATTCCAATCATGGGTTATCAGTTCCGTTACGCACCGAGGTTTGGGAAAATTTTAAGTCCTTTGGTTTATGAAAAAAAGGATGTTTTGGGAGCAATAACGGCCTTAGCCAAAGAAGAACAGAGGGATTATACCTTAATTTCCTCATGGTTTGATGAAGAACCTGAGTTGGTTGTTGGTCCCAATTCTGTGGCTAGTTATTATAAAATTTCAATTCCAAAGTTGGGTATTGAAAAGGCTGTGGTTCGTTTTGGAGCCAAGGATCTTAAGAAAACACTGGTTCATTATCCGGATACTGCTCTTCCGGGCCAATTGGGTAATACCGTCATCTTTGGCCATTCGGTTTTACCTCAATTTTTTAATCCGGAAAATTATCTAACTATTTTCTCCATCCTTTATAAACTGGAAGAAGGTGATGAAATTCTAGTCAGTTATGATGGCGTTGATTATCGCTATTTAGTAGAGGATTTGTTTGAGGTTCCTCCTTCCGATCTTTCTGTTCTAGAACAACGTTATGATGGTCAATTCTTAACTTTAATTACTTGCAGTCCGCCGGGAACCTATTTACGTCGTTTAATTGTTCGTACGCGCTTGGTTTACCAGTAGTAGATGAACTTTTTAGGGATTGATTACGGTCGACGACGAATAGGTTTAGCGGTGGCCGTTAACTCGATTATCGAACCAAGAGGCTGGCTGGATTGGGGTAGGGATAAAAAGAAAGCTTTAGGCCAGATTAGTAAGATTTGCCAAGAAGAGAAAATAGACAAAGTTATTATAGGTATCGTTGAAGGGATAATCGGTAGAGAAGTTAAGACATTTGTCAGAAGATTAACTAAAATGTTAAAATTGCCAATAGATTTTGTCGATGAGACATTAACTAGCTGGGAGGCAGAGAGAATGGTTGGCGTGAAAAACAAAGGTAGGGTAGATAGTGTTTCAGCAGCGCTGATTTTACAGAGATATATCGAATTTAGAATTTAATTACAAGTGAGGAGGTGAAATGTTTAAAAATATCATCGCTCCCATACAGGCGTGGTTATTATCTCAGGGAAGATGTGTTGGTTGTGGTATGCCCTTAAGAACCGTCAAAAATGAGAAGCGAAAAGGCAGAGGCCAAAAAGTGGTCTGTAAGTGTGGGAGAATTTTTATCCACGATTCCAAAACTAAAAAGTATCGAAGAGCTCTGTTCGAAGAAGTCTAAACGCCGTTATAGCTACTTGAGTTAATGATAAAAAGAACCCTCGTAATTATTATATGTCTTTTAGCGTTTTTAGTGGGATTTTGCTATTGGTGCGGTTTAAAATCGGCCCGAGGAGAGGAAAAAATTTTTGTTATCAATAAGGGCGAGCCAGTGATTTCTATTGCTACTAGACTGGAAAGGGAGGAGATTATCAAAAATAGGTGGGTTTTTTTAATTTATTTGAAGTTAATAGGAAAAGAAAGTAATATCCAAGCCGGCAGTTTTCGTCTTAGTGGTAATGATGTTTTACCAGTTGTTGTTAGAAAATTGCAAAAGGGGAGATTGGATTTTTGGTTAACAGTGTTGGAGGGGTGGCGGCGAGAAGAAATTGCCCAAGAGGTACAAACTAAAGCTAATCTTGACCAAAATGAGTTTTTAGAAAAGACTAAGAATAAAGAAGGCTATCTTTTTCCTGATAGTTACCTAGTTCCTATGGGAGTTTCGATTGATCGAATAATTGCCATTTTAGAGGAAAATTTTCAGGACAAGTGGCAATTAATTGAAGAAAATATTTTGAAAACTGGTCTGACTCAAGAGCAAGTTGTCATTTTAGCTTCGTTGGTGGAAAGGGAAGTGAAATTGGTAGAAGATAAGCAGATTGTGGCTGGGATTTTGATCAAAAGATGGCGGGCCGATTGGTTGCTCCAAATTGATGCCGCTGTTCAATACGCCAAGGCAAGCCTTAACTGCAAAGTAAGAAGCGGCCAGACAGGAAAAGACAGTTGTAATTGGTGGCCCAAGGTGACAAAAGTTGATTTAGAAATTAACTCATCATATAATACTTACAGAAATAAAGGTCTACCGCCGGCACCTATTTGTAATCCATCAATATCATCTTTAAAGGCAGTTGTTAATTATAAACCGACGAGCTATTGGTTTTATTTATCTGATAAGCTGGGCAAGACACACTTCGCTGAAAACTTAGAAGAACACCAGTCTAATATAAGGAGATATTTGAGGTGATTATTTAAAGAATTGACAGATTTGAAGCTTGACCTGGCTCAGCGTTGTGATATAATGGGCACACTAAAACTTAGATAAGTAGGACCTGTTTTTTCATTGACGGACTGCGGTCCGTATATTTTTTGGTTCCAAAAGGCTCTTTTTCTTAGTTTACTTAACTAATGGCCAAAAAACGTAGAGTTTATTGGGGCAAACAGCTGTTTACTCCCAGAGTTGGTGATTTGAGCTTGGTTCAAAAAGAATCTTGGCAATGGTTTTTGAGTCAGGGTTTTGCAGAAACGATAAAGTCCATCTCGCCGATAATTGATTATACTGGCAAAAATTGGGTTTTGGAACTGGGCGGGATTGTTATTGAAAAACCTTCAATTACTCCTGAACAGGCTCGGCTGAAAGGCCTCTCCTATACTATTCCAGTAAAAATTGAGGTTAAGTTGTCTAATAAGAAAACAGGCAAAACAGCGGAAGAAAAAGTTTTTCTTCTTAATCTACCAGCAATGACTGATGAAGGAACGTTTATTGTTAGTGGGATAGAGCGGGGCATTGTTAATCAGTTAGTTCGATCCCCGGGAGTTTATTTTACCGGAGAGGAAGATCCAACCACAGGGAAAATGCTTTATCGGGCTGAGGTTAGGCCACTAAGAGGCTCATGGCTTGAATTTTTCGTCAGTCGTCGTGGTGTTATTTACGCCCGAGTTGATAGACGGCGAAAGTTTCCCGCGACAGTTATTTTGCGGGCCCTCGGTTTGGAAGATGACAAAGAGCTCATCGGTAACTTCTCTGATTTTATTAAGCCTACGATTGAGCTGGATGTAACTAGATCACAAGAAGAAGCCTTTTTGGAATTTTACCGCAAGATGAGGCCAGGCGAACCAGTAGTTTTGGAAACAGCGCGGAATTTATTTAAAGAGCGCTTTTTTAATTTGAGGTCTTACGAATTAGGTCAGGTGGGTCGATATAAAGTAAACAAACGATTGGGGCTTTCTTTTCCTGATGATAGTAAAGAGAATTGGGTTTTGAGAAAAGAAGATTTGGTTGCTGCTGTTAAATATCTTATCTCTCTGCAAAAGGGCGAGGAAACTAGGCTGGATGACATTGATCATTTGGGTAATCGGCGTTTGAGAAGAGTGGGCGAGATTTTGGTTCAAGTTGCTCTAAGAACAGCCACGATTCGATTCGAGAGAATGGTGAAGGAAAGAATGAGCTTGGTCAGCACCAAAGAGAACGTTAGACCAACTCAAATTGTTAATTCTCAAGCTTTTGTCAATGCGGTCAATTCTTTTTTCAGAACCAACCAACTTTCTGCCATTCTTGATCAGACAAACCCTTTATCTGAGCTTGATCTGCTCCGTCGGGTGACAGTAGTTGGGCCAGGAGGATTAACCCGGGAGCGAGCCTCGTTTTCTATTCGCGATATTCATGGCTCCCAGTACGGACGCATTTGTCCAGTTCGTTCCCCAGAAGGGGTTAATATTGGTTTGGTGACCTATTTAGCTCTATTTTCCAAAGTTAACAAATATGGTTTTCTGGAGGCTCCTTATCGAGTGGTAAGGAAAGTTAAATCTGGGAATAAGTGGAAAATGAAGGTTACTGACGAGGTAGTTTATTTATCCGCTGACGATGAGGAAGAATACCATATCACTCATGCTGGAATTAAGATTGATAGCAATGGATATATTAAGGGGAGCTGGGTTCCAGTTCGCCATCAGGGTGAATTTTTTGAAGCTTCGGCAAACAAGGTGCAATTAATAGATTTTGTTTCTCAGGAGATAGTTGGTGTTTCAGCTTCGCTGATTCCTTTCATTGCCCATGATGAACCACAACGGGCCCTGATGGGCTCTCACATGCAGTGCCAGGCGGTTCCTTTAGTTAATCCGGAATCGCCGATAGTCGGCACTGGTATGGAAGTTGTAATTGCTGAGGCAATGGGTAGAGTCGTTAAGGCGGAATCAGCAGGGAAAGTTGTTTATGTCGATGGCAATAAAGTTATTATTAAACCAGATAAAAGAGGCCAGAAAAACAAGATTTATAATTTGGCCAAATTTAAGCGCACCAGTCCATATGGGACTTGCTATAACCAAAAGCCGGTAGTTGATATTGGTAGCCGGGTCGAGAGGGGTGATTTGCTTGCCGATGGGCCGGCTATTAAAAAAGGAGATTTAGCCTTGGGCAGGAATCTGTTAATTGCTTATTGTCAGTTTGAAGGATTGGTTTATGAAGATGCAATTGTTATTTCGGATCAGTTAGTTAAGGATGATGTTTTTACCTCAATTCGAATCAATGAGTACGAAGCACAGGTTGTGGATACCAAATTAGGGCCTGAGGAGATTACTCGTGATATCCCCAATGTTGCTGAGTTCGATCTGGCTAAGTTGACTCAAGAGGGTATTGTTATGATTGGAGCCGAAGTTGGCCCTAATGATATCTTGGTCGGCAAAGTAGAACCCAAGGGTGAAAAAGAATTAAGTGCTGAAGAGCGTTTACTACGGGCTATTTTTGGCGATAAGGCCAGGGAGATTAAAGATACTAGCTTGAGAGTGCCCCATGGAGAAGGGGGAACTGTTATTGGTGTTAATATTCTTGATAGGGAAAAGGGGGATGAATTAAATCCAGGGATTAATAAAATAGTTAAAGTTACCGTTGCGCGGTTGAGACGGATCAAGGAGGGTGATAAGCTTGCCGGCAGGCATGGCAATAAAGGAGTTATTTCTCGAATAGTTCCTGCCTGCGATATGCCCTACTTAGAAGATGGAACTCCAGTTGATATTGTTATTTCTCCACTTTCAGTTATTGCTAGGATGAATTTGGGTCAGATACTTGAGATGCATTTAGGATGGGCGGGAAAGAAGTTGGGTGAAAAATATGCTCTGCCCACCTTTGAAAAATTACCTGATCGCACATTAGAGAATTTACTAAAAAAGGCAGGCCTACCCGCTTCCGGCAAGGCGAAACTGTTCGATGGGAAAACTGGAAAACCTTATGATCAAGAAGTAGCAGTAGGTATCGCCTACATCATGAAATTGATTCACATGGTTGACGACAAAGTCCACGCTCGTTCTACCGGTCCCTATTCGCTAGTTACTCAACAGCCCCTAGGAGGAAAGGCAAGAATGGGGGGACAGAGATTGGGAGAAATGGAGGTTTGGGCTCTAGAAGCGCATCGGGCGGTTCATATATTACAAGAGATGTTGACTTTAAAATCTGATGATATTCCTGGCAGAGCTCAAGCATTTCAAGCCATTATTAAAGGTCAGGATATTCCGGCGCCGGCAATGCCAGAATCTTTTAAAGTTTTAGTAAAAGAACTGGGGGGTTTGGGGTTGAAAGTTTCTCTTGTTGGAGTTGTGGCCAAGAAAGAGAAGGTAAAGAGTGAAAAAGATGCCTAAAACAAAGATGAACAGAATCGAAAATTTAGTTGGCTTTACTGGTCTGAAAATTGAACTATCTTCGCCGGAGGAAGTTCTAAGTTGGTCTCATGGTGAGGTGACTAAGCCGGAGACTATTAATTATCGAACCTGGCGGCCGGAGAAAGATGGGCTATTTTGTGAGAAAATATTTGGTCCCACAAAGGATTACGAGTGTTATTGTGGTAAGTACAAAAAAATTCGTTATCGGGGTGTTATTTGCGATAAGTGTGGTGTTGAGGTGACTCACTCTAGAGTGAGACGTGAAAGAGTGGGCCATATTACTTTAGCAGCTCCAGTGGTTCATCTTTGGTTTTTAAGAAATAGCTTTTCCCCTCTAACTCTTCTTTTAGAGATTACCCGTAAAAATCTAGAAGGTGTAATTTACTTTGCTCGTTATCTAGTAATTGATATTGACAAAAGTCGAAGAAAAACTGCTATTAAAAAAATTAACGACAGCATTAGGGTTAGAAAAAAGAAGATTAGCGAGGGGATTGCTGAAAAGATAGGCCGTTTGAAAAAAGTGGCTAGTGAAGAAAAAAGAAAATTAATTAAAAAGATTAAAAATAAAGAGCAATTGTTGTTGGCTCAAGAAGAAATAGCAGTTCTCTTTAGGCAAAGAAAACAGCGATTAGATAATAAGAGGGTGGTTGAATATGAGGAACTAGAATCCTTGGGTAGAATTTTGAAAGAGAAAGTTAACTCACTAAAAATTTTAACTGTTCTCTCTGAAGAAGAGTTGTTCCATCTTTCACAATTTGGAGCAGGTGACTTTTTCAAAGCCGAGATGGGAGCCGAGGCAGTTATGAAAGTGCTGGAGAATATTGATCTCCAAAAAATGGTTAAGAAATTAAGAAGAGGATTACGAGAGACATCGAGTAATCAAAAAAAGAAAAAGCTTATGCGCAAGATCAGGCTGCTTAATGGGATTATTAGTGCCAAAATTGATCCTTCCTGGATGGTTCTTAGGATTTTGTCGGTGATTCCTCCCGACTTGAGGCCGATGGTGCAGCTGACAGGGGGAAGATTTGCTACTAGTGATTTAAATGATCTCTATCGGCGGGTAATTAATAGGAACAACCGCTTGAAGCGCTTGATGGATCTTGGTGCTCCGGAGATCATTCTGAGGAATGAGAAAAGAATGCTTCAAGAGGCGGTTGACATTCTTATTGATGCCGCCAAAAGCGCTAGAAGAAGAAGATTCAGTAAAAGAGTGCCTCGGTCTTTATCAGATTTACTTCGTGGCAAGAAGGGTAGGTTCAGAAGGAATTTGCTTGGTAAAAGAGTGGATTATTCGGGCAGGAGTGTTATTGTAGTGGGTCCAAAATTGAAGTTAAACCAATGCGGCTTACCGAAAGAAATGGCTTTGGAAATGTTTAAGCCATTTTTGCTACGCGAAATAATCCTTCGCGGCCTGGCGCCCAATATTAGGCGCGCTAAGAATTTAATTGATCATCAAACAATAGAAATATACGATATTTTAGATGAAGTAGTTAAAGATAAGTTGGTCATTTTAAATAGAGCTCCCACTTTACATAAGTTATCAATGCAGGCCTTTCAGCCAGTTTTAGTTGACGGATTGGCCATTAGAATTCATCCTTGTATTTGTTCTGGATTTAATGCTGATTTTGATGGAGACCAAATGGGTGTTCATTTGCCTTTATCAAAAAAAGCCCAAAAAGAAGCTAGGGAATTAATGCTCCCGGCTCAGAATTTGCTTAAGCCGGCTGATGGGAGGCCGGTTAATATTCCTGGTAAGGAAATGGTAGTAGGCTGTTATTATATTACCTCAATTCGAGAAGAGGATTTAACAGAAGAGAAAAAAACTCTGAAGGAAGTAAGGCTGTTTTCCAGTCAGGAAGAAACACAAACTGCTTGGTTAGCGGAAAAAATTGAACTGAGGGAAATGATTGGGGTGAGAATTAATGGGGAGGTAAAGTTGACCACTACAGGCAGAGTTCTTTTTAATCAAGTCCTACCTGCGGAATTACGGTTTGTGAATGAACCAGTGGGTTCGAACAAAATCAAGGAGTTAGTTGGTCGAGCTTTTAATATTTTGGCGAGAGAAAAAGTTGTTGATTTGATTGACGCCCTAAAAGATATTGGTTTTTGGGGAGCTACTTATTCTGGGATATCTCCTTCCATTTTCGATTGCAGCCTACTGGGTGGGAAGGATAAATTAATTAACCAAGCTAATAAAAAAGCTAGCGAGATAGAAAATAACTATCACCAGGGGTTGATTACTGATGAAGAAAAAACTCAGTTGATTAAAGATATGTGGATTGAAACAACAGAAGAAATTGCCAGCTTGACTTGGCAGCAGTTTTCTCCCGATGCACCGATAAAACTAATTAGTGACGCTGGAATTAAGCGTGTCACTCGAGATCAAATTAAGCAGATTTCAGGCATGAGGGGGTTAGTGGTTGATCCTTTGGGGAGAATAGTTCCCTTGCCAACTAAGTCTAATTTTAGAGAAGGCCTGTCCGTGTTTGAGTATGTGACTGGTGCCCGAGGATCCAGAAAAGGGTTAACTGATACCGCTTTGAAAACTGCTGATGCTGGTTATTTAACCAGGAGGCTGGTTGATGTAGCTCATTCTTGTTTAATTAGAGAAAAGGATTGTAAAACAACAAAAAGATTGACAATTTCTAAATCTGGACCAAGAAAGCAGTCATTTTCTCGGAGAATTATAGGGAGATTTTTAGCTTTCAGCATAAGGGATCCCAAGACCAACAAAGTGATTTTTAAAAAAGGCACTATTCTGAATGAGAAGGCGGTAGATGTAATAGACAAAAAGGGGATCAAAGAAGTGGCTGTCAGATCACCTTTTCTTTGTCGAAGCAAATATGGGATTTGTACTAAGTGCTATGGTTGGGATCTTTCTACTCGTAAGGAAGTCAAAGTGGGAACGCCGGTGGGAGTAATTGCCGCCCAATCAATCGGTGAACCGGGAACCCAGCTTACTATGAGAACAAAGCATATTGGTGGCGTAATTGGATTGGATGTTACTCAGGGTTTACCTCGGGTTCAAGAGTTATTGGAAGTTCGTGCTCCCAAGAGCCTGTCTCCACTATCTGAGATAGACGGTAAAACTAAAGTTACTGAAACTGATGAAGGCTATAGGATAACTGTTACTGGTAAAAAGGGAAAGAAAAAGACAACTGTCTCTTACCTTATTCCCTTAACCAGTTCTTTATTAGTAAAAACGGGTGATTTTATTAGCAAAGGAGTTCAACTTACTTCTGGCTCCTTAAATATCGAGGGAGTTTTAAAAGTTAGAGGTATTGAGGCGGCTCAATTTTATCTTTTAGGCGAAGTTCAAAAAGTTTATGAGTCGCAAGGGATTGTTATTCATGATAAGCATTTTGAAATAATTATTCGTGAAATGAGTGGGCGGATTAGGATTACCAACTCAGGAGATACTGATTTACTAGTTGGTGAATATGTGGGAGAGCCGGTATTTGAGGACATTAATGAGAAAATTAAGAAGAAAGCTGGGAGACCAGCCAAAGGTAAAAGGACAATTCTGGGATTAATTAAAGCCGCTCTTCATACAGATTCTTGGCTTTCGGCTGCCTCTTTTCAGCAAACTACTAATATTTTGACTGAAGCGGCGATTTTAGGGAAAAAAGATAGTTTGATTGGTTTAAAAGAGAATGTTATTATTGGACGCTTGATTCCAGTTAGCCCTGAAAAGGCAAAAATTAAGTAATGTTAAGGTTTTCGTTAATTTAATGCCAACATTTAATCAACTGGTACGAAAGGGTAGGAAAAAACCAAGAAAGAAGATAAAAAGCTCCGCTTTGCGTGGTTCCTTTAATTCAATTAGAGGAAAGGTGGTTAGTTCAATTTCTTCTCAAAAGCGGGGAGTGGTTACTTTGGTTAAAACCATGCCTCCTAAAAAACCCCACTCAGCTTTGCGTAAGGTAGCCAGAGTAAGACTTTCCAATAGAAGAGAGGTAACTGCCTACATTCCTGGTGTTGGCCACAACTTAGCCGAGCATGCTGTGGTTTTAATCCGGGGCGGCAGAGTTAGGGATTTACCAGGGGTTCGTTATCATGTTGTTCGCGGTGTTGCCGATAGTAGCGGAGTAGCAGGTAGGGAAAAGAAACGGAGTAAATATGGGACTAAAAGGAACGACGTTTCTGAGGAGGAAAACAAAAAGGAGGAAAAAGATGCCTAGAAGAGGCTCCGTTAAAAGGAGAACTATTCCACAAGATTTAGTTTTTAAGAGTGTTTTGGTGTCTCGATTAATCAATCAGGTGATGAAAAGCGGTAAGAAGACTATTGCCCGGAAACATGTTTATCGAGCTTTTGAGATAGTCAGAGAAAAAACAAAGCTGGAGCCGATTCTTGTTTTTAATAAAGCTGTTGATAATGTTAGACCAAGAGTGGAAGTTAGATCGAGAAGAGTAGGTGGAGCCGCTTATCAGGTGCCTAGGCCGGTTAGAGGATTAAGACAGGACTCGTTGGCTCTTCGCTGGATTATAGTTGCGGCTAGGGAGAGACCAAACAAGGATTATCATACTTTTGCTGAAAAACTGGCCGCCGAACTCATTGATGCTTTTGAAGAAACCGGTGGCGCTTTTAATAAAAAACGAGAAGTTGAAAAAATAGCAGAAGCTAATAGGGCTTTTGCCCATCTTCGTTGGTAATATTGGAACATTAAGTTAGCATTAAGATATGAATCAGCAGCGAATAGAAGTAACTAAAAATAGGGATGTTCCTATGGAGAAAATCAGGAACATTGGTGTTATTGCCCACATTGATGCTGGTAAGACAACTACCACTGAACGAATTTTGTTTTACACAGGCAGGACTTATAAGATGGGCAATATTGACGATGGAACTACGGTTACTGATTGGATGGACCAAGAGAAGGAAAGAGGGATTACCATTGTTTCTGCGGCAGTGACTGCTTTTTGGAAGGAATATAGGTTCAATATCATCGATACTCCAGGCCATGTCGATTTTACTGCCGAAGTCGAAAGATCTTTGCGAGTTTTAGATGGAGCTATTATGGTTTTTGATGCTGAAGAAGGAGTTCAGGCTCAGTCGGAAACCGTTTGGCATCAAGCTGACAGGTATAAGGTGCCGAGATTGGTTTTTGCCAATAAAATGGATAAATTAGGAGCAGATTTTGACAATACCATTGAAATGATTAAAAACAGGCTGGTGGCTAAGCCGGCAATTGTTGCTTATCCAGTAGGTAAGGAACAGGATTTTAAGGGAGTAATTTTGGTTTTGGAGAAAAAGATGTTGATTTGGGATAAAGGGGAAATGGGAACAGAATATTCAACAGTTAATGTTGCTGATGAGTATCAAGAGAAAATTGAAAAAATTAGAGCAAAGTTGATTGAAGATATCTGTGGCGAAGATGAGGGACTAATGGAGAAATTTTTGAATAACGAAGAACCAAGTTTGGAAGAGCTAAAGGCAGGGCTGAGGAAAGCAGTTATTGCCAATAAGTTGGTTCCCGTCTATTGCGGTAGCGCTCTCCGCAATAAAGGTGTTCAACCTCTTTTGGATGGAGTAATAGATTATCTTCCCTCTCCCTTGGATTTGCCTCCGGTTAAAGGTGTCAATCCTAAAACAGGAGAGGAAGAAAGAAGATCCCCTAAAAAAGAGGAGCCCTTTTCGGCCCTTCTGTTTAAGGTTCAAACTGATCCCCATGTGGGCAAGCTTTCCTATTTAAGAATTTATTCCGGTAAATTGAAAAGTGCTTCGACTGTTTATAATGCCTCTAAAAAAAGCTCTGAGAGGATAGGCAGACTATTATTAATGCATGCCAATAAAAGAGAAGGAATTGAGGAGGCATTCGCTGGAGAAATAGTTGCCGCTGTTGGTCTTAAAGAATCTGCAACTGGGGATACACTTTGTCAGCAGGGACAAACAATTAATTTTGAGTCGATAAGCTTTCCTGATCCAGTTATCTCTTTGGCGATTGAACCGGAAACAAAATCAGATCAGGAAAAACTTAGTGCAGCTTTAAGTAAATTAGGCGAGGAAGACCCTACTTTTAAAACCAAGATTGATCATGAGACGGGTCAGACAATTATCTCCGGGATGGGAGAACTTCATTTGGAAATTTTGGTTGAGAGAATGAAACGAGAGTTTAGCATTCATGTTAATGTTGGCAAGCCCCAGATTGCTTATCGAGAGACTATTACTGAAGCAGAGTCTGGTGAGGGAAAATATATTCGACAAACTGGCGGTCGGGGTCAATATGGCCATTGTTTTTTACGAATTGAGCCCCTAGAGAGGGGCGGCGGTTTTGAATTTGAATCTAAAATTAAAGGAGCAGCAATTCCGGCTAATTTTATTCCAGCAATAAAAAAGGGTGTTAGAGAGGCAATGGAGAAAGGTGTTGTTGCGGGTTATCCTTTGGTTGACATGAGGATAGTTGTTTATGATGGCAGCTATCATGACGTTGACTCTTCTGATTTGGCTTTTAAGATTGCCGGCTCGATTGCCTTACAGGCGGCGGTTAAAAAAGCGGTTCCTGTCATTTTGGAACCAATTATGAAGCTTGAGGTAAACGCACCTGAAGAATTTCTTGGTCAAGTTATTGGCGATCTTTCTTCAAGAAGGGCTCAGATCCTGGGTACGGAAGATAGGGGCCAATTAAAGATAATTAGTTGCTTAATTCCTCTTGAGGCCGCTCGAGGCTATGCTACAATAATAAGGAGTCTAACTCAGGGTCGGGGCTCTTTCTACATGGAGCCTTCGCATTATCAAGGAGTGCCTAAAAATGTCCAGGAGGATATTATTGCAAAAAAGACAGCCTAATGGTAGAATTTTAAAGCGAAATTAAAGTTTAGTTAAATTTTTTGATTTTTTCAAGGAGGTATTATGGCTGATGCATTTAAGAGAGATAAACCACATGTTAATGTGGGAACAATTGGGCACATTGATCATGGTAAGACTACCCTCACCGCGGCGATTTTGAAAGTTTTAGAGGAAAAAGGGCAGGCTGAGTTTAAATCGTATGAAGATATTGCCAAGGGTGGTGTTGTTCGTGATCAAAGTAAGATTTTAACTGTTTCCGTGGCTCACGTTGAGTATGAGACAGAAAAACGGCATTATGCCCATATTGATTGTCCGGGGCATGCCGACTACATTAAGAATATGATCACTGGAGCTGCTCAGATGGATGGGGCTATTTTGGTTGTTTCTGCCCCAGATGGGCCAATGCCTCAAACCAGGGAACACGTTTTATTAGCCAAACAAGTTAATGTTCCGGCAATTGTTGTTTTTCTCAACAAGGTTGAATTAGTTGACGATGCCGAATTTCTTGATTTGGTTGAGATGGAAATTAGGGAACTTTTAAAGAAATATGAATTTAAAGGAGATAAAATTCCCATCATTCATGGTTCTGCCCTTAAAGCGCTTAAAGGTGATGAAAAAGCCAAGAAATCGATCTTAGAGCTGATGAAGGCAGTTGATGAGCATATCCCCACTCCTAAGCGTGATTTAGATAAGCCATTTTTGATGCCGATTGAGGACGTTTTCTCAATTAAAGGCAGAGGGACGGTAGTTACTGGAAGAATTGATAGGGGTAAGGTTAAGGTTAATGATGAGGTTGAAATTGTTGGCCTACTCGATACTAGAAAGACAGTTGTCACTGGAATAGAGATGTTCCACAAAAGTTTAAAAGAGGGACAAGCAGGTGACAACGCTGGCGTTCTCCTCAGAGGAATAGAAAAGAAAGACATAGAGAGGGGAGTGGTTTTGGCTAAGCCGGGATCAATTACACCTCATACTAAAGTTGAGGCGGAGATTTATGTCCTTAAAAAAGAGGAGGGGGGTCGGCACACTCCATTTTTCTCTGGATACAGGCCTCAAATTTATATTCGAACCACCGATGTTACTGGTGAAATTACTCTCCCCGATGGAGTGGAAATGGTTATGCCTGGCGACAATGCCACGGTAACTATTAAATTGATTAAGCCGGTGGCGCTTGAACAGGGGTCTACTTTTGCTATTCGGGAAGGCGGCAAGACTGTAGGGGCGGGAGTAGTTGCTAAGGTTTTAAAATAATAGAATAAACAGAAATGCCTAAAGGCAATAGTATTAGAGTACGTTTAAAAGCATGGGATCATCGAGTAATCGATGAAGCAGCGGCTAAGATAATCCAGGTGGCTATAAACACTGGGGCAAGAATAGTTGGCCCGGTGCCATTGCCAACTAGGCGCAAATTGTTTGTGGTTACCGTTAGTCCTCATACTGATAAGGATGCTCGGGAACACTTTGAGCTTTTAACTCATCAGCGCTTCATTGAGATTAAAGATGCTGGCATGAGAACAATAGATGGTTTACAACATTTAGAATTACCAGCAGGAGTAGAGATAACAATCAAAATGTAATTTTAGAGAGGTAATTTTTAGTTTTTTCGGGGGCCTCTGGCCCCCTTTTTGTTTATATTATGAAAGGATTTTTGGTTAAGAAACTGGGCATGACGCATAAATTCCGTCAAGACGGAACTTTGGTGGCAGCTACTATTTGTCGGGCAGCTCCGTGCTTTGTTGTGGGCTTAGGAGCAAAAGATGAAAATGGTAATTTAGCAGTCCAATTAGCCGCTGGTAGAAAAAAACGGATTAATAAGCCCTTATCAGGTCAGATGGGAAAAGCAGGTGTAAACTTTGCTCCCGAAATTATCCGTGAGTTCAGGTTGAGCGCTAAAGACAAAATACCTAAGTTGGGGGGGGAAATTATGGTTTCAAAAGTTATTTCTCCCGGGATGTTTGTTGATGTGATTGGTGTCAGTAAAGGGCGGGGATTTGCTGGGGTTATTAAGCGCTGGGGATTTCATAGTCAACCGGCCACTCATGGTCAGAGGGATAGGGAACGTTCTCCGGGTTCTATCGGGGCTCAAACCCCAGGAAGGGTGATTAAAGGCAAGAAAATGCCGGGTCACTTAGGCAACCGGAGAAAAACTGTTCTTAATCTGGAAATTCTCTCGGTTGATAATAAAAAGGGAGAAATTCTAATTAAGGGGGCGGTGCCTGGATTTAAAGGTGGATGGTTGTTAGTTTTGGTGAAGAGAAAACTAAATGACAAAGAAAAATCTTAAACTGCCGGTTCTGGATATATCGGGAAAAACTATCAAGGAGATGGTTTTGCCGGAGAAAATTTTTTCAGCTAAGCTGAATTTGCCTTTAATGGCTCAGGCAGTTAGGATTTATCTCCTGAATCAGAGGAAAGCTTTTGCCAAGGTTAAGACTCGAGGTGAGGTTCGTGGTTCTGGGAGGAAAATTTGGCGTCAAAAGGGAACTGGTCAAGCCAGACACGGTGATCGCTATGCTCCTATTTTTGTTGGTGGTGGCCGGGCTCACGGGCCTAAAGGTAATCAGGCCTACCGGTTAAAAATGAGTAAAAAAATGAAACGAGCCGCTTTATTTAGCGCTTTGACAGCGAAACTAAATGATAAAAGGATACTTATTGTTGAAGGTTTAAAGGATATTCAACCAAAAACTAAAAATTCCCGAGAAATTTTGATTCAAATTTTTGGCAAGGAATTTGACGAGACCAAAAAGCACCTCTTGGTTTTGCCGGAAAGATGGCCCAAAACAATAATGGGCTTCAGGAATCTTTCCTCAATTAATTTTTCCCTAGCCAGCAACCTCAACACTTACCAGGTTTTAAATAATGAGTGGCTGATACTTGTGCCGGATTCGATTAAAAAGATAGCTGAAAGAGTCAAGGAGAAAAAAAATGGATGATTATCATGTCATTTTAAAACCAGTAAGGACTGAAAAAAGTCTAAAAGATCAAGAGAATAATCGCTATCTCTTTTGGGTTGATCCTAAGGCAACTAAGAATCAGATTAAAAGGGCATTTAAAAAATTGTTTGGCATTGAACCCCTTGCGGTTCGAACAATGCTGTTAAAGGGTCAAACAAAATTATTGCGGTCTCAGAACAGGCTTGTTAGAGCTCCAAAGAGAAAAAAGGCAATTATCCAATTAAGGGAAAAGGAAAAGATTCCGTTAGTAGTTTCAAAGAGTAAATAAAATGACTCGTAGGTTGATCAAGAGATTGGTTAAGATCAAAAAAAAGAAAAGCGGCCGGGACAGCCGGGGCAGGATAAGTGTTCGTCACCAGGGCGGCCAGCATAAACGCTACATTAGGTTGATTGACTGGAAGAGAAGCAAAAGAGATATCTCTGGTAAGGTTGCTGGTATTGAATATGATCCTAATAGGAGCGCCAATATTGCTCTTATCGTTTACCCGGATGGGGAGAAAAAATATATTATTGCTCCGGTAGAGCTTAAGGTTGGTGATAAGATAATATCTAGTGAAAAGGCAGAAATTAAGCTTGGTAATGCGCTGCCATTGAAGAGTATCCCTGTTGGAGTACCGATTCATAATCTGGAAATCATTCCGGGTAAGGGCGCTCAAATAGTTCGAGGCGCCGGAGTTCACGCTTTTATTAAAAGTAAGAGCAAAAAAAGAGCCAAGGTCAAGCTTCCTTCTGGCGAGATAAGGCTCTTTTCTCTTAAATGTTGGGCTACAATCGGCCGGGGGGATAATGTTGATCACAAATTTAGAAAGTTGAAAAAGGCTGGTGACAAAAGACATCGGGGCGTTAGGCCAGCAGTTAGGGGTGTAGCTCAGCATCCTGGTTCTCACCCCCATGGCGGCGGCGAGGGTAGATCACCGATCGGAATGAGTTCGCCAAAATCACCTTGGGGAAAGAAAACTTTAGGTAAGAAAACTAGGAAAAGAAAAAAATATTCTGATAAGTTAATTGTTTCTGCCAGAGGCAGGAAAAGGAGGAAATAATTATGTCTCGCAGCTCAAAGAAGGGACCATATATTGATGAAAAGTTATTAAAAAAGGTGATGGTCCAAAAAAAAGCGGGCGATAAGGGTGCTATTAAAACATGGGCTAGGAATTCTCAGATTCCTCCAGAGTTTGTTGGTCACACCTTTGAAGTTCATAACGGCAGAAAGTTCATTAAGGTATTTGTTACCGAGGAGATGGTTGGCCATCGCTTAGGTGAATTTTCTCCTACGAGAACATTTAGAGGCCACGGAAAAGTTGTTAAGAGAATTGTTGAGAAAACATAATTTAATTATCAATTATTGATGAATAAAAATAAAATAATTAAAAAAAAATTAATCGAGGTGAAAACTGAAGCAAAGTATTTGCCGATTTCGGCGCGGAAATTGAGATTGATTGTTAATGAGATTAAGGAAATGAAGCCCAGTGAGGCGCTGAGGAAGTTGGCTTTTCTGAATAAAAAAGGAGCCCGATTTTTGATTAAAGCGATTAAAACAGTGATAGCCGATTCGAAATATAATTTTAAGTTGAATAAAGATAGCCTTTGTTTTAAGGAGATTTTGGTTAATAAGGGGCCGAGCTTGAAGAGAAGGGACAAGTCTCATGGGGCCCGTTTTCATAGCGGCGTTATTAAGAAATCAAGAGCTCATTTAGTAGTTAAGGTTGTTGGAGAGAAGGAGTAATGGGTCAAAAAGTTAACCCGATTAGTTTTAGACTAGGTGTAAAGGGAAGTTCATCTCAATGGAAATCTCAGTGGTTTGCCAAGAAAAGAGACTACAAGAAGTTTATTATTGAGGATCTTAGAATCAGACAATTTTTAGAAGAGAGGTTAAAGTTGGCTGGCCTAATAGATATCAAAATCGAGCGGCTTAAGAATCAAATAAAAATAATTATTCAGGCTAGCCGTCCTGGTGTGATTATTGGTCGAGGCGGTAAGGGATTGGAAGATTTAAAAAAACATCTAATTAAATTAGTGACTATTGCTGAGCCGGAAAAGAATTTGGAGATAGAAGTTGAAGAAGTTAAAAATGCGGAACTATCAGCAAGATTTATTACCAATAGAGTTATCAATCAAATTGAGAGGAGAATGCCTTATCGCCGGATAGCTTATCGAGCCATGGAGTCGGTAATGAATGCTGGCGCTTTAGGGATAAGGCTGGTTCTTTCTGGTCGTATTGCTGGAGTTGAAGTCTCTCGAGTGGAAAAGTTTTCTCGAGGCAAAGTTCCATTAAGTTCAATTAGAGCTGATATTGACTACTTCGAGAAACCGGCTCTGACAAGATCTGGATATATTGGTGTTAAGGTTTATATTAATCGAGGCGAAAGAGATTGATGCTGCAGCCGAAAAAAACAAAGTATCGAAAGCAATTCAGAGGCCGAATGAAGGGAAAGAGTGTTGCTGGCTCGAGGATAAATTTTGGCGAGTTTGGCCTAAAGAGTCTTGGCAGGGGTTGGCTGAGTGCGGCTCAGATTGAAGCAGGCAGAAGGGCGATTACTCACTATACTAAAAGAAAAGCCAAGGTTTGGATTAGGGTTTTTCCCGATAAACCGGTCACTAAGAAAGCGCCAGGCGCGCCAATGGGAGCGGGAAAAGGCGATATCGATCATTGGGTGGTAGTTGTTAAGCCGGGAAGGATTTTATTTGAGTTAAGAGGTGTTCCTTCCGATGTGGCCAAAGAAGCCTTAAGGAGAGCCGGACATAAGTTGCCGTTTAAGACCAAGATTATTAGCAAGGGGAAAGAATGAAAAAAAAGAGAAAGATAGAATTGCGGGGGAAAACCATTGCCGAACTAAAATTAGATCTGGAAAAAAGACAGAAGGGTTTGGTTGAAGCTAGATTCAAATTAGCCCAGGAGCAGTTGAAAGATGTTCACTTGCCTGCCAAAATTAGACACGAAATCACAGTTATAAAAACTATTATTAGTGAGAAATCTACTCTGGGGGGGAATAAAAAATGAGAAAACAATTTGTAGGGGAGGTCGTTTCTGACAAAATGTCCAAAACAGTGGTTGTTTTAGTTAGGCGAAAAACACGACACCCTCTTTACCGAAAAGTAATTTCTAAAAGAAAGAAGCTTTACGCCGATAATAAAAAAGGAGCTAAGCTTGGCGACCAGGTCAGAATTGAAGAAACTCGGCCTTTGAGTCGGTTGAAAAGGTTTAAAGTTATTGAAGTTATTAAGAACCCAAAATGATTCAACTGAGAAGTATTCTTAAGCCAGCTGACAATGTAGGTGTAAAAAAATTAATGGTCATTCATGTTATGGGTGGTTCCAAGAGAAGAACGGGTAGTCTTGGCGACTTAGCAGTAGCCACTGTCAAGGAAGCCTTGCCTAATGGCGTAATTAAAAAAGGTGAAAAGGTTCGGGTAGTAATTGTTAGGGCTAGAAAAGAAAGGCGAAGAAAAGATGGCTCATCGATCCGGTTTGATGATAATGCTGCCGTTATTGTTGATAAACAGGGCAACCCAAAAGGAAGCAGGATTTTTGGTCCGGTGGCCAGAGAAGTAAAAGAAGCTGGTTTTAGTAAAATTGCCGCTATGGCAAAGGAGCTAATATGATTAGAAAATTTAAGATTAAAAAGGGCGACAAGGTAAAAGTGATTCTTGGTAAAGATCGCGATAGAATTGGCCTGGTCAAAAAGGTGTTGCGTAAAAAGGGTCAGGTGGTGGTTAAGGGGATGAACGTGGTAAAGAAACATGTCAAGCCATCGGGGCAAGACAAGAAAGGTGGAATTATTGAGATAGAAAAACCCCTTTATATCAGCAAGGTGATGTTGGTTTGTCCCCAGTGCGATAAGGCCGCTAGAATTGGTTATCAGCTTGACAAAAGTGGTAAAAAATATAGAATTTGCCGAAAATGCAAATCATTGATAGATAAATAAATATGCTGTTCAAGGACTATAAAACTAGAATCATACCAAAGTTGCAAAAAGAATTGGGGGTTAAAAATCCATTAGCTTTACCTCAAGTAACGAGGGTGGTTATTAATATGCGGGTGGTTGAGGATAAGGGAGATCAAAAAGCAATGGATGAAGCGATTGAGGAGCTGAAGTTGATTACTGGCCAAAAGCCGAAACTTTGCCGAGCTAAGAAGTCAGTTTCTGGCTTCAGGCTAAGGGAGGGCGAGCCGATCGGCCTAAAGGCAACTCTTAGGAGGAAGAAAATGTATGACTTTTTGGATAAGTTGTTTTTTTTGGTTTTGCCAAGGTTGCGGGATTTTCGCGGTTTAGCAATATCCCAATTTGATCAGCAGGGGAATTTTAACATTGGCATGAATGACCAGAGGGTTTTTCCGGAAATCAATATTGACAAAGTTAAGAGAACAAGAGGACTGCAGGTAACAATCATCACTAGCACTCGAGACAGAGAGGAATCTAGATTTTTATTAGAGGTATTAGGGTTACCTTTTGTTAAGGAAAGCGGCTAAAAATGGCGTCTAAGGCGAAAATTGTCAGAGAAAGCAAGAAGCTAAGGTTTAAGATTCGTTATCGCAATCGTTGTCAAATTTGCGGCCGGCCGCGAGGCTATATTCGCCTTTTTGGTCTTTGTCGTTTATGTTTTCGACGATTAGTTAATAAAGGTGTTTTGCCAGGAGTTAAGAAGGCGAGTTGGTAGTTACTATGGATACAATCGGAGATTTTTTAAGCCAGATCAGGAACGCCTATTTGGTCGGCAAGAAAAAAGTTGAGATCCCTTGGTCAAAGGCCAGGGAAGCGCTTGCCAAATTATTGGTGACTGAGGGTTATTTGGGAAGATTTAAGGTGGAAAAAATTGATAAGGTTAAGAGGAAAATGATTCTTGATCTGAAGTATGATCAAAAGATGTGCCCAGTAATAACCGGGATAAAACGGATTTCTAAACCGGGAAGAAGGTTTTATACGGTTGCGAATAAAATACCCTGGTTGCTGGAGGGGGTGGGGATAACGATAATTTCAACCTCCGAGGGCCTTATGAGCGATAAAAAAGCCCGAAAAAAGAATTTGGGAGGAGAGGTTATTTGTCAAATTTATTAAATTAAGATGTCAAGAGTGGGCAGCCAACCAATCATTATTCCTGAGGGAGTAACAGTAGAAATAAAAGCCAATAAGGTGAAAGTTACTGGCTCGAAAGGCGGATTGCATTTGACTTTGCCAGATTCAATTAAAGTGACTCAGGACAAGAAAAAATTATTGGTTTCGCGTTATCGTAATGATAAGAAAGCCAAGGCTAATCACGGTACTATTAGAAGCCTAATTAATAACATGATAATTGGTGTTACTAAAGAATGGGAAAAAGAATTACAAGTAGTCGGCACTGGTTACAGAGTTGATCTACAGGGTAATAATTTGGTTTTTAAATTGGGTTTTTCTCATCCAGTCGTTTTTGAAGCTCCAGAGGGGGTTAAATTTGAGGTGAAGGATGACAAGTTAAAAATTTCGGGGGTAGATAAAGGATTAGTCGGTAATATAGCTGCTCGGATCAGAAAGATTAAACCACCTGACGCCTATTTGGGAAAAGGGATTAGATATTCGGATGAAATTGTTAAACTGAAGCCAGGGAAAGCAGCCAAAGTGGGCGCTGCTGGAGAGGAGTAAAAAATGAGAAAAATTATCATAAAAACAGCCAAAGAGCGAAAAAAAACAAGAGTAAGGGCTAGAATAAAAGAGGCGAATAGGGATAAAAAACTTACCGTATTTCGTTCTAACCGCTATATTTGGGCGCAAATTATTGACTTGTCAACTGGTAAAACCCTAGTGACTTCTAGTGATAAATCATTATTAAAAGAAAAGAAACGATTGGCTGGCAAAAATAAGACAGAGAAAGCGTTTGAAGTAGGTAGGGAAATTGCCAAAAAGGCGGTTAAACTCAGATTGAAAAAAGTAGTCTTTGATAGGGGTTGTTATAGATATCATGGTCGTGTTAAAGCTTTAGCAGAAGGGGCCAAGGCCGAAGGTTTGCTGTTATGAGAGATAGAAGAATGAGTAACCAATGGGGAAAAAATGAGTTTCAAGAAATAGTCCTTCAGATTAAGAGGGTTTCTAAGAAAACCAAAGGCGGCAACCAAATTGGTTTCACCGCTCTAATGGTTGTTGGCGATGGTAAGGGAAAAGTGGGTGTTAGTTTGGGAAAGGCCAAAGATGTAGCCTCAGCGATTAGAAAGGGTGTCAACCAGGCCAGGAAAAAAATGATTGAGGTTTATTTGAAAGGAACAACAATTCCCCACCCAGTGAAATATAAAAAGAAATCAGCTAGAATTTTACTTAAACCTGCCAGAAGAGGTTCTGGTTTAATTGCTGGAGGGGTAGTGAGGGCGATTGCTTCAGCTGCCGGGATTAAAGATTTAGTGGCAAAACTTATTGGCTCTCGTAATAAGACAATCAACGCTTGGGCTACTTTGGAAGCATTAGGGAAATTAAAAAAGCCAACCGAGGAGTAAATTAGTTATGGTTAACTTGCATAATTTGCCGAAGATTACTAGTAAAAAGAAAAAGAGGATTGGTCGAGGTTATGGAAGTGGTGTAGGCGGGCACACTACCATAAGGGGGGCTAAGGGAACGAAAGCCAGGGGTAAAGTACCTTTGGCTTTTGACGGCACTAAAACTAAAAAGTCGTGGCTTAAAAGATTGCCTCTTTGGAGGGGCAAGGGAAAAAAGAGATCGCTAAGACGGCAGGCTGTTGTTAATGTTCAAGTTTTAGAAACTTATTTTAAAGATGGTGATAAAGTTAATTTAAAATCTCTTATTAAGAAGGGATTAATTAAAGAAAGAAGGGGTAAAAGAGTCGAGGTGAAAATTCTTGGACAGGGGGAACTTACTCGGAAGCTGGAAGTTTCTTTGCCTTGTTCTAAAAGAGCTTTAGAAAAAATTAAAATTGCAGGAGGAAGAGTAAAGGATGAGCAAATGGTTGGAAAAAGCTAAGCTTTTTAGCGAAGCTTTAAAAATTTCTCAGGTTAAAAAAAGATTTTTTTTCACCGCAGTTATTTTTTTGCTCTATCGCTTCATTGCCCATTTACCGGTTCCTGGGGTTAATACTGCTTTACTTAAACAGTTCTTTTCTCAAAATCAGCTATTGTCTTTGTTGGATATCTTTTCCGGAGGGACCTTGGCTAATTTTTCAGTGGCGGCTTTGGGGATAGGACCTTTTATTACTGCTTCGATAATGCTTCAAATGCTTACTTTGGTTTGGCCTAAATTGGAAGAGTTAAACAAAGAGGGAGAGTATGGTCGGGCTAAAATTAACCTCTACACCCGTATTTTAACTGTTCCTTTAGCTATTGTTCAAAGTTTAGCAATGTACACTATTTTAAAAAGTCAGGGGTTAATGGGAGATCTCCCTTTGTTGGTTTTAGTTTCCATGGTTGTTACCATGGCGGCTGGAACCATGGTTTTAGTTTTTTTTGGAGACATGATTAATGAATTTGGAATTGGCAGCGGAACTTCTTTAATTATTTTTGCCGGTATTGTGGCTCGCTACCCGGTAAGCATTTTTCAAACCTTGGCTGTTGTAGAAAGCCAACAGGCATTCAATTTGACTGTATTTTTTGGATTAACCGTACTTCTTGTTTTTGGTGTTATTATGATTGAAGAAGCGGCTTTAAGGTTGCCGATCCATTATGCTCGTCGGGGTGGAAAAACCGGTGCATCAAGCAAGACTTATTTGCCGATTAAGATTAATACTTCTGGAGTGATGCCGATAATTTTCGCTCTATCTTTAGTTTTTCTACCTTCTTTTATAGGTAAAACTTTGGCTAATTTACCCCGGGAAAAGATTGCTTTAATAGGAGAAACTCTAGTTAAGGTTTTTCAACCGGGTAGCGCTGTTTATAATTTGGTTTATTTTTTGATAGTGGTTCTTTTCACCTTTTTTTATACAACAATTGTTTTTAAACCTGAAGAAGTGGCGGAGGAATTGAGAAAGGGCGGTGCGTTCATTCCGGGTATTAGACCGGGAGAGTCAACTAAGAAAAGGCTTAGCTGGTATCTTTATCGGGTTACTGCTATTGGGGCCGTCTTTTTGGGAATTATTGCTATCCTGCCTTCAATGGTCCAAAGAATGACTAACATTTCTACGATTAGTCTTGGCGGGACAGGAGTCCTGATTGTTATTTCAGTTATCTTGGAAATCACTCGCTCAGTTGAAAATTTAGTTCAAACCTATCGCTATGAAACATTCTAAAATCGCCAGACTGGTTATTATTGGTCTTTCTGGGAGCGGCAAAGGAACCCAAGCTAAATTGCTGGAGAAAAAATTCGGCTGGAAGCATATTTCTATGGGAGAACTTTTTAGAAAAGAAATAGAAAGAGAGACTAAAATTGGCAAAAAGATAGAAGAACTTATTGCTCAAGGTGTCTGGGTTTCAACTGGCCTGACCTTTAAAGTTTTAAAACCGGTTTTGAAAAAAGAGCTTAAGACAGGCTTTGTCTTAGATGGGTTTCCCAGAGTTCCTGATCAACCTAGAGCATTGGATGAGTTTTTAGCTCGTGAGGGAGATAAAGTTGACTTAGTGATTCATCTTATTATTCGGCCGAGAGCGATTATGGCTCGAAGGAAAAGGCTTTGGGCAAAAGGCAAGAGTTTTTATGAGAATAAGAGAAAAGATGAAACTAAAGAAGCGATTAAAGGGCGGGTTAAATCATATGAAAAGACAATTAAGCCTATTTTGGATTATTACCAAAAAAAAGGCATTTTGGAAGAAGTAGACGGGGAAAGAAGCATCGAAGAGATCCATCGGGATATTGCCGGGTTAATTAAAGATAGAGTCTTTAAAAGGAATGAATAAGGCGTTTATTGAGGCTGGGAAAAGATTATCGAGAATTTTCGCCAAGACTCTAGCTGAAATCAAGCCTGGGAGAAAATTGAGAGAAATTGATTCTTTAGCTGATAAATTTATTTCCAAATCAGGAGGAAAAGCTTCTTTTAAAGGAGTTGGCGATTATCAATGGGCCACTTGCATAAACCTTAATGAGGGTGTTGTTCACGGCATTCCTGATAATAAAATTATCAAGAGAGGCGATGTTGTCAGTTTGGATATGGGTTTTGAATATCAGGGTTGTCACGCTGATATGGCTTATACTCTTCAAATCCAAAATCCAAAATCCCTGCCCACAGATTTAGAAGTAGATAGGTTTTTGGAGGCGGGAAAGAAGGCATTAGATGAAGCGATTAGAGCAGTTAGGGCAGGGAACAGAGTTGGTCATATTTCAAAAGCAATTCAAGAAATTATTGAAGAAGCTGGCTATAGCTGTGTTAGGGAACTAACTGGGCACGGTATTGGCGGTAATTTACATCAGCCCCCCTGGATCCCATGTAGATTAACAGAACGGATAGAAAAAACACCTCTTTTGAAAGAAGGGGTAGGTTTGGCGATAGAAGTGATTTATACTTTAGGGAAGGCGGATTTAGAAAAAATGGCTGACGGCTGGACAATTAAAACTCGTGATGGTAAAATATCAGCACTTTTTGAGAAAACTGTTTTGGTTACTAAAAAAGGCGTGAGGGTAGTTACCCCCGAAATTTCGGGGGACTTAGTTGTTTAGAAATGATAACCGATAAGCGGCCTGGTTTCTCGCAGGCTCAAAATAAGAAAGAAAGAGTAGAAGGTGTAGTTTTTGAAGTCTTGCCTGATACGAATTTTCGGGTTGAATTGGAAGATGGGCGTAAAATCTTGACCTATCTTTGTGGTAAAATGCGGATTAGACGTATTCGCGTTGTTACCGGAGATCGGGTCCTGGTAGAAATAAGTTCTTATGATGATAAGCGAGGCAGGATTATTTATCGGAACAGATAACCTGGAGACTGAATGAAAGTTAGTTCAAGTGTGAAAAAACGATGTCCAAAGTGTAAAATTGTTCGCCGTCGTGGCACGGTTCATGTTGTTTGTGAGAATCCTAAACACAAACAGAGACAGGGATGAGAATCTTAGGGATTGATATACCAGATAAAGAGCGAGCGGAAATTGGTTTGACTAAAATTTATGGCATTGGTAGGAAAAATGTTTTTGAATTGCTTGAGAAGACAAAGGTTGATCCTGTAAAAAGGGTCAAGGATTTAACCAAACAGGAAGTGGCTGTTCTTATTAAAGCCTTGGAGGATTTTGAGATAGAGGGGGACCTTAGGAAGAGAACGGCTGACAATATTGTCCGATTAAAGGCAATACGTTGTTACCGGGGGCTTAGGCACATTTTGAACTTACCGGTTAGAGGCCAGAGAACGAAGACTAATGCCAGAACTAAAAGAGGATCAAGGAAAACAGTTGGAGCTTTAACTAAAAAGCTGTGGGCGAAGCTGGAGGAACAGCAAAGAGCAGCTATAAGTAAAAAATAATGGCAGTAACAAAAATAACTAATTCAACTGAAACTAAAACAGCGCTTGAGGGTAGGCTTTATGTTAGTGCCAGTTTCAATAATACTTTAACAACTGTTACCGATTCCAAAGGAGATGTTTTGGAGTGGACTTCCTGCGGCAGATTGGGTTTTAAAGGGACAAGGAAATCAACGCCATTTGCGGCCATTACTACACTGGAAGATATTATTAGGCGAGCAGTTAATTTGGGAGTGAAACGACTCCAGGTTTACATCAAGGGTCCAGGTCCTGGCAGAGATGCCGCGCTAAGGGTGCTTAGAAATGCTAGAGGCATTGATATCACGATGATTTCTGATATTACGCCAATGCCCCATAATGGGCCCAGACCGCCAAAAAGAAGGAGAACATAAAATGGTAGCTATTAGTAAAAAATGCCGGTTATGTCGTCGGGAGAGAACAAAGCTTTTTTTAAAAGGATTGCGTTGTTTTTCGCCTAAGTGTCCAATTGAAAAAAAAGGCGGTGTGCCTCCTGGCGTTCACGGCTTGAGAAGTGGTTTCCGGCCCTCATCTTTTGCTAAACAGTTAAGAGAAAAACAGAAAATAAAGAGAATTTATGGCGTTTCGGAATCTCAATTTAAGAATTATTTTCTTCTGGCGAAAAGAAAAAGGGGCGATACCGGGATGCTTCTTTTACAATCGCTAGAAATGCGTCTTGACAATGTTCTTTGCCGACTGGGATTAACACCTTCCCACGCCACCGCTAGACAATTAGTTGTTCATGGTCATGTTTTGGTAAACGGTAAGAAGCTAACTATTCCTTCTTATTTGGTAAAAATGGGCGATGAGATTACTTTGTCAGAAAAAGCTCAGAAGATGGAAAAAATTCAAACTTGGGTAGCCAGAAAGGAAAAAATACCATCTTGGTTTAAAAAAAAGGGTTTTATCGGAAAAGTAAGCGCTTTGCCTAAGAGAGAAGATATGGATTCCGAAATGAACGAATCTTTAGTAGTTGAATATTATTCTAAATAAAGGAGGTTTTTTATGATTGGAGAAATTCGGTTCACTGTCTCTCCTCAAAAAGAAGATAAGAAATGGGGGCGATATATTATTGCCCCTTTGCCGGCAGGGTTTGGCAGTACTATTGGTTATAGTTTAAGGAGAATTTTAATGGGGTCTTTACCGGGAACGGCGGTAACCAAGATGAAAATTAAGGGGGCTTTGCATGTCTTTACTACTTTAAAAGGAGTTAAGGAAGATCTAGTCCAAGTGATGCTGAATGTAAAGCAGATTAGGTTTGACTATCAAGGCAGGAAACCGGTAACTCTTAAGGTTGAAAAGTTTGGTCCGGGTAAAGTTAAGGCTAAGGATATAAAGCTCCAGCCTGGAGTTAAGGTGGTTAATCCGGATTTGGTTTTAGCTACATTAGCTGATAAGAAATCAAATCTGAAAATGGATTTGGTTGTTTCCCGAGGGGTGGGTTATGAACTGGCTGAAGAACATAAGAGTTCCAAGTTGGGCGTGATAGGTGTTGACTCTGCTTTTAGCCCGGTAACCAAGGTTAGCCACCAATTTGAGTCTGTCCGTGAAGGTAAAAAGATCAACTTGGATAAGTTAACAATTGACATCTGGACCGACGGCTCGATGAAGCCCAGAGAGGCATTAGAATCGGCGGCCAAAATCCTGGTAGAAGTTTTTAGCCAGATTGTAAAATCTAAACCGATTAAAAAGAAAGAAAAAAAGGAGGCAAAGAACCACAATTTAGAATTACTAATTGAGGAGGTTAGTGGTATTCCTTTAAGACTGGCTAATGCTCTTAAAAAAGCTGGTTTTAAAAGAATAAAAGACCTTGCTGATGCGGAATCTGAGGAAATACTTAAGGCTAAAAATGTTGGTGAGAAATCAATTGAACTTCTGAAAAAAGTTCTTAAAAAGCAGGGCATTGAACTTAAATAATCATGAGACATCGGGTATTTGGTAAAAAACTGAGTCGGAGTCGCGGCCATCGCCGATCTTTATTTAAGAATCTGGCCCGTAGCTTTTTTATTCACGGCGGCAAAATAAAAACCACCTTAGCTAAAGCAAAGGCAGTTCGCCCTTTAATTGAACGAATGATTGCCAAGGCGGGCAGAGGCGATCTTAATTCTCGCCGCTGGTTGTTCAAATATTTCCAAGACCAGAATTTGGTTAACCAAATTGTAGAAACTTTTGGCAAGCAGTTCGAAAAAAGAAAAGGCGGCTATACTAGGGTTGTTAAGATTAAGAAGAGAAAAGGCGATGATGCCGTTATAGTTAGTCTTGAGTTGGTAGAAGAATTTCGCCCAAAGGACGAAAAGCAGGAAGAGGAAAAGAAAAAGAAAAAAACTAGAAAAACTGAAGTTAAAGAAAAAAAATGAGAACCTATCAACCCAAAGCAAAAGAAATTAAAAGGAAATGGCATTTAATTGATGTTGAAGGGCAAATATTGGGGAGAGTGGCAACCCAAATTGCTCGTTTCCTTATGGGGAAGCATAAAGTTACTTATTCTCCTCACTTAGATAGTGGTGATTATGTTGTTGTTATTAATACTACTAAGATTAGAGTCACCGGTAAAAAAATGAAAGACAAGATTTATTATCGGCACACCGGCTATATGGGAGGCTTAAAAGAAACCCGCTTGGAAGAATTGATGGCCAAAGATCCAAGAAGGGTAATTTTATTGGCTGTTAAAAATATGCTTCCTAAAAATAAGCTGCGCCGGCAGAGGATGAAAAGATTAAAAATTTTTACGGGTGCAAAGCATCCTTATAAAGATAAATTAAATTCGTAGGGACATTGTGTGAAGTGCCCGTCTTTGAATAAAAATGCCAAAAAGTAAGAAGTCAACCAAAAAGTATGTCTATGCTATTGGTCGAAGAAAAGAAGCGACAGCCATTGTTAGATTGTTCAAGGGTAAAGGCAAGATTAGTGTGAATGATAAGTTAATCGGTGATTATTTCCCGGGTATAGTCGATAGACATTATTATCAACAGCCTTTTGAATTCACCGGGACCCTAGGTAAGTTCTATGCCACTATTAAAGTAAGAGGCAGCGGCAAGAAAAGTCAGCTGGAGGCAGTGGTTCTGGCTTTATCTAGGGCTTTGGAAAAAACTGATCGGGAAAAATACCGCCCTGTTCTTAAAAAAGCCGGCCTGTTGACTGTGGACGCCAGGGTCAGGGAACGGAGAAAAGCAGGCCAAATGGGCCGCGCTCGCAAGAAAAAGCAATCCCCAAAGAGGTAGGTTAAGATTGATCTTCAATAAATTTTGCAAAAGATCGATCGTAAGTTTTTTCTGCTTCTTTAGAAAAACAACAAGCAGGCAATTGTTTCGTAGTAAGATGATATTTAATGCATTCACAACAGATACCTTTTCTAGGGCAGGATTCATAAGTGCAGGGGCAATCTTTTAGATTTTGTTTTTGGTTAGGACAAGTTTTCATTAACGCTATTTTTTCATAAAAATCTTTCTTTTTCAACTCAAATGCTATAATTGTGCCATATGAAAGCAAAGCTTTATCTAGACTATGCCGCTACTACTCCGGTTGACCCTCTGGTAGTGAAGGCAATGCTGCCATATTTTAGTGATAAATTTGGCAACTCCGCATCTTTACATTATTTTGGCCAGCAGGCAAAAAAAGCGCTGGATAAAAGCCGCAATACTATTGCCGAATCTTTGGGTGCAAACCCTGAAGAACTTGTTTTTACTGCTTCAGCAACAGAAAGCAATAATTTAGCTCTAAAGGGAATTGCCCTTGCTAATCAAGAAAAGGGAAAACATATTATTATTTCTTCTATTGAACATGATTGTGTTTTAAATAGTGCTAAGTGGTTGGAAAGTCAGGGATTTAAGATTAGTTATTTACCAGTAGATAAGCATGGATTAGTTGACCCGGGCGATGTTGGGAAAGCAATCAGGAAAGATACAGTTTTAGTTTCCATTATGCATGCTAATAATGAAATTGGCACAATTCAGCCGATTGAGAAAATAGGCAGAATTTGCCGTCAAAGAGAAGTTTATTTTCACACTGACGCCGCTCAAACCTTTGGCAAGATTCCTATTGATGTGAGGAAAGTGAATATTGATCTCCTGACCGCCTCGTCTCATAAAATGTATGGTCCAAAAGGAATAGCTCTTTTGTATGTCAGGCAAGACGTGAAAATAGTCTCGATTTTGCATGGCGGCGGCCATGAATTTGGATTAAGGTCCTCGACAGTTAATATTCCTGGCATTGTTGGCTTTGCCAAAGCAGTTGAACTTTGTCAATCAGAAAGAAAGAAAGAAACAGGACGATTAATTGAATTAAGAGATAGAGTAATTAAGACTGTTTTAAAAGAAATCCCTGATTCAAAATTAAACGGTCATCCTAAAAGAAGATTACCTAATAATATTAATTTCAGCTTTTCTTTTATTGAAGGAGAATCACTGGTTTTAAAACTTAATAGCCATGGTATTGCTGTTTCCACTGGTTCGGCTTGTTCTTCTCCTAAACTAGAGCCAAGTCATGTGCTTTTGGCAATAGGGTTAAAGCATAAACAAGCCCATGGTTCATTGAGAATAACCTTGGGCAGATGGACAACAAAAGAGGAAATAAATTATTTTTTAAAGGTTTTACCAAAAGTAATAAAGGAATTGCGCGCGATCTCGCCGTTTAAAAAATAAACAATGTACACCAAAAAAGTACTTGATTATTTTAGAAATCCTAAAAATTACGGCAAACTGAAAAACCCGGATGGAATTGGCAGAGTGGGCAACATTATCTGTGGCGATGTAATGCAGCTTTATATTAAAGTAGGTAAAAACAAAAAAGGCGAAGAAGTTATTGAGGACATTAAATTTGAAACCTTTGGCTGTGCCGCCGCCATTTCTACTAGCAGTGTAATAACGGATTTAGCCAAGGGAAAAACCTTGAATAAAGCCCTGAAAATTGATCAACGGAAAGTTGTTTCTTCCTTGGGCGGTTTGCCGCCAATTAAAATTCACTGTTCGGTTTTAGCCGCTGACGCTTTGGCCGAAGCAATTTATAACTATCTTTCCAAAAATAAAAAGCCAATTCCTAAAGATTTACAAAAAAGACGCTCCAGGATTGAGAAAGAAAAGAAATTGATTAAAGAAAAATACAAAGATTTTTATTAATTTTTACACGCTCCGGGACCTGCTAGTTCGGCAGGCAGGTGTTCCGCATAATTAGTCGTTTTCTGAGTCAGGAGATCCACCTTTATCTAAACGCTTGGAATATTTTTCTAAAACCTCTGCAAGTGCCTCTTCAAGATCAATATCAAGTAGATTGGCAGTAACGATTAGTGAAAAAAGAGAGTCTCCAAGTTCAGACCTGGTTTTTGCTCTGGGTTCAGGAGGCTTTTTACCATAGTCAGTCATTTTTAAAATCTCTTTAGCAACCTCACCAATTTCTGAAACTAAATCTAAGACTCTATGTTCCAATGGTGCGTTTAGATTATGCTTTTGACAAAAATCTCTAACCTGATATTGAAGCTGTTTCATCTTTGTAGAATTTTGAATTAATAAAATTTCATCTAACGTTTCGGACCATATGGGATCCTGATTACAATCTTATCAGGATTTGGGAAAATTTTCTTTTGAATTTTCCGTATAGCCCGTGTTAGGCGATATCTACTTTAAAGAGCTCTGGCCCTCTCTCTAAGATTTAGAGCGCCCCGATGCCATTCTACTAATCTTTTAACCCTCCCCCTTCTTATTTTTGGAGTTTGAAGAGACCACGGATGTTTTTTTACTACATCACGGGCCCAAATCATACCATTTGCTCCTTGTGCTAATATTCGTCTCGCTTCTGCAAAATCAAAATCACTCTCGCCTTTTGCCATTTTCAGGTCACCTCCTTTTTGTCACTCAAAGTTAAAAGTAAATTTCGTTTAACGTTTAGGTATATCTGAAGTTTAGCAAAAACCTTGAGTTTTATCAAAGAAACCATGAAAAACAATTATTTCACTGATGACTAAACTTATATGTTATAATATAGGCTATGAGAATAATTGTGCTAGATAGCTGTCGAGGATTGGTTAGTGAAGTTACAGAAGGGCGGAAAAAAGGCCATGAATTGGGTCGACGTTTTGTTAGGAACCAGAGAGCAGTAGCTCAAAGCGGAGATCCGAAAATAAGGCGGGCGTGTGGTCCAGCCGCTCGAAGGGCGATCAGTGAAGGAATTTTAGGTGAACCCAATAGTAATGTAAGAGTAAGGGATTTTGTTGCTGACGCACTACTTCCGTCCGAAAGTCCGCTTAGCTTGTTAATACCCACAGGAAGAGAACTTCGGTCAAGGGTAAGAAGAGTGGGAAGAAACGTGGGGTTTGTGCAGGGAGTAAGTGAAGAGTTGGGTGGTTTAGGAAACATTGATCAATTGGTTCCGAGACCTAAACAAAGAGGAAGATAGCTTCATCAGTCTAAAGACAATTGTTTTTTTAATTCTCCCTTCCCTATTTTTCAACCTTTTGGGTGAAAGGCAGAGGGGAATTAAAGGGGTGAATGCCTGAGTCCAAAATTATTTTAGTAATCTTACTTTTTGAACTGTATTTTCAAAGTTTTTCATCAATTCGTGTTCCCAAATTCTAATAACTTTCCAAGTTTTCTTCTTGTAATATCTATTAACCTTTTTATCTCTTGTCTTATTTCGTTCAATTTTGCCTGTCCAATATTTTTTATTTGTCGACGGCATTCTGCAATGTTTTTTACAACCGTGCCAAAAACAAGAATCAATAAAAATTACTGTTTTATATTTTTTCAAAACCAAATCAGGTTTTCCAAAATATTTTGTTGAATTTTTTCGATACCTAAGTCCAGCTTTCCAAATCGCTTTTCTAAAATCAACCTCAATCTTACTATCCCTACTCCTCACTTTTGACATTATTTCACTTCTTTGCTGCTTCGAAACTGTATCTGTCATCTCAGTCGTTAAAAAGCTCAACAGGATTTATTTTAAATTGAAGCATTTTTGAAGTATCTCGTCCCGCATCCCCTCCTTTCCTTTGCATTCCGATTCTCCCAATTTTTAAACTGCCTTGCGATGTTATTTTAACATCGCCGTCTCCAAAAACATTCATGGCCTCGTTTATTGACTTCAGTATCCATCTACTACTGTCATTAATTTTTAGAATCACCAAAACCCAGTCGGCAGAAAATTCTCCCCTGCCCTTTAACAAATCGGAGACAATCAAAATTTTGTTATTTTCAAAAAATCTTACAACTTTATCTTGATCGTCTTTATTCATTTCTGTTAAAAACATTCTCCGCTTGTCTTTTAATCCCTTTTTGATCGGCTTTAGCTCCCCGGTAAAAAGCTTCAGGATTTTTGCGATATCTTCCGGGATGTTCCAAAGTTCAATATACTTATCAACCCATCTTTTGTCTATTTGGTTAAATCCTTGAGGATTGCTAACAAGTTTTACTTGCAGGTTTTGCAAGTCCTCTTGAGATTTTAACTTAATGATAATTTTAACTCTAACTTGAACATCAGCTTTGTACTGTCCGCGAACTTTTTCTGCTTTTACATATTCAATGTCTGAAATACTATAACCCATAACTTCTAACCACTTTTGAGCCGTTTTGTCTTTTTTCCAATCGTTAAAACGATTAATTACGTTTTTTTCGTTTCTGAAACCGCCTTTTGCGATTTGAGAACCTAATTTCGCTAACTGTTTTTTATTCATAAATTCAATTTAAGTAATTTAATAAACTTTGACCAAATGATTCAACGACATTTACGGTCATGGCGTTCCCCGCCTGACTTAACAAATCAGTGTCCGAAATTTTACCTTTGACTTTTTTTGACAACTTTTCGGGAAACCCTTGTAACAACAAAGATTCATATCCAGACAGTTTTCTAAATTTTCCGCCCCTCACATATAAAATACCATGCCTCCCTTTTCTAAGAGTTGGCACTTTGCCACGATATAGGCGCAAGTCAGATTGGCGAGTATCAATGACTAAAAATTGTTCTTTTAATAACTCATTGATTGAAAATTTACCTTTGTTGTATTTATTTTCCAAATATCTCAAAAAGGTTTGATAGGCTCTTTTCTTTTCATGAAACTCTAACTCATTAGTGTCAATCAAATATTCTTTTAATTCCGGTTTTTTAACTGATTGTGGAAAATTAAAAGCGTTACCGTTTCTTAAATCCTTCCGCACACCAATAAAATAAATTCTCTCCCTCATTTGCGGAACTCCATAGCACAAACTGCTTACTAGTTTCCAATAAACTTTATAACCAGCCTTTTCTAGCTCGCTTAAAATGTTTTTAAAAGACTGTCCATTGCCATGATTCAGTAAACCCTTTACATTTTCCAGAATGAAATATTTCAGATTTTTCGCTTTCATTATGTTTATCAACCCATAAATAATCTGACCTCGCGGATCGCACATTCCAGTTCTTTGTCCAATGACTGAGAAGGTTTGACATGGAAAGCCTGCAATCATCAAGTCAAAGCCCGGCAAGTCATCTGGAGTTATCTTCATCAAATCACCATAATTAGCTTCATTTTTTCCAAAAAATACCCTATATGTTTCTTCGGCTTTTCTATTAATTTCCGAAAAACCCACACATTTCATTCCACTATTTTCAAGACCAATTCTCCCCCCGCCAATACCAGCACAAAAATCTATAAATTTCAGTTTCTTGTTCAATGCCATAATTTCATTTTACTAAAAATTTCTATTAATTCGTATTGCCTTTGTTTTTTTAAGACAAAACCAATAGAAAACTAAGACTTACTAGGTCTCTCCTTATTTTTTTTACGTGACCTTTCAACAAAGTGCTCAACTTTGTCTTTCCAACCAGAAATATGGGGGACTCTATTAAACTCCTTTCCATGTCTACCAGACAAGAGCTCTGTTCTGGTGCACTTACTCAGCTCTTGCCAATTACTATACATAATATAAATAGCATTTCCGTATTCAACGTTTTCAAAAACTACTAGATCTTTTTCTAAAAGTGCACCAAAGTAACGTTGTATTCCGCTCATTCCGTAAACAAGCTTTTTGGGCCTAAGTTTTTTAAAAAAGTCGTATCTTTCTCCAGCAGTCTTTTTCTTTTCCTCTGGAACGGGCGATTTATATCCGGCAAAAATTCTATCCACAACTTCTTCTCGGGTCCCTGGTGGAAGAATTATCCAATCAACCTTTGTTGTTTGTAAGTAATCATTGAATGAGGCATTTGCTTTTTGAACCCCGCACATGCCAATATTTTCCTGAAGGATATTTAAACACTTTAACAGATCTCTTTCAAAATTTGGATCTTTTCTGTCAAGCACGCTATCTAGCTCAAATGTAAGCACATACTGCTTTTTATTCTTACCTTTTTCCTTGGTATTAATTTTGACACAAATATGTTCTGGTCCATAAAAATCTCGTGGATATTTCCTGTATGGAAGGTCGACACGATGGGACCCATTGTACCAATCTCCATAATTAGGACATTCAACCGAATTATAATGAGTTTCCTTGGGGAGGTCTTTACGAATAACTGCATATCCATCGATATTTCTCCTGCTGTATTTTCCACTAGTCACTGGAGGAACCGCAGGATCTTCAGGAACAATGAGCTCCTCGTTGCTTAAATGAATGCCAAGATGTTTAAGTTCTCCTTGTAGTAACTGTTGAGAAGAAACAATTTTAAGACATGCTGCTACAATATAACGTTCATTGAGTCTTTTTAATTGCACGTGTACAAGTTTTGGAATCTTCCGAATATTTTTTTTAGCCATGCTGGTTTTGATAATTAATAGGTATTACGCTAACAACAACACCCTGAACTTTAAAGTCATTTGTTAAAATAATTGGTTTATTTTTTGGGTTGGATGACTTTGGCTTCAATACAATTGCATTCCCGACGTGATTATATTCCTTAATAGTGGTCTCATCGTCTATTAGAGCAACCACTCGATCTTTATTTTTGGCCGTTGATTGCTGACGAATCAATACCAAATTACCATCGTTAATGCCAGCCAAATCCATAGAATCTCCGGATGCACGGAGAATAAAGTATTTCGACCCGGATTTAAGCATAGACGTAGTGACTGGAATATTACCTTCTATGTTTTCTTCTGATAGTAAAGGCATACCGCACGCGACCATTCCAACAAGCGGAATGTCTTGGGTTTGAGCATGAGTTAAATTTGACTGAGGATCTTTTATCAATTGATATTTTCCGGATTTTATCTTTTTTAACACATTCTTTTTTTCAAGTTTTTCTAATATATCTTGAGCTGATCTAGGAGATTTATAGCCAAGAGCCTTCATAAGCTGACGCACTGATGGACTCGATCCATTATGCACCAAAGAATTTCTAATATGCCTTATTGCTTGAAACTCTTTTTTGCTTAGTTGTTTTTCCATACTGTTTGTATGTTACCGTATGTTTTAATCCTTGTCAAGAGTCCAAGTCGAATACTAAAAAAGCCATAAAACATCCCGCCAATGTAGTTGGCGGGATTCCTTAATTCCCCTCTAAAATAAAAACAAACTTATCTTTCCCCATACTCAACCTTCTTGGGGTTGAAAAATATTTTTTGAATTGCGTATAACTAGTGCTTATGTGAATTGTTTTCGTAATTTCGTTTGGTCGGGGATGCCGGACTCGAACCGGCGGCCTCGCGCACCCCATGCGCGCGCGCTAACCAACTGCGCCAATCCCCGTTTCATTGGTTGTATTTTAACATGAATTGTGTTAAAAAAAGTAATATCATTGATTCGTTGAAAGGGGTTTGATGACTGGAAAAAGAGACGAGAAAAAACAAAAGGCTCAAGCTGTGAAGATAGCAATGGCGCAGATTGAAAAGCAATATGGCAAAGGCTCGATAATGAAGATGGGGTTAAAACAGAGGAGATTGGAAGTAGATGCCATTTCCACAGGATGTTTGCCTTTGGATATTGCTTTGGGAGTTGGCGGTATTCCTCTTGGGAGAGTAACAGAGATTTTTGGTCCCGAAGCTTCGGGGAAAACAACTATTTGTCTTCATATTATTACTGAAGCTCAGAAAATGGGTGGATCGGCAGCCTTTATTGATGTTGAACATGCTTTGGATCCGAGCAGGGCCAAAGCAATTGGTGTTAAACTGGAGGATCTGATTATTTCTCAACCCGATACTGGAGAGCAGGCTTTAGAAATTGTCGAGACTTTAGTTAGGTCAGGGGGATTAGATATTGTTGTTGTTGACTCAGTAGCCGCTTTAGTACCTAAAAGTGAAATTGAAGGCCAAATGGGTGATGCTTCTATTGGAGTTCAGGCAAGGTTGATGTCTCAAGCTTTGAGAAAATTAACGGGAGCAATTTCTAGATCAAAAACGGCTGTTATTTTTACTAATCAAATTAGGCACAAGATTGGAGTTTTCTTTGGTAATCCCGAAACGACTTCGGGTGGTTTGGCATTAAAGTTCTATTCTTCGGTGAGAATAGATTTAAGAAGAAGAGCAAGTATTAAAAATTCCCAGGGGGTAGTTATTGGCTCAATGCATAAAGCTAAGGTGGTTAAGAATAAGGTGGCGCCTCCATTTAGAGAGGCAGAGTTTGAGATTTTAAATATTGGTGGAGTTTCCAAGATGGGCAGTTTGCTTGATGCAGGTATTCAGGTTAAAGTTGTTGTTCAGAGTGGAGCCTTCTATAAATACGGGAAAATTAACCTGGGGCGAGGACGAGAAGCGGCAAAACAATTTTTGACAGGAAATCCTAAATTGGTTAAGGAAATTGAGAAGAAAATTTGGAATGTGATTGAAAGTGCTTCTTCAACCTTTTAGAGTTTTGTTGTAAAATATATCAATTATGTTTATCTGGAAAATGATTTTTTCTAAAGGAGGTTTTTATGATTGGTCAAATTTCACATCGGATATTTGGTTTGTTTGGAAAACAAAAGAAAAAAATTCCCCCACCCCCAGTAGTTAAAAAAAAGATTAAACCAACTTATAGACCAGAGCCAAAGTGGGAAAGAAAACATACTCCTAAGAAATCCTTTGAAGAGAGGAAAAATATTGAGCTGTTGAACGAGTTGAAGCGTCGGGAGGTAGAACTGAATAAGAGAGTTCAATCGCTTGAAGAAAAAGAACGTTACCTTCGCAACAAGGAATTTCGTTTAGATGGGGTAGAGACTCAGACTCAACAAAAACAAAGTAGGATTGAGGAATTGGAAAAAGAAATAAAAGCGAAGCTGGAGAAGATTTCTGGTTTAAAAGCCAGTGAGGCAAAAGAGCAAGTTATTAAAAATACTGAGAAGAAATTAATTGCTTGGACTTCTAAAAAAATTGAGGAGGCAAAAGAAGAGATTAAATCGCGAGAAGAAGAATCAGCTAAAGAGATTTTAATTGATTCTATTAGACATGGAGTTGTTGATTGGGTAGCGGAATATACTGTTTCTACCATTAGACTTCCTGATGATGAAATCAAGGGTAGAATAATCGGTCGGGAAGGAAGGAATATTAGGTCTTTTGAAAGGGCTACCGGGGTTGAATTAGAGTTGGATGAAACTAATGACATTAGGCTTTCCTCATTTGATCCAGTGCGCCGTGAGATTGCCAAGATAGTTCTGCAGAAATTAATTCGGGACGGAAGAATCCAACCTTCAAGAATAGAAGAAGTGGTGGCTCAGACAAAGAAGCAAATGGATAAGATACTTTTAGAAGAAGGGAAAAAGATTTGTCAGGCAGTAGGCGTTTATCACTTGCCAATTGATTTAATTAAGTTAATTGGCAGATTTAAGTATCGTTTTTCTTATGGTCAGAATTTAGCTCAGCACACGATTGAAGAGACAAAGATTGGGATTGCTTTAGCTCAGCAGTTAAAAGTTGATGTTAAGACGGTTCGATTAGGCTGCCTACTGCACGATATTGGCAAGGTAATTACTGATGAAGAAGGAAGCCATGTTCAATTAGGAGTGAGTTTACTCAAGCGTCATCAAATACCGGAGAAGGTAATTGCTTGTGTGGCTGAACACCATGAAGATAAACCCTTTTCTTGTTTAGAGTCCACTGTTGTTTGGATTGCAGATGCCGCTTCCGGCTCCAGGCCTGGAGCTCGCTATGAACCTCATGAGGAATATTTAAAGAGAATGGAGGGCATTGAGGAAGTAGTCAACTCTTTTGAAGGAGTTGACAGTGTGGCCGCTTATCAAGCGGGTAGAGAAGTCAGGGTCATTGTTAAGCCGGAAAAAGTTTCTGATGAAGAATTAAATGTCTTAGTTCAGAAAATAGCTGAAAAACTGGATGAAGAAACCAAATGGGCGGGACGGATAAAAATAACTGCTATCAGGGAGAAGAGGGCAACGGCAGTAGTTTCCCGCTAGTCAGGGAATCTCGAGATTGACAAGTTTGGAAAACACCGGTAAAATGCAATTAATTAACATTTACATTTCTGGAAAGGAGGTGGGTAAGTAATGACAAAAAGGGAGCTAATAGAGATCTTGGCAAAGAAAGCAAAACTTACTAAAAGAGCAGCGAGAGAAGTAGTTGAAACTTTTCTAGGTGAGATTACCAAAGCTCTTGCCAGAGGTGAAAAAGTTAAGCTTTCTGGATTCGGAGTTTTATTTACTAAGCTTTTTAAACCTAAAGAGGTGTCGCCGATCGGTGGAGGACCCAAAAAGAAAATTGCTGCTCGAAGAATGCCGCGGTTTACTCCAGGAACGGCTTTGAAAAGAGCAGTAAAATAGTTTTCTTAACTTTTACTTAAAAGGTTGTTAATCAGAGAGATGGATTTCTCTGATATGCATTATTAATAATGGATATTATTACTGCTTCTCATTTAAAAAAATATTATCGCGTTCATCAAAAGGAGCCTGGGTTGCTGGGAACGTTAAAATCACTAGTTAAGAGAAAATATGAAGAGGTTAAGGCTGTTGATGATGTTACTTTCAGAATTGCGGAAGGCGAATTAGTTGGTTTTATCGGTCCCAATGGAGCTGGTAAAACAACCACACTGAAGTGTCTCTCCGGTTTGCTTTATCCTAATAGCGGCTTCATTTCCGTATTAGGTTTTACTCCTTGGGATAGAAGGTCTAATTTTTTAAAACAGATCGCTTTTGTCATGGGGCAGAAAAACCAACTCTGGTGGGATCTGCCGCCGATGGAAACTTTTTTACTTAACAAAGAGATCTATGAAATCTCCGATTCTAAGTTTAAAAAAACACTGGGTGAATTAGTAGAGCTTTTGGAGGTTAAAGATGTTTTGAAAATTCAAACCAGGAAATTGTCCCTGGGGCAGAGGATGAAGTGTGAGTTAATTGCCGCCTTGCTTCATCAGCCCAAGGTTTTGTTTTTAGATGAACCGACAATTGGTTTGGATGTAGTGATGCAAAAAAAGATTCGCGATTTTATTAAAGAATACAATAGAAAGTGTGAGTCAACTATTATTCTTACTTCCCATTACATGGGCGATATTCAAGAATTGGCTAAAAGAGTAATCATTATTGATAAAGGAAAAATAGTTTTTGATGGCCAATTAGAAGAGATTACCAAAAAATATGCTGACCACAAGCTTGTCTCAGTTATTTTTAGTAAAAAAGTTGAAAGAAAGGATCTTAAAAAGATTGGTAAAATTAAAGCGTTCAGTTTTCCCAAGGCGTCATTGATGATAAAAAAAGGAGCTGTTTCTTTAGCGGCTTCAGAATTATTAAAAAAATTCCCGATTGAAGATTTAAATATTGAGGAGCCGCCAATAGAGGATATTATCCGTGAGTTATTTACTGGCAAAGATTATGCATGAAAAAATATTTTGCTTTTACAAAATTAAGTTTTCAAAGAGAACTATTTTATCGGGCTGACTTCTTTTTTTATTTCCTTCGCCAATCCCTTGTGTTTTTAGTTCAGATTTTATTGTTCGGAGTAATTTTTCGTGAAGAGACAATGATTGTCGGTTATAACTATTCTCAGTTTGTTCAGTATTTCTTAATTATTTATCTGGTTAATCTTATGATTGTGACTGGAGTGGATAGTTATTTAGGGGAGATGATCAAAAATGGGGATTTGTCAAAACATTTGATGCGCCCGATCTCTTTTTTTTGGGCGATTTTTTTTCACCAGTGGGGCAAACAGATTCATCGGTTGATTTATGTCGGTTTGGTAATTGTCCTGTTTGTTTTTTTAGGATCGGTAAAAATTAGTTTGTGGAAAATTACTCTTTTTGTTTTAATTTTGGCGAACGCTACAATTCTATCTTTTCTTTACCGTTTTTTACTGGGGATTTCAGCTTTTTGGCTGGTTAACATTAGTTCAGTTTTGTGGCTTTTCCGTCAGTCAGCAAGCTTTTTAGGTGGTGGCCACCTGCCACTATCTTTTTTCCCTGAATGGGTAGGTAGACTAATTCGATCTTTGCCTTTTTATTTAACTCTTGGCTTTCCGGCCGAGTTTTTTCAGGATAAAATTTCATTGAAATTGGTTTTTTGGAATATTCTTCAGCAGTTTGGCTGGGTTCTTCTTTTATTTTGGTTAGTGGCCATATTATGGAGCAAGGGAGTGAAAGAATATGAGGCAATTGGCAACTGAAAAACTAAAAGAGTGGTTGCACAGTTTTAGAGTTTATCTGGTTTGGTTGCAGATGAGGTGGCTGCGGCATTTGGAGTATCGCTTTAATGCAATTGCCAATTCTTTTGGTTCGCTTTTTTGGGTGGGAATAACATTGTTGACTTATAATTTAATTTTTCAAAAAGTGGATTCTTTAGCGGGATGGAGTTGGAACGAGATGCTGGTTCTGTTTGGAGTTTACAATCTTTGGTGGGGTCTGATGGTGACCTTTTTTAACGGCGGCTTGCGGATTGGCGAACGGGTAAGAAGAGGAGGGATGGATAAAGTATTGCTTTGGCCGGGAAAAGCATTCTTTTATGTCTCAATGAAATTTGAACCGGAATTGTTAGTTCACTTTTTAACCGGAGTGATAATATTTGTTATTTCTCTCAATCGAGTCCAAATTAATTTGTCACTTTTTAGTTTTATTTTGTTTTTTGTTCTTTTATTGAATAGTTTGGCTTTGATTTATTTTGTTTCTATTCTCTTTGGGTCAACAGCCTTTTGGTTTATTGAAAATAGGCAGTTAGCGGATTTTTTTTGGCTTTGGGAAACTTTGGCGAAATACCCGGGAGAATTCTTTTCCGGCAGCAAGGTGTTGCATTGGGCTGTTTTTACTATCTTGCCGGTGGTTTTCATTGCCGTGATTCCAACAGAAGTGGTTTTGGGCAAAATTAAATGGGGAACAATTGGAAGCGCGTTTTTAATTACTTTCATTTTTGCGATTTTGGCTAGGAAAGTTTGGAGAGTGGGTTTAAAAAGATATACTGGAGTATCAATTTAAATGAAAAAGTACTGGCTTATTTTCAAACTAACTTTAATGGAGTATTTTGTCTATCGGCTTAATTTTCTTTTGTGGCGGTTTCGGAGCGTAGTTTCTTTTTTGACCTTAGTGTTTTTTTGGCAGGCAATTTATGGAATCCGGCAGGAAGTTTTTGGTTATCAAAAATCTCAAATGCTGACTTATATTATTGGGATTACTTTTCTCCGAGGGATTGTTTTTGGCAGCAGAACAGCGGATTTAGCCGGAATGATTAAAAGTGGCGATGTGGTTAATAAATTTTTAACTCGACCATGGAATGTGATTAAGGCTTGGTTTTTCCGAGATTTAGCAGCCAAATTTTTAGATACGCTTTTTGTTTTTCTAGAATTAAGTTTAATACTCCGGTTTATTAGTCTGCCTTTCTATTTGCCGAAAGATTGGCGGTTCTTATTACTTTTTGGAATAAGTTGTTTGTTGTCAATAGTTCTTTACTTTTTTATTAACTTTTTCTTTTCAATCATTGCCTTTTGGATTGATAATATTTGGGCGCCGCGTTGGCTTTTTGGAGTGATTTTTTTGGAATTTATGTCAGGAGCCTTCTTCCCTTTGGATGTTTTACCAAAAACATTATTTAATTTTATTAAATTAACCCCATTTCCTTACTTGATTTACTTCCCGATTAAGATTTACTTGGGCCAAGTTGATGTTTTAGGAACAATTAAGATATTAGGACTGATGTTTTTTTGGTTGTGTTTAATTTTGCCTTTAACTAATTTAGTTTGGAAAAAAGGGTTAAAAGCTTATTCTGCTTATGGCGGTTAGACAATGAAGAGAATAATTAAGATCTGGTTTTTAATGGCTAAAATGGTTGTTTTGCCTGATTTGGTTAATCCTGGAGCGTCAATATTATTTATTGTTGGCAAAGTGGTTAGATTTGGCTTCTTTTTTATTTTTTTATTCTCTGTTCTTTCCGGCGCCGGCAGTCTGGCCGGTTATTCGCGAGAGGAAGTGATTTTGTTTTTTTTGGTTTTCAACCTGATTGATATCACTGTTCAGTTTGTTTTTCGCGGCGTTTATCATTTTCGCCCGTTAGTGGTTTCCGGCAGCTATGATTTGGATTTGTTAAAGCCGTTGCCTTCTTTTTTACGGCCTCTTTTCGGTCATGTTGATATTCTCGATTTTGTTACTCTTGTGCCATTAGCAGGATTTACATTTTGGTTTACAGTTAAACATAATTTGGCAAGCGGGCCTGCTAATATGGGTGTCTTTATCGTTCTTTTTTTGGCGAGCTTGCTTTTAGGATTTGCTTTTCATCTTTTTGTTTGTTCAATTTGTATTTTAACTACCGAGATTGACCATTTAATTTGGATTTATCGAGATTTAACCGCTATGGCTAGATTTCCAACTGATATTTATCAAGGCTTGGTCAAATTTGTTTTAACTTTTGTTATTCCTGTTGTTTTATTGATTACTTTTCCAGCTAAGGGGTTATTAGGATTGCTCTCTGCCAAAGCAATTTTGTCAGCTTTATTTATTGGTATTTTATTCGCCTATTTTTCCTTAAGGTTTTGGTATTTTAGTTTGCGCCGCTACACCAGCGCCAGCAGTTAATTTGTTATACTTTTTTTAAATCAATGAAGAAGGACAAGTTTTTTTTGTTTATCATTGTTTTCCTATTTTTCCTGGAGAATATTCTGTACTTTCATTATTTTTTCTTGAATCGGAAAAAAGGAGTGGTTCTTTCTTCATTAACTTATTCTGATAATTGTAGTTTGGATTGTCAGGAAATGATGGATGAAAAGATCAATAGAGCTTTGGCAAGAATTTCCGGGAGTTATTCTGGGGGGCCCAAATCAACTTCTATTAGTTATATTCCTTTGGGTGATGGCGGTTTAACTATTTCTCATGATTGGGTTCTTATTGAGGGTTCACAGTTTGTTTTTGATCTTAATGATTATCCTTCTGGAACAAGGGTTTATTGGGAGGGAAATTTAAAAGCTCGGCACAGTAATAGCCGCTGTTATGCCAGAATTTATGATAAAGATAATTTTAGAGAAGTAGATTATTCCCGCCAGTCTACTGATAAAACCAGTTTTGAATCTTTGAAAAGTAATTCTTTAAGAATTTGGGCTGGAAACAATCACTATCAATTAGAAATTAAGTCATTAAATGGTATTCCTTGCTACTTAGAAACCCCAAGGCTTATTGTCAAGTATTGATTATTGCTATAATAGAAAGATTAGAGAGATTTACTCTCCTGCTCCTTTTGTTTTTACTCTAAAATATGGAATCTGATGAGGTTAACCGAGTTTGTGCCGCCTGGTGGCAAGAAGAGTATGAAGCGACTAGGGAAGAGGTGCTTGCGGAAGACCCTGTCGCTAGAGAGTGCACTTATGTGACTTTCGTAAGTCGTTCTAATGGTCGTGGTCGATCGCGAAGGAGACCTAGGAGCGTTGAATTAATAGGTTATGGTGGACGCCATTATTCAATTAGAAAAGATGGGCCTCATAGCCCACTTGATGTGATTGCTGACGAAGTATTGGGCGAATCTGTTCCTTCTAATGAAAGGTATGATAAGTTTTTGCAACGTGTTCGAAAAGTGCCGAGGCGACGGCGTTAAAGTGTCATAAGCTTCATGGGTTATAATGAATTAATGATTATTTTAGGAATAGACCCTGGTTTGGCTTCTACCGGCTGGGCGATTTTGAAGAAAGGGAAAGAACCAAGACTACTTGGTTATGGCTGTATTAAAACCGGTAAAGAAGAAAATTTCAGTGAAAGACTTTGTTTTATTTTTCATGAGGTGAAGAAATTAATTTTAAAAGCAAAGCCCCAGGCAATGGCAATAGAAGAAATATTTTTTGCCAAGAATATAAAAACGGCCATTAAAATAGCCCAGGTAATGGGTGTAATTAAAGTGGCTTGCAAAGAATCCGGCATGCCTGTTTTTGAATATACGCCTTTGAATGTAAAAATGACCATTACGGGCTACGGCAGAGCAGATAAAAATCAAGTTGAAATTATGGTTTCCAAAATACTTAACTTGAAAAAAAAAGTTAAACCAAGCCATGCCGCTGATGCAGTGGCAGTTTCATTGACTCATCTTTTTACAAATTCCCAACTAAAGGTATAATTAAAAGTAATGATTAGTAGTATAAGAGGAAGAATTATTCACAAGGGGATTGATAGAATAGAGATTGATACCAATGGCATTGGTTGGGAAGTTTTTCTTTCTAAAAACGGGCTTTCAAAAGTGGTAATGGATGAAGAAATAGAAATTTTTACTTTTCATCATCTTGCTGAAGGATGCGATCTTCTCTATGGCTTTCTCTCCAGGAGAGATAAGCGCGTTTTTGAAATGCTGCTTTCTGTTTCAGGCATCGGGCCCAAAATATCAATGGAAATTTTTTCTGTTGGCAATGGAGATAGAATTTTGCGGGCTGTTTCAGAAGCTGATGTGGAATTTTTTCAGCAGGTAAAAGGTCTTGGGCGCAAAGGCGCTCAGCGAATTATTGTTGATTTAAAATCAAAGGTCGGCAATATTAAAGAACTTGATTTAAAAGCTGAAGAGGGGGGTAATGAGATTATTTATCAAGCCCTCCAGGGTTTGGGCTTTACCAGGAAAGAAATTTCCCGATCATTGAGAGAACTCCCTGAAAATTTGCAATCTGAAGACGAAATAATTAAATATGCTTTAAAGCAATTGGGAAAAAGTGGATAACGAAAATATTGAAAAAACTCTTCGTCCCCAAAAATTGGCTGATTTTGTTGGCCAGGAGGATTTGAAGAAACAACTAAAAATTATTCTTGGCGCAGCTCGGAAAAGGGGAGAATCCCTGGACCACTTGCTATTTTATGGTCCTCCGGGATTGGGAAAAACAACTCTATCTAATCTTATTGCCAAGGAAATGGGAGTGAATATTAGAGTAACTTCGGGTCCGGCGATTCAGCGAGCCGGCGACTTGGCTTCAATTTTAACCTCGTTGGAAAAAGGAGACATATTTTTTATTGATGAGGTTCACCGTTTAAATAAAGCAGTAGAAGAAACGCTCTATCCGGCCATGGAAGATTTTCGTCTTGATGTTGTTTTGGGTAGAGGTCCGGCCGCCAGGACTTTAAGATTGGAGCTAAACAGGTTTACGATTATTGCAGCCACTACCAGGATTGGCCTTCTTTCTTCGCCAATGAGGGATCGTTTTGGTTTTGTTCATCGCCTTAGTTTTTATGACAGAGAAGAGTTGAAAAAGATAATTATTCGTTCGGCCAAGGTTTTGAAAATTGGCATTAAAGATGAAGCCGCCTTGGAAATTTCAAGGCGATCTCGGGGTACTCCAAGAATAGCCAATAGGCTATTGAGAAGAGTTCGGGATTTTGCTGAAATCGAAGCAGACGGGGTGATAACTTTAGAGGTGGCCAAAAGCGCTTTGAAAATACTGGCAGTTGACAATAAAGGCTTAACCGAGGCCGATCGACAGTTATTAAGAGCTTTAGCAGAAAAGCATTCTGGTGGACCGGTAGGCATTGAAACTCTGGCCGCCATTATTAATGAGGATGTTGGCACAGTGGAGGCAGTTTACGAACCCTTTTTGCTCCAAGTTGGCTTTTTGAAAAGAACTCCTCGGGGAAGAGTGCTTACTCCCGAAGCATTTAAGTTTCTAAATATTCCCCTCCCAGAACAGCTAAAACAAAAAGAGTTATTTTGATTGGCAACACCGGGAAACTTTACTTATTTCACCTAATACTTCATTCAATCTCCTAGCTTTATAAGATGAGTTTGAATATAATTTAAATATGGGGAGAATACCATTTAAAGAATTTAAATATATTTTTAGCAAAGTTCCGAGAACAACAGCGGAAGTGGTCTTGGTAAAGAATGGTGGAATAGCGCTTACATTACGGAATATCAATCCCTACAAGGGTCTTTGGCACACTCCAGGTGGAACTTTGTTTTATAAAGAAAAAGTTGAGGATGCTGTTAAAAGGATTGCGAAGGATGAATTGGGAGTTGAAGTAGCAATAGACAAGTTTCTTGGTTATTGGGAAGTACCTGAGTGGGCCCAACCTAATGGTTTTGGCCACGCGGTTAGTTTAGCTCATCAAGTGCGATTGGTTTCTGGTGATCTTAATGTTAATAAACAGGCTTCAGAAGTGAGAGTTTTTCAAAAACTACCCACAAATATGATCAAAGAACAAAAAGAATTTTTGGAAAAGAAATATGGGCTATGAAGAGAGTGTTGACAATGGCCAAAAGAGTGTTTTGGAATTAAGGGGTGGTCTGCCCATGAAACTATGGGTGCTTGTATGGGAGAACGATTAAGGAAACCTGAAATATTAAATTCTCTGGTTCAGCAGAGCTATTCTTTTGAATTGTTGTCTCAAATAGATTTATCTCATATCCTTGGCCATTTAATTTCAAGTGGGAGATTAACAGAATTAGGCAGAGAATTTTATATTGATATAAAAGAACTTCAAGAATTTCCATTATTAAGGGATTCTCCTCGTGTTGTATTTGCACGCTCTTTAGCGGAAGCAAGAGCAGCAACAAATCAGCTTTTAATAGAAGCTTCTGGTTTCGTTGGTTATATTACTGGTGGTCTTGAAGGTGGTTTTCTTCAAATTATGTTAAACGGTTTAGTAGCTGGTGGGGAAATAGACACCTTCATCATTGGCCTCGAAGAAGAAAAATATGTTGCTTCTAAAGGAAGAGGGCCACTTTTTTCTACGCAAGAAAAAGCTTCTTTGTGGATGCAACTGGCTCCAGATAATAGTGTATTATTTATAATTCCTCCAAGACCAGAGTCAATGTCGCCCGATGATTATTACGATTGGATTTCGGAGTATTTAGGTGTTTTCAAAAATGGTCAAGTAATTTACTTTGAGTCAAGAGATGACCCCTTCGAAATTATTGCTGCCCACCTTCGAAGAGCCGCCTCGCCAAATCACATTTTATCTGTTTCTTTGGGCGAGCCTCCTCTTCATGCGTCTGAATTACTAGCCAAATAAGCTGTTTCGAATAATACTTACGATGGGGAACCGAATAGACCAAAGGGGTTCGAACATAGTCCAGCCCGGGGAGTATATATACCACTTTGGTATATTAACTGTGTTCCTTGAGGGTTGGTATTTTTGGTAAAATCAATACACATGCCAAAGAAAAAAGTTTTAAATACTACTCCACTAGATTTTGTGGTTATTGGAAGTGGTCAAGTAGTTGATAAATATTGGCTTCGTTCTCATGTGGACAGGAGTGTCAATATTACAGATATAGTGAGTCTAGAACCTGAAAAAACTTTTAGACAGCGTAACACAAATTTTGTTGGAAGATACTATCATTCGTCATCAGTTGATGATACTTTTGCAGTTCTTGTCAAGCTAGGAGAGAAAGAAGGCGATCTTAATATTGCCAACGTTGCCACTTCTAATATTCGTTTGGATTTAACACAAAGAATTCTCTGGAATCCTTGTTTTGGAAACACTCGGGTATTTGTTGAAAAGCCATTCGCATCAAACCGTCAAGATTTGGACACATTTGCTGACCTTATTAAAGAACATTCTTCTCGCTTACACTTCTCGGGAAAATATTCAAACGGAAGAGCAAACATACTTTATCCTTGTTTACCTGAGGGCAAGTTTCCAACAAAAATTAAAGGTAGATTGATTGAAGGAGCAGAATATTTTCGTGTCATCAAAAAGAGAGAAGAACGCGAAGGAGGTCATCCGTACTTAAATGATGGGCCTGAACTGGATTTGGGGTTTCACTTGCTCGATATTATAGGTATAGCTTTTCAAAAATTTGGGGGAATTAGAAGGCTTAGATTGAAGAAAGTGTATGACTTATGTCAACGAAGAGAAGAGTTTGAACCAAACTATGGATTCGGGTCGGAAATGGAGGCATATACACTCCTTGGAGATACTATCCTTCTTGATTTGCAAGCAGGGAAAGCTAACACATTAAATGAGCGATTTATTGAATTTTACTATAAGGAGGCTGTGTATGGTCAGGAATATACCGTTGGAGACTCGATTGATCCAGTTTATAGAGTGGAAAATGGGGAAAAAACAACAATTGCTCAACATGAGACAGGATATAATTATTATGCCCAAGAGCTAAGCTCGGCTGTTTTTTGTAAACAAACCACTGGTCAACAGCTGGCAAGCTTATCCAATATAGGTATTAGTTTGGATATTAGAAAAAGACGACTAAGTTTGTCTCATAAGGATTCTTAGTTTTTCGGAGATGTGCCGAGTAAACTCGAAATGATTCTTACTCCCAGAAAGACATTTACTAGGGAAGTATCATCGATCTTAAAACGAACCAAGTCTGCAAGGAAAGAAAAAAGGGGCGGAGAGAAAAGCTAAATTCTCATGGTAAATAAGAAAATTTCCCTAGAGACAGTTTGCCCCGGGCGGTAATAAATGATTGAGTTTCGATTAGTTGTTTGCAAGCCCAAGATGGTAGAGTTAATTTTTTTCACGGGCAGGAAATTTTTATTCTGAAAACCTATTTTTTTAATGTCGTTTAAAATTTCTAGATAAAAGAATTGGTCTTTATAACGAATTACCGGAAAAATAATTGCGATTACCCCATTGGCCTTAAGTATTTTTTTAAATTCCTTGAAGGCTTGAATATAAAGATTTTCGATTTCCTTAATTTCTTTTTTAATCAAATTAAGTGGGGTGAATTTTAATTTCGGTGATCCCAAATAGGGTTCGCTAATAATGGCATCTATCTTCCGTGAGAAGATCCTCGAGCTTATTTGTCGGACATCACAATTTATAAATTCAATATGATGGTTTTCTTTTTTTAAAAAATGATAATTTTTAAACAACCATTCTAAGTTAGTTTTAGTATTAGAAATAGCGTTGTTATCAATATCTGCACCAATAATTTTTTTATACCCAAGTAAGATAAGTTCTTGCAAAAAAGTGCCACTTCCACAAAAAGGGTCGAGGAAAACTGAGTCTTTTTCTTTTCGAGTAAGGTTAATCATTATTTTGGCTACCTTTAAAGGAATCATGCCGGCGCGGGAATCTCTTTTTGGTCTTCCATAATCCCTAAAGCTGTAGCTTTTATAGTCTTGGACAGTTAAAGTTTTTCCTAAATACACCCAATGTTGTCCAACGCAAATTATAAATTCAAATCCCCGTTTTAAAAGGGAGTTCCTGTCGACAGAAACGGTCGAAAGAATTCTTTCTTTGGGGTATAAAAACCAGGAAGTTACTCCGGAGGATTCTAGTTGGTCTTTTAGTTTTTTGCAAACTTTAAGCGCTAGAGACCGAATTTTGTTCAATTCCTTAAGTTTTGTTCCGGAATGATAGAGACTGAGGCCAAAAGCAATACGTTTCTCTTTTGGGGGCAGAAAAAAATCTTTAAATTTTTTCTTAGTTATTTCTTTGGCAAAACTTTCCAAAAAACTATCGAGTGGAACAGAAGTAAAAATCTTAATGAGCTTGGCGGTACTCCCGAAATCATTTATTGAGATATATTTTTCAATCTCTTTTGGACTTTCAATAATCAATGTTTCTTGGGAGGCCTCTATTACCTTAAACGGAATCTTTTTGAAACTTAGCACATTTAAAATTTCTACTTTACAAAGGGTATGGTTTGTTCCAAGAACAAAGCAATATAAAAACGAGGCAGTATTCATAATGGCATTTTAACTTAATGAGTGTCTTTGGGCAATTTTGATTTTCTTCAGGGCGTTGAGGCAGCTCATGTTAAAATAGCTCATAATGTCTCTTTCTGTTGGGACTGGAGCCTGGCTAACCCACATTTAGAATTTAGGCTTGGCTTTGTTATGCCAAGCCCTCGGAAAATTAGAATTATTACTGAGAGAGATGAATTGGGGAGAATTATAAAAGCCAAAGTGCCAGAGCTAAAGGAGTATGATGAAAAAATTTCAATTTAGTAAAGCAGATTGGATTAAAGAAAAAAAATTGGATAAAAAAGAAATTGTGTTCCTAGACACCTTGCAAAAAAATATCTCGAGATACAATGTTGGAAGTTTATAGGAGATGGAAGGGTAAATGTGCTTTTTGTGGAGTATCTGGAACGATTGAACAACATCATATAGTTCCTAAGAGCAAGGACCCTTCATTGATAGATGACCCAGATAATTTAGTTCTCCTTTGTAGTAATCATCACACTTTGACACGGAAAGTGAATCCAGATGGTAAATCTGTTATTTCTTTTCGTGAGATTCAAAATGTTGCAAATTCAAAATATGTGAGTTCAAATAAATTCGGAGTTTATTTTGATGTTCCGCAGAACAAACGGGTGATATTAGGCGGGAACTCTTGTATAGATTATCCCTACATTTTAGTGGTGAACAATAAACCGTTGGTTGAATTATAGTCTAAAAGACCTGTCCATTATACAAAGAAATTAGGCTTTTTTGTGACGATGCGTTTTTTTGACGAAGAAAATAATTTCTTGGGAGGAATGTTTGATAACCATTGGGCCTATGTAATAGGGGAAGATTGGAAGATAAATGTTGAGCCGAATAAAATCGAAATAAGACATAAAGAGAAAAATCTATTTGTGAAAATAGAGAAGAAAGAAAGTTTGTATATCGCTGGAGCTTTTTACTTTGATGGTATTCGAGTTGAAGCTAGAAATGATGCCCTTGTTCTCCCTAAAAACAACAAGATGATAGGAAATACACTTGTTGGTTATGCTTTTTCTGTGTTTGGAGATAAACGTAATTCTGGCTTTGCTATCGGAGGAATAAAATTATGAAAGGAAAAGCCTGAAATGAGTTTGAGTTGTGGGATAGTGAGAGTGGGAATCGACTTTTTGAAAATAGGCGCAAGCAGGCTGGAGTTCCTCTGTTTTTGCATATCAAAATGCCACCCCCAAGAAAATATCCTCAAATTCTAAAAAGAGATAAAAATGGAAGAATAACTGCTTCGAGATTTCCCCCACTAAGTGTTAAAATACATTCATAAGTCAGATGAAAAATATAATTTTGAAGAGATATCCCAGAAATAAAGAGAAGTTTGTTAAATTAATTGAGTTTTTCAAAACAATTCTGGATATTTGCGAAGAATTAAACATTAATCCGGTAATTAATGGCAGTCTGGCTGTTTTTGCCTATACAAAGAATAAAGGCATGACTGTTAATGATATTGACCTATCAATTTCAGAAGCAGAATACCCCAAAATAATGAGCGCATTAGAGGAAAAAGGTATTAAATACAAGTTAAGAGAACGGCATGTTCTAGAGGCTCTAAAAGACGATTTGAGAATTGGATTTGGTTCATCCGAGCGGTGGTCCAAAGGCTTACCTACAAATTATGAAACTTTACAAATCGACAATTACAAAATTAAAATGCTCAGTCGTGCTGGGTTGATTAAACAATATAAAAATGCAATGGGAGATAGGAAGAAAAAGTCCTATGAGGATGCTCGTGAAGGAACAAAATATCTGTCCCTTAAAGAAAAATACGGTGTTGTTAAGCCGAACAAAAAACAAGATCGGATTACCTCTAAGAAGGTAGCCAAGGACCCATTATTAATAGCTAGCACCCATTTCCTAAGGAACGGAGAAAGAGTATTTTTCCGTCCTCTTGTCAAGAGTGATGCCAGTGCTTTCGGTGAATTTCTAAAAAACTTACAAGAAAAAACAAGAACAAGGTTTGGTCCCCATCCATTGACAGTAGGTGAGGCTAAAAAAATTTGCAACAGTTTAAATTATTCAGAAATAGTACGGATGATTTTAATCAATATGAATCAAGAAATTATTGGGTATATGATACTTTCATTTCTGCTTCGGGAAAGCCAGATTGAACGCTACAAGAAATACAGGATTTCGTTAGTTAACCATAAAGATGCTTGTATAGCTCCTGTTGTTACTGATGATTGTCAAAATAAAGGCACTGGGAGTTTAATGCTGGATGAGACTATAAAAATTGCCCGATCCTTGGGGATTAGACTTCTTGTTTTGTGGCAAGGAGTCCAAGCTAGCAATGATCGAGGGATACATTATTATGAGAAGTTTGGTTTTAAAAAGAATGGAGAGTTCGATAGATACGGCACTCATAATATTGATATGACATTAAAAATGTTAAAATAGCTTCACTATGTCACAGCTTCAAATCGGGATTGTTGGTTTGCCAAATGCGGGCAAGTCGACTTTGTTTAATGCTTTGTTGGGACGGCAGGTAGCAAAAGTTGAAAGCTACCCTTTTTGTACAATTGAGCCTAATACTGGAGTAGTTGAAGTTCCTGATGAGAGACTGGAGAGAATTGTTAATTTAGTTAAACCCCGGAAAACTCTCCCCGCCCCGATTAAGTTTGTTGATATTGCCGGTTTGGTTAAAGGGGCTTATAAGGGTCTGGGTTTGGGTAACAAATTTTTGGCCCACATTCGTGAGTGTGACGCGATTTTATATCTTCTTCGTGATTTTAGTGGTTCGGTTGCGAAAGCCGGTTCAGTCAGTCCCGGAGTTGATTTGGAAGTGTTGAAAACAGAGCTGGCTTTAAAAGATTTAGAAACCCTAACCAGGATAAGTGAAGAAAAAACTAATACTAAAGAGAAAAAATCAAGAAAATCAGTGGCGGAAAAATTAGCCGCCAAGTTAGAAAAGAGTGTGTTGGCAAAAGATGTAAATTTAAGCAAAGAGGAAAAAGAAATCGCTAGACAATTCTTTCTTTTGACTATGAAGCCTTTTTTGGTGGTCATTAATGTGAGTGAATCGGTTGATTTTGAAAAAAGGAAAAAGCAGTTTGTTGATTTAAAAGCGATTATCGCCTCAGCCCAATTTGAAGCGGATTTAAATGAACTTTCAGGGGAAGAAAAAAAAGAGTTTTTATCAAGCCAGAGTTTTACCTCTGCTTTAGATCAAGTGATTGTGGCCGCTTATAAAATTCTGGGGTTAATTACTTTTTATACTATTAAGGGGGGTAGAGAAACTAGAGCTTGGCCAATTAAGAAGGGTTCAACAGCCATTGAAGCAGCCGGATTAGTTCACACTGACTTTGTCAAAAAATTTATCCGAACCGAAGTAGTTTCCTTCAACGACTTTGTTAAGTTTAGTGGCTGGGAGGGAGTTAAAACTAAAGGAAAATTAAGAACTGAGGGGCGAGATTATAAGGTGGCCGATGGCAATATTATTGAATTTAAAACTGGACGATGAATAAGGTTCTGGTTGTTTGCGGGCCGACAGCGGTGGGGAAAACTTCGGTAGCTGTTTCTTTAGCTGGAAAATTGAACGGCGAGATTGTCTCAGCCGATTCCCGTCAAGCCTATAAAGGCTTGGATGTTGGCACCGGTAAGGATATTCCAAAAAATTCTAAATTCCATATTTTAAATTCTAAATTCTCAAATTTTAATATTGGGTACTGCGAGATTAGCAAGGTTCCTGTTTGGCTTCTAGATGTTGTTTTGCCAAAATATCAATTCAATGTTGCTGATTGGTTAAAGTGTGCCAATGTAGTCATTAAAGACATTTGGAAAAGAGGAAAACTGCCAATTGTGGTTGGCGGCACAGGATTTTATATCAAAGCCTTAGTTGATGGTATTGGTTCATTAGGAATTAGGCCTGATAAAAAACTGCGCCGGAAATTAGAAGAGTTGTCAATTGAGCAGTTACAAAATAAATTAAAAAAATTAGCTTTAGGGGTTTGGAAGAAAATGAATTCTTCTGATCGAGCCAATATGCGGCGCTTAATTAGAAAAATAGAAATCTCTTTGTCCGGAAATATTGAGAAGGCAAAACCTATGAAGGCAGATTACTTAATGATTGGTTTGTCAGCCCCTAGGAGGATTATTTATCAGAGAATTGACCAAAGAGTTAAACAGAGGTTAGCCAAAGGATTAATTGAAGAAATAAAGGATCTTCTGAAACAGGGGGTATCTTGGGAAGATCCGGGAATGGACACTTTAGCTTATAAAGAATTCCGGGACTATTTTGCTACTAAGAAGGGACTTTCACAAGCCATAGAGCGGTGGCGGTTTGATGAGCATCGTTATGCTCGACGCCAATTAACCTGGTTTAAAAAAGATCAAAGAATTGAATGGTTTGATATTACTATTGATAACTGGCAAAATAGAATGGAAAGATTAATTATTAAATGGTATAGTCGGAAAAGATAATGGAAAAGGTTAAGAAGATTGAAATCTCTCATAGAACAATAGTCTTCTCTGTTTTATTTCTCGTCGCTATTTGGTTTCTCTATCAAATAAGGGAAATTTTGTTAGCCCTTTTTATTTCCATAATCCTAATGGGAGCTATTAATCCTACCGTTGATCGTTTGGAGAGGTGGCGCTTGCCTCGTTGGCTGGCAATCCTTTTGATTTATCTTGTTTTATTGAGTTTAATAATTACTGCCATTGCTGGTTTGATTCCTCCCTTAGTTGATCAAACCAGTCGATTGGTACAGGTAGTAATTGACCTTTCTGACAGACTTTCCTTTTTGGGACTCTCTTCGGAGAAAATAAGATTACAAATTCAAGAGCTGGGAGCGTTACCAACTCAGATATTAAAACTGGCAGTTTCGATATTCTCTAATATTATTGCTATCTTTGCCATTTTAGTAATCACTTTTTATTTGCTTCTGGAGCATAAAAACTTGGATAGATATCTTTTCTTTCTTTTTGGTCAGAAGCGTAGAGAAAGAGCTAAAAGAGTAGTCGGCAAGCTGGAAAAAAAGCTTGGCGGCTGGGTCAGGGCAGAGTTACTTTTGATGACAATTATTGGTTTGCTTTCATACATTGGTTTTCGCTTGCTGGATCTCCAATTTGCTTTGCCTCTGGCGATCTTGGCCGGACTGTTGGAAGTCGTTCCCAATATTGGTCCTACTTTATCAGCGGTGCCAGCTGTTGCCATAGGATTGTTAGAATCATCTCTGATTGGTCTTTTAGTTTTGGCCTGGACTTTTATTATTCAACAATTGGAAAACAATTTGATTGTTCCTAAGCTAATGCAGAAAACCGTTGGGGTCAATCCTTTGATCACAATTTTGACATTAGCGGTTGGTTTTAAACTAGCGGGGGTAATGGGGGCTGTTCTGGCAATTCCAGTTTATCTGGCAATTGAAGTAGTTGTTTCAGAGTTTATCTCTTTAAAAAAAGCCAAAGGCCAATAAGCCAGATTCTGTTTTTTCCGATATGTTTTATGTATCGGAACTGGATTCATCTATCTATGCTCTCCACCTGGTGTTAATGAGGGAGGCTTCTCAACACCGATTTGAGATTGCTCAAAGGAGGGTTGCCTCGTTTCACCCCCGATATGTTTTATGTATCGGGACTCGTCTCTGTGGCCCTATCTCGTCCCCCGATATTTCGGGGAAGTTCTAACTTGCGTTAGAACACTTTGCCTCCGCGAGTCTGGACTTTCCTGATCGAAATTTCGACCCGAATCCTTAGCCTTTAACCAGATATATTATACCATGGAATGCAGGAAAAAGCCCCTCATGCGTAAAAGAGAGGCTTTTTCAAGTTAACGAGCTTATTTTTTTGCGGAAACAAATTTAAACATTGTTGTTCCACAATCGGGACATTTAGCTTTTACATAAGGCCGCCCATTTTTGGCAACACCTTCTTCGTAATCATCAACGTCCTTTTTAGCACGACACTTTACACAGTAGAAAACCATTTTTTCTTCTTCACCTCCCTTCTCCTTAGGCAGGAGAATTTAACGATCGAACCAATATAACACAGCCCAGGTATGGATTGCAAGTAATTCCTGTTTCTTTCTATCCTGTTGACATTAATTGTTTAAAGAAGATAAAATTGAACCAGAGTGAAAGTAGAATTTGTTTTGGTTGGCTTGACCTTGTGGAACTTGATTATTAGCTGGTTTGTTTGGCGGGCAGTAAGTCATTATCGACACTTGACCAAAGGAGTTAGTAAGAGTAATCTGGAAAAAGTTCTAGAATCAATCCTGAAAAATGGACAGTTGACAAAACAAGGCGTAAAAACCCTGAAGAAAAGAATTGAAGATTTGAGTATTGATAGTGAATTTCACTTTCAAAAAGTTGGCTTAGTTAAATTCAATCCTTTTTCTGAACTTGGCGGCAATCAAAGTTTTTCTTTGGCAATTTTGAATGGTGCTGACAAAGGATTAGTGATAACCAGTCTCCATGGTCGCCAGACAACTAGGGTTTATACTAAATTAATTAACGGTAAAAACGAAGTGAGGCTTTCTGAGGAAGAAGTGAAAGCAGTAAAAAAAGCCAAAAAGGGAAAGTAATGAATTTAAAAACAAAATTAATTATCTCTGGGTTAGGTATTTATTTACTAGTCACGGGTCTATCATTTGCTGTTTTTTCTGTTTCTCACAAGGACTCTTCGTTAGTTTCGCCATTAGCTGAAAGAGAGACAGCCCAGGAGGAAATGAGAGTTTTTACTGGACCAAAAGACCAAGAATGCCCAATTAATGGAGCGATGTATACCAAGGGACAAAAGGATGTCTGGGAGAAGCGAAGACCATTAACGGCCATGATTGAGAATCATGAGGATTCAAGACCTCAATCAGGCTTAACAAAGGCTGATGTGATTTATGAAGCAGTAGCCGAGGGGGGAATTACCAGGTTTATGGGCGTTTATTATTGCCAGGCCGCGGAGCCATATTCTATGAAATATGATTTAGGGCCGGTTCGTTCAGCAAGAAGCTACTTTTTAGATCTAGCTTCAGAGTATGGAGATTATCCCCTATATCTTCATGTTGGCGGAGCTCACTGCAGCGCTGAAGGTGACCGTTGTACTACTGACCCAAGGGCTCAAGCTTTGGAGCAGATTCAAGAATATGGCTGGCAGAACAAGGATCACTGGAGTGATATGAATCAATTCTCGTTGTCTTATCGTCACTGTCGTCGAGAACCCGAGAGAACCGGTGAAAGTCGGGTCACAGAGCATACTATGTATTGTGACACTGATGCCTTATGGCAGGAAGCAGATAAACGAGGCCTAGGAGATAGTGGTTGGGATGAAAATTTCCAACTTTGGGAATTTAAAGATGAAGAAAAAGCAGACAGCAGGGGAGATATTGCTAATATTGAGTTTAATTTTTGGGAGGGCTATGGCAGTTATAAGGTAACCTGGCAGTATGATACTGAAAATAATCAATATCTAAGGTATAACGGTGGTGAACTGCAAAAGGATTTTGTCGCTGATCAGGATTTAACAGCCAAAGTAGTGGTGGTTCAATTTGTTAAGGAAATAGGGCCAGTTGATAAACACAAACATATGCTCTATGAGGTAGTTGGCAAAGGGGAAGCCTTGATATTTCAAGACGGCGAGGTTGTTCAGGGTAGGTGGAATAAGGGGTTAAGGCAATCTAGGACGGTTTTCACTGATTTAAGAGGCAAGGAGATTGAGTTGAATCGTGGCTTAATCTGGATTGAAATTCTGCCTGCTGGTAATAGAGTTAATTATGAATCCACTTAGTTCGCTAAAAGGGATCATTGTTTCCGACTCAAGAATTAAGCTTCTTCAAGTTTTGTTCTATCGGCCTGGTGAAATGTATTATGTTCGTCAGCTGACCAGGTTGACCAAGAGTAAATTAAATTCTGTTCGCCGGGAGCTGGAGAATTTAAAGCAGGCTGGTATTCTTGGAAGCGAGTGGCGAGCCAATAAGCTCTTTTACTGGGTTAACAAGAAGCATTGTTTTTTTCAAGAAATACTATCTTTGGTATTGAAAACTAAAGGACTAGGTAAGGAACTAGTTAAAAATAGACAGAAATTAGGTAAAATAAAATTTATTGTCTTCTCGGGTGGTTTTGCTCGGAATTTGATTCCTCAAGAAAAAGAGATTGACATTTTGATTATTGGCAAAGTGGTTCTTCCTGAATTAAGCGCTTTAATTAAGGCTGAGGAAAAATTGCGGGGAAGAGAGATTAATTACACTGTGATGGATGAAAAAGAGTTTAGTTTTAGAAAAAAGAACAGGGATCCATTTTTAACCAAAGTTCTGCTACAGGGAAGACTAATGATTATTGGTGACGAACAAGAGATGGTGGAATATTAGAGATGCAGAAGCGGAGATTTCTACTTTGGCTGATTCTTCTGGTTACTGTTAGCTCAATAATTGTTGATTTGCCCTCCAGTTATCGTTTAAAAGTCAAAATTGGTTCTCGGCAGATTGATACCACCATTTCCCGACCATTTAGTTTTCTAAAGCGATTCAAAATTGTTAAGGGATTAGATTTGGCGGGCGGCGTCCACTTGATGTTTAGGGTAAAAATGGATGATCTTCCCCAAAATGACTACCAAAAAGCTCTTTCTTCTCTAAAAGTGAATATTGAAAGGCGAGTTAATTTTTTTGGAGTTAGTGAGGCAGTAATTCAGACTTCTCGAGTTGGCAATGATTATCGTTTGGTTGTTGAGCTTCCTGGAGTAATCAATGTCGATGAGGCGGTTAATCTGGTTGGCAGAACAGCTGAATTAAAGTTTAAGGAAACTGTTGAGATACCGCCTGAAGCGACGGTATCGGCAACAGTCTATGATCTTTTTTCCGGGGAAACTGGTTTATCCGGCAGACATTTAATCAGAAGTCAGGTTAATTTTAATTCCAATACTGGCAAGCCGGAAGTTAGCTTGGAGTTTAATGAGGAAGGAAGAAAGCTCTTTTCAGAAATTACCAAAAAGAATATTGATGAACCCTTGGCTATATTCTTGGATGATATTTTGGTTAGCGCGCCTCGGGTGAAAGAACCAATTAGTGACGGCAAGGCAGCTATTAGTGGTGAGTTTGATGTTAAACAGGCCAAAGCTATGGTTTCCCAGCTTAATGCGGGAGCATTGCCGGCCCCGATTGAACTAATTGAAAGGCGTCAAATTGGTCCTACTTTAGGTGAGCAATCTATTAGAAAAACTCTAAAAGCTGGCTCCATAGGGTTAGGGGCTGTTGTTTTATTCATGGCTGTCTATTATCGCTGGCTGGGGATTTTGGCGGATATTGGGCTGATTATTTATGCCTTGATTACTTTGGCTCTTTATAAACTAATTCCAGTCACTCTAACTTTACCGGGTCTGACCGGATTTTTACTTTCAGTAGGAATGGCGGTGGACAGCAATATCTTGATTTTTGAAAGAATGAAAGAGGAATTAAGAGATGGCAAGCCTTGGAATGTGGCTATGGAATTAGGTTTTGGAAGAGCTTGGGATTCAATTCGCGATGCCAATATTTGCACCCTGATAATTTGTTTTTTGCTTTTTAATCCTTTTGATTGGAGTTTTTTAAACACGTCAGGGATGGTTAAAGGTTTTGCTCTAACTTTATCTTTGGGAATATTTATTAGTTTATTTACAGGGATTGTGGTTACCAGAACTTTGCTGCGTGTTTTTGCCAGAAAGAAATAATGAAAGTTAAATGGATAAAGTTTAGCTGGTTGTATTTTTTGATTTCAGCTATTGTTTTACTGCCGGGGATTTACTCTTTATTTAAATGGGGAGTGAAACCCGCAATCGACTTTACCGGCGGCACTTTATTAGAGCTCAAAGGAGAGGGATTAAATAATGATTTGATTAGTAGGTTAGCTGGAAAAATGGAGCTTAATTTAGAAAGCCAGCGGGGAAGCGAAGCCAATAGTCATCTTCTCAGATTTTCTCAGCTTGGAGAAGATAAGAAGAATGAGCTGATAACAGCCCTGGAGAAAGAAGTAGAAAATATTGAAATAATCCGGTGGGAAACTTTAGGGCCTGCTCTGGGAAGGGAGCTTTTAATTAAAACTGGAGTGGGAATAATTTTGGCAGTTTTGGCGATTCTGGTTTATATCAATTTTCAGTTTAAGGATAAATGTTTTGGCATTTGCGCTATTTTGGCCATGCTCCATGACAGTTTAATTCTTTTAGGGGGTTTTAGTTTATTAGGTCATTTTTTAGACGTTCAAATAGATGGCCTTTTTGTTACTGCCATTTTAACCACTCTTTCAACTTCAGTTCACGATACTGTGGTTGTTTTTGACAGGCTTAGGGAATTAAGTAAAATTTATCCAAAGCTTGGGATATCAGAGATTGCCAACCAAGCAATTAGTCAAACCCTAACCAGATCAATTAATAATTCTTTAACAATTATTTTTATGCTGGTAGCTTTGGTTTGGCTGGGAGGGGAAACAACCCGCTGGTTTGCCGCCGCTTTATTAATAGGAACTACCGCCGGCACTTATTCATCCACTTTTATCGCCGTGCCTTTACTTGTAGTTTGGAAGAAAATATTTACAGGAAAGGAATAACTTGCGGGATGTTCCACCTGAGAGATGGAACAGCAACTTTTGTAGTTGGCTTATAACGGTGGTATAATTAAAGTTATGAGTGAACAAAAGCAAAGGAGAAGTTTAAAGAGGAGATTCGTAGATTGTGAAGAACGCTTTCGGGATGGTGTAAGACTACAAGGCCGCATGGTTCACAATAGACAAATGGCAGAAGGGGCTCTTTGCCTGCTTAGGTATTCAGATCTAAAGCCCGGAGAGAGAAAAAGGTTAAAAAGAACAGCAGAGTCTTATTCTCTTAGGTTTGAGACCACTAGATGCAGACTTTCTATGAGTTCGCCAGCTACAAGGCTTGGTTCTAGGGTTGCAGCTGTTCGTGGACTTTTTCCTTTAAAAAGATAGGCCTATTTTGTAAACTCCAAAAGATAGAAAATCCTAACATTTTTCAAGCGAATTTTGGTTAATTTTTTAGTTTGTCTGCCGGACATTTTGTTCTGCCAATTACAGTTGCTCCACCTGGTGCAAGGGGGTTAAAAACAATTCGGGTAGTAATTTTATTGGTTGGATTTGACTTTGAAGGTTCTTGGACACAAGTGACTTCCACTCCCATTCTGCCCCTAAAACGCGAACATGTTCTGCAAGCAACACCTGGAGGCATAAGATTCCTTCCTTTGTATTCTGTCATATTAGAGCCTATTTTACTTTAGTGATAAAACTGTTTCAATCTAGTGATCTGTTTTTCCCGGCTGGCCAGATTTCTTTGCCCACTTTAAATATTTTTGCGTTTAGGATAATCCTCTAATATAATATGCGCAATGCTTTCACAAGTTGAAGCATATGTAGAATATGCGCATAAACCAGAAAATGCATGGGAATTAGTAGAGCGGCCGATATTGGACTATGTTTTTGAGAGATTTTATTGCGCTAGATTCAATAGTTATCGAAAACAAGATACAGTACCAACCACTTTTGGCTTTCCGATTGCCAAAGATTTTCAGGTTTTGGATTTGGGAACTGGGACAGGTAGGGTTCCGGGGCGTCTAATTGACTACGGCGTTCCAGCAGATAATATTGTTGGGATCGACAGGAATCAAGATCTATTAGGAGTCGAATTCTTTCCTGATGGCGCGAGAAAGGTAGCTGGTGATGTCAGAGAACTTGATCGGCTATTAGGCGCTGACGAGTCTTTTGATTTTATTACTGCAAACATGCTGTTTCATCTTTTAAGTTATCCTGATTATGTGGGGTGTTTAAGACAAGTCCGTAATCATACCAAAAGGTTTAGAACAAGGGTGTTAATTATTGTGCCCCATCCATTAAGGAGAGGAATATATACTACTGGCGAATACCACGCCCATTCAGCTTTAACAGAGAGAGCACCCTGGGGAGAGGAAATACAAGTTCAACAAAAGACGATTCAGGATTATGAAAGAGGATTATTTGAGGCGGGTTTTGACACTTTCTACATTGCTACATATGGAGTTGGTTTGGATAATGTAGATAGTACTTTTTTAATAAGAGACCAAGCGTCTTGGAGAAAAATTGGAAGAAGGAAAAGTGTTGGTAAGAAAAGACCATCGCATCTTCGCTTGTGGCTTTTTGCTCATCCAAGGGGATAAACAGCTCAAAAAAAACTCTATAAATAAAGCTTTTTACATCAATCTGTAATTTTAAATGTTGCTATTATTTGATCAACTTCTTCTTCGCGGTTCATGTTTAACAAAGTAATATACTTGTCCGCAACTTTTTTAATTGTTAGATTATCCATTTGAGTTTTATATCTACTCTCGTAGTCTGAAAAAGTATCCCAGACTTCTATGGGTAGATCGTAAGATTGCCCGCCTTTATATAAAAGAACAACTGCGTCGGGCCAGCCATAGAGATTTTTTTTGTCATCCAGAGCTTGGTAGTTTTCCGGATATGAAATTTCAAAACCATATTGCTCGTTTTTATAAGTGGTCCAACCCTGTTTAACTGAAGGAGTTGCAGTGGGTATAGGTGTATTTGTTGCTACTGGTATTGTTAATGTCGGTAATGTTGTTGGGGTTTGTGTTGATACTGGCGTTGGTTCTGTAAAAGGTTTAGGTTCTTTCTTTTTACCTTGTTGTGTTCCTAGATAATAAGCCAGTCCAATACCTGAAATGGCTAAAATAGTTATTAATATTAGGAAACCAGATTGTTTCTTCATTGTTATAGATTTTAGCATTTTTTAGCCACTTCGGGAATTCTTTTAAAAAGATATTCTTTTTTATTCTTGTCTTTATCTTCTTCGACTTCGTTAAAAAGAGCCTGTAAGATTTGGCCGACTTTTGGGCCAGGCTTGATTTTCAGGACTTTCATCACATCACGACCATTAACTTTTAAATCTTTAACAGAAAAAGGCTGTTTTTGGACTTCAATAAGCCGTTTTTTAAATAATTCTGTTCGCCAGGAAGTTTTAGGAACACCACTGCCTAAACGATCTCCGGTTCTGATATCGATAATGTCTTGGAGGTTTTCTTTGCCCACCCTTCTGATAAATCTTCTGATGGCCGCATCAGTTTGTTTTTCGTTGGGAGTAAATTGATGCCATCTGACTAGGCGCCAAAGTTTATCTAGTTGCTTGTTAGAAAGGCGTAGCCTCTTGCCAATTCTTTTGGCAATGGCCGCTCCGATCACTTCGTGATTATAAAATGTTCGATCCTCACCCTTTCCTTTAGCCGCGGCCGGTTTGCCTATATCATGAATGAGGGCAGCTAAACGAACCAGAGAATCTTTTGAAGGGCAGTGCTGTAGGGTTTTAATTGAATGTATCCAAACATTATCAACATGGTGTTTGGCCTGTTCAACACCTCTGCCCTCAATTAGTTCTGGCATTAGGAATTGGAGTAGACCGCTATTGAGAAGCAAAACTATGCCATCGGCAGGGTAATTACTGGCTAGAAGTTTAAAAAACTCTTCTCTAATTCTCTCCCAGGCAATTTCCTCGATCAGAGCGGCATTTTTTTGAATTGATTTAAAAGTTTCACTCTCAATGGTAAAGGCCAGCTGAGTGGCAATTCGGATAGCCCTTATTAATCTTAAAGCATCTTCTTTAAATCTTTTATTTGGGTTACCCACTGCCCTGATAATCTTTTTTTTAAGATCTTTCTGGCCATCAAAAGGATCCACCATATTTATCATTTTGCATTTATTGTTTATTATTTTGAATTCTAGAGCGATGGCATTAATGGTAAAGTCGCGTCGGGAAAGATCTTCCTTGATCGTTTTGCCCCAAGAGATTTTGTCTGGTCGGCGAAAATCAGAGTATTTTTTTTCACTTCGGTAGGTGGTGACTTCAAAAATATCATTTTTATTTTTACCCATAACAATGCTGACCGTGCCAAACTTGTTATTGTAAAAGCTATTTTTGGGAAATAAGGATTGGATTTGTTCAGGAACAGCATTAGTAGCAAAATCCCAGTCGGCTATTGGGTATTGGATTAACCACCCCCTGGCAGATCCGCCAACAACATAAATCTCAAAATTAGCGTTCTGAAAAGTTTTGATGAGCTTTTTTACTTTATCAGGGAAATTAATGTTTTTATCCATGTATAATCATCATTATAGCAATGATTCAAAAAAAGTGGCAGCTTCTTCAGCAGGGAAAGATGGATAAGGGAGTGGGCGATGAAAAGATCATTTTGAAACTTCTAAAAAATAGGAATATTGGTTCTCGAAAAAAAGATGAGTTTCTTAATCCTATTTCTCCTTTTAAACTTGAGCCAAAGTCAGTGGGAATCAGGAAATCATCTTTAGAAAAAGCGGTAAATATAATCAAAAAAATAGGCAAGAAGAAAAAGATTATTGTTTATGGCGATTACGATGTTGATGGTTTTTCGGCTTCAGCAATCATTTGGGAAACACTCTGGAAAAAAGGCTTTAATGTTTTACCCTTTATTCCCAATCGAGAAAGAGACGGTTATGGATTAAAAGAAGAAGTTGTTAAAAGATTAAAACAAGAAAATCCCGATTTGGGTTTAATTATTACTGTAGATAACGGCATAGTCGCGTTTGACGCGATTAATCTTGCCAGATCTTTAGGAATAAAAACCATTATTACCGATCATCATCTTGTTTCCGAGAAAGAACCTTTGGCTGATGCAATTGTCCACAGTACTAAAATAGCCGGCAGCGGCGTGGCTTGGTTTTTAGCTCGTCAATTTGGCTATCGCTCTTTGGATTTGGTTACTCTTGGCACCATTGCCGATATGTTGCCCTTAACTGAAGTTAATCGAAGTTTTGTTAAACATGGTTTGAAAAGATTGGCTCAGACGGAAAGAATCGGTTTACAGCTTCTGAAAAAAGAAACGGGAATTAGCGAAGGTGAATTATTACCCTGGCAAATATCTTTTGTTTTGGCTCCTCGTTTAAATGCTGTTGGGCGGTTGGCCGATGCCACGGATAGCTTAAGATTGTTGTGCACTAATAGCGTTTCTAAGGCGAGAATGCTGGTTGGCAAGATGGAAAAGACGAATAGACGGCGGCAAAAATTGACTATAGATGGTGCGGCCCATGCTAAAGAGAAAATTGGAAGCAAGCCTGGAAAAATTGTTTTTGCCATTGATAAGTCATATCATCAGGGAGTTATTGGTCTAGTTGCCTTCAAGTTAGTTGAGGAATTTTGTCGTCCCTCAATTGTTATCTGGAAAGGTAAAACTATTAGTAAGGGATCGGCCAGGTCGGTAGGCAGCTGCAATATTATTGAATTAATCAAAAAAGGAGAGAAATTTTTAATTGATGTTGGTGGTCATCCAATGGCAGCTGGGTTTACCATTGAAACCAAGAAAATTAATGATTTTGTCGAAAAAGTCAGCAAAAGTGCTGAGAGAGAAATTAAAATGAGAGACTTAATTTCTCAGTTAAAGATTGATTTTGAAATGGATTTTTCTTTAATCAATAAAAACTTCTATTCTTTATTGCAAAAGCTGGCCCCTTTTGGTATTGGTAATCCCGAGCCGACTTTTTTGATTAAAAATGCCAGGGTGGTTGGTCTTAAAGTAATGGGGGGCAGTCAACAGCATTTAAAGCTTCAGCTTGATGATCCTCAAACACCAGAAATAGAAAGAATTATAGCAGAGGCAGTTGGTTTTGGCTGGGGTGAGTGGCAGGATAGGCTTTTTCCCGGCGATTTAGTTGATCTGGTTTTTAATTTGAATTTAAATAAGTGGAATGGGAGAGAAACGCTCCAGCTTAAGATTAAAGATTTGAGGAAAACGGGAGAGGTGATAAAATAGGATTAAAAATGAAAAGGAGTTTGGCGAAAAAGACAATTTCAAAAATTGGTGAGAGAATTTTATTATTCGGTTGGGTGAATTCAATTAGGAAACACGGAAAGGTAACTTTTGTTGACCTTCGAGACCGTTCCGGCATTGTTCAGTTAGTTGGCGGCAAAGAATTGGGAGGATTAGGTCATGAGGATGTAATTAAAGTTACTGGCGAGGTTAAGAAAAGAGGGCAGAGATTGATTAATCCTCGATTGGAAACAGGTAAAGTAGAAATTAAGATTGAAAAATTAGAAGTTCTAACAAAAACTAAGCCGTTGCCTTTTGATATCCATGGTTCGGGACTGGAGATTGATGAACGGGTCCGCTTAAGATATCGCTATTTAGATCTTCGTCGATCCCGCATGGTTCAGAACCTTGAGCTTCGCCATCAGGTGATAAAATATATCCGTGATTTTCTTGACCAGCGCAAATTCATTGAGATAGAGACGCCAATCCTAACTAAGGCCACTCCTGAAGGAGCTCGTGATTTTATTGTTCCCTCACGTCTTCAGCGTGGTAAGTTTTATGCCCTTCCTCAATCACCCCAGCAGTATAAACAGCTTTTAATGGTAGCTGGTTTTGAGAAATATTATCAAATTGCTCGCTGTTTCCGTGATGAGGACCCTCGGGCTGATCGAGCCTATGGTGAATTTACTCAATTGGATTTAGAAATGTCGTTTATAACCCAAGAAGATATTCTTAAGCTCACGGAAAAATTTATGATTCGCCTGACGGAAGAGGTGGCCGAGAAGAAGGTTTATCAAAAACCTTTTCCAAGGATTTCTTATCAAGAAGCAATGAAACGTTTTGGTGATGATAAGTTTGATCTGCGCAAGAAAAAAGATTCTAGTGTTTTAGCTTTTGCTTGGGTAGTTGATTTTCCTCTTCTTAAACAGACTGAAACGCGGGAAATTGCTCCCTCTCATCATCCTTTTACCGCTCCCAAGGATGAAGATGTTCCCTTGCTTGAAACTGAGCCAATGAAAGTTCGCTCTTGGCAGCACGATTTGATTTGTAATGGTTTAGAAGTGGGTGGCGGCAGCCTTCGGATCACTAATCCTGAGATCCAAAAGAAAGTCTTCAAGATTCTTGGTCACACAAAAAAAGAAATAGATCAAAAGTTTGGCCATCTTTTAAAAGCTTTTGATTATGGCGTCCCGCCGCATGGCGGGATTGCTCTTGGTATTGATCGCCTAATGATGCTTTTTAGCGGCGAGAACAGCCTTCGCGAGGTTTTCGCTTTTCCCACTATTTCGTCAGGTAGAACAGCGGTGATGGATGCTCCCAGCAAGGTTGGGCCAGAACAGTTAAAAGAACTAGGAATTAAAGTAGTTAAGAAGAAATAGTAACAATCATGGGTTGGGAGAAGTTAAGAAAACTCTTACTGTTTAATCTAGTAGCATTGTTGGAAGTTATTTTTATTCTTTTGGCAGCTAAGTTTATTATTTTCAACAAAGTGATTGCCGATTTTCAAATTAGCCCAAAATCCTTTCCAAAAACAAACAGGTTTGTTCCTCCCCCGGCAACTTCGGCCGAATCAATACTAGTGATGGATGTTGATTCGGGAGCAATTATTTTCCAAAAGAAACCTCATTTGAAATTACATCCGGCCTCAATTACCAAGATGGCAACGGCCATCACTGCTTTAGAAGCTTATCCAATTGATGAAGTGATTACTATTAAGGAAGAGTATTCTATTGGCAAGACGATGGAGTTATTAGCAGGGGAGAGGATCACAGTTGAGAATTTAATCTATGGTCTTTTGATTCATTCTGCTAATGATGCCGCTTACATTCTTGCTGGCCAAAATGATGAACAAGTGAGGCGCTTTGTCGAGCGCATGAACGATTTTGTTAGACGATTAGGTTTAAAAGAGACCAATTTTGTTAATTTTAACGGTGAGGATGATGAGGGCCATTATTCAACAGCTTTTGACTTAGCTCATTTGGCCAGATGGGCCTTGAAGAATAAAATCTTTTCCCAGGCGGTTCAGATTAAGAACGTGACTGTAGAAAGTGTTGATGGCTTAATTGAGCATCAGCTTGAAGCTACTAATGAACTTTTAGATGTTCTTCCTGAAGTTAGAGGAATAAAAACCGGCTGGACTCCCCAAGCGGGGGAATGTTTTATTGGTTTAATTGACTTGGGTGATCATCAGTTGATTACTGTGATTTTGGGTAGTCAAGATCGTTTCCTTGAAACAAGAAAATTAATTGATTGGTCTAAAGAAGCTGTTTCTTGGTTAGATTACGATTCTGACCATTCAATTGGCGGAGCCGGAACATAGCCCCAGAAGTTATTATCTCCTTGAAAAACAAAAATTGGTTGTAAAAATCGAGCCAATGCGGGTGGATTAAAGTAACCCATAGAAATCTTTCTTATCTTAACGGAGCTGGTTTGACTGCCATCAAAAGAAGCCAAAAAGTATTTTCCGGATTTAATTTCATCCCAAGCTTGTTGAATGGTTTTTAAAGGGTAAGTGCCGAATTTTTCTTGATCGATAGGGAAATGAGTGTATTTTACCTCGACTACATTTTTACTCTGAATCTCTATGCCGGAGATAAGGACTGAAACCAGGTCTTGGTTGGGGTTAGGGGGTAAAACAGAATATTTGTCGTCTATTTTGATTCTAGCAATATTAATTCGCATGAAATCGGCCTCTGATGGAGAAATAGCGGCCACCAATTTGTTTGTAGTTATTTTCCAATAAGTTGGTTTGTATTCCCCCTCCTTGAGATCACTAGTTAATTTGCCAATTCTTTCTAGAAATGTCTTCGTTATATTGATCGCTTCTGTTTCTGAAGGTAAAGAGGAAGGATTGATTAAAGTTTGATCACCCAGATAGGCGTATGAGTACTCAAAACTTTCGGTTAAGACGTTAATTTTCAACTGGGTGTTATTAATGGAGTTATCAAACCAATAGATATTTTCACTTATTTTTTTGGGTTTGGCGGTAAAGCCCAATTTCTCTGCTAAGCTGGTCGCTTTATCCAAAGACAAGAATCGGCCGCCAATTTGAGGGATAAAATAGACTTTTTCAACACTTGGCAAGTCAGTTGGCAAGTGTCCTTCGGCGGTTTCTAATTGTAAATCGGTTGGTTTTTGGCTTTTTTCTTTGGGGAAACTAATGGCCGGCAGTTTGCCGAAGGCAGTGTTTGGCGGCGGCGGCGGCGGTGGATGGAGCTTTCTCCAATAAGATTTAGCAATTCCAAAACTAGTTTTTAAAACAAAAAGGAGAACTAGAAAGATACTGGCGAATTTCACAAATTTGCGCGTATAGTAAGAGGTGATTGTCAATTGTGACATTTTATCCAGTATATCAATCAGGTGTGTTAGAATTCAAATATGAGAGTCAAAACTCGTTTTGCTCCTAGCCCCACTGGCTTTATTCATGTTGGTAGTGCTTACAGTGCTCTTTTGGACTATGCTTTTGCCCGTAAGCACAGGGGTGAGTTTTTCCTAAGGATTGAGGATACTGATAAGAAAAGATATGTTAAGGAAACAGAGGAGATGATTTATAAAGGATTGGAATGGTTAGGCTTAAAACCAGATGGAGAACTAATCCGGCAGTCAGAGCGATTGGGGATTTATAAAAAATATGCGGAGGGGTTGGTAGAAAAAGGTTATGCCTATTACTGCTTTTGCTCCCTGGAGCGATTAGAAGAAATAAGACAAAAAAAAAGAAAAAAAAGTCAACCGCCAATGTATGACCGGCTTTGCCGCAAGATCAACTTAAAAAAGGCAAAAGAGCGAATTGCCAAGGGTGAAGGTTATGTCATTAGAATGATAATTCCGGATAATGAAAAAATTGTTGTTAATGATTTGATTCGTGGTGAAGTTGTCTTTGATAGTGATTTAATTGATGACCAAATTTTACTTAAAGCTGATGGTTTTCCCACTTATCACCTGGCGGCAATAGTTGATGATCATTTAATGAAAATTACCCATGTGATTCGGGGCGAAGAGTGGCTACCTTCGGCGCCAAAACACGTTTTGCTTTATCAATATTTTGGTTGGAAAATGCCAATTTTTATGCATACTCCAACACTAAGAAATCCTGATAAAAGCAAACTCAGTAAAAGAAAAAGCCATACTTCTCTTGGTTGGTATCAGGAGCAGGGATTTTTGCCCGAGGTTTTACTTAATTTTTTAGCTCTTTTGGGTTGGTCTCATCCGGAAGAAAAAGAAATATTTTCCTTAGATGAATTTATCAGACTTTTTGATTTAAAAGATGTTTCTCCCATTGGCCCTGTTTTTGATTTGACTAAATTAGAATGGATGAACGGGGTCTATATTCGCAGTAAGAAGAATAGTGAGCTTGCTGAACTATTAAAACCATTTTTGCCCAAGATGACGCCAAAACAAATTGCCATAGCGGTACCTCTGATTAAAGAAAGAATTAAAAAACTCTCTGAAGCAAGAGATTTATTGGAATTTATTTGGTCTTGCAGAGAGCCTTCCCGAAAACTTTTACTTCAGCGGGGATTAAATAAAAAACAGGCAAAAGAAATGCTTAAAAAAACTAAAGAAATAATTAGTAAAGTGGGCATTGAAAATACAGAAAGACTCCAAAAGAGATTACTTCAATTAATTAAAGAAAATAATTGGAATACGGGCGCTTTTTTCATGCTTTTTCGAATCGCTGTCACTGGCAAAAAAATTACCCCGCCAATTATTGAGTCATTACTGTTGATTGGCCAAGAGGAAGTTCTCAAAAGGCTTGATTCAGCAGTAAAAAAGCTCTAACTAGGATCTCCGCGAGCCAAATTTAACATTAAAAATCTTTTGAAGTTTGTCTCCAAAAATATCTAAATTCACTTTTGTTCTGGGTAAATAATCACTTAGTGAATCTTTAAAGCGCAAGTTTCTAACCACTTTTTCTTTCTTAATTTCGTCTATTTCTCTAATAAAGTATTCCGCCTCTTTTAAGTCTTTCTGACCGAGCTCCCAGTTTTTGTTTGCCTTGGGCCAAGTAGTTTGATGAACACTGGTCTTTTTTTTGTTTTTTCTAAACAATTGCTGGTAAATTTCCTCGGTGATAAAAGGAAGAATGGGGGCGTAAAGCTTAAGGATATTTAATAGACAAGAATAAAGAATATACTTGGTTGCTTCTTCGTCAGTCCTGTGTTTGACAATCTCAAGATAATAGTCACAGAAAGTAGCCCAAAATAGTTTATCTAAAGCGTTTCGCGCTTTCGCATATTCATATTTTTCAAAGAAGCCGGTGGCGGCCTTTATAGTTTGGTTTAATTTGTGCAGTATCCATCTGTCTTCAGGCTCTAGCCGATAATCGCTTTCCGGTTTAGGTTGAAATTCACTTATGTGAACGGCGCAAAATCTGGAAGCATTCCAAATTTTGTTAACCAGATATTTTCCCTTTTCCACTTCCTTGAGATTAAATCTGTGATTTGACCCTAGAGTTGCGCCGGTAGCCCAATATCTAATTGCGTCTGCACCGTATTCTTTAAGAAGTTTACTGGGGCTTACATAATTTCCCAGCCTTTTGGAAATCTTTTTTCCTTTTTCATCTAAACCATGCCCGGAAATCATTATGTTTTTAAAAGGAAGTTTATTGAAATGATAATGAGACTTGACTATTGAATAAAATAACCAAGTGCGAATTATTTCAAAAGCTTGCGGCCTGAGTGAATTTGGGAAAATTTTGTTCTTAAGTTTTAAATCTTTTACAAGTTCGGGGATAATAAAAGGCGTGCAGGACGATGTTGCCCAAGTATCCATTACATCTTTTTCGGGGGCAAATTTAGTCGAGCCGCATTTTGGGCAGTTCAAAACCGGTGGTTTTTTTTCAGCCGGGTCAATGGGGAGGCTTTCCCTTTTGGCCGTTATGACTTCATTGCAGTCCTGGCAGTACCAAACAGGAAAGGGGACACCGTAATATCTTTGTCTTGAAATACACCAATCCCATTTCAAGCCCTTAACCCAGCTATCATACCTGTTTTTCATATACTGAGGATACCAATTCAGTTTTTCTCCCTTTTTTAAAAGCTCTTTTTTGATGTTGAGAACTTTTATAAACCATTGTTTGGCAAGGACAAACTCAACCGTAGTGCCACACCTTTCGTGGGTATTAAGTGCATGCTTTATCTTTTCCTGTTTTATTAAAAGTCCTTCTTTTTTAAGGTCTTGGATTATTCTTTTTCTGGCCGTGTCAACATCCAGACCCTTATACTTTCCTCCTTGTTCGGTAATCTTTCCCTTTTTATCCATAGATTCTCGTGTCGGAAGATCGAATTCTTTAAATTTTTTAATATCCTCAAAGTCTCCCCAAGTGCAGACCATCATCAGGCCTGTACCAAACTCAGGATCAACAGACTCGCTAAAATAGACGGAAACCTTATAATTAAATAATGGAACAGTGATTTCTTTGCCTTTTAAGTGTTGGTAGCGTTGATCTTTTGGATTGGCAAAGATTCCCACACAAGCCGGTATCAGCTCTGGTCTGGTAGTGGCGATGGTGTATTTTTTGTCATTGATAGAAAAATTAATGTAATTAAGCCTCGTCTCTATTACTTGATCTTCTAAATCAGCCTGGGCTAAAGCGGTTTGACAAAAGGGACACCAAAGTACTGGTTCTTCTTTTCTATATACTTTACCTTTTTTATAAAGCTCGATGAATGACCACTGAGATACTTTTTGACATAAGGAATCAATAGTACTGTATGTTTTCGTCCAGTCAACGGATATCCCAAGGTTAGTCCACAAATTCTCGTAGTTTTGTGAACCTATCTTTGTTTCTTTAAGACATAATTTTATAAAGTTGTTGCGATTAATTTTTGATTTATCTACATTATATTTTTTCTCGACAAACCTCTCTGTTGGTAAACCATTGTCGTCAAAGCCCATTGGGTAAAAAACATTAAAGCCCTGCATTCTTTTAAACCTCACCACAAACTCTGCCTGTGAATAGCTCATTATGTGTCCGATATGCAAGTGTTCTGCAGACACATAGGGTGGAGGGATGTCCACGGAATAAATGGGTTTCGAGGATTGTTCGTCAAACTTGTAGATTTGTTTTTTCTTCCAAAAATCCATCCAGTGTTTTTCTCGTTTCATATAGTTGTATTTCTTGGGAAATGCGTTTTTCATCAACGAATAATTTTATCAGTCACTATGGTTTTTTTCAATAATGACAGCCTTGGCGAGAATCAAGTTTTGCTTGAAAAAAATAATGTGTTATAATATCAGCATATTCCTTAAGGAGGGATATGTTAACACCTGTTTCCTCTAGTTAGATAAGAAGATATCCTCCAAAGATTTTTTCTATCCACCAGACAGAGACAGTATTTTAAAACAGAAGGGGGGTGAAAATAAATGTCCAAAAAACTATTCGTTGGAGGGATTCCTTATACCGTAACTAGTTCTCAACTAGAAGAAATGTTCTCCAAATTTGGCAAGATTATTTCTTGTGATGTAATCACTGACAGATATACCGGTCAAAGCAAGGGATTTGCTTTTGTTGAAATGGAAGATGACGGAGCAGCAGGTGAAGCTATTGAAGGGTTAAATGACACTGAGCTGGAAGGAAGAAAGATTGCTGTTAATTTTGCAAGACCAAGAGAAGAAAGGCCGAAGTTCGACAACAGAGGGGGAGGTCCCAGAAGAGACAATCGAGGGTCAAGAGGGGGAGGTTATCGCTAGCTCCTGACTTTATTTCTCAAAAAAAATAATAAAAGAACTGAAGAGTGTTAGAAAAGCAGGTATATTTTACGTGGAGTAAATTGATTACTGGCTTGCAAACGCTTCTAATGTTGTTTTGTGCTTATTGCATCCTTTTTTATTATTATTGATAAATTCATTAAGGTATACTTACATAGGTACTAATGTTAATTACAGAGATTGTTATTGATCTTAAAGCCGGAGATGGCGGGGATGGAAGAGTTTCTTTTTATAAATACAGAAGGGGACCGGATGGAGGCAATGGAGGAAAGGGCGGGAGTGTTTATGTAAAAGCTACTTCAAATATTTATGCTCTCAATAAACTTGCCAAAAATATTAAAATTAAAGCAAAAAACGGCCAACCGGGCATGTCAAATAAAAAAAGCGGAAAAGATTCTAAGGATTTAGAAATAGAGCTTCCTATTGGCACTATTATAACTGACAAAGACTCTGGAAAAAAATTTGAAATAACAGATAAACATAGTCATTTCTTATTATGCAAAGGTGGGTTCGGCGGCAAAGGCAACTGGGAATATCGTTCAAGCACTAACACTACTCCAAAATATGCTCAGAAAGGATTTAGAGGCCAACAGAAAAACTTACATATTAATCTTAAACTAATTGCGAACTATGGACTTATAGGGCTTCCTAACGCCGGCAAAAGCAGTCTTCTCAAAGAATTAACCTCTGCTAATCCAAAAATTGCCAGTTACCCATTCACAACCCTTGAGCCTAATCTGGGCGAACTAAATGGTAAAATTATCGCTGATATTCCAGGTCTTATTGAAGGCGCCTCTGAAGGAAAGGGTTTAGGAATAAAATTTCTTAAACATATTGAGAGGGTCTCACTTTTATTTCATTGCGTTTCTTGCGAATTGGAAAATCCTGGAAAAGCTTATCGCATCATCAGAAATGAACTCAAAGCTTATAATCCAAAATTGATAAAAATGCCTGAAGTTATCCTTTTGACAAAAATAGATCAAAAATCAGAAACAGAAATCAAGTCTATTGCAAAAAGGTTAAAAAGCTTAAAAAAACGAATACTTCCTGTTTCTATTTATAATTGGGACAGCATTGAAAAGTTGAAAAAACTTATCTCAGTTCAGACTGAAAAATGAAATTAGCAATGGTTATTTCTACTTACAATCGCGTTATTGACGCAAAAGTTCAAATGGAACTTGTTAGAAATTTATGGCATAAAGAAAAGATTTTAAAAAATATCACAATATATCACCTTTTTAACGGAAAAAAGGAATGGTATCCCAAAAAACATCTTGAGAATTTTCTTATTAGATGCAAAAATCCTGGATTTTACGAGGGAGCTGGCTTGTTGATAGACACAGGTATAGAAAAGATTCTCAAATCCAAGAAAAAATTTGATTTTATTATTGTGTCTTCTGCTGATGTTTGGTTAATCAAGCCCGTGCTGCTTGCTAAAATTTTAAAACAAATGGATAAAAAAACTATTTATTAGCAACTTCTAAATGGTTCTTTAAAAAGGCTTTATCTACAGAGTTTTTCATTATCAATAGAAACTTTGCCTCAAAAGTGTTCCCTTTTAATCTCGAAAAATTCGAAAAGGATCACAAGTTACTGGCATTACTATCAAGAAGTTTTATTAATAAACCAATCTTAGAAATTTGTTTTTATAAAAAAGTACATGAAATACTCAAAAAGAATTTCGCAAATAATAAAAATAGAATTTGTTGGCTGCCTTATAGAAAATATGTTTATTGGCTTAATCATCGCCACGTTCCCCAATTAGGTTATCTGTCTCAACATAAGTTAGATCTAAAGAGAGAAATAATGATTCAAGCAAATTTAGAAAAATATTGTCCAAGCTTAGAGACTTTCGGTTGGCCCTCCCATCCTCATTGCGGCTAGTTTTTATCAAGCAAAGCCAAGGATTTGGGATAGATTTTCTTGAGCCAAAGAGCACCTAAAATACCCACGACGCCGTAAATCACTATCGGAATTTCAATCAAGTAGGACCAAAGAACGAAGCCTTCGGCAGGAGCTATCGGATAGTGCATTAGGTAAACCGCCAAGCCACCATCAACAATCATTTTGTAAATAACAGCAATCAAGATATATTTAAGCTTTCTTGTCCTGACGGTCATAAAAACCAGGAGGCTAGAAAAAATCCCCCCAAAAAGCACAGCCGACCTTTCAATCCATTGGGCGGGGATATAAAGCGCTGAACCACCAAAGGCTTGAATCACCTCTTGTCTTAAATGCACTGGAAAAAAATTCAAAAGATCTGGCTTAAGAAAAAGAGCCAAAGCCGCCCCAAAAGTCCACAAGCCAACCATGAGCGCCTCAACTCCATTAAAAGCGATCCCAAAAGCAACCGCATCATTAAAAGAAGCTTCCTTGAGTTTCTTTTTGATGTAAAGAAAAGAAAAGCCATTTTCTGTTAACCCAGTCCGCAGGCCGTAATAAAGAAAGATAGTCACAGATCCGATCAGCGAAGTCACTGATAATTTTGGAAAAAGACTGCTAGGGCCAAGCTTGAAATCCATCAGGGCTTTGACTCCAAGCATAAAACTCCAAACCATAACCGCGGCCCAAAAATAGCGCCAAGCAACACCGGTCTTTTTTTTCCAAAAAATAATGCTTCCCCAAAAGATAAGGCTCGTCAAAAAACCACCTAAAGCAATCAATGGGTTGCCTCTGAATTGAGCCAGAGCCCTCTGTTCTTCCTCAGTCAAAGCAGCCATTTCTGCTTCATCCTGATAAGCCCCGACTAGTTGAGTAACGGCAATTTCCTCTCGGTTTTCAGGGTGATCCACGCGAGAAACTTGATAAAAAACTCCTTCCGGTCGAACGATCTTTTCCCTAATTATGGAAACGCTGATACCTCGTGTATTAGGCCGCTGAAAAAGAACTGGCGTGTCGGGAGCCAAATCACTCCTAATTTCATCGATGCATTTGTTGAAACTTACTCGCTCGCCCTCTTTGAATCGGGGCTCCATGGAACTACCAAAAATTTTTACCGGATAAATACAGCTCATTTCTCTAATTGGCAGATCATTACCAGCCGAGGCTAAAGAAGAAAAAAGAAAAGAAAAAACCAGAAGAAAAACCGGAAGAATAAATATTTTTCTCATCAATTTAAAATTACCACTCTCCACTTTTCTCGTCAAATCAGCAGGATTCTTCCTAGTCGGTAAAGCCTGGCCCTTCGGCCCTCGCTGATTTATATTTTTCTTGCCGCGATTTTCGATTACCAGAATATTTAATTGACAGGATAAAAGAGCAGGCAAATGAAATAAATGTTCCTTATCAGTCTTTAATAAAAGGCTATCTTGAGCGGGCAGTGTTCGGTTAAATGAACTTTGTTCTGGGTGTGCAATTTTTTCTAATCTGTTAACCTTTTCTCATTTGACCTGAAAAAACCCTTTTAAAGCTATTTCTAACTTTCTTGTCCCAAATAAAGGGTATAGAGTGTCGATTAATTGCTTTATACTGCCTCCTTGCGAAAGAAGGTTGCATTGTCCTCAACGATTTGCCATAAAGGTCGTAGGTAAAATCTACTTCTGTTTTCGGACCCCATATTCTCCTTACTGCTTTTTCGATGTTGTCGGGAAGAGATGGATCAGTATCATAACTTTTTTGAACACTCTCCTTGAGTACTAAAACTACATCCAAATCAGAATTCGGTCTTGGCGTTTTTCTTGTATCTGTTCTGCTCCCGCAAAAAATAATTCCAGCAAGATCTTTTTTACCATGTCTTGTCCAAAGATAACTCGCAAGTAGAAAACCTTTCAATATTAGCTCTAATCTTCTTAGTCTGGCCGGACTCTGATTTTCCAACCCCAACATTGTTTTCACTTTTCCCCTGGCAGTTTCAGGGCCGTCAAGATTAGCCACGCTCATTATTTGGGAAGCTCTTTCGGCAATTTCTGTTAATGATTCAAGATTTGCCCCTCCAATTTCTTCGGGTTTTAAAAGGCCTTTTCTCTCTAAAACATTTAGATTATGGGCTTCGTGCCAGGCTACCTCTTGAGGTAAAAGATGATCTAAAGTAGGTAATGGTAGTGTTTCAGTCTGTTCGTTCATAATTAGAACCCGTCGGACAGGCGTTCCGGTGTGGCGCCCGTTTATCCTGAGTAGGGCCGAAAGACACCCGCCGCGCCGATGTTTACCCCAAACCAAGCTTTGTTTTGGTTCTGGGGCTATTTTCTACCTGTTAATAATTTTCTTGTTGTCTCTCTTATTGCTATCTTCGGTAAGTTATTCTTATTCTCTTTGATATATCTTTTAACCTCTTCTCGATGATTTTTTATTAAATTTCTCAACAGCCAAGACACTGCTTTTGTAATCAAGATATCATTTTCTCTCTTTAATCTCTTTATATTTGCAAAGGCCAGTTTTGACAATCTCGGATCAGTGGACTCTCGAATTGGTTTAGTGAGGAGAACCAAACCAGCCCTTTTTTTATGGATGTTTTTGTTTGACGAAAACTCAGCGATCATTTTCTTCCATACATTCCAGTTTGAAAGCATTTCTTCCGCAGAAAAATTAGATTGACATATTGAATCTACTTCAGCCCAACCCTCAGCTCCGCTCAGCCATTTTTTTAACAACAGTGGATTTAGTTGTTTTCGCAGTTTTGGTAAAAATTCAAGTAGTTTTCCGGCAATAGATCGTTCATCATGAGATTGTCCGGAATATAATGAGTTTAAAAGCTCAATATAATCTGAAATTGAAAGTTTTGGATGTCTTTTAATCCAATCCTTAACAATCTGTTTTTTGATTGGAGTTTTAATAGTATAGGAAAATTTCTTTGTTCCTATGTAGGCTTTATCTCTTTCTTTTTGATATTTAGTTCCTTGTCCTGCGTGTTTTTCTAACTCTTTTAAAAACTCAAGATGGTGTTTGTTCGTAATTTTGTAATTCATGTTAGTAACCTTGATGTCATAACTCCCAATCACTTTTAAAATTGGGTGGCTGGGGCTTGCTAGTTTACCCATTTGGAGCTCTGGCGTGGTGCACCCACCTCGTTTTTTAATTTTAAACACCTATTCCTTTTTCGTTTATTTTTTTATGCTTATCAAACAGCTTTCTAAATTCGGAACTAATTTTGCTTAATTTGACTATTTTTCCATTTAAAATTAATTTGGGATCAACGTATCTGAATTTTTTGTAGACTTTTTTGCTAGAATTTCGCTTCGGATCTTGAAGATTCTTCTTTTTCAGAAAAGAAAGCATCTCTTGGATTTTTTTGTTTTTGCTCCTTTCAATTTTCTGGATAATTGGTTTTTCTATTCCATAAAAGTCTTTTTTAGAAATAACCTTTTCTCTTAGGGCAATCTTTAATATTTCAGAAAAAAGATGATACCTTGTTACTACATCATTGCTTCCCCAATTGTAAGTTTGGAGATCAAAAAAGATGGAAGCGAATTTCAAGGCGGAGTTCTTATTATTGAAAACAATTTCACCATTATAGTTCGCTAAATCGTTGGCAAGTTTTTCGGCTAGGGCTTTTTTATTTAATCGATGCTCAATTTCCCGTAAAGCGTAATCAACCCTGTCAGCACACAAATTAGGTTTTGGTTTTTCAAGAAGGGGAAAGTTTATTTCATTTAGAAGTCGCTCCAAAACGAAACCATGTTTTTTAAAAATGCTGGGTATTTTAGTTTTTTTAACCACAAACATTTCGTGAATTGAATCATGATAGCTTTCAACTCTACCTGGCCCATCACCAAAAATCCAATCAGTGACGTGGGAAAAGGCCAAAACAGAAATATCATGAATTAAGCCGGCTACTTGCTCTTCCAAAGTTGCTCCCAGTTTTCTTAGAAGCAACATAACCCCAACGCAGTGTTCATATCTACTGAAATTTTTAAAGCAATAATATTTATCAGGGATACCGTATTGGGAAATGTTTTTCAATCTTAGAATCGAAGGCGCTTTAAGGAGTTCAACTAAAACGGACTCCTTTATCTTGAATTTGCCATAAACCCTATCATTTAAAACCATGCGATCATTATATCAGAGCATTTTTAAAGAAGGAATCGCACACAGTCAGCCTCCAGGCCTCGCTGATTTATATTTTTCTTGCGCGTGATTTTTTACTTCGCAAGATTAAGGTAAAATGAAATTGTGGCAAAGAGGAAGAAGGATTATTGGTGGCTAAAGTGGTTGGGTTTTATTCTTCTTGTTCCTTCTTTAATATTTAATATCTATTTGTATTCTAAAAAAGGGACTGATAGGGGAATATTGGTTTTAGAAGTATTAGATGGAGATACTATATTACTAGCTGGCAAGGTTCGTTTAAGGTTGAGACATGTTGATGCTCCGGAATTGGAATTTTGTGCTGGTAAAGAATCTAAAGAGTTTTTAGAAAACTTAGTTAAAGGCAAGAAAGTATATGTTCAAGAGGAAGTCATTGGTCAAAAAGGCAGACCATTGGCCTTGGTTTATTTAGGAAATGGATTAGTTAATAAAGAAGTATTAGAAAATGGCTGGGGAAGATATCATCATGATAAATCTTCTGCCGAATCAGTTCTTAAATTAGCCGGAGATTTTGCTAAAGAAAACAAACTTGGCCTTTATTCCCCGAAATGCTATCAGATGGAAAACCTTGGAAATCCAGAATGTGACATTAAAGGCAATATTGACAAAGGAAACCAAGAAATAAAAAGATACTATTTTCCAGGCTGTGCTCAATATGAATTTGCCATTGTTGAAAAAGATTTAGGCGAACAATGGTTTTGTTCTGAAAAAGAAGCCCAAGAAGCAGGCTACCAAAAAGCTAAGAGTTGTTATGAAAAAAGATATAAATAGCTTAAGGAGGAAGAAGTCGGCTGAACAAGCAGCCTAAATATTATTTATTTTGACAATCTTTTTTCCCGCTTTTCCCGCCTTTTTTCTTTTAGAGATTTTAGGCGCGGTTTTTTACTTTCTCTTCTGGCCTTATCTTTACTCATATTTTTAAAAACAATTAATTTTAATAAATAGATTATAATACTTATCGTTCAACTTTGCTCACCATTCACTCAGAACTCTTGACTCACGGTTATAACCATGAGCGAACGAAGTGAGTCGAATGGTTGGCTCTTTACAAAAAACTTTATACTGCGCTTTACGCCGAGGATTTTTTGATAGGCATAGGTAAACCCAGCAAAAATCACTCCGGCAAAAATGGTAAATACAATCTTCATTCTTTTAGAGATTTGGGTGGCCATAGATCGAATATTATATTACCACAGATAAAAGTTCATATATCTAATACAGCTTGCAGTAATAACTTCTGTTTAGGTGGAAAATATTACCCTTGTGATAAAATATCTGCTTATGAATAGGAAATGCAAATTGGCCCTACTTGTAATAGTAATGCTAATTGCTGTATTGGGTTTAATATTCTTTGTGTCTAAGAGACTTACAAAACGGCAAGCTATCTCTCCATCAAATCAAGTTACTGATCTTGCTAATGAGGCTCATGATTCGCCAATGTCTATTGAATCCCTTAGAACAAGAGACTATCCTGCGAGTGAAATTGTTATAGAAGAGACTCTAGAACCAGGATCAAATTACAAACGATTCATAGCTTCATATATGTCAGATGGTTATACAATTTATGGGCTCCTAACTATTCCCAATGCAAAAAAACCAGTAAATGGATATCCTGCGATAATCTTCTTACATGGCTATGCCCAGCCATCAACATATGTCACTACGGCAGATTACGTAGCCACTCAAGATGGATTAGCAAATAATGAATTTCTTACATTTAAACCAGATCTTCGTGGTCACGGTAAATCAGAAGGAATAGCTGGTGGTGCTCATTTTTCTGAAACCTATATAGTAGATACATTAAACGCTATTTCAGCTTTGGAAAATTATAACAACACTGATGCAGATAGAATCGGTATTTGGGGACATTCTAATGGAGGTGAAATAGGACTACGTGTAATAGTGGTGACAAACAAAGTAAAAGCAGCTGTTTTTTGGGCTGGTGTTGTTGGGAGCTACCAGGACATGCTTGAGACATATAATTCACAGATTTCATTTTTAAGGAGACGTACTGTAGAGATTTTTGAAAAATACGGAAGTCCTAGTGTAAATCCTGACTATTGGAATAAGATAGATCCATATTCTTACTTAGAAAATATTTCTACACCTATTCAATTACATCATGGAACAGCTGATAGTTCGGTTCCAGTAGAACTGTCAAGAAGCCTAAGTAGTACACTTGAGGAAAACAGAAAAGAGATTGAACTATATGAATATGAAGGAGCTGATCACAATATGAGCGGGGCATCTTTTTCACAAGCTATGAATAGATCTGTGGAGTTTTTTGATAAATATTTAAAATAATTCTTTTAATAGAAGGTTTTCCAATATTTAGAAATTTCTGTGTTGGCTCTTTGCGAAAACTTCGAACCGAATTCAGAACCGCATCGGGTTAGCTCGCCCCTCCGGGGCTCAAAGTCTTATCTATTTTAATCAATGAGGAAAAAGAATTTCAGCCAGGCACCAAAGCAGCATAAGAAATCCTACTGCTGTAGATAAAAATACAAAAATGGAATAATCCTTCTTTCTTGTGATACCGATAATACCGATAAAAAAAGCCGCAACCCCGCAAACAAACCCAGTTAACATCGGCAACGCTACTCCGGGCCTGACAACAATATCGTGCGGTATTGTTGTCCCGGCTGGAACAGATTCATAAAAACCTACGAATGACATACCGATATAAAAAGATATTGGCATCGCAACGATTAATACAATAGACCATTTGCCTAAAATAGTTTTTGGCAGAAGTTTAATATTTTCCATATTATTTTATTAAAATTCAAACCTGAATGTCAGCTTTTCTTTGTTTTAGGTTCCCGAAAACTTTTTGGCTCTTGGCTGAGCAGGTCGGTCTAGAACCCTTCGAGCCCACAGTTGCTTACTCCGAGTGTATCACGTTTGAAGCTAATTGAGACAAATGAGACAGTAGAAAAAAAGAGACGTGTCAAGCTGTTAATAAAAATTAAGTAGTTTATATTGTTGTTAATATCTTTGGTGATACTGGATACTCGCTGATCATAGGAGTATTTACTGTAGATACGACAGCTTTTTTTTCAGAAGTATTTTTTGACGAGTTAATACGTCTAACTATTTCTTTTATAATTATTCTCATTAGTTTCTTTGCTTCGATTTCGTTTTTTCTGATTGATAAATTCCAATCCAACCCTGGTCCAGTATTCGCTTCTAGAAGATAGATATTGCCGTTATTACTAATAATGAAGTCAAGAGCGAATAGAGAAGATTTTTTATTCAAAATCTTAACGATATTTCTAGAAACCGCCATCACTTTTGAAGGCACTTCATTTTTAGGTATATATTTTAGCAATGCGCCTTTGTGCTCGTTGCATCTAAATTCCCCTTTCTTAGCCATTCTTATATATACTTGAACAATCTTATTTCCTAAATATATCAGTCTGATGTCGGTTGGCTTGGAAGAGTTTTGAATGCTTAAACCTTTATCAAATTTCACAAAGGGTTGGATGATAAAAGATATCCTTTTGTGTTTTTTTGCTAAGGAAGCCATCATTTCAATCTGGTCGTTACCAAATTTGTAAACATTTAATCCGCCAGCTCCAAATCTATCCTTCATTACCACCTCTTCTGAGAAATCGTTTCTGTCTTGATGTATAGTTACTTTTTTCTTTAGGAGCTTTAGCGCTTTCACAAGACCTTTTGTTGTACTATCTTCTACTGTTACTGTGGGAATAGAAAAATTATTTAACACTTCATAGGTTTTCTGTTTATCAAAACAGAGATTATAAAGGCGGGGATTGTTAAATGGCCTGATCCGTTTCGAGGAAAAAAGTAAATTACGCTTTATTTTTCTGCTTTTACTCGTAGGAGAGAATTTGTCAAAAATCATTTTCGAAAAGCCTGCTTTTTGGACTTTAGACCAAGTATTATTATTGAAAAGCCAATAACTCTGACATTCACCTGCACCAATAATATCAGCAGAGGTAGTAAAGGCTGCTTTTAAATTATTTTTTCGACAGGTTTCTAGAAAGTAGCTATAAACTAGGTTGTAACTTTCATTCCTAGATCCTTTGGCAAATGGTGCAGTAACGTCTTCAGATAGAGAATTAGCACTAGTGGTAATTCTCTCTGAGTAGACAATTAATACGTCAAAATTAGTAATATGATTCATAAAAAACTTTTATAGACAAAACACAAAATTTTTCTTTGGGAAGAAAAGAATAATCTTACGTAGACAGCAAGCTATATTATACATCATATTAGACTTTAATGAAATAAAGACGGGATTTTCGAAGAAAGTTAGATTATGGAAGTTCCAATTTGACTGCGGAGATTGGATTGCTCGTTCCTCCGCTTTCATTTGCTGAGCAGGTCGGTCTAGAACCTTTTTATCCTTATAACTCAACTAAATTTTATCAGCGGCCCCCGGACTGGGAATCTATCTGATTTAACGAATTGAGTTCGGAGAGTAATTTTAAGGCCTGGTCATCATTCTTTGAGTTTTTCTCAAGATAATTAATAATTGTTTTTTTTGGAAAAAAATAGCTAATCCAGCGGTTTATCTCGTTTTGAATCTCCTTTCTAGAGCAAGTTGGCAAAGAAAGACATCTTTTGATTACTCCATAAAGAGCCAGGTGGAATCCACAGCGACAATTGTTTTCAAATTTTCTAGTTGTTTGTTTAAACCCGCAATAAGGAATAAAAACATTAAAGTTTGAAAAAACTTTTTGATCCTTGGTTTTTTCTTTCTTCAAGGCGTCTTTGATTAAAATGTAGTAGGCTCTATCAGTGAAAGAAACCCCAATAGGGTCTTGTTTGCCTGTTTCGGGAATTAGTTCAAGGGCGAGTTTTTCAAATAAAACCCGAGAGGACTTGCTTAAAGTGCCGGCGATTTTTCTTATATTTATTGGCCTATCGGAATAATGGATTTTTGGGGAAAAAAGAATAGAGAGTTGATTACCGCTTAATTTGCCAAATTTTGATAAAAGGTCCTTAGAAAGAGATTTAAACAGATGATTGCGCTCGAATTGAGGCAGTTTGAGTAAATCACAAAAGATCCGTAGTTGTTTAAAGGAGAATAAACGCTTGCCGTTGATAACCTTAGAAAGAACACTTGAGTCAATTTCTCTGCCTTCCAGGTTTTCCCACATTTCGAGGGCCAGTTGGTTAAGTGTCATCCCATTGGCAAAAATTACCCTATTTCCCAATCTTCGATAGTGTTTTATGAGAGTTTGAGAAAAATTGCCCACCTTCTTTTGATTATACTACAAAAAGTTACTAAATATACATTGACAGAGTTGTCAATGAACCTTTTTGCCTTTTGTCTTATAAAGCGAAATTAACCAGCCAAACTTTTAAAGTTGACCTTGATGTTACAAATAAAACATCTCAAAAAAACATACATTAATCACCAAAAAACGCTTGTTTTTAGTGATTTAAACTTAACCGTCAAGAGAGGTGAAATTGTTGCCCTGTTTGGCCCCAACGGTTGCGGTAAAACGACATTACTCCAAATTATTGCTGATTTGGTTCCTTACGATTCAGGAGTATTAACCTTTGACGGTTTCCCAACTTCAAATCAAAAGATTGGTTATATTTTTCAAGACTACCGAAATTCACTCTTTCCTTGGTTAACGGCCAGTGAAAACATTGCCTTTCCCTTAAAGATTAAAAAGGAATTCCATTTTTCTCAAAAAGAGATTAATAAAATTGTAAAAACTTTATATCAAAATTTCGGAGGAGATTTACCCTTAAATGCTTATCCTTATGAACTTAGTGGAGGCCAACAACAATTGGTTAGTTTTCTTCGTGGTTTAGTCATTGAGCCAGAGTTGTATCTTTTAGATGAACCGTTTTCTTCTCTTGACTACCAAACGACCTTAGTACTTTTAGAAAAATTAGCCAAAATTTTACGGAAGACAAAGGTAACTACTCTGGTAATTTCTCATGAAATTGACGAAGCGATTTTTCTTTCTCAAAAAATAGTGCTTTTGAGCCGGAAGCCGACTCAAGTCCTGAAGATATTCCCCAATCCGATTCCTTTTCCAAGGAAGATTTCGATTATCGGCAGTCCTGGTTTTGCCAAAATTAAAAGGGAAATTCTTAGGAATTACACCAAGGAGATTTTTAACAATTAATAAAAAAAGATAAATGAAAACTCAAAAAACTAAGGTAATCATTCTTCTTGCTCTTTTTAGCTTTTTAATTGTCGGTGGAGGTTTGATTTTGTTTTCGCAAAGATCTTTATTCAAAAAGTCAATGCCTGAAGAGAAACTATCGGAAGAAAAAACTATTTTAAAAATCGGCGATATGAAGTTTGCTTCATTGGCATTGGTCGCTCACGAAAAAGGGTTTTTTCAAGAAGAAAATATAGAAGTCGTTCTAGAACCTATTTTTAGGCCCGATTTGTTAGTTGAGGGTCTAGTCAGGGAAGAAATTGATGCAGCGCAAATTCCCTACACCGTTCTTTTTAGTTTGCAAAATGCTAATCCAGGGAAGTTTAAAATCATTTCCGGAACAGTGGAAACAGAAGAATTCCCCTATAGTTTTTTAATTGTTAAAGATCATATTAACTCCCCAAAAGATTTAAAGGGGCAAAAGATAGTGACTAGGCAGGGTTATAACGCTAAAGTTCAAGCAGAGTCAATTCTTAAAGGAATGAAAGTTAATCCTAAAGAGATAACTTTAGTACAAGTAGAAATGCCCCTTATAATTCCCGCTTATTCCAAACCCGAAATTGCTGCTTTTCTGGGTTTGGAACCGGCGGCAACCATAATTCTTACCAAAAAACTAGGTAAACTTTTAGATTCTTCTTTACGCGCTAAATACATTGTCTCTCCTTATCCTAGTACTGCTTTTGTTTTAAACGCACAGTTTGCAGCTCAAAATCCTGAACTGGCTTGGAGGGTTAAAAAGGTTCTTGATAAGGCTTTGGAATTCTTGGAAGCCAATGAAATCGAAGCCAGAAAAATCTTTCAGAAATACATGGAGGTGGAAGACGAAATTGCCGAACAAATGAATCTTTCTAAGTTTGAAAAATTGGAGGCCATTGATAAAGATGCCATTAGTCAGATAATCAAGTTTGAATTAGATCATGGCATTCTTGAAAAGGAACCTGATTTTAGTTCGGTTTATCTAAAAAATTAAAATGAGAAATTCACTATACAAATTTATAGGACCGGGGATTTTAATATTTTTTTGGTGGCTGGTAACGTCTACGGGTTTAATTGGATCTTTGTATCTTCCTAACCCAATTCAAGTATTTAACTTGCTTGTTTCTTTTTTAATTGGAGGGGGAATAAGGGATATTTTAGCCACTTTTTTAAGATCATTGGCATCTTTTGCCCTAGCCTCAGTAATAGCAGTCCCACTTGGTCTTTTTATTGGTATGAACGAAAAAGTTTACTTAGCAGTCGAATTTTTAATTGATTTTTTTAGGTCATTTCCTGCAACTGCCTTGATACCGCTCTTCTTATTTTCTTTTGGCCTTGGCAATGCCACAAAAATTGCTTTAACTGCTTTTGTTTCCTTTTGGATAATATTAGTTTATAGCCTTTATGGGGCTCAACATGTTTCCACAATACGCTTAAAGGTCGCTCAGGTTTTCAGAGCTTCCGGGCTGCAAACGATCGGTAGAATTGTTTTTTTGGATGCTTTACCGGAAATATTCGTGGGTTTTCGAATCGCTTTTTCATTATCTTTAGTGATGATTATTGTGACAGAAATGATGATGGGATGTCGGTGGGGTATTGGTAGGGAAATTTATGAAAGTTTTTTAGCGTACAAAATTGACAAGCTTTACTCGGCTATCGCAGTAGCCGGATTAATGGGATATTCTTTAAACAAAATTTTATTGATGATGGAAAAAAAAGTTGTTCATTGGTCAAATAGCTGAAAGAAAAAATGGTTGAACAAGGAATACGACCCAGGGTTCCATGGATAGAATCTCCTTTGAAAATTTCTGGTGCGGGAGGAGGAAGACTAGACTTTTTCCATCGGCCGATGGGAGTTAATGATTTGGTGACCATTCGGGAGAAAGTTGTTCGTCCCGGGTTGACTAATGGGGAAGAAGTTGCCAGAAGTGCCAACCTACTTCTTGATCTTCAACCAGGTCAGGTTTTGGCTGATCTCGGCTGTGGCCCGGGATTGATCGGGAAATATCTAGAGCCTCTTTTGGGCGAAACAGGATGGCTTTATTGTCTTGATGCTTCGCCGCTGATGCTTGATTACACAAGAAAGGTTTTATTTGGGAAAAAGGCAACCCTTATTCATGGGGATATCCATGTGGTTGATAGGTTGATTCCCGAGAAAATTGATGCCGCTATTCTTTCCGGAAACGTTCATTTACTGGCTAATCGAGGAATGGCTTTTGGGGCTATCAAAAAAATGTTGAAGCCCGACGGTAAACTAGTAGTCATAACTCATGCTTTTTACTACCATGGGACTAAAGCTGAGCAATATCGGTTTGCAGCTACCATTGATCAAAAGAGAGAGGTAGAGCCTGGACATCGAATTGACGGTTTGCGATTGCCGATGCTTAGTGAAAAAGAACTGTTAGGTATTGTTGGGATTTTGGGGGAGAGCGGTTTTTTGGTAGATGCTTATGAAAACGATTCTTGGGCTTCGGATATGGGGGCAGTCTTTGGGATCAATCCGCTAGCGACAGTTGCCGGTCGACTAAGGGTTCTTTATCCAGAAGAAAGTGAGCCTTGGATTGATCAGACAGCGCAGGCAATTTTGGGAGATGTTCATAGAGGAACCCAAGCGCAGGTATATTTACTTTGTACCCCTAAATCAACACGCTTGGGAGCTAAGAGTTCTGCTAGGGTTTTTCGTGGTTCTTAATCTGATAAAGAATGGTTTTATTTTCATGGTCTAATTTTAACACAAAGAAGACCGTGCACAATTTGTCTCATTAGTTGGTGTTTTGTTAATTCCCAAGTTAGTCAAAAATGCTCCACAAGGCTAAACAGCCATAGGTTTTATAGGGTGTCCATTTGTTAACGATTTTATTAATTTTGTTTTCGCTTGGCTTATCTTTAAAGCCATACAGTTTTTTTATTGCTTTTTTTAGACCTAGGTCGCCGTGAGAAAAAACATTTTCTCGACTAAGAGTAAACATTAAAAACATCTCTGCTGTCCATCTGCCTATTCCCTTAACTTTGGTTAATTCCATAATGACGGTTTCATCATCTAGGTCGGTTAACTTATTAAGGGCAATTTCTTTATTTTTAGTTTTTTGAGCAAGGTTTTTAATGTATTTGACTTTCGCCCAGGACATACCAACATCACGAAGTTTTTGGTCAGGTATTGCTAAAACTTTATCAGGAGTAACTTTTTTGTTTGGAAATAAACCAGTAAATCGGTTAAGAATCGCCTTGGCTGCCTTAGAAGCGAGCTGCTGACCAATGATCTCTCGGCATAATTTGGCAAAAAAATTGGCTGGCTTTTCAGGACTTGGCAAACGACTAAAATCCATATTTAACATTACTCCATAAATAATATTGTCGTGTTTTTTAAAGTGAGATTTGATTATTTTGACTTTCTCCATAATAAATTAGACTTTTCCCATTAAATATTCGTCAAGCCATTTTACAGGAGGTTCTTTTTCTTTCAGCTGTTCCAGACTTTGTTGGGAGTATGGACGCTATTCGAACCTATTTTATATACTTGTCCACTCAAGATACAAACGCTTCAAATCGTTTTGAATATCTTCAATTGTCTTGTAATTAATAATAGCATCAGCTACCCCTCGTAAAGTATCTTTTATTAAAATTCCTTTTTTTATAATAACAATAATTTTTTTCTTGTTTGAGAACGCTATTCCTACCTCTATTGCTTTTCCTGTTGATTTCTCTGTTGCATCAAATAGCAAAACATCACATCTCAGAATCTTTTCTCTTGCACTATTCATCAACTCCTTAGGATTATTGAACACCTTTTGGTAATTTTCCACATCCCTTATGAAACAGAAATCTTTGAAACCAGCATTTCTAACAATTGAACATAAACGTTCAATCTCTTTTTTATTTTTACCTTCTTCAAAGGAAGCAGTGATGAATACTTTCATATTAATATTTTATCATGTTGAGCAGGTCGGTCTGGAAATTTTTATCTTTAAGATCAATTGCTCTTTGGATAATTCTTTGTCCGATTTTCCCCGAGCTTGTTCTTACACAGAATTGAGAACCTTTCTTGCTCAAAATCTCTATATTGGTAGTATTTACTTTAAACAGGTGTTTTGAAAAACTTTATCTTATAAATATTTTTTTGTTTCCGGTTTTTTTCCTGTAACACTTTCAAAACTTGGTCTATAATGGTCTAGAGTCCAATATGTGTGTGACTCGTACAGGATTGTGAAATCAATTCCAAGCTATGTTAAAATATTGCCAAATGGAATTGATAAAAAGAGCAGCCAAAATAGTCTATAGGAAAGACGGGGTTTGTGGCGTAGTTTTACATGGTTCTCAAGCGGAAGGAACCGCTACCAAAAGATCTGATAGGGACCTTTTATTAATCGTTGACACTGTGGATATACAAGGTATAAAAAATCAAAGAATAGCGGCTCACAATGTTGGAGCTAGAGCTAGTTCGAGACTAAATCAAAAAGGATTTTCGACAGGTAAGGGTCCTGGTGAAATTGATATTTTGGCCATTCGAAGTGAAGAATGGTTGACTCCAGGATCAGCTAAATCTAAAGAATTAGCTGATCTCATTAGAAGCGCAAAGACAAAAGGTAGAATTCTTTCTCGATACTTATAATGGCAATTATTATAAGTAATATTTCTAGGTGCTGTCAAAAAGTTTCTGACTTGTTGAAACTCTACCATAAATTACGAACCTTCTTTCAATGTTAGCTCGGCCCTTTGGGCCTCACTGATTTTGAGTGAAGCGAAAATCAAACTTTGCTTATTTTTAATGCGCGCGATTTCCTCACCCTTCGGGCGAGTAAGGAAAAATATTAATTTTCTTACCTAGTGACTATTTGGCAAGAAATTCAGGAGAGGATATTCCCGTATTTCCAAAAATGGTTTCCTTTGAAAGACTATTTAGATTTAACCAATAGTGAATGTATTGATTTTCACCAGTCGATGAAACTTTTGAATAGATTGCTGAATTACCGTAAGGCGTAGTGTATGGTCCGTATAATTCCGAGGCGGAATCTATTTGCCTATCATTACTTCCATCCGAATTTATTATCCATAATTCTGTATGCGTATCAGGTTCAAAAAGTCTCTTTGTATAAAGAATCATTTTGTTATCAGAAGAAAAAGAGAAATTTTCAAGGAGGAATTTTGCGTTTGAAATTACCTTTACTGGATTGCTTCCGTCGAAATTGGCAATAAACAAATCATATACTAATTCTCTAGGGTTAGTGACAGGCTTATTTGGATTATTTTTAACATTATAAGCAATTTTACTTCCATTATACGACCAAACAGCCCGACTTACTTCATCACTAGTTTCTATGATTTTATTTCCGTCATTTATATTAACTATTAGAAAATTTTTTTCTGTTAGTGGATAGAGAAAACTGTTGTTTTTTTCTGACCATACGGGATTTGACCAACCATGTTTGTCTGTTAGGGACATAATTTGTTTAGTATTCACATCTGCTTTCCATATGCCATCAGGTCCTCCAACCGTCCAGGCCAAAAAAATTACTTCGTTACTATTTATCCAACGCAAATCTTCAGCAGGACCAAAACCATGATTGCCTGGCAATTTGCCGTTAATAGCGATCTGGGAATAATTATTCCCATCTTTGTCTATTACCGCGATACTTGAGGAAAACCCTGCTCCAGTGCCAAAACCTTCTGTTGTTTGAAAAGCTATTTTCTTATTTTCGGGAGACCATACAAGAGAAAATTCATTGAGTTTGTTGTTGGTTATTCTTTTTAGATTTTTTCCATCAACATCAATAGTATAAATATCAGCTTGAGCATCATTACTTCCTACAAAAGCTAATTTAGCATCGTCTGTTGACCATGCGATGTTCCCAATTGCTCTTATGTATTCTGGTTCTGGTATTTCCTGCGGGTAACTATCAGGAATTAGTTTTTGCAGCGTTATTTCCCCGTTGCTAAGTATAGTTCTAATTTTCAGATAACCGTTAGAAACATAGGCAACTTTAGTCCTAGAATTAGAAAGAACATAGTTTGCTGTTTGGTCAGTTAACTTTTGAACAACTGGTTTTGTTCCGTTAACATCTGTCTTTCCAAACCATAATTGATTATCTTGGGTGTAAAGAAAATCATTTGTCTTTGTACTAATTTTAGTATCTTGCGTGGGAGGAGAAATTATTGGCTGAGATTGAGGAGGTTTTTGGGTTGAAGATTGTGTTATTTCTTTTTTTGAGTTCAAAAAAAGAAAAACTCCTCCAGTTACCAAAACCATAGTTAAAACCACCGCCGTAACCATCCAATAGTTTACTTTTGGCTTTTCCGGAACGAGAGTTGCAGGTGGCTGGCTTACTGGATTTTGCCCGATTTGCTTGGTATTTTGATCGCCAACATTAATTTGATTTTCCATATGTATCTCCAAGTGTATCACAATTGAGGCTAATTGAGACAAATAAGACAGTATAAAAAAAGAGCTGGCAAAAGAATGCCTAAAAGCCGAAGAATTACCGAAAATATGATAGAATTAAACTTAGGCTTATATTGTTTATAAAACCATTAAACAAAAAATGAGGTTATCAGAGACATTCTTTAAGCCCAATAAAAGTAGTAGATCTTCATTAGGATCAGCCGAAAGGTTTTTGAGAGCTGGTTGTTTTATACAAAAATACAGAAACGGAAGGTACTATTTTTTACCTCTCGGTATGATTGTATTCCGTAATGTAAACAGGCTATTAAGGGAATATATGTGGAGAATTGGAGCCCAAGAAACTATGCTCCCGCTTTTTCATTCAAACAATCTTTGGAAAGAAAGTAAACGTAGGTATCTAGAAGACATCTTTGTAACCAATTTAACAGACCGTAGTGGTTCTAAATATAATTTAGCAGCGTCCCCCGAAGAGATGTATTTAAATTTAATTAGAAATTATAGTGTTGTCCGCAACGATTTGCCAATTAATTTTTTCCAGTTTGGAAAAAAATTTAGGGATGAATATCACACCAGCGGCCTGCTGAGGCTGAAAGAATTTACTATGATGGATTCTTATTCCTTCCACACTGACAAGTCCAGTTTTCAAAAAGAGTACAAGAAAATGTCAGATAACTTTATTAAATTGTTTAGTGATTTGGGATTAAAAGTGCTTAAAATCAAATCAGATAACGGATTTGCTGGCGGTTTATCGGCTTATGAGTTTGTCTTGAATTCCAGGCGTGGAGAAAGTAAGTATGTGGCAACAAAAGATAATCAGTATTTGGCTCACACGGATGTAGCGGTCTTTAAAAAAGGGAATATTAATACTAATGAAAAGATATTGCCTCTGGGGAAAATTAGAATACCGGACAGTGTTAGAATTGTAAGGGATTATGCTCGATATTTTTCAGTTCCCAAGGCGAGAATTATTAAGAGTAAAGCATATAAGAATTTGGCCAATAATAAGATCATTATCGCTTCAATAAGGGGAGATTTGGATTTTAACGAGAAGAAACTTTCGAATGTTATTGGGCTAGCCAACCAGATAGCTGAGGCAAGTGATAGGGATCTAGAAAACGTAGGGCTGAGTAAAAGTTTCCTGCCCGCATGGGGACGTTCGGGCATTGTCTTTATAGGAGACGATTCTTTACTTACCGTGCATAATTTCATTGGTGGAAAAAGAACAGAAAAGAATGTTTTAACTAATGTAAACTACGGAAGAGATTTTCAGTACGATTCCTTATCAGATATAGCATTAGTAAAAAATGGATATAGATCACTTGAAGGAAAAAAATTAATCACCAGGGTAGGAATCGAGTTGGGAAATATTTACCAGGTGGGCCAATATTATACTTCTAAGATGAAAAATACCGTTTTTGTGGATCTGGATGGGAGGAAAAAACCTTTATACATGGGAGCATATTCAATAGGGATAGAGAGAACAATTGCTGCAATCGTGGAAAAAAATCACGACAGCAAGGGGATTATCTGGCCTTCTTCAATATCCCCCTTTGATCTTTATTTTATTAGTGGGCCCAAAAAAAATTCTGTCAAGAAAGCGTTAGTGAAGAAGTTATACTGCGAATTGGAAAACAATTTTAGAGTTTTGTATGATGACCGGAAAACCGTAAGTGTTGCGAAAAAAGTAAATGATGCATTAATTATTGGCCTGCCCTTTATTGTAGTAATTAACGAAAAAAACCTAAATAATGGATCTTGCACTTTGATAGTGCGGAAGAGCTTGTTGAGAATTAAGTTGAAAATCAAAGATCTCTGTGGGTATATTTCTGATTTATTAAATAGGTCATGATGGATTTATGCGAAATAGAAAATTGTCAATAATCATCCCCGCGTATAATGAGGAAAAATTTATATTAGACACTTTGAACTCCTTGGCCAGACAAACCGACAATCTAGGCAGGCCATTATCCACAGAGTTTTATCAAATGGTGATAGTTGATAATAATAGTACTGACGATACAGTCAAAGTGGTTAAAAAGTTTGCGCACGAATGCAAGAACTTAAATTGTTTTATTATTACTGAAAAAGAAAAAAGCGTCGTTGCGGCTCGAATAGCCGGATATAACTATATATTAAATAATCCACTCCTTGCAACAGAAATATTGGCCAGTGGCGATTCTGATGTGATTTTTCACCCGCTTTGGGTTCACACTGTACTTGAAAAGTTTAAAAAAGAACATTTTGACGTACTCTCTAATGCGGGATGTTTTCCTTTAGATTTTTGGCAGAAAGTGCCTAATTTGGTATCTCGTTATCTAGACGAAATAGGCACTATTTTTTTTAGTAAGGAAACAATCGATTGGTTAGGAGTAAGAGGAAAAACTTTCTTGTTTACTGAACAAATTTTCTTTGATTTTATTAGGTTGGCAACAGATCAATGCTTCGCTATTGTGAAAGACACATATCAGCAAATAGGGGGATATACAAGAGATTTTCTCGATGGTGGAAAAAAACAAGAATACTTTAATGAGGGCGGTCGATTATTGGCAAAAATTGAAAGGACAACCGCTAGAATCATCTATTCAAACGAGGCTCCTTACGCGGCGAACCCAAGAAGAATATTAAATGAACCTGAAAAGCTCCTGGGTGGTAAATTGTATTTTCAAGGTGAGTTGGGGAAAGATTACAGAGACTCTACAGAAGATAGTCATGAAAGGTTAAATAGAGCCGCATTATTAGCAGATTATTCAGGTATAAGAAAATACATCATTAAAAACTACATACTTCTAAAATGCATAACGAGGCCTCGCCTACTTTCCCAGAATGCTCGTTACTTTGGTGATTTAGTAGATGCTCTAAGTGTGGACGTTCAGAATTGGTGGAAACAAAGAAGAAAACTGAATAGTGGAAGAGAGGCTATAGAATTTGCTGAATTGCTAACAAATAAATATTACGAAAAAATTATAACCAGTTTTCCCAAACAGCGTGTTTTGTAAACTTGTTCAAACGAAAAAGGGGTTATAACTATTTTTCAAGTATAAAATTTTCCATAACTAAGGTATCCACGTTTGTTGAATAAAAGAGTGAGGTGGCTTGTTGGGGAGAATTCACTATTGGTTGACCGCCTACGTTGAGGCTGGTGTTTAGAGCTCCAGGTATACCCGTTTTTTTATAAAAGGCCTCAATGATATTTCGATATCTTCCACTGCTAGGACACACGCTTTGAACTCTTGCGGTTTTATCAATGTGTGTCGCTTCTTTAAGCATCTCATACCCATAATCCTCGTATTAAAAGTAAACGACATGAACGGAGCGTTCTGATAGTGTCTAAACAGTTTGGGACCGTATTCATGTAAGATTGAAGGTGCGAAAGGCCTAAATTGTTCACGATTCTTTATAATATTAACCTTGTATTTCATTCCTTTAACTTTTGGGTTAGCCAGCAGTGATCTATTGCCCAAGGCTCTTGGCCCAAATTCCATACGACCCTGGAACAAGGCAACTATTTTCTCCTCGGCTAGATCACTGGCCACTTTGTCGACGATATCTGGATATTGTTTATATTTAATACGATTTCTCTTGAGGTATCCCTTGATATATTCACTTGAATAATCTGGGCCCAGATAACACGATTTCATGGCGTTCGGTTTAAAACCGGATTGTGCTTGTACTAAAGTTGCAGCACCTAACGCGCTACCCGCGTCACCAGCTACTGGAGTAACAAAGATCTCCTTAAATAACCCGCTGCTTACAATTTTCCCATTTAATACTGAGTTCTGGGTTACCCCGCCAGCAAGACACAAATGTTCATCACTCTTTTTCTTAAATAATTCGATAATTTTGAAGACCGCATCTTCAACTACCTTTTGAGCACTAGCGGCAATATCTTTATGTTCCGTTAGAATTTCCTCATTAGTTAGTCTTCTTTTCGGCAAAACTTTCTCGACCATCCTGCTGAAAAAAGGTAACTGTCTCATGTGAAACTCTGGGTATCTTTTAAACACTTCTGAATGTAAACTTTTTGGGTTGAATCGATACCCATCGTTGGTGACTTTTAACAAAGGAGACATGTCAATACTTGGAGTTCCATGGGCGGCCAGTCCCATAACTTTTCCCTCGTCCTGACTACTTCTAAATCCAAGGTATTGAGTAATCAATGCCATAAATATACCTAAGGAATTAGGGAAAGGAATCTCGTGGACTAATTGGATGTCGTTACCATTAGCTCTAAAAACAGCCGATGATATTCCGTCACCCGTCATGTCAATTGTAAGAATCAAGGATTTTTCATAACCTGAATAGTAATATGTCGAAGCGGCGTGGGCCAAATGATGACCGACAAATTCGATCCTTTTTGGTCTAGAGCCAAAGTTGTATTCGGAATACCAATTTAGTCGATTTTCGTGCCCGGTCCAAGTATTTCTCGGAAAAGCGAGAACGTCAACGTCTTTCATGGTTATACCAGCCGTCTTGAGGCAATACTTGATCGCCCTGTCAGGCATTACACCAAGCGCGCACTTATATCTGATTAATCTCTCTTCTTCTACTGCGGCCACTAAATCGTTGTCGTGTATCAAAACCGCATCAGGATCATGTTCTGGTCTACCAAAATTTCCTTGTATGCCCAAGATATACATAATTTTAGAATATAAATAAACTCAGAATGCTTCTAATTTAAATTTATTCATAACATTATACAAGATAGAGTAATATTAGTCTGCTTTTATCACGTCCTCATATTACACGGCTTGAAGATGTTATAATGTTCCAAAGTGGTGAAGCAGAGATGGCTTTTCTGTTATTAAGACTCAGTTAAAATCTAAATATGACAAAGTTTGAAAAAAAACTTCTCAAAAAACGGTCTGTTAATTTATCCGAATGGTACAATGATGTAATCTTAAAAGCTGAATTGGCAGATTATGCCCCAGTAAAAGGTTGCATGATCATTCGTCCTTACGGTTACGCCCTTTGGGAAGCTATCCAACAGTTTTTGGATAAATTAATTAAGGAAAGAAAAGTCAAAAATGCTTATTTCCCTATATTTATACCCGAAAGTTTTATTAACAAAGAAAAAGAACATGTTGAGGGTTTTGCCCCCCTTTTTGCTGTTGTAACTATTGCTGGTGGTAAAAAACTCAAGAAAAAATTAATTATTCGTCCCACCTCTGAATCCATAATGTATGAGATGTACAAAAAATGGACTACTTCTTGGAGAGGGTTGCCAATTTTACTTAACCAGTGGGGTAATGTCGTCCGCTGGGAAAAACGAACCTACTTATTTTTAAGAACGTCAGAATTTTTATGGCAAGAGGGCCATTGTGCCCACTTAACCCATGAGGAAAGTTTAGATCAGGTCATTTGGGCACTGAATGCTTACAAGAAGACCTATAAGGATTTAATGGCAATCTTTGGTGTTCCTGGTATTAAAAGTGAGTCAGAAAAATTCGCTGGCGCTTACAAAACCTATACTTTTGAGTCATTAATGCCCAACGGTAAGGCCCTTCAAGCTTGCACCTCCCATGATTTAGGTCAAAATTTTTCTAAGGCCATTAAATGGACCGTTCAGGACCAAAACAAAAGTAAGGTTTATCCTTGGCAAAATAGTTGGGGATTTAGCACTAGAAGCATTGGTGGTTTAATCATGGTCCATGGTGACGATAATGGCTTGATTCTGCCTCCCAATATTGCCCCAGTCCAAGTTATTGTCATCTCTATCCCTGGTCAAAAAGTCGCCATTGAGTTTGCTCAAAAAATCTTCAATCAACTCAAAACTAAGTTCAGGGTTGAAATTGATTTGATCGGCAATGAATCAGCCGGATTTAAATTTAATAAATGGGAACTAAAAGGCGTGCCTATCCGTCTGGAAATTGGTAGCAAAGAAGCTGATGTTAACGAAATCACTTTATTCCGCCGAGATACCAGCGACAAAATTAAAGTGCCTGTTTCTGAATTAGAGGTCACCATTCAAAATTTCCTAGACGAAATCCAAGAAGGCCTTTTTGGGAAGCACAAAAAATTCACTCAACAAAACACCCATGTTGTTGATAATTATAATGAATTTAGAAGTATCATGAGTACCACTCGCGGTTTCATTTCAGCCTTCTGGTGTAAGAGTTCTAAATGCGAAGCCAAAATTAAAAAAGAAACCAAAGCCACTATTCGTTGTTTGCCCTTGGATTCTAAGGTAGAGGGGGGTGAATGTATTTATTGTGGTAAAAAAAGTCATCAACGATGGCTTTTTGCTCAATCATACTAACTGTAATTTATGTGGAAGAAAATCTCGTCCAAGAGACTTCTGGTTCACCCTCGAATAACTGTAGTTGAGGATGAGGTTTTGCTTCCGAATGGTACAAAAACAACCTATCTTAAGTTTAAACACAGAACTGATGCGGCCCTGATTATAGCTGTCAGAAAAGACAGAAAGATTCTTTTACAGAGAGAATATTCTTATCCTCAAAATCGAGAACTTTATCAATTTCCTGGAGGAGCGCTCGAGATTAATGAAAATCCAGAAGTTGGCGCTAATCGCGAGCTTGCAGAAGAAGCTAAACTACGAGCCAAAAAATTGACACTCTTAGGAAAGTTTTTACTAAACAATCGACGTTCTGTTACAATGGTCTTTGTTTACCTAGGAAGGCATCTAAAGGAGGCTCTTTATTTAGAGAAGGATTCAGAAGAAGAGAGTATTAAAAGCTTTTGGTTTTCTGAGAAAGAGATAGAAGATATGATAGCAAAGAACGAAATTATCATCTTTCCTGTGTTAAGTGCATGGAGTTTATATAAGGCTAAGAAGAATAAAAAACTTTTATAGACAAAACACAAAATTTTTCTTTGGGAAGAAAAGAATAATCTTACGTAGACAGCAAGCTATATTATACATCATATTAGACTTTAATGAAATAAAGACGGGATTTTCGAAGAAAGTTAGATTATGGAAGTTCCAATTTGACTGCGGAGATTGGATTGCTCGTTCCTCCGCTTTCATTTGCTGAGTAGTGTGGTCTAGCCCCTTTCTGTCATTATAGCTCAAACACAGAATGAGACAAATGGGACAGTATAAAAAAAGAACCTTTTTCTTTTTGAGTACTTGAAAAACAGTATCTTTAAGTTTTAACGGCATCAGCCAAGTCTTTGATATAATTGAGCATATGAAAGTTTGTATTTTTGCTCACAGTTTCCCGCCTACAGTTGGCGGTGGTCAAACCTATCAATACTATCTTGCTCACTTCCTTTCTAAGTACGGCCATAAGATTAGAGTTGTTACCGGGGAGATACCCCGGGCCCTACTTTTGGCTTAGTGAATTCCCAGAAAATTTTAAACAGTTTTATTGCAATACTTCAAAGAAAAACGGTAAAAGTGTTGTTCAAGCCTCAGAGTTGTGGTGGAATGGCGTTAAGTCGGCATCGGTTAGTTTTTCTAATAGCAGTTATGAGAAAACTTTGGGCAGAATCAAACTGCTTGGGCTAGACCCGAATAATTTTAAAACTTACTTGGATGCGATTCGGCTTGGATCGAGTGAGGCTTATCTAGGGTCTTTGTACATTGAGAGATTAATGATGGTTTTATTGGAGATAGATAACATGAAAGAGACGCTTATGTTTCCGCGTGCTGCCCAGGGAACTGTTTTAGATCCCTAATCTAGTTGAACCTCTACCGCAAACTATTAACTTGTTTTTTCCCTCGTTTAAATAAACTTATTAAATCTTCTTCTGCTTCATAACCTCTCAGTCTTCCGCTCAAACACTCAAGTCTGTAATTGACACCTTCCTCATTAGCCTCCAATTGGTTTTCTCAAGAGGTCTGTATATGGCATAAAAGCCACTAGTGTAAAAGTAACCGACCAAGACATCGAAAAAATCAGAGTCTTTGACCAAAACCTTAAACCTATCAAGTAGTTTTTTATCAGGTTCGTTGGTAAGAAAGGTTAAATCCGAGCCCATTGCCTTATTCTAGCTTAAGCAGCTTTAATACTCAATAAAGTCGGGGTTTGAAAATAATAACGAAACGACTTGGCCGCGAGCTTGATTTGGCATTTTAATCTTTAAGTCCAAGGGGTTTTAACGATAGAAGTCGGATTTGAGTAAGACCTCTTTAAGGGTAAAAAACAGTTCGAATCCTTTTATTTTAAAATGCAGTTTTCCTGGAATTAACAGGGTAGATTCAGGAAGCTCGGTCACTAGAGGTACCCGTTTTAGTTGCCCAGCAGGGATTCGAACCCCGATTGGACGGTTCAGAGCCGTCTGTCCTACCATTAGACGACCGGGCATTTAGTGTATTTTACCATTTTTTGTAGTATAATATGGTCGTTATTGAGGTTTGCAAGAAAGGAAAGAAGTTAAATGACTTTTAGAGAGAGAGTAATGGAACGCTTCAAGGGAGGATATGTAGGTCCTATTGCTATGACTTATAAACATCGACATGGTAAAGAAATGAATGCGGGGCAGAGGCGAACAGTGGCAAAAAGAACTGCGGCTTTCCGTAGGGGTAGACCTGCTGTAATTGTTACACCGGAGCAAGTAAGGACTAGCGGGCCCAATCCATGGAGCCGAGGTTAGGTATTCCTTCAATGATTGGTTAGTGTTAAAATACTACTGTCCGGTCTTTAGAGCGATGTGGAACCACCCTTTTCCATTTCGAACAAGGAAGTGAAACGCATCAGCACTGACGATAGTTTACCGGCAACGGTACGTGAAAATAGGTCAAGGCCGGGCATTTATCATTAATCATCAATGAAATACTGGGCTTGGGAACTTGAAGGAACTATTCTTGAAGAAAAAACTAAAACCAAGAAGAAAACAAAATTCTTGGATCCTTGGTCTTCTCTTTTGCCTAGTTTTTTGAAAGAAAAATTAAAACCTGATATCTTGGCTGTTTTTACCAAAACAACCAGCCAAATAAGCGGAAAAACAACTGTAGCCAAAACAGAATTTCCTTTTTGGGCTTTAGTTTTTCCTAAACGAAGTTATGTGCCTCCAAAATACCCTCATCTTCAACTTTGGTTTTTGGGTCAAAGTTTTGCTCCTTCTCTCAGTTTTGTCCCGGACGAACAGCAGAAGTTAATGGCCCGGATAATTAAGCGTATTAATTCAGGCTTTGACTGTTTTATCAAGGATAATCCCCAATATCGTTCCAGCCAACGGGCTTTTGCCATTAACGCCACCCCTTTTTCTTTTATTAGAAATAAAGAAGGTCGGTTTTATGGCGGGGGACAATCGGTAAGAACCTTTCATGTTCATTGTTTTTTAATGCCTGGGAAATTAAAAAAAATTGAGCTTCCGGAAGAAAAAGCCCCGTTAGTTTATCCCACGACTTTTTCTTTGGCATTGTTTAATCTGATTTTCAACTCCGAAAAGATTCATCAGGCTATTTTTGCCGGCAAAGAGGAGGAATTTAAAAGCACTAAGCGAGGAGTCGTTTTTAGCTGGAAAGGTGGTTTAGAAGATTTAGTTTCAATTCTAAATGAAATTGACGAGATTTTCTATAAGCTTCAGTTGAGCTTGATTTTTGCCTTTTATCAGGATGGTCAGAGTTTTTTGGATAAATTGGCAGATTTTATGACCGTTGATTATTTAGAAAAAATTAAGGAAAAAAGAGAAAAATTGGTTTTATTAGGCAAGGAAAGGGGATTAGAAGAAGCCAGAATTCTGTTGACTAGAGAACTTTTAAGATTAGGGGAAGGTTATAAAGTTAATTTTTCCAAAAGGAAAATAGAGAAGATTTGTCAACATTTGACTTTAGACCAAAACGGCGATCTTTCTTCTTGGGTTGGAAACAAAATAGTAGTTTTAAGGCCGGGAATGGGTTATGGCTGTTTTGTGGAGATATTTGGTAGTAAACTCAGCATTCATCTGTCGCCTCTTGATTCCCTTTTTCCGGAAGGAACTATGGAATCAACGGGGTTTTTGTTTGTGAAGAAGATCAAAATTGAACAAAAACCGGCTTGGTTAAAGAAATTTCTTGATTGTTTTCAATCTTCTTGCCCTTCTTGTTCTTTACTCCACCGAGGTTGAATTAAGACTGAACGAAGTCCGAGATTGCTTAGGTAGACTTTGTCTTCATTGGGAAGTCGGATGTAATCGCTTTCAAAATCCGGCCCAACCATGCCGATTAAAAGATGAAGTAAAAGATTGTCGTCTTGAGAGGCTTTTAGATTAATAGCCTGGAATTCTCCCAGGCCATACTTTGAATGATTATCTTTATTTTGGGAAACCAAATCTGTTTTTTTCACCTCTTTTAAACCGGAAAGAAGTTTGTCAATCTTCTCCTGGTCGGCAATTGAGTTTTCTTCAGAGACAACCAGCCAATTATCATTGTCTTTTTTCAAAATCGCTTTTTCCTGGCCAATTGTAATCTCAATCTTGTTAACCAAATCAATTGTTTCTAACAGCCATGGCTTATTCTCAACACTTTTGGGAGAGAATTTTAAAAATGCCAGCACTCCGGCTAAAATAACAAGCGTTGTGAAGCTTAATAAAAAGGGATCGGTTAATTTTTTAGGCAGTTTAACCATGTTTTTTTCTTTTCCATCTGACCAGGGTTGCTAACGCTAAGAGAATTACTGGACCGCCGGCTAAACCAATGATTTTGAATGTCTGCTTTTCTTTTTCAGTAATCTGCTTCAATGGTCGGGAAAAAACAGTTTTACTCCTAATACTGATTAATTGGATGTCGGCTGAAAGATAATCAACTAGATTAAGAAGGAAGTGGGCATTTTCCGGGGAAGAGGTAACAGTTTGGTCTTCAATAAAGTTAGCGTCGCCAACAACGGCCAGTTTAACGGCATCTGTTTTGTTTTTGAATTCAGTAATGTCTAGTTTTTCAAGATTTTTGGGCTTCTCTTTAGCAAACAAACTGTCAAATTGATTGGTTTGGATAGCAGCTAAAATAAACTGGTCATTATTTTCGCCAGCGAAACTCCATTTTTTAGTTGGGCTTAGATTGTTGAATCCAGAGGTAATTACTGCCTTTGGTGTTGACTGCCAAAGCGCTTTTGCCTCCTTGTCAAGTTTTAAGGAAGATACCCAGGGGAAGACAACAGATTCTAAACTGGCAGTTGGAGGCAGGTTGTGGCTGGCATTTTCACTCCTGGTTTTGACCCAGAAAGGATAGGGAGTCATAAAAGCCCCTTGCTCAGTTCTGAAAGTGGCAAACGCCGCCGAGGAATCAACGACTAAGTTTTTATTAACATTGATTCCAAAGTGGTCCAGCAAATCATCAAGATTGTTATTAATTTCAGTAGACATTAGTCCTTCACCCACAAAAACCTTATCCAGAAGGAGAATAACTCCTTTTTGATTCATTAAAAGCTGATCAATAATCAGCTTAGCCTCCTGAGAGAATTCCTCTTTGGGGCCGGCTACGATAAGTGTTTCTATTGTTTCATCGAGTTTTACTGATTCTTGGGATAAATCTAAAGTTGAAACCTGGTAATTTAATTGGAGCAGTTTGTTAATTTGCCTGAGTTGAAGTTGATCAATTTCTCCCAGACCGGCAGAAAAAGCAATTTTAGGAAGCGCTTCCTTTTGCATCTTTTTAATGGTGGCTGTCAGGTGATACTCTAGATTGTTGATTTCTTGAAGAGCGGGAATAGTTTGTTTTTCTCCGGCATAAAATATTACTAGGCCAAAATAACCTTGAATTACCTCAAATTTATCTTCTTTTACTGATGAGAATTGAAGAGGAGTAATGCCCAGCGAGATAGCCTCTTCTTGCAAAGCCTCATCTTTTTGAGGGTCAAGCCAAATTAATTTTACTTTTCCCTTACTTGATTTTTGATATTGGCTGAGAGTATTTTTAAGTATTTTTTTAAGTGGGGTTAATTCAAGAGGAAGATTGCCGGAAACAAAAGCTTTAATAGTAACAATATCATCTAGATCAACCAGTATTTTTTTAGTGGTGGCTGTTAAAGAGTGAGTCTTATTGCTGGTGAGATCAATACTGATAGGTATTAGGTGGACAATGATATTGATAATAATAGCAATTAAAATTAAGTTGATGCCGGTAGCCCAGAGTTTGGTATGGCGCAGTTTTTTCAACTTTTTAGTAATCACGGCTTTTTAATGAAGCAATAGTTAACCAAATGAAAATAAAAATCCAGGAGAGATAAAAAATTAGACTGGTGAGAGCGATATTGCCGCCGATTAAGAAAATAAAGTGGAAATTCAAGCTTAGGTTTGAGAAAATATTGATCAAACTATCGGGCAGGCGGCTGAGAAGATTTTCTTGGCCAAGGAGAAAATTAATTAAAAGAAAAGTAGTACTGGCAAGAAAGGCAACAACCGGATTATTGCTTAAACTTGAAAAAAACATGCCCGCGGCAATATAGCCTCCTGCTAAAAGCATAGTGCCCAGATAACTGCCGGCTATAATTCCCCAATCAGGTTTTCCCAGAATACTGATGATAATGACTAAGGGCAATGTTAACAAAATAGTAAATACAGTGAAAATAAAGGCTGAAAGAAACTTGGCTAAAACAACACTTTTTTCATTAACCGGCAGGGTAAGTAAAATCTCCCAAGTTTTTGATTTTTTTTCTTCAGCAAATAAATTCATTGTAATCGCCGGCAGGAAAAAGAGGAATAAAAAGGGGAGAAGGTTAAATAAAGGCTCCAGAGAAGCCTGGTTAATTAAGAAAAAGTCTTGCAAAAATAACCAAGTGGCAATTAAAGAGAAAAGTCCGGAAAAGATAAAGCCCAAAGGAGAAATTAAATAATTATAATAAACCTCTTTGGTTAACAGAGCCAGAAAGTTATTTGGCAGAGAATGAGTTTTTTTGGTCATGATCTAGTTGATTCCAGAAACAGTTTTTCCAGTGAATGGCGTTTTCGTTTTAATTTACTGATTTCTTTTTCGGCAACAAGCTTGCCTTTGTGAATGATGATTATTTTCTGACAAACGGCCTCGGCCTCAGATAAGATATGGGTTGAGAAAATAACTGCTTTGTTTTTAGCAATCCTTTTAATTAAAGTTTTGATTTCTGCTTGTTGGTTGGGGTCAAGGCCGCTGGTTGGTTCATCCATGATTACCAATTTAGGATCATGAATTAAGGTTGCCGCCAGCCCCACTCTTTGGCGGTAACCGCGGGAAAGAGTCTCAATTGTTCTGGTTAAAATATCTTCAATACCACAGTTTTTAGCAACATAATTGATTCTTTCCCCAAGAGATGACTTTTCAATTTGATGCATTTTGCCGATAAAACTTAAATATTCCAAAGGAGTGAATTGAGAATAGAGGGGATTTTCTTCAGGCAGATAACCGATTAAATGGCGCGCTTGGTCAGGCGGCAGTTTATTAATAGTCACTTTTCCTTTATTTGGCTTAAGAAAACCGGTAATTAAACGCATTGTAGTTGTTTTGCCGGCCCCATTTGGCCCCAAAAAACCCACAATCTCTCCGGCCTTGACTTTGAAACTAATATTATTCACGGCGATTAAATCGCCGAATTCTTTACTAAGTTTTTTCGCCTGGAGCATGATAGTAGATATAATAATTTATCGCTCGGTATTTATCAATTAGTATTTTTATTCCTCCTGCTGCCAATGGGGGTTAGCGACTACCTGTAAATCTAAGAATATCTTTTTATTGGTAATGAGTTCTAATTCTTTTCTGGCAATGGTACCAATCTCTTTAATAGTTTTACCCTTTTTACCAATAATAATTGGTTTATAGCGGTCAGAGCTGGTAAATATAGTTGCCTTAATATAAAATCGGTTTTCGTTCTCTTCAATTTCCTCGACTTTAACTCCGATAGTGTAGGGGACTTCTTGACGAAGGATTAAAAAGGTTTTTTCTCGAATTATTTCAGCAACAAATTCTTTAGGCGTGATGCCCAAAGCAGGAAACGCTTTAAAAGATTCAGGATCAAAAATTGGTTCGCCTTCAGGCAGAAGCTCAAAAATTTTCTCTAACAGGCTTTTAAGGTGTTTGCCTTTTAGGGCCGAGATTTCTATCCAAGCATTGAATTCATCTTCTAAGAATTGATACTCATAAGTGTAGTTGGGTTTGTTGATATCGATTTTATTAAGAGCTAGAATTTTTGGTTTGTTAACTTGTCTTACTAATCCTAAAATTCGATTTTCCTCATCCCCCCGCGAGCGCGAACGGTCGATTAAATAAATAATCAAATCAGCGTTGGAAAGTTCTTTTTTGGCCAGACTGGATATTTTTTTAGCCGCAGTGTTTTTTATTTTGGCAAAGACTCCGGGAGTATCCAAAAATATGATTTGACCCCTTTCATCCCAGTAAACTCCTTGGATGATTTTTCGGGTGGTTTGAGGCAGGGGCGAAACAATAGAGATTTTCTTTCCCACTAAAGAATTAATCAGGGTAGATTTTCCTGAGTTTGGCCGGCCAACAATGATAATTTTACCAACCTTCATTGTTATTGACTTTAGCAACGATACTTAGGTAAATTATACAAGCAGTTGCTAGGTTTGACAATTAGCAGAAATTTTGTTAGACTGCTAATATTCATGGCGATACTTTTACCACCTAGAAAAATAACCCATCGAGAAGGAATTTTACCCTTAGTTCCGGTGAGGAATTTGGTCCCTTTTCCCCATGTTGATTTTCAGCTGATTTTTGGCCGGCCCAGGTCAACCGATGCCCTAATGAGCTCTTTTGAAAGTGATAAGCTGATAATGGTCGTGGCCCAAAAAGACTTTCGAGTTGATGACCCTAAAGATAAAGATCTTTATAAAATTGGTGTTATTTGCCGGGTTGAGCACGTTGTCCGCATAAACGGCACTGTTCACGCCACCTTTAAAGGAATAAGGCGGGCTAAAATAATAGAGTTTATTGGCAAAGATCCCTATATGAGAGTTAAAGTTAAGCCGCTTAAGGAAATTGTTGAGAAGATAAGGGAAATCAAGGTCTTGGCCGATCATTTAATTCGTGATCTCAAAAAAGCTTTTAATTTGGGAAAGACTTTTGACCCCGGTATTTTAATGAAATTAAGCAGCGGGATAAGGGTTGGAGAGTTAACTGACCAAGTGGCTTTTTCCTTGGATCTTTCGGTGGGTGAAAAACAGAAGATTTTGGAAATTCTCCCTATGAAGTCAAGACTGAAAGAAATCGGTGAAAAGCTGGCTCATGAGATTAATGTTTTAAAACTTGACCAGACAATTGAGAAAAAAGCTCGAGATAAATTTGATAAGCAAATGAAAAGGGCTGTTCTTCAAGAAAAGAAAAAAGAGATTAATAAGGAGCTCAAGAGTATGGGTATTGGTCGGGGAGCAGACAGCGACTTGGAAGAATTAGAAAAGAAAATTAAAGCCGCCGGGATGCCCATTGAAGTTAAAAAGAGGGCTAATCGAGAGTTAAAACAGTTAAGTAAAATGTCTTCTTTTGCTCCTCAGGCCAGTTATATTAGGACATATTTGGATTGGTTGGTGGAAATGCCTTGGAGTAAGAAAAGTCAAGTTAGCGTTAGTCTGAAAAAGTCAAAGAAGATTTTAGACGATGATCATTACGGATTAAAAGAAGTTAAAGAAAGAATGCTTGAATATTTAGCGGTGATGAAACTCCGTCAGAAAAATGACAAAGGCAAAAATGGGAAAAAAAAGCAAGCGGACGGAAATATTAATATCCTCTGTTTTATCGGCCCCCCGGGAGTAGGCAAGACTTCAATTGGCAAGTCTATTGCCCGAGCCTTGGGGAGAAAGTTTGTTAGGATTTCTTTGGGAGGCATCCGTGATGAAGCTGAAATTAGGGGCCACCGCCGAACTTATGTTGGCGCTCTGCCGGGAAGAATTATTCAGGGGATTAAAAACGCCGGGACCAAAAATCCAGTTTTTATGCTGGATGAGATTGATAAAGTAGGCGCTGATTTTCGGGGTGATCCCTCCGCGGCTCTATTGGAAGCCCTAGATCCGGAGCAAAACAAGGAATTCTCTGATCATTATTTGGAGATGCCTTTTGATTTATCAGAAGTTTTCTTTATTCTTACTGCCAACGTGACTGATACAATTCCTTCGCCGTTGCTTGATCGTTTGGAAACAATTCGTTTTTCCGGCTACACTGAGGAAGAGAAACTTTCCATTGCTAAAAAACATCTTTTGTCAAAACAATTAGCAAGACATGGTCTTTCTTTAAAAGAGTTAGCCTTAGGAGACAAAGTCTTAAAAGAGATTATTAAGGCCTATACTCGGGAAGCAGGAGTAAGAGAATTGGAAAGAGTAATTGCTAGTGTTTGCCGCAAGGTGGCAAAAAGAATCGCTGAGAAGAAAAAGACTGATCCTAAAATCAATCTTCAAATGCTCCGTCGTTTTTTAGGTCCGCGGAAATTTAGTCATCAACTCAAGGGCCAAAAAGATGAAGTGGGTGTTTCTACTGGTTTGGCCTGGACCCAAACCGGCGGAGATATTCTTTTTGTTGAAACAGCTTTGATGCCCGGCAAAGGCAAATTGGCCTTAACGGGCCAACTGGGTGATGTTATGAAAGAATCTTGTCGGGCCGCTTTGTCTTATGTTAGGAGTCATTGGAAAGAATTAGGAGTTAAAGATAAGGATTTTTTTAGCAAGTTAGACTTTCATATCCATGTGCCGGAAGGAGCAGTGCCCAAAGACGGCCCATCGGCAGGGGTAACGATTACCACTTCTTTGGTTTCGGCTTTGACTGGCAAACCGGCCAGGAAGAATGTTGGCATGACCGGAGAGGTTACTTTAAGGGGCAGGGTATTGCAAATTGGCGGACTCAAAGAGAAAGTTTTAGCGGCCCACAGAGCCGGCATTAAGACAATTATTCTGCCAAAAGAGAATAGAAAAGATCTTCGTAATGTTCCTAAGAAAGTCAAAGACAGCCTGAAATTTATCTTTATTGAAAAATCAGACCAAGCCTTAAAAGAAGCCTTAAGGAATTAATGAATATGTTAAAACTTGGTAATGTTTAGTTGAAGGTCCTTCTATTTTGTTAAAAAGAGACAAAAGGGAAACAAGGAAACTAACGAGATAATTTTCAGTCTTCGTGCCCACCACAGGTAGACGAGCCCCGGGGAGAAAGCCACCATATTTTCTTCCAGTCCGCATTCAAAGCATTCAAGATAAAATGAACGCCGCAAGGATCGTTCGTGGCTCAAAAGCCTCTCCTTCTGACATAAAAACAAGATTATCGTTATTCAGAAGATTGAACGATTTAACATAAAATCTCCCAAAGCCAACGCCTCCAAATATATGTTGTGTCAATTTGACAAATGAAAGGCAGTTGATATAATCAGTCTTGTTATGCGTATAATTACTGAGAAGAAAAGAGATTGGCTTTGCATTAAATTTTCCAAGTCCGATTTTTAGCGGGGGCATTATCCGTTTGGAGAAAACTAACCCCCGACGCTTCGGGGGCCTTTTCGTTTCAGAGACAAAAGAATGAAAAATATAGTTACTAAAATTGGTTATAGAAAACTGAGAAAAAGACTAGAAGAACTAAAGAGTCGTAGGGCGGAATTGGTCAAAGAAATGGAATTGACCAGACAAGAAGGCGATTTAGCTGAAAATTCCGCTTATCATCAATTGCGGGAGACTATTATTTTAGTCGCCAGTCAGATTGATGATATTGGGCAAAAATTAGTTCATGTTGAGATTGCCGAGAAAAATAACAACGGTGTTGTTGAAGTTGGCAGTGAACTTGTTGTAGAAGTTAATGGTCAAGTTAAAAATCTCCAAATTGTAGGCAACGGAGAGTCAAATCCTTTGAAAGGTAAAATTTCTTACCAGTCGCCAATAGGCGCTGGCCTGTTGGGCAAGAAAAGAAAAGCTGTTATTAAAATAAAAACACCGAGGGGAACCATAGAATATCGCATTTTAGAGATTAAATAGCTATAATGGTTTAGTATGGCTCAAACGAGACTTGAGTTGATTAGAAAACAAAGGCTTAAAAAACTTCAAAAATTAAGAAAATTAGGGATTGATCCTTATCCGGCCAAATTTGATAAAAAGCATACTTGTGGTGAGGTTGGTAAGAAATTAGGCAAGAGGGTAAAAACTGCTGGTCGAGTGATGGCCATCAGGGGTCACGGAAAGATTGTTTTCTTTGATCTTATGGATTCTAGCGGCAGAATCCAGGTTTGGTTTCAAGAAAACAATTTGGGTAAAGAGAAGTTTGAGATTCTTAAGTGTATTGACACTGGTGATTTTGTCGGCGTTGAAGGAAAAGTAGTTAAAACAAAAGCCGGCGAAATAAGCATTGATGTTCAGGATTTTCAATTTTTATCAAAGGCTCTTCGACCTTTGCCAGACAAATGGCAGGGTTTGAAAGATATTGAAGAAAGATATCGAAAGAGATATTTGGATTTATTGTTAAATAGTAATGTAAAAGACGTTTTTCTAAAGAGAGCGGAGATTTATAAAGCAATCAGGGAATTCTTAGATGAAAAAGGTTTTATTGAGGTGCAAACGCCTATTTTGCAAACACAATATGGGGGAGCTAATGCTTCTCCCTTTGTAACAAAAATAAATGCCTGGAATATGATGATGTATCTGCGGATTGCGTATGAACTTCATTTGAAACGATTACTTGTTGGTGGATTTGAAAAAGTTTATGCATTGGGTTCATGTTTTCGCAATGAAGGTGCGGATAAGACGCATAATCCAGAATTTGCAATGATGGAAGTTCAAATGGCGTATCGTGATTATGATGATGCAATGAAGTTAACAGAGGAGTTATGGGAATATGTGGCAAAAAAAGTTTTAAAAACAACAAAAATTAAGTTTCAAGGAAAAGAAATTGAATTGAAGGCTCCGTGGAAGAGGTTAACGATTAAACAAGCTTTAAAAAAGTTTGCGAAAATTGATGTGGATTCTTTGTCTGATAAAGAACTTTTAGCTTTAGCAAAAAAACATAAGATTGAATGTAAACCTGTCAGGGGAGAATTGATCATTTCTCTTTTTGAAAGACTTTGTGAAGACAAATTGATTCAACCAGTTCATATAATTGATCATCCAAAAGAGTCTTGTCCTTTGTCTCGTCCACATCGAAAGGATAAAGATTTAATTGAAAGAGTTGAACCCTTTGTCAATGGCTGGGAAGTTGGGAATTGTTATTCAGAATTAATTGATCCTCACTTGCAAGAAAAATTATTTAAAGAACAAGTTAAAAAAAGGCGAGAAGGAGATGAAGAAGCTCATCCAATGGATGAAGATTATATTCAGGCGTTGGAGCATGCATTACCGCCTAATGTTGGTATGGGGTTTGGTATTGACAGGATGATTATGCTGCTTACTGGTTCAGAATCAATAAAAGATGTTATTTTATTTCCGGTGATGAAGGAGAAAGCAGGAAATAAAAAGAGCCCTCCTATTATTAAAGATATGTCCAGGGGAAAAATAAAATTAAATGAAATATATCAGATTAGTGAGGAAGTTAGTAAAAGATTTCCAGGTATTCATGTTGGCTGTGCAATCATTGAGGGGGTTGAAGTTAAAAAGGAGGATGAAAACCTAGAGAAGTTCAAAAAAAAAGCGCTTTCTAAATTTAAAGATTTAACCACCAAAGACATTAGTAAAATCTCTACTATTGGGGCCTATCGAGGTTTATTTAGGGATTTTGGTGTGGACTGGCATAGTCGTCGTCCTTCTGTTGATGCTCTATTGAGAAGAATTGCTCTTAAAAAAGGATTGTATAAGGTTAATACCTTAGTTGATGCTTATAATTTGGCTGTCATTGAATCTAAGATTGCCCTTGGTGCTTTTGATAAAGATAAGTTTATTCTACCAATTGAATTAAGATTTGCTGAGGAAAACGAAGAAATTGTTCTGTTGGGAGAAAAAAGACCAACAAGAATAAGACAAGGGGAATTGGTTTATACTGATCAGGTGAGAGTAATCACTTTAGATATGAACTATCGGGACTGTGACGCGACTAAAATTAGCAAAGGAACAAAGAATATTCTTTTGTTTGCTGATGGCGCACCAGGAATTAATATAACTGAAGTTAAAAAAGGTCTTGAATTGGGCTGCAAATTGATTACCAGGTTTTGTGGTGGAAAAGTAGTAAGAAAAGAAATTATTTAAGCTAAAAAGGAGGTAAAAATGGCTGATAGAGATAAGTTATTGGAAATTTTAAATAAACAGGTTGAGAACAAAAATATTATTAAACATATGTTGGCGACTGAGGTTTGTATGAAAGCTCTGGCAGAGAAATTAGGGGCGGAAAATAGAGAAGAATGGGCAATGGCTGGGCTGATGCACGATGGTGATTACCGGGATGATGTTCCGGTTGAACAACAGGGAGTAAAAATTACTGAGATTCTGAAAAGTGAGGGAGTTGAAGTTTCTGATTCGGTGGCTCAAGCGATGGCGGCCCACAACTGGAGTAATACTGGTGTTGAGCCCAAAACACCAATGGACTGGGCCTTGTTTTGTTGTGACAGTTTAACTGGATTGATTGTTGCTTGCGCTTTAGTGCGGCCGGATAAAAAGTTGGCTAGTGTGGAAGTTAAATCAGTATTAAAAAAGTTTCCCGATAAAAGGTTTGCCGCCGGCACAAGGAGAGAGGATATAAAAAAGTGCCAGGAGAAATTAGGCATTCCTCTAGAGGAATTTGTTGAAATTTGTTTTAAGGCAATGCAGGAAATTAGTGATGATTTAGGGTTGTAAGATGTTTCCCAAGAATTATCATTTTATTGAAAATGGCTAATAAAAATCAATTTAAGGAATACAAGAAACTTCTTTCCCAATGGATTAAGTTTAAGAGTATTTCTACTGATGCTAAATATAAGCGAGGAGTTTTTAATGCGGCTGATTGGTTTAGATCACTGCTCAAGAATTATGGCTTTGTTAGCAAATTAATTAAAGGAAAAACAACCAATCCGTAATTTCTGTTTCAATGGCTAATGAGGATTGCAACATGCATGGGGCGAATGAAAATTTTAAGATTAGTTTAATTAAAAAAGGTTTAAAGTTTAGCAAAATGTTTTTTAGTCATCATGCTTGATCCAAATTATATTCGTAAGAATCCTGACAAAATTAAAAAGGGGACAGTTGATAAGCAGCTTGACCCCAAATTAGTTGACCAATGGTTGAAAGTTGATCAGCAATGGCGGGAAGTAAATGCCCAAGTGGAAGAAGTTCGGGCCAAAAAGAATAGGCTTGTAAAAGAATTGAAAAAAAAGCCAGATAAAAAGCAGATAAATGAGGGGAAAAAATTAAAGGTAAAATTGCAAAAATTGGAAGCAGATTTGGCAACTCTTAAGCAGAAAAGGGAAAAAATTTTAGTTCAAATTCCTAATTTGCCAGCCGGCGATGTTTCTCCTGGTAAGGATGAAGGCGAGAATGTTGTCGTTAGAAAGTGGGGAGAACCGACTAAGTTTGCTCTTGAACTTTTTGATCATCTTGAAATTGGAGAAAAACTAGGCCTGATTGATGTTAAAAGAGCCGGAAAAGTTTCGGGAACCAGATTTGGTTATTTAACCGGCGATGCAGTTTTATTGGAGTTTGCTTTGGTTCAGTTTGCTCTGGAAACTTTAATCGAAGAAGAATTTATTCCTGTTGTTCCGCCAGTAATGATTAAGAAAGAAATTGAAGCGGGTTTGGGTTATGGTGAGCATGGTGGTTGGGATGATATGTATCTTTTAGAAAAAGACAATTTAGTTTTGGTGGCTACAGCAGAACATTCTTTAGTGGCAATGCACGCTGGCGATGTTTTTAATGCCAGTGATTTGCCAAAAAGATATGTTGGTTTTTCAACCTGTTTTAGGAGAGAAGCTGGTAGTTACGGCAAAGATACCCGGGGGATTTTAAGAGTCCACCAATTTGACAAGGTGGAAATGGTTTCTTTTACCAAACCAGAGAATTCTGATAAAGAGCATGAATATCTTGTTTCTTTGGAGGAAAAACTAATGCAGGCATTAAAGATTCCTTACCAAATATCAAAAATGTGTACTGGTGATCTGGGACAACCGGCGGCCAGGAAGTATGATCTTGATTCCTGGATGCCAGGTCAGGGAAAATACCGAGAAACTCATTCTTGCAGCAATTGTACTGATTATCAAGCAAGAAGATTGGGAATAAAGTATCGAGAAAAAGGAGAATTAAAATATGTTCATGTTTTAAATGGTACTGCTTATGCAATTGGTAGAACAATCATTGCCATTTTAGAAAACTATCAGCAAAAAGATGGTTCAGTCGTGGTGCCGGAAGTTTTAAGAAAATGGGTTGGGAAAGAGAAAATTGGGGTATAATTCTTCTATGTTCAAATTTATTAAGAAACTTTTTGATTATAACGAGAAAGAGTTAAAGCGGCTTCGAGGAATTGTTGAGCAGATTAATTCTTTTGAGCTAAAGATAAAAAAGCTCTCTGATAAGAAATTGGCTGAAAAGACAGAGGAATTCAGGAATAAAATTGCTAATGGAATTAACCTCAAGGATTTAATCCCTGAGGTTTTTGCTGTTGTCAGAGAGGCGGCAGTTAGAGTAATTGGCCAGCGCCCTTTTGATGTTCAGATGATGGCCGCTGTTTGTTTTTTTGAAGGGAAAATAGCCGAGCAAAAAACAGGCGAAGGAAAAACATTGTCTGCCGTTCCCGCTTTATATCTACGAGCCCTAGAAGGGAAAGGGGTTCATCTGGTGACTGTTAATGATTATTTAGCCAGGATTGGCTGCGGCTGGATGGCGCCGATATTTCATTTCTTAGGTCTTACTGTTGGTTGTATTATTCCTCATCAATCTTTTGTCTATGATCCAAAATACAAGGTTGCCGCTGATGATGAAAGGTTAAGCCATTTAAAACCGGTTAAAAGAAAAGAAGCCTATTTAGCTGATGTTGTTTATGGAACTAATAATGAGTTTGGCTTTGATTATTTGCGGGATAATATGGCTCAAGGTTTGGATAGTACTGTTCAAAGGGAGCGCTATTTTGCTATTGTTGATGAAATAGATTTTGCCTTGATTGATGAGGCAAGAACTCCTTTAATTATTTCTTCACCCCAAGATGAACCAACAGAGAAATACTACCGTTTTGCCAAATTAGCAGCTGAGCTTCTTCCTGAGAGTGATTATGTTATTGATGAGAAAGCCAGAACAGCGCTGTTGAGTGAGTATGGAATCCGCAAAGTAGAGAGAAAATTAGGCTCAAGTAATTTGTATGAAGAGGATTTTGATACCATTCACCAAATTGAAAACGCCTTGAAAGCAAAGACTTTGTTTTACAAAGATAAAGATTATGTTGTTAAAGACGGCGAGGTGATCATTGTTGATGAATTTACTGGCCGGTTAATGAAAGGACGACGCTGGTCAGACGGTTTACATCAGTCAGTTGAGGCTAAAGAAGGAGTGGCTATTCAGAAAGAATCTAGAACTTGGGCAACAATTACTTTCCAGAATTATTTCCGCATGTATCAGATTTTAGCCGGCATGACTGGAACGGCGGCCACGGAGTCAGAAGAGTTCAAAAAAATCTATGATCTTGAGGTTGTGGTTATTCCCACTAACGAACCAATTGTTAGGAAGGATAGCCCGGACGTGATTTACAAAACTCAACGGGCCAAATATGCCGCTGTGGCAGCTGAGATTGGAGAATGTCATCAGCGAGGCCAGCCGGTTTTAGTGGGCACAACTTCAATTGAGAAGAATGAGATGATCAGCCGCTATTTGAAGAAGAAAAAGATTGCCCATCAGATTTTAAATGCTAAACATCATCAAAAAGAGGCTAGGATTATTGCCCAGGCAGGAGAGGTAGGGGCAGTAACCATTGCCACTAATATGGCCGGAAGGGGAGTAGATATTATCTTGGGTGGAGATCAGTCGGGCTCTGGCCGGAAAAAATGGCAGAAAGAACATGACAAGGTAATTAAGCTGGGCGGACTTCATGTGGTCGGGACAGAAAGACACGACGCCAGGAGAATTGATAATCAATTAAGAGGTCGATCTGGTCGTCAGGGTGATCCCGGCAGCTCAAAGTTTTTCATTTCCCTGGAGGATGATTTAATGAGAATCTTTGGCGGTGAACAAATTTCTTCAATGATGACCCGGCTGAAGATGCCTGAAGATATGCCGATTAGTCATTCAATGGTTAACCGGATGATTGAACAAATTCAAGTAAAGGTGGAAGGTTTTAATTATGATATCCGCAAGAGCTTGGTTGAATTTGACGATATTGTTAATAAGCAAAGGGAGATAATTTATCGCCAGCGAGGAGAAATTCTTGATAACTATGAAAATAGCCCTAAAAAATTAAAAGAGATTATTTTGGAAAAAATTAAGAAAGAATTGGAATTTGTTTTTGATCGCAGTCTTGATTCGGAGTCAATGAAGCCTTCAACAAAGAAGATTGTTATGGGTTTTGCTGAAATCATTCCTATTGAAGAGACTAGCGAGCGGCAAAAAATTGAGAAGAAGATTAAAGGCTTGGATAGAGAAAAGACACTTTTGAAGCTGATACGCCTGATCAAGAATGCCTATCAAGATCGAGAAGAAAGTTTTGGCAGCAAGATTTGCCGGGAGATTGAAAAATCAATTCTTCTTTACACAACAGATAATCTTTGGGTTGAACATTTAACCGCTCTTGATAGTTTAAAAGAGGGGGTGAGGCTTAGGGGCTATGGTCAAAGGGATCCTTTGGTTGAATATCGAAAAGAGAGCTATGAGATGTTTCAACAATTATTATTAAGGATTGATTATCATCTGGCGCGTCGGATTTTTAGAGTTGAACTTAAAGCCAAACCGGTAGCCGCTCCCACCCAAGCAATAGAAACCAGAGGAGAAATGTTTGTTCCCGGAGCTTTGGAAGGCCAATCAGCTTCAGCGCCGGAATCAAAAGCAAAGCCGGTTGTTTCCGGCCAAACCAGACCTGGCCGCAATGACCCTTGCCCATGCGGCAGCGGCAAGAAATATAAAAAGTGCTGTTATCCTAAATACGGTTAAAAAGTTCGAGTCCTTAACGATTCATGACGACATCTACTAATAGAAACAAAGCGAGGTTTTCCGATGCAAAGTCATATTTATATCAGAATACAGTTCCGCATCTTCGAAGAAGAGATGTCATTTCAAATATTTTAATCCATGAAATAAAGGATCGATCAGAGGTTGCAATTGCTGAAGTGGGAATTGGGAATGGCGTCCCCGCTATCTTATCAAGAGAGGATGATTCTGGTAGAATTAGAGTATGGAACAGCAATGGCTGAGAATAGCAATTTTTGTTGCTATCAGCAGCGGAATTATCTGGTGGCTTTCTTCTAATGCTAATTTAAGTAAAGGCTCCGTCAAGGTGCTGGGAGAAAGAATTGAGGAAATAATACCTGAGCCGATTAAGAAGCAGGTTAGTGAGATCGAAAAGAAGGTTTTTAAAAAAAGTAGTCAAGTTATTGAAGAGACGGAAATAATTCAGGAAATTAAGCAGACAATTCAACAAGCGACGGGAGAAATAGAAGGCTTTCCCGAGAAACAAAAGCAAGAGATTAAAAAAGAAGTTGTTCGTCAAGTTTGTGACGAATTATTGGAAGAGATTGGCGATTAATGGAAGGGATAAAAAAGAAATTATCAGATTTAGAGCTTCGCCTTAAGGTAGTTAAAGAGCGATTTGATGTTGAGAAGCTGAGGAAAGAGTTTAAAGACCTGGAGGAAAAAAGCCTGGATCCAAATCTATGGGATGATCAAGAAAAAGGTCAGCGAATTATGAGTCGGTTGGGAGAAGTAAAAAATAATTTAGAGATTATTGATAATTTTGAGAATAAGTTGGCAGAATTAAAAGGCTTAATTTCGATGGTTGAGAAAGAGGACAAAGAAGAAGCGGAGATGGTGGACGAAATTTCCAAAGAAATGAAGAGTTTAGGGAAAAAACTGTCTGATTTGGAGTTAAAGACTTTTCTTTCTGGAAAATATGATTCCGGCGGAGCTATTTTATCAATTTATGCCGGTCAAGGGGGTACGGAAGCAATGGATTGGAGCTCTATGCTTAAAAGAATGTATATGAAGTATTGCCAGAAAAAAAGTTGGAAAGCGGACGTGATTGACGAAGTGCCGGGGGAAGAGGCGGGAGTAAAATCAGTCTCTTTAAAAATTTCCGGCCAATACGCCTATGGTTATTTGCAAAAAGAAGCCGGCATCCATCGCTTGGTTAGAATTTCTCCTTTCAATGCTCAGAACCTAAGGCAAACTTCATTTGCTAAGGTAGAAGTTTTACCGATAATTGGGGATGAGATGGAAATAGAAGTTGATCCTGGGGATATTAAGTTTGGGACTTTTAAATCCGGAGGCCACGGCGGTCAGAATGTTAATAAAGTGGAAACAGCAGTTCGTTTAAAACATAAACCAACTGGGATTGTTGTTTCTTGTCAGTCAGAACGCTCCCAGGAACATAATAGGAAGATTGCCATGCAAGTGTTGGCCGCTAAGCTTTTAAAGCTGGAGAAAGAAAAACTGGAGGCAGAAAAGACAAAATTAAAGGGTAAAAACTATGTACCCACCTGGGGAAGACAGATTCGATCCTATGTGCTTCATCCTTATAAAATGGTTAAAGACTTGCGGACTGATTGTGAGACAAGCGACGCCTCTTCTGTTTTGGATGGGAGCCTGGATGATTTTATTAAAGCGGAATTAAAGTTGAAAGTTAATTGAGAAACTAGTATGTTAGTAATTAAGAATTCCAGTTAGTGATTTTTTAAGGAGGTGAAATGAAAGAGCTACTTAAGCCTTTAGAGCCGGTAGAAGAGAAAAGAGAGAAGAGAATTGACCCAAAATTAATTGGCGGGGCATTTTTAATTGTTTTATTAGGAATTGGCAGCGGCTGGGGATTGACTAAGTTGGTTAATAGAGGTCAGAGTGTGTCTGGCACTCAATTGTCAGTTGAAGAAGGTGAAAAGCTAAAAGTAGGCCAGACTTATGGACAGACCGCTGAAGTTTTCAAGGATAAAGTGTTGGGAGTGATCGAGAAGGGCGGCATTAACGGCGAGGGTACTCATAAGATTCTTAGGGAAGGGGGCGAATCGCAGACAGCCTATCTAACCTCATCTGTTTTAGATTTAGATCTCTTTGTAGGTCGGAAGGTTGAGGTTTGGGGTGAGACTTTTGCAGCTCAAAAGGCGGGTTGGCTGCTGGATGTCGGCGCAATTAAAGTTCTGGAATGAGAATTAAATTTAATAAAGTAACCAAGAAATTTGGAGAAATAGTAGCCATAGAGAATATTGCTTTTAAGATAAAAAGAGGCGATTTTGCTTTTATTACCGGCAGGTCCGGAGCCGGTAAAAGTACAATTATCAGTTTGGTTTTGGGAGAGATGCTGCCTACTGAGGGTGAAGTTTGGATTGATGATCTTTGTTTAAATAAGGCTAAACAGAGGCAGATTTTGAGTTTACGGCGCCAAATGGGAGTTATTTATCAGGACTTTCGGCTTTTAAACGATAGAACCGTTCGGGAGAATATTTTAATTGCCCTGGATGTTGTTAAATACGACAAAGGAGATTGGCAAAAGAGTTTGGAGAAAGTTTTAAAAACAATTGGCCTGGAAGACAGGATTGATTTTTTTCCGGCTCAACTTTCAAAAGGAGAGTTGCAGAGAGTTTGTTTGGCTAGGGCTCTAATAGCTGAACCCAAAATACTTATGGCTGATGAACCGACCGGCAACCTTGATCCGGAGAATAGTTGGGAGCTGATGAATTTGTTAAAAAGGATAAATAAAAAAGGGACAACAGTGATCATGGCCACTCATAATTTTGATATTGTTAATTCAATGCAAAAAAGGGTAATCAAGTTAGAAAAAGGAAAACTGGCTTCTGACAAAAAGAAAGGGAAATATGAGTAAAAAAAGAGCTAAAATCAGTCTTAGTCGGAACACTTGGCACCATATTAGGCGGTCGCCATTTCAAAGTTTAGCGGCAATCTTAATAATGTGGCTGAATTTCTTGATGGCCAGTCTTTTGGTAGTTCTGGTTTTGGGATTTGGGGTCTTGTTGAGCCATTTTGAAAGCAGACCTGAAGTAACTGCCTTTTTAAAAGACGATAGTACTAAAGCTCAGATTCAGCAGCTACAGCAAAAGGCGGCTGCTATGGAAGGAGTAAAAGAAGTAAGATTTGTTTCCAAAGATGAGGCTTTAAAAATCTATCGGGAGCAGAATAAGGATAACCCTTTGCTCTTGGAAATGGTTAGTGCCAGTATTTTGCCGGCCTCTTTGGAAATTGCCGCAACCGAACCCGGCTTTTTGGTAAAAATAGCTGATTTTTTAAAAGGAGAGAAAAAAGTTGTTGAGGAGGTTATTTTTCAGCAGGATGTGGTTGAGAGATTATCTTTCTGGGTGAAAACAATTAGAAACGGAGGCATTATCGCAGTGGGCTTTTTGTCTTTTGTTTCTCTAGTGGTGATAATGGTTATTATTGGCATGAAAATAGCCGCTCATCAGGACGAGATTAGTGTTCTTCGTTCTTTGGGGGCGGCCAATTTCTATATTCAGGGGCCATTTTTATTGGAAGGAATTTTTTATGGCATAACAGGGGCTTTGCTGGGTTTGTCTTTAGTTTTTGGTGTTCTTTTTTACTTTCGTGAGCGGATAGAAGGCTTTTTTGATCCCATTTCAGTTCTTCCTCAAGATGTTAACCTGTTGGCAATGATCTTTGCCGGCGAGTTGCTGGCTGGGGCTATTTTAGGGCTGATAGCGTCTTGGCTGGCTACCCGGCGCTACCTTAAGAAATGAATTTTAAAATCTCCTTAAAAACAAAAATCAAAACTTTGTTTGTTTTACTGCTGTTTAGTTTTAGTTTCTTTCCTCTAAAGGTAATTAAGGCCGATGAGCAATCTGATATGGATAAGTTAAATGATGAAATAGGGAGGTTATCAGAACAGTTAAAAGAAGCCCAAAATAAAATTGGCTCTTTGAAGGGCGAGCTTCAATATATGGACTCGCAGATTCAGTTGACGGTTTTGAGAATGAGTCAAACAGCCAGCCAGATTGATATTTTAGAATTGCAAATAGAAGATCTTAGTAAAAAAATAAACATTCTTAATGTTTCGCTTGATCAAGTTTCTGCCTTGTTTATTAATCGAGTGGTAGAAACTTACAAAGCAGGCAAGTTTTCTTCGCTTGATTTATTGTTTTCCTCAAATGGTTTTGCTGATTTCTTTCGCAGGGCCAGATATTTGGAAGCGGCTCAAACAAATGATCGCCAAGTGCTTTTAACAATGGAGGAAATAAGGTTTGACTATGATAGTCAAAAAAAGGAAAAGGAAGAGAAGCAAGAAGAGTTGGAAAGACTTAAAAATCAGTTAGCTGGGCAAAAGTTAAAATTGGATGAGCAAAAAAAGACAAAGGAGCATCTTTTAATAATTACCCGGAATGATGAGAAAAAGTATCAGCAGTTATTGGCTCAAGCTAGAGCTGAATATCAAGCTTTACAGGCAATTTTGGCTGGCAAAGGAGACGAGACCGAGGTAGGCGGAGTGACGGCTGGTGAGAGAATAGCCAATGTTATTGAAGGCGGTTCATGTAATTCCAGCGGCACTCATTTGCATTTCACCATTGCTGATGGTGGAAATCCCCTTAATCCATTTAATTATTTAAAAAGCGTGGGGCATGAAAACTGTTCTGGTCCGGGGGAGTGTAGTTCTGCTGATGCTTTTAATCCTAGTGGAAGTTGGGATTGGCCGCTTAATCCGACAATAAGATTAACTCAGGGTTACGGCAGTACCTGGGCAGTGGCTAATACCTGGGTTGGAAGAATTTATAGTTTCCATAATGGGATAGATATTACTGGTTCTTCAAGTGAAGTTAAAGCTATCCAAGATGGGATTCTTTATCGAGGCAGTTACACCGGAGGCGGCGGTTGCAGACTGCCTTATGTCCGAATCGAGCACAAAGACTCCAATATCTCCACCTACTACCTTCACATTAATTACGAAAAGGTCTAGTGGGAGGTTTTTACTCTGCTCGTGTTTAAATTATCTCTTAAGATCTTCTGGTTTTAAACTAGTGTACTTTTTTAACAGTTCACCGTAAACCGGCTCATCTTTCAGTGAATCTCTTGATAGATCTACAAAACATTTCATCTTTTCTAATAAACTGAAGTATTTAGACTCATCCTTTACTAAAGGGTAATAATCGCTATTGTCGAGGATATCCGCAGCTTTAATTATCAAAGCGTCTTTTCCGGCTTTCAAACAGCGGTCGAATGTTTCTTTGTATTTTTGCTGTCCCTCATCTTTTATAGACTCATCGAAGCTATTAGCTTTAACAAGATCAGCAACGTTGGTGCTGAACAAACTTTCAATTTCTTCAAGCCTTGTCTCGGAATCTTCCAACAGATCGTGCAATAAGGCCGCGATAACAATTTCCGTTGAGTATTTTTGGGATTCTAGATAGAAAGCGACTCTAATACTATGCAGGATGACAGGCTTGGTATTGTTGCCGGATTTCTCTATTGCCTTCACTAAATATTTAATCGCTTTCTCGATTTTGAGACTATCGTCATAACTTCTCATACAAGGATGATAGCATGGCTTCGTTGAGTATCATTTTTTTGATACAATGACCCAGAATGAAAAATGTTGTTAAGAGAGTAGCCGTGTTTGCCGATTTTTTAACCGGTGCCAGCAGGACCAAGGTAACAACTAGCCAAAAGAAAAAGTCCAACCAACCCCTAAAAGACTTGTTCAATAGGCCTTAGCAAATATGACTTTTGTTTTAGTAGGTTTTCCAGAAAAAACACATTTACCAGATTTCCCTTGATCAAAAGGAATACACCTTACCGTAGCTTTAATTTCATTTTTTATCTTTTCTTCTGCTTCAACGTCTTCCTTAAAATAAGCCAAAACAAAATTATTGTTATTTATTTCCTTTTTAAATTCTTCCCCATGTCTTTACTTCTTTTGTTTTCTTTTTTCTGAAAGCTAATGCTTTTTCATAAAGACTTTCTTGAATATTCTCAAGTTCTTTCCCTATTTCTTTTTTAAGAACCTTAAGTTCAACAGATCTTTTCTCCCCATTATCACGACGAGCAATTGAAACAGTTCCTCCTTTTACTTCTCTTGGTCCAAGTTCTATTCTTAAAGGAACACCTTTTCTTTCCCATTTATAAAACTTTTCTCCTGGATGTTTATCAGATAAATCAATCTGTACCCTAAAATCATTTTCTAACTCTGACAAGAGTTCTTTTGCTTTCTTTATTACTAAATCCTTATCTTTTTCGCTTGGACAAATTGGGACAATCACAACTTGAACAGGTGCTACTTTAGGAGGTAAAACTAAACCTACATCATCACTATGAACCATTATAATCGCACCAATAACTCTTGTACTCATACCCCAGCTGGTTTGATGACAATAAGTAGTTTTCCTATCTTCATTCGTAAATTGAATACCAAAAGGTTTGGCAAAATTCTGACCTAAATCATGAGATGTTGCCAACTGCAAAGCTTTCCCATCTTGCATCATTGCCTCTAAACAATATGTATCTTTTGCTCCAGCAAATCTTTCTGAATCTGTTTTAAGACCATCGATTATTGGTATAGCTAAAACTTCTTTTGCAAAGTCCTTGTAAACTTTTAACATTAAAAGCGTTCTTTCTTTTGACTCTTTAGCCGTAGCATGAACAGTATGTCCTTCTTGCCATAGGAACTCTGTTGTTCTTAAAAACAATCTTGGTCTTTTTTCCCACCTTACAACATTCGCCCACTGATTAAGTAAAATAGGTAAGTCGTTATAAGATTGAACCCATTTTGAAACAGTGTCATAAATAATTGTTTCAGAAGTAGGTCTAATAATAAGAGCTTCTTTAAGTTTCTTGCCTCCAGCATAAGTAACAGCTGCAATTTCGGGAGAAAAACCTTCAACATGTTCCTCTTCTTTCTTAAGAAATCTTTCAGGAATTAATAAAGGAAAGTAAGCATTGACGACACCTGTTTTCTTTATTCTTTTATCGAAACTCCTTTGTATTAACTCCCACATAGCATAACCATGAGGCTTAATAACCATCGATCCTTTACTTGCGCCATGTTCAGCTAATTCAGCTGTTCTAATAATATCTAAATACCATTGAGAAAAATCTTGATCTCTACTTACAACTCCTTCTTCCTTTTTATCTTTATTTTTCATTTTCATAATTTAAAACTTGTTCGAGGATCAATATATTCAACTTTATTGTCTTCCTGTCGAACTATAGCTATTTTACTATATCCTACTACTTCAACAACCCCATTCTCTAAAAAGATCCCACTATTCTCAGGCATAGAAAAAGCTGTTCCATGAAAGTTCGTTAAGATATTTTTGTAACCATTAGTCTTTTCATAGCTCATTTATTCCCGAGTTTTTCTATAAAGGAAAATTATAATTCCTAAAAAAAGGGGGCTAAAAATAAGTAAAGCATACTCTCCGTATGGATTCGGTTCGCCTTTAGTTATATCATGTAATGCTGCCCAGTTTAAGGCAAGAGTCACCAGTGCAGTTGCAACAAGAACTGTCTTTTTCATTGAAAAATTGAACTTGCTAAATCTTTTAAAAAGTGCCAGCAGGATCAAGGCAACAACTAGCCAAAAGAGAAAGTCCAACCATAGCCCTTTGTATTGAATAATCTCAACATAGGAGGGGTCTCTCCATTCGTATCGCAGCCAAGCAAGAGGCCAGCCAACTTGGTTTATAAAATAGGTGCCAATAGTAATTGCCCCTGCTAAGAAAACGGAAAGAAAGGCTAAAAATGGAGGAACGACTTTTCTCATCAAGATAAGTATACCTTTTTTGGTTTTACTCCCCCTATTGGACGTATTCAGAACCCGTAAGGTTGAGTTTGAAGTTACTTTACCTGAGCTTAAAAATAACCTTAGACTACTTAGTTTCCAATTTGTTTAGCCTCTTTGCTAGCATTTTTCTCTTCAAGAAGCTCTATTTTTAGTTCAATTTCTTTAATCTTGTCATTTCTTATTTCAATCTCTTCATTCATAAACCTACGTTCCTCCTTGAGAATTACCTTGTGCTCTTTGTATGCCTCAGTCCTGTAAACAAAAGCATCTATTACAAAGCCCACAAAACTAACAAGAAAAACAATGATTACTGCAGTCATTAATATAAGAAGAAACTTGTTTTGCTTTGATAGACGGTCAACCTGTCTTTGCACCTTAACCATCACGTCTTTTTTGTCTAGTGGTAGCGGTATCATTTTGTCCTCTAATTTTTTTTTAAGTACCATTTTCATAAAATCCTCTTATTACTAATATTGAACCTTTTTTTTCAACAGCCAAATCAAAGGATTGATATTTATGAAAGTCTACGCCACCAAAAGAAACACCTTTGGCAAAGGTTACACCTGTTCCAAACGTAACACCGTTAACTTTGATTACATGCTTTGGGGTTAAGGAGTCGTCTGAATTTAGGCTAAAAATATCGAGAAATTTTTTTCTTTGTATCATTACTTTACTGACTTTGCATTAATTATTACCTGTAGTTTATATAATAATATCACAGAAGCTGATAAAATAAGACAAATAAAGTTGAAGATGTAATGAAATGAACTACGAAGAAAAACTTGATATTATGATGTCATGTTTAAAAAATGCTTCATTTTTAAATCTACTCTAAGAGGTAAAAAACTCAGAAGCCTCTACTTTCATTCAATTACAGGAAGATAGACACAACGACAACCATATTTATGCACACACCTTTCAATTGGGAGGGGGTTTTTCTTAAGAGCGTGGTCTATTAAAAATATTTTTCCATCTAATTTTAAACACCTCCCACAAGAACTACTATCCGTTAAAACCTCTACCTTTTTGGCCCCCTGAGTTTTCATTCTCTTAAGTTGCTCTTTTTGCTTTCTAAGTTTCATCTTGTAACCCAACTCCCTCATTTGATTTGGATCTTTACCTTCCTTAGTCAGAAAATCAGCCATCTCATAATAAACTGTTCCCATTCCATAAAAATCGCTGACCTTCATCAAGTCGTTGAGTTTTTTGTTAAAACGACGCCATTTTTCGTCGGGGGCAAGTTTAGGCATTTTGAAATTTAATATTCTTCATATTTTTCTATTATCCTTTGCTTAGCTTTTTTTAACTCCTGTGGAGATAAGAAACTCTGATATTGCCAAATTTTCCCATCTTTTGAAAAAGCTTGCAGGTAGCACTCGCAATAAATCTTTGGGTTTATTACAACCCTATCCTTATTTTGCCTCCACCCTTTGCTTATTTTGTAGTCGTATTCGATTTTGTGTCCTCTGGAACTTATCCACTGATGAGCCAAAATATTCCTCCAATCATGTAAAACATGAGCTATTTTCGAAAATTTTCTGTCTTTCGATTGTCCGTCTACAAACTTTTCAAGAAAAGTTCGATAGCCTTCCTTCCCACTTTTGCCAAAGAGTGCTTCGGATATAGTTAGAGCAGCTGCATGGATACCAAGAAAAAGCAAAGAAGTCTGATGATGCTTTATAGTTAAAGAAATCTCGTTATTTAAAAAATTATTAATTGAGTTAAGAAGTGTTTCTATTGCCTCAATTGGTGGTCCGCTCCTTAATCTTCTCAGCCGCCTAGCTTTAGGTTCCATATGTGCTCTATTCCACATGTCTCAATTCTACCAGAACCTCTCTTTTCACAAAAATTACCAATTTTGCAGGCTCACGGAGGAGAAAATCTCAAATAATCCAAAAAACTTATTAAACTGGGCTTTTCTTTTATTGGCTCCCTTTGGTTGACTTATTCCGCAACCAAAAAATTGAGCTTGATGTCAACCTAGGAGATATAAAAATACTGTTTGAAAGTTTAGGATTGTCCCAAAACAAACCTGTGTTTTTTGCTCTTTAGTAAGCCTCTAGCTTTGCCTTTGATAATTTCATGGTTACTCCACGGGGTAATCTGTTTCTATATCTCCTTTGTCCATCATTTCCAATTTACACTCCTTGTTTTCTTCTCCAGTTGTGGGATCCCAACACTTGTAGGCAATAGATATTTCGTCGATAAAGCCACTGCGATTTTCAGAATTTAGGGCAATCTCGAAAATTACTTCTTCTGAGACATTCAGCAGGGAAGACCAATCCGCGCTTAATAAGCTTCCTCTCCATCTATCGGCCCGAGTCTTCCAGTATTGAATCTCATTAAGGGGGAAGATATATTCTGAAAATTCCCTTCCGTCACCCGTTCCTATTTGATTCTCTGATTTTATATGCCCTCCAAAGTTATTGGGGTTAATATATACATTCTCCCATTTTTCCAAAGCTCCGTGGTCAGTGCCTACTCTAACCAATAAATAACCACAAGCTACTTTAGATTTTTTTGTTTCATTTTTGGTAACAACTTTTTGTAAATTAATAAACCTTCCCCCACTAGCAAACATAGATTTTCTACCATCTATAAGTTTTACTATTTTGCCATCACTTTCTGTAAGGGAATTGTAGGACTGTGAATCTGCAGGACATTTAACACTTTCATATGCTGGGGTTGGGACAGAAGGCACTTCCTTAGGCCCATAGAGATTACGCACTGCATTCTGTATGAATGCGCCCGCTGTGATAATGCCTAATGTTATAACGGCGACTAAGCCACCTTTAATAATATTTTTATTCATATGTTTTCTCTTTCTTAACAAGGAACCCCTGTAATATCCAAAGTATTCCGATTGCAAACGCTAGTGCAAAAACTAGCATAAAAGCATCATGAAACATATTTGGAAATTCTCTCCATTTTGGCCAAATATACATTATTGCAGTAATCCCACTTATTAAAAGAAAAGGGTAGTCTATTTCCCCTTTTGTGATTATCAGTGCAATGAATCCTGAAGATGCCAAAAAAACCAAGGGGCTAAAAACCCACCTGTCAGGCGATTTTTGCATTTTACTTGACACTTGACTTAGATACTAACTCAAAACATATTAAAATACAATTAAATTAAAACTAAGGGTTAGCTTGTTACCAGACTGTTTGTAGATTGGCATATCAAGACTATTTTACCAAGAATTGATAAAGCATGACAAATAAAATAAATATCTAGCTTTACTCCGGGACTCTCCGGCGAGTGGCCGGTATGGCCTATTGCCTGCAAAGATAAAAACTTGATATTATGATGTCATGCTTAAAAAATGCTTTTTAATTTTTTTCTTCTTATTTTCACTCCCCTCACTATTTTTTCCAAAAATTTGCTCTGCTTTTTCCATTAAAAATTTGAGTGTTTCAGAAATTAATTCACCAGAAAATATTATTGAGGCAACTTTGGACCTAAGTGATTTACCAAGCAGCGCTTCTTATTTCCGAATCGCCTTTACTAAAAGTGATACTAACCCAAGTTATTTTGGAAAGATGAAAAACGATAAGGATGATTGGGTAGAAATAGGCCCACTCGGTGATTGTGACAATTATTATCGAATGGATGAGTTAAACCAAGATGAACTGGTTCTTAGGATTAAAATGGGCAAAGAGGTAGAGTCAGGCACATATTTCCTAAGAGCACACCGCTTAACAGAGACTGGTTGTAGTCCAACTCCTACGAATTTTATTTCGATTGTGTATACTCCCTTACCAACTGCGATATTGCTGCTCCCGACTCCCACGGAGCCGTCTGGTGAAACAACCAACATTCCAACTCCTACTAACACTCCAGAGCCTTTTTCAATCACTGCCAATTTTAATAGTTCTGTTTCAGCCGGAGAAGAATTTGATGTTAGTGTTGAAATCCAAAATGACGAAAGCGAGACAGAATATTATTTGAAGGCAAGGATTGGTGAAGATACTTCTGAGTTAACCAGAGGAGAAACTTATTCATCAGAGAGTAACAGTTGGCTTACTGACGGTAGCGCTTGGACAGAATTTCCAAAATTTACAACTACTGATGGAAGTTGGTCCGGCTCAGTTAAAGCAAAAGTAAAAAATGACTCATCAGCAGGAGATTATTATTTAGTGGTAAGAGTTCGTGAGGTAGATGGTGGAAATAAAGATAGTGTTGAATATCAATTGACAGTTAGTTCGCCCTCTTCGCCAACATCCACCCCTACTCCAAACCCAACTACAAAACCCTCATCAACTCCTAAGCCAACCGCAACCAAAAAACCCTCTCCTACTTTAAAACCATCACCCACTTTTGAGGCAACTCCATCTGGGGACATTGTATTTTCAACTGCTTCTGCTGGTAAAATTTTAGGTGAGTTTGGAGAGGCAACTGAGTCTGGTGAGGGCGATGAGAAAAAACAAAAGACAACTAATAGAATAGTTGCTGGAATTTTGATTGTTCTTGGCGGGGGATTAATATCAGTTGTTGGTTTTGCGCCAAAAATTAAAGAGTTTCTCGAAAATAGAAAAGTGAGGCATGGAGAATAAAGTTAAAAAATCAATTCGTTTTTTCCTGCCTTTAATTTGGATGGGATTAATTTTTTATGGCTCCTCTTGGCAAAAACCAACTACCTCTGGAGATTATTGGCTTAGTTTTATTTTTTTCAAAAGTTTACATATTATTGAATATGGAATTCTTTTTTTGCTTTGGAGATTTGCCCTATATAGCAAATCTTATAGCATTAAGGTGGCAATAGCTATTTCGATTTTCTATGGGATTACTGATGAGTTCCACCAAACCCTTGTTCCAACCAGAGAGGGGAAAATAAGAGATATTTTAATTGATGCCTTAGGAGTGGTAATTTTCTGGCGATTTGCTCTTAATAAAGCAGAGAGTTTTGTTGCCAAGAATAAGTTTTTAAAGAGGATATTTTTGTTTTGACCTATTTTGTTATATTTTTGACCATTGACAAAAGTTTTTTATTTGTTTCATAATGAAGTAACTTGCTCGTTGACGATAAAGATTAAAAATTAATTTTACAAAAAGAAAGGAGGTGAAAAGAATGAAAAACATTTTAAAAAGTCTTTTTATAATTTCGGTGGCATTGACAGTTATGAGTGTTTCCACTTATGCTGCTTGGACCGCAAGCGCTACTGTTCAGAACAACACTTTTAGTACCGGGAATGCAGCCTTGAGGCTTTATGGTAATTTAGGAGGTGTTCCGGGAACTAATGCGGCCTTGACTCAAACTTTAGCCGGAAGCTCGTTTTCTAATCTTTACCCGAATTGGCAGCAAGATTATTTGGCAAAACTTTATAATAATGGCACAGTCAATTTGCAAGCGAGCGTAACAGGTGTTTATGTTTCAGAAGATGCAGATTTAAGAAATCGTATTTCTGTTGAAGTTTGGCAGTGGAATGATGAAGGTGATGGCACTACCGGTCCTGGAGACACTTATTCTTTATTGTCTGCAGCTCAGACTTTGCAGAGCTGGAGAACAAATCCAGTTTCTTTAGGTCAGCTAGATGTTGGCAACACGGTTGGAGTTTTATTGAGATTTACGACAGGCGATCTGTCCAACGCATATCAAGGAAAAACAACAGTATTTGATTTTCTGCTTGATGGCACGACTACGGGAGCAACTCAAAGTACTCCGCCAACATTGCCATAATTCGAGGTTGGTGTTTTTTAGATTGCAAAAGCCTTGTGTTTTTGCAATCGCTGGAGACGCCAACTTATGAAAAAATTAAAATTAGCAAAGACAGTAATTGGTACGGTTTTCTTTTTGTTTGTTTTGATCGTTGGGTCATTTGTTTTTCTTTCCGGTAAAAAAGATATTAATGGCTGGAGGTTTTTGGTGGTTAAGTCAGGCTCGATGGAACCAACAATAAAAACTGGCAGCCTCATCTTTATTAAACAAAAAGAAGAATATCAAGAAAGCGATATCGTAACCTATGGTCCAGTTACTCGGCCTGATTTTTTAGTTACCCACAGAATTGTTGATGAAATTAGTGAGGGTGAAGAGAAATATTTTGTGACCAAAGGGGATTTCAATGAGAAGGAAGATGTGGAGAAGGTTTATTCTCAAGAAGTAATTGGAAAATATCAGTTTGGAATTCCCTATTTTGGATATGTAATCAATTTTGCCAAAACTCGAGCTGGCGTTATTTTGTTAGTGGTCATTCCTGGCACTCTAATTGTTTACGAAGAATTTAAAAACATTAAAAATTACATTTCTGGCCTTTTTTCGAAAATAAAAGAGAAAAAAGCAAAACAGGATCAATAATGAGGCGCTATTTGTACCTTTTGTTGTGTTTGGTGTTAGTTAATTTTTTGGTTTTAGAAACTAATGCGGTGTTTACGGCGTCTACAGCGGTAGGAAGCAGTTCTTGGACTACCGGTGATTGGACTCCGCCGAGTTCGGAGATAACTGATATTACCGGCAGTGGCAGTCTCGATCCAATTACTAATCTCAGCAGTTTTACTATTCATTACGAAGCAGCTGATTCTGGACTTGGCGTTCATTATGTTGAATTATGGTACTCCTATAATTATGGTGAGTGGCAGTATTTTGATAATGATTATCCTAGTTCAGCAGGAAGTTTTGAGTTTGATATGCCGGAAGGAGATGGCTTTTATGAATTTATTACTGTAGCAATTGATGAGTCTGGCAATGTGGAGGATCGAGATGGTGATGGGGAAAATGACAATGCAAATCAGGAAGCCTTAAATAATGCAGCGTTTAGTTTGGAAGAAGACTTATGGATGATAGAAGTTGACACTCAAGCGCCAACAATGAATTTATCTCTTGATGAATTTGGCAGTGATCGTTGGGCAGGTCAGGATTTATTAATTAATGGAAGCTTTGAAGAGGGTTCAAATGCTTGGTTAACCGGAAGTTTAGGCGATCATCATCTAGTTAGCGAAGGAGAAGATGATTTGGGAGATCCAATTTTGCCGGCAGAAGGTGAAAACATGTTTATTTTAGGCTTCAAAGATGCTTCGCCTTCAGACGAGGCAATTGATTGGTTATATCAAGATGTAGTTTTGCCGGTTAACATTTCCAGCAGCTTGAGTTTTTGGTGGCGGATGGTTAGTGAAGATACGGTAGATTATGATCAGTTCTCAGTTTGGGTTAAAGATGATAATAATCATCCATTAGAGAGAATTTTAACTACTGGCTCAGGGGAAATTTGGGACATTTCTGCTTGGGACGGCGATTCTGGTTGGCAAGAAATTACCCATCCCTTGGTCAATTTTGCTGGCAGACCAATCCGAATTTGGTTTGAGTTAGTGGACAAGGGCGCTGATGATAAAAGTTGGGTTTACATTGATGGTGTTCGAGCAACTACAACCGATAACAGAATAACTGAAGAGAAAGAGATTGATTTTGAAGTTCACGATGGTTCAGGATCGGGAACATTCGAAGCTAATTATGAGGTTGATGGAGTGCCATTCGGCGATTATTCAGGAGTTCCGTTTACTTTGGCTTCAGGTGATTATGACATTGCCAATAGCGGAGAAGATGTGGCCGGCAACATTGAATCTCCAGAAACGGATGAACTGGTAGTTTTACCACCAATGGTCATTAACGCTTTTTCGGCCGCACCATCAATTGGTGATGAGTGGGTTGATTTGTACAACAATTCCAGTTCTCCGATAAACGTTGATGGTTGGCAAATTTGTGATTCTCTAAACCAGTGCCAAGGTTTGAGTTTAGGAAACTCGGAGAGCGGTGATACTTGGATTGGTTCCCACGATAGTTTGAGATTTTTGGATAATTTTCTTCTCAATAATCTTGGTGATACGGTAATTTTGAAAAATGACATGGCTGAGGAGCAGGATAGGTTTCTTTATCCTTCATTTGCTGGTGATTATAATTGGATCTGGCAGCGGAATCCTGATGGCATTGGCAGTTGGGAATTAAACAAGCCAGAAATCGATGCTCATATTACCAGTCGCTACGATGAAGCGAATAAGATTTTGCTAACGATATTTAATATTCCTGAAAATTATGGAGACGGTGATCTGATTGAATATGAAATTGTTTATAACAACGGAGATAGGGGAATTGCCGGAACTATTTTAGCGGAGACAGTTGAGAATGGTAAGGCGGATCGGGAGTTTTATCTGGGAACCTGCTCGGCTATGGGAGTTTGTACGCCGGATGAGGTTCCAACTAGAGAAGTTGAACTAACCTTGACTCAAGGAATAACGGTAATTATTAATCAAAGAGAATTTGGTATTTAATGAGAAAAACTAGACTGTTCATATTATTTCTTTTGTCTTTAGTCTTGCCATTTTTGACTGCGCGTATTGTTTTGGCTCAAGGAATTACGGTTGATCCGACAGGCCCCATTTTTCTGCCTAGTGAGATTTGGTATCCGGGAAAAAATCTTACTCGGGAAATTACGGTAACTAATAATGCGGACGTCATTCATTTAATTGGAATTAATTCGGTCAACGAGAGTGAGAGCAAAAGCTTGAGCCAGGTGATTTATCTTACTATTAGCGATGAAAGTTTTACTTGTAGATATGGCTGTGGATTAGATATTAAAAATTTGGCTCAGTTTTGGCAGGAAAGCAATTTGGACGGGATTTATCTTGGCGATTTAAACGCTGGTTCTTCTGTTGACTATTATTTTTCCGCCACAATGGATCCTTTGGCTGGTAATCAATATCAAGAGGCGGTGGCAACTTTTGATTTAGTGTTTGGTTTGGCACCGACATTGCCAACCCCCACACCAACGCCGGTTGTTGATGGGACAGTGGCTGGTGCGTCTACAAATGGAGATGATGGAGTTGGAGGGGAAGCGCCTTGTTCAGCCCCTGAGCCAGGGGCGCCGTTTAGTTTAACTGCCGCTCCTGCTGGAGTGGGCCAGATATTGCTTAGCTGGCTGCCACCAACTACGGGAACAGTAACTCATTACGCTATTGTTTATGGCACTAGTAGTGGCAATTACCTTTATGGAAATACAAATGTGGGATCAGGAACAACTTATGTTGTTTCTGGCTTATCAAGCGGAGTTCGTTACTATTTTGTTGTTGTTGCCGTTAATGATTGTGCTGCTGGGCTTTATTCAAATGAAGCGAGTGCTGTTGCTGGGGGAGTTTTGGGAGTGTTTACTCCTGAGGAGCCGGCCGAAGAGTTTGAAGTTTTGGGTGAAGAGACTGAGCCGGGGCAAATTGCTGGTGGGGAATCTATAGAGGTGGGCGGGGTGGAAGGAGCGGTAGCGGAGAAAGTGTGTTTTTGGTGGTTGGTTTTCAGCTTAATTGTTTTGGTTTTTAATACTTGGTATTTGTATGAATATCGGGAGAGAATGAAAAGTGAGAAATGGCGCTGGTTTGTTTTGGCAATAACAGGAGTTTTGGCTTTTTTTGCTGATAGATTTATGCACCAATGGTGGATGCCGTCAAGATTTTGTCACTATATGTGGTTGTTAGCTTCGTTAGCCTTCGCAGTTCCGGGGGGAATTTGGCTATTTTATTGGCGAAAGGAAGAATAAGCTTGCCATTTCTTTCAAGGAAAGTGTAATATGTTGGTAGAAATGAAAAAGTGGATTAAGTCTTTGTTTATCCCCCAAGAGGAAAATAATTATCAAGCCAAGATTCTTCACCCTTCGTTCTTGGCCGCCTTTGTTTTCTTGTTTCTGCTTAACCAGACTTTAATAAACTTTGTCGCTTTACTGCGGCCTGGAATTTTAGGATACTCTTCAAATATTACTCCGGAAATGATTATTGAATTGACTAATAGTGAGAGAGTCAAACAAGGATTGTTGCCGGTTGAAGTAAATAACCTTTTAAACGAAGCGGCTCGTCGTAAAGCCGGCGATATGTTTGCTTTTGATTATTGGGCCCATAAATCGCCATCCGGAAGAAACCCTTGGTCATTTTTAAAGGAAGCTGGCTATGATTATCGGGTTGCGGGAGAAAATTTAGCCAGAGATTTTTATGATCCTGATTCAGTAGTGGGAGCTTGGATGAAATCCCCGACACATAAAGAAAACATTATTAACTCGAAGTTTAAGGAAATCGGAGTAGCGGTTGTTGATGGTACTTTGGGAGGTATTCAAACTACCTTGGTAGTTCAATTTTTTGGCACCCCAACAAATTTTGTTGCCGCTGATATTTTTAGGCAAAAGGAATTATTAGAAACTGTTCCGAGCTTTTCCAAACAAGAATCAGGAGTATTATCAGTTGAAGAGAAAACTTTGATTAGTCCGCTTAGTTTAACTAGGGGATCAAGCGCCTTTTTCTTTGGTTTGATAGTGGGTGCTTTAGCAATTGATGGCTATTTGGTTTTTAAAAAGCGGATTTACCGATCAACTGGGAGAACAACAACTCATGCTGGGTTTTTAGCTGTTATGTTTTTGCTGATTTTACTGAGCGGCAGTCCGGGACTGATAAATTAACATTAATTATTAACAATGATTATTGAAGAAGTAGCTGACTTTATTTCAGGCGAGCTTAAAAAACACCCTGAAGATTTTTTGATTTTAGCCATATTTTTTATTTTGGCAATTGTTAATTTTTGGATCTTTTCTTATGATCATACTTTTCAAAAGTGGATAATATTTGCAACCGGTGCAGGTTATTTCCTTTGGGGTGTTTTTCATCATTGGCGTAAAAAAGATCTTTGTATGAAAATAGCTTTGGATTATTTCCTGGTTTCGGCCCTTGGAGTAACAGCAGCTATATTCGTTCTCCTTCGCGGCTAATGTTATAATATACTCATGACTAGTTATTTTCTAAATCCAACCAAGGGTAAATTATCTTGGAAAGATCTGGGTAAGGAGATTCAAGATTTTATTGTCTCAGGCCCGGATGAGGATTATCAGTTGATTATTGGCTCTGATTCTCGAGGCAAGAGCTATCGAGGCAGGCCTGGTCTTGATTTGGTCACTGCTATTGTTATTCATCGTAAAGGCAGGGGCGGCCGCTATTTCTGGTCTAAGAGAAAAGTTGCCAAAGTCTATTCTTTAAAAGAAAGGCTTTATCATGAAACAATTGCTTCTTTAGGAATAGCCCGCAAGCTTATGGGTGTTTTAAAAGATGATTTAAACGGTCAATTTGAAGCGTTGGAGATTCATATTGATATTGGTGAAAAGGGCCCTAGCAGGGAGATGATAAAAGAGTTGGTAGGAATGGTTAATGGCAATGGATTTAGAGCCAAAACTAAACCAAAAGCTTATGCCGCTTCCAGTGTTGCTGATAAATATACTTAATCTTCACTTACAAAAGACTCATCAATGATCCGGAGAGAAGAGGGATTAATAAATTGTCGTCAACTTCTTTTCCTTTGATTTTTGGTTCAGTGAATTCCAGGATTGAAGTGGATAGGGCCCCGATGATAGCTTGCTGTGGATTAACGTATTGCAGAGTCATTAGGCTGGTGGCAAAAAAGGCGGCCGCGGTTATTCCAATTTTTTTCTTTTTGTCTTTTTTCCAAAAATAGCCAATAAGGGCGTTAACTGAGTCGCCCACGGTTAGGTTTAAAATGGCAGCCAAGGCGATTGGCTTGCTGAAAAGCAGTAAGGCTAAAAATGAGCTGGTAGTGAAAAACAACGGCCCTAAACCTGGAAATCTAGGATTCTTTTTCCGTTCAAAATAGGTAATTATTTTTCTAATAATTGAGGATTGCTGGCGGCTGAGGACAAAAACAAAAATTGCTATAATTGCGCAGATAAGACCCAAAAGGGGAGTGTTTAAGATGTTAAGGCTTAATAAGCCTACTAGAGCGAAGCCGTAAAACAGATGAATTAATTTTCTTCTTAGGTTTGGGTTGTAGTCTTTTCTCAAAGCTTTTTTACCGCAGATGAGTAAAAAGAAAAACCAATAGATGGCTGTAGCGAGTAGAAAACCGGCAGTTATGTCTCGACCGTAGTGAACTCCAAGATAAACTCTTGAGGCTGAAATTATCAGCATGATAGCAAAGCCAATCCAGGATAAAGATGGTGCGATAGTGGCCAAAACCCAGGCAAAAAGGGTAGCAATGATGGTGTGACCTGATGGAAAGGAATAATCAGAGGGTATGTTAACGCTTATGCCTAATACCTGCGGCTGTTGGATAAATGGTCTGGGAATGGCGGTTAGTCTTTTTATAATTGCGTGGAGGGAGATCGTGGTGACATAAGTTGGAATAAATAAACGAAATAATAACTTTCTTTTCTTTTTTGCCGCTAATATTAAAGGAATAGCTGTTAGACAGCCAAGAACAAGTTTGGAATTTAATAAATCATTTATCATTTTATGTACGCAACCCCGGAAACTAGGTTTTTTTCTTGATTTTTTTTGCTCGCCATTCAGTAATTTTTTTATGGTCTCCGGAAAGCAAGACTTTAGGGACTTTCCAGCCTTTAAAAACAGCAGGACGAGTGTAGTGGGGAAATTCCAATAGCGTTTGATGATTTTGAGATTTTTGCAAGAGTTTTTTTAAGCCTGGGGAAAATGATTCTATTTCCGAAGCGCCTTCTTTTTTCAAAACTCCGGGGAGTAATCGAGAGACAGTATCGACAACAACCATGGCTGGAATTTCACCACCAGAGAGGATGTAGTTGCCAATGGAAATTTCTTCATCAATCATGTGTTTTCTGACTCTTTCGTCTATGCCTTCGTAATGGCCGCAAATTAGAATTGTATGACTCGATTGAAATAATTTCTGCGCCATTTTCTGATTGAAAGTTTTTCCTTTGGGTGATAGTAGTATTATTTTTGATTTTTTTTCCCTTAGATTTTTTAAAGCATTAAAAATCGGTTCTGGCCGCAATATCATTCCTGGACTGCCGCCATAAGGGCGGTCATCAACCGTACCCCTTTTATCAATCGCCCATTTTCTTAAATTATGAATCTTTATTTCAACAGCCTCAACCGACTGTGCCTTCTTTATCATGCTCCATTCTAAAAAAGGCGTGAATAATTCTGGAAAAAGAGTGATAATATCAATTTTCATATTTCGATTTTAACATGCGAATGATATAATTTGTTGGAAATGGCAGGGGAAGTTATTATTGATCATATCGTTGTCGTCGAGAAGCCCGTGCCTAGACGGGACGTTCTTCCTTATCGGCTTTTACCAGGGGTATTAAGAAATAGGGTTAGAGGAACAGTCTATCGGGAGGAGTCAAGATCACCCATATTGACGGCTCGTGGTGGGGAAATTGCTGCTAGTGTGGAAAGACATGTTTCTAGGAACTCCAGAAAAAGGGTTAAGGTAATTCCAGTACCAAGAAGGCGTTAATTTTCATTAGTTAATCCAAAGGGTTTTTGATTCTTTTAATGCTTATGGACCTGAAAAAGCTAAAAATCATCAAATCTGACAAAAGAGGCGTTGTTTATGAGTGTGGCGAGGGCATGTATGTTTCGAGAAAAAAAGGAACAGTCACGGCAGATCATATCCATGATGATTTTGGCGAAACGCTCTACTTAGTTAAGGGAGTAATTGAACTTACAGTTGGCAAAGAGGTCAAAAAGGTAGCGGCTCCGACAAAAATTGCGATTCCCAAGAAAATTTATCACAAAATTTTAGCTCTTTCAGATATAGAATTTTTGAAAATGTAAGCGGTTGAGTAAAAAACTCAAGGGGACGCTGCGCTCTCACTCAAATTTTAAACCATTTTTCGTTCGCCCTCGGATAACACAGTATATGCAGTTCACTTCATTGCATTCGTTCACCCAAATTATTTACTCCCTTTATGGTTAAGTGATAAAATATATCATAAAGCTCGTTTAATAACTTTGCATATACTGAAACGTTAGATGAAACAAATTTCATCACTAAGTATAAATTCATGAAAAAATTAGTTTTACATAGCGATCAAATTAGCGGAAAAACTCAAGTGGATGAGGCCTCCTTAAAATTGTTCGCTTCTAATAAGCCAAAAATTGCATACATCCCATCGCAATCTGATCTTGAAAGAAAATATTTCAATGAAAGGGTTGAATGGTATAAGCAATTTGGTGTAACTGGTTTGTTCTATTTTGATGTAGACAAGGAGTACGATGAGGGAAAAATTGATGAATTATTAGCCTGCGATGCAATTTTTCTATCTGGAGGCAATACATACTTTTTCCTTAATTCGCTGAAAAAACGTAATTTTTTGCCAGTGTTGAGGAAATATGTTGAAAAAGACGGGGTTTTAATTGGTGTTAGTGCTGGAAGCATGATAATGTCTAAAACTATAGCCGTAACTACTATTGACGAGGATATTGGCGGTGATCAAAACACGATTGGACTTAAAGATTTTTCAGCTTTAGGATTAAATGATTTTGAATTTTTCCCTCATTTTGATAAAAACGAAGAAATATCCAAAAGATTGAAAGAATATTCCAGGAAAAGCAAATCAGTTATTTACGCATGCAAAGATGGCGATGGGATTATCGTCAATGATGACGATATGAAATTTTTTGGCGAAGTGCTGAAAATAGAGAATGGTGAAATTAAAAGGGCATAGTGAAGATTACAGGAGTAATAAATTGTCAAAGTAAGAACCAGTTATTTATAATTGATTTTTGGCAATTTAGTCTTTGCTGTTATGGAGCGAGAAAGAATCCTGAAGAAGATTGCAAAGCAAGAAGCGGCTATTCGGTTAGATAGCACGCGATTTGCAGGCCATATTCTAAAAAGGCATAGGGGCAAACCGGCGACAGCTTGCCATGAGTGCAACAATTTTCGCCAAGCACTGCGGGGAGGCAGGGAGCTTTTGGGTAGTTATCGAAGAGAATTACAACAACAATGAATTGCCAAAATCAAGACAGGAGTTGATTTTTGGTATTTCGCCTAACAAGGTATATCTGGTGAACTTGACATAGTGCCAGGTTCAGCCCAAATCCTTTGACAAGCTCAGGACTTCAGATATACCTGAACGTTGTCCGACATATTTTTTAAGATTTTTTCAGGATGTTTACAATCAACAATTATCCCAAATCGTATGCCAAAACAAAACCAGGTTTTTATAGGTTGCGAGGTTGGCAAACATCGGACATTGATATTGAACAAGTAGAATCAAAATTTTGGAAATTCATTGCTTCATTCGCAGATTCAAAACAGCCAAGAAAATTTTTTAAAACCTATGAGTTTATGGATGCCGGGTGGGAATGGTCGGTTTTTCGTAAAGATAACCAAACAGTTGTCAAAATACCTGCCGGAATCTTTCTCGAAGTTAATGACAAGATATATCTTAAAAATACAGAATTTGCCTATCAAAAAATTCTTGATTATTTCCCGGCGAAATTTGTCGCCCAAACTTCCTTCGAAAGATCCGATGGATTAAACATAATGGAGCAGGACTATATTGTGGGCAAGGACAACGAAAGTATTGGGTACAATACGAAAAATCTCGAATTATTAAAGAATATAAAAAAATTTCTTGAATCTGCGTTGCAAATGTTGAATGATTACCAATGGCTTCCTGACTTTGATATTCGTAGAGCTTCTGGAGGGTTTAGACTACGAAATGTAATTATTCAAAAAAACATTCCCAAAATTATTGATTTTACCGCCTACTACGATGTTTATCGACTATGCCCGCAGAGAACCGTAGAGGAAGTTAAAGATAAAAGGGGGCACATTGTTGATTTTCTTAATTGGATTAACAAGAAGAAAAAAATCTCAAAAAATACGCAAGGGGACGTTGCGCTTTCGCAAAAATTGTAAGAAATGATTGTACAATTTTGTGCTCACCCTCGCACAACACAGTATATAGGGTTCGGTTCGTTGCATTCCCTCAACCCAAATTGCCCATACACTATTGCGATGTTAAAATCATCTTATCGCAATTACGTTTCTCGCAACTTCCCATATACTGAAACGTTATACGAAATTCGCATTCTAGAATTTTTTATTGAAATTGGCTTGATTATTAATTAAACTAAATTATGTCAAAAGAGACGGGAAAACCTAAAGAAGTGGGAAGATTCTTGGTCGCTGTTGGGGCAATTATTGAGCATTCCCCAACAGGTAAAATATTACTGTTGAAAAGAAGCCCCAAAAAGGACTTTTCTGGTGGTATTTGGGAATATATTACTGGCCGAATGAATCAGTTCGAAGAACCAAGGGATGCCTTGAGAAGAGAAATTAAAGAAGAGGCTGGAATTGAAGTTACAATAATTAAGCCAACTTCAACCTACCATATTTTCAGGGGTGAAAGAACTGCAGAAAACGAACTTGTTGGTATAATGCACTGGTGCACAGTGGATTCAGACAAGATTGTATTATCTGAAGAGCATACAGAATATAAATGGGTTTCTCCAGAAGAAGCATTGAAAATGATTCAAAAGCCCAGTATGCAAAATGATATAAAGGCATACATGCGTGAGAAAGAATAAAAAATTAAGAATACGAACTCAAGGGGGGGTATTGTACTTTCGGTTGGCTCATTTGTTACACACACTCGACCCATATTGGCTATTTTCTCTGCCAGCCGTGGTATAATTAGCCATGCAGGCAGTTATTAATATCAATGGAGCGCTATCTCACCAAAGAGGTGATTAAGTATATGGTAGGACAACAGGGAGGAAGTGAAAAAAGTAAAAGTGGTTATTCCTATACTACTATTTCGGGATCCTGCGTCCCCATGGCCACTTCGGCAGAGCATTTCAGATTAGATTTGCATACTCTGTCTTTTTTACGCCCAAGGGACCGGGCCAGACATGGAGGAATGAGTCCTTCTATTACAGGTGGAAGACTTAGTAGGCCACCAAGTGGTAGATTGGCAACTCGGGGTTGATGAAGTTATTATCTTTGTGTCATTGTTATAGGAAATAAACACAGTGACTTTTTCGTTAGGTAAAATTTATTTATCCTACCTTCTTACTTTTCGAAGACTCATTTCTGTATCACATTTTTTACATCGGGCACGGGTAACTTTGCCTGGCGTTATCACAACATCAAATCCATACCTTTCAAGCCGGCTTTTGGTAAATGTTCTCTGGGTCCATCTTGTTGTAACTGGTCCGCCAGCACCCTCACTCGCTCCAATATTAAACATCAGTTGACTTAAGGGGCAACGTTCTCTTTCGGACCTGTTCACAGGATGTCTGGGTGGGCCAGCAGGACAACGCCTACTTCTTATTGCTGGATAAGTGGGAAGGTATTTAAATTTACTCATAAAAACATTATAACATGGTTGGAAAGGCAAAATAAACTTCTCTGTTGACGCTCCACACTGCACTTTTCGGATCACCTAATATAGTATAGCTAGTTCATTTCATTGCACTCGCTCGACCCATATTGGATAACTTTGTAGTAAAATAAAATTATAAAATGCCCACATTAGATACACACGAACGTTAGATGAAATTTTGAAAAGCCAAAAACAAGATTGGATTAATACCCAAAGACATAATTTAGGCATTGATTAGTTGCTAATTTTGGCCTTCCAAAGCATCACGATGAAATATGAAGAAAAATTTTTTGAGGCAGATGGTATAAGATTAAAATATATTACTGCAGGACAAGGCGAGCCTTTATTGTTTTTGCATGGGGGTGGCGTCAATGCCCTAACGTATATAAAAAATTTTGAACTGCTATCTCAAAAATACTTTGTTATAGCTCCGGATATCCCTTGTTTTGGTCAATTCAGCGTTCCGAATGAATTATGGAGTTTTGATGACTTCGCAAATTTTTTTTCAAAGTTTATCGACTCATTGACTGTCAATAACATTATTCTAGTCGGTCATTCTTTTGGCGGCGGTATTGCTATTAGCTTAGCTCCGAAAAATAAAAAAATTTCTAAACTGATCTTGCTGGATTCTGCGGGGATTCCGCCTGATTATAGTTCTTTGAAAGTGATTTATTTGCTTTTCGTTAAAACATGTCATGGCTTGTTCTTATTCCAGAATAAGATTTTATCTTTAGTAATGCTTCGCGATTTTTTTAAAGAATTTTTTAGACACTTATTTTCATTACCTCAAATTTGCAAAATTGTGAAAAATTCAGTTTTTAGAGAATACGATGTATTTAAGAAAATTAGCCAACCAACACATATTTTCTGGGGCAATACTGATGAAGTATTTCCGAAAAAATCTGCTCAAAAAATGAATCAACTTATTAGTAATTCAAAATTAGAATATATAGAAGGAAACCATGATTGGTGTTTGCTGATGCCTCAAGAATTTTTTAAAATGATATCTAAAGTGACATAATGTGTGCCAAACTTTTTAAAGTGAGAAATAATAATCAAAAAAGGAAGATTTTGATATTGTGGCCGCTTCTAATCTTCACAATATTAGTTGTTCTTACTGATTCGTTTATCGAGGCTTTTGGCTATAAACCTTTGCCCATAATAAGTTTTTTAAAAATTTTAATGCCTATTGCAGTGGGCTTGTTACACATCTCAATAGTTTTTACTTCTACCAGAGGGTTGCTGTTTATTTTGCTTTCATCATTAACAGGCTTATTTTTCGAAGTTGCTGGAGTCAAATATGGAGTAGTGTTTGGCGGACATTATGAATACAATAACCAATATTTTGGACTAACTCTTTTTAATATTCCGTTGTTAGTTCCTATCTATTGGACTGTTTTTATTTACATTGGTTATTCGCTGGTAACGTCATTTTTAGTATGGATCAACAAGAATAAACCAACTATAAGCAATGACGGGTGGGCGTTATTGCCAATATTGGTTATTTTTGACGGGCTTGTTGTTACTGCTATTGATATTTTCATGGACCCTCTAATGGTTTACCAAAAAAGATGGTTTTGGCGGGAAGGCGGGCCATTTTTTAACATCCCAATTGGCAACTTTGTTGGGTGGTTTGCCGTTACCGCTATTGCAACAGGTATGTTTAGGATTTTTGAGTACTTGTTTCCCCAGAGACCGCGCCAATTTGATAAATCAATTTATCTTGTTACCACTTTTAGTTACGCCGCTTTGTGTGTATCGCTTTTTGTTTCCGCAATCGGTATTCGCTTGCCGCAGTTAGCTTTACTGGGTGTATTCGTAATGATGCCCACAGTAATTATAAACCTTCTTTATTTCAAAAACTGGAGGGGCTAGACAGAGATAATCTGGATTGCTATATTGTAGTTAGATTAATAAATTTGCCAAGACTTTAGTTTTTCAATGAGTCATAAATATAGAAAAGCTCCTCGAGGGTTAGGAGTTGCTGGTAAGGATAAGAGTGTGCTTCTTTTTCATCAGGAAACTGACCTTCGAGTCGATATTAGTTCAGACGGATTTAATTTCAGTTCTTATGGCGAAGAACCGGTAATAAAAAGGAAAAATGGAAAAAGGGAAAACGCAAAGGACTGTTCTGATTTTAGAATTAGCAAATTAGACAAAAATTATCTTCTCGTCTATAGACTAAAGACTAAAAAAGAAACTTGCCTTTGCGGAGCCCTTTCAAAAGATTTAGTTCATTGGGAAAAAATAGGAAAGTTTTCCGAGATTAAAGAAACAGGCGTGGTGGTGCCCGACTATAAATGTGACGGAGAATTTGTGCTTTACTTTGGCAAAAAATCAATAAGGATTGCTTTTTCAAAAGATTTTAAAACATGGAGAATATTAAAAAAGCCGCTCCTTCGCCTATCAGGTGAGTTATTAAGGGAAGATTCTTCCGCCAAAATGGGGAATGTAATCATAACCGATGAGGGGATTTTATTAATCTACTATTTGATCAAGGGCAAAAAAAAGTCAGCCAAATATTCTATAAGGGCTGTTCTTTTTGACAAAAAAGATCCCGAAGAACCCTTGTGGTGGTCTGATAGAATAATTTGGCAACAAGCGGAAAGTCAAGAGCCAATTAATCCCATTGGCGTTATAAAGCGAGATGACAAATTGATTTCTTATTGGCAGGCTGAAAGTGGAGCAATTTTTGCTCTTAGCCACCCCTATCTTAAATTGCTTCAGCAAGATTTAAAGCAACCCCTCCTTTCTCTTATTTTTAAGAAATTTAGAGAAAATCCGATTTTAAAGCCAGTTGCTGAAAACGCTTGGGAATCCAAACTTGTTCTTAACCCTGCCGCCATTTACGAAGAGGGCAAAGTTCACATTATCTACCGAGCAGTGGGTGATAAAAATGTGTCTGTTTTTGGCTATGCCGCTAGCAAGGATGGAATTCATATAGACGAGAGGCTTAAAAGTCCTGTTTATGTCTTCAGGGAGCCATTTGAGACCAATTCCCAGGCTCCAAACTGCCGTTCTTCTTATATATCTGGAGGAGGAAGCGGAGGCTGTGAAGATCCAAAACTAACCAGAATTGGCGACAGGCTTTATATGACTTACGTTGCTTGGGATGGAAGTAGTCCTCCTCGAGTTGCTCTCACTTCCATAAAAATTGATGATTTTTTAAACCGGAAATGGAACTGGGAGCGCCCAGTTTCGATATCGCCTCCGGGTGAAATGCACAAAAACTGGGCGATTTTCCCAGAAAAAATAAACGGCAAATACGCTGTTTTACATAGTCTTTCTCCAGAGATTCTGATTGACTATGTCGACAGTTTGGAATTCGATGGAAATACCCATATTAATAGCCACTATCATCCATTAGGCCGGAAAAACTGCTGGGATAATTACGTAAGGGGGGTAGGACCTCCTCCGATTAAAACAGAGGAGGGATGGCTTGTTCTTTATCACGCTATGAATAATCGAGATCTTGGAAGATATAAATTGGGAGCAATGATTTTAGACCTTAAAACTCCCACCAAGACATTATGCCGCTCAAGAGCGCCCTTGTTAGAGCCGGATAAGCTCTACGAGAATAAGGGCTTTAAGCCTGGTGTTGTCTATGCTTGTGGTGCAGTGGTAATAGATGACCGGTTGTTTGTTTATTATGGAGGGGCGGATACTGTTGTGTGTGTAGCTCATACCCGATTAAGTCTCCTATTAAATCAACTTAAAAACCAGGAACATATCCAGCTGGAAACAGAAGTTTCAGACTATGATTTAAACTGAAATGATCAATGTTAGGCGCTTCCAAAAAAACCCGATCCTCGCTCCCAATAGAGAGAATAGTTGGGAGGCGGAAGCAGTGTTTAATGGCAGCATTGCTAGGGAAGGAAGTAAATTCCACTTCCTTTACCGAGCAACGTCTTCTTTGCAGAATTATCATGGTTTAGATATAAAATTATCTTCAATCGGCCATGCAACAAGCAGTGACAGGATCCATTTTGAAAATAGGAGGCCTTTTATTGTTCCCGAATACGAATGGGAAAAATTTGGCTGCGAGGATCCAAGGGTTACCAGGTTGAATGATAAATATTTTATTTTCTACACTGCTCTTTCGGATTATCCTCCAACACCCTCGGGCATTAAAGTCGGAGTGGCAATAACTGAAGATTTCAGTCAGGGAGTAGAAAAACATCAAGTGACTCATTTTAATTCAAAAGCAATGGCTCTTTTTCCGGAAAAAGTGGCCGGGAAAATTGCCGCTGTTTTGACTGTAAATACAGACAAACCGCCGGCAAAAATTGCTCTTGCTCTTTTTGATCACGAGGAAGAAATTTGGTCAAAGGAACATTGGTCTAATTGGCTGCTTTCTCTAGATAAATATGTGATTCCACTGCTAAAGCAAGAAAGCGATCATGTAGAAGTTGGCGCCGCTCCGGTTAGAATAGAACAGGGCTGGCTGTTGATTTATTGTTATATTGAAAATTATTTTTCTTCTCGGCCAACCTTTGGAATAGAAGCTGTTTTACTTGATTTGGAAAACCCGTTGGAGATATTGGGTAGGACAGCAGAACCACTTTTAATCCCGGAAAAAAAGTATGAGTTGCATGGCGATGTGCCCAATGTTATTTTTCCTTCTGGCGCTCTTGTTCAGGATAAAGAGTTGTGGATTTATTATGGCGCCGCCGACACCACTTGCTGTCTGGCAAAAGTGAGAGTAAAAGATGTTCTTCAGGGGATGACGCTTAAGAAACAAGTTAAATTTTCGCCAAGCAAGGTTAAATCGGTAAAGTTGGAAAGACACAAAGAGAATCCAATAATTCAGCCAAATCCGGAACATAGTTGGGAGTCCAAATACACTTTTAATCCGGCGGCTATTTATGAAAATGGGAAAGTTCATATTATTTATCGGGCGATGGGGGATGAGGATACTTCAGTTTTTGGTTATGCCTCAAGTCAAGATGGAGTTCATCTGGAGGAACGTTTGGCCGAACCAATCTATTTACCTAGGGAAGATTTTGAGAAAATAACTGGGCCAAAAGGAGATTCTGGTTGTGAAGACCCAAGGATCACTAAAATCGATGGTAAATTCTATGTATGCTACACTGCTTTTGATGAGAAAAATCTGCCTCGTGTTGCCTTGACTTCAATTGAAGTTGATGATTTTCTAAATCACCGCTGGAATTGGGAAAGACCATTTCTAATTTCCCCTCCTGAAGTGGCCGATAAAAACACTTGCATTTTATCAGAAAAAATAAAAGGCAAATATGTTTTGCTCCATCGGCTGGATCCCTGCATTTGGATAGATTTTGTTGATGATTTGCGTTTTGAAAATGAACGATGGCTTAGTGGAAAAATACTGCTTGATCCAAGAACAAATAAGTGGGACAGTAGAAAAATTGGCATTGGACCGCCTCCTGTTAAAACTCAAGATGGTTGGCTTTTGATTTACCATGGTCTTTCCAAGAAAGATAATAAGTATAGACTGGGAGCAGTCCTGCTGGACTTAAAAAATCCTAGTAAAGTTATTGCCAGACTGAATCGGCCTATTCTTGAACCTGAAGCGGATTATGAGAAGGAAGGCTTAAGGCCGGGTACGGTATTTGCCTGCGGGGCAGTAGTGATTAAGGGTAGGCTGTTCGTTTATTACGGAGCGTCTGATCACGTGGTTGCTGTTGCCTCAGTTAGTTTAAACGAAATTATGGTTCAGTTAAAAAGAAGACTTACTCCAAATTTTTAAATCTGGCCTGGCGACCCGATCTAGTTTATCAAAATCCTTTTTCAGATAAATGCCTTCTTTATATTTGAAATAGGCCGCTATTCCAATCATGGCGGCATTGTCGTTATAGAGTTTATTTGAATAAGGAAAATAGAGATTTACTCTTTTTTCTTTTGTTAATTTTCTGATCATTCGCCTTAGTTTTTTATTGGCCATAACTCCGCCGCCGCAAACAAGGTAATTAATATTGGTTTTAGAAATAGCCAAATGGAGCTTGTTAATTATTTGTTTAAAAGCTGTTTCTTGAAATGAGGCTGATAAATGGGAAAGGTTTTTTGATATTTCGTCGGAACTTAGTTTTTTTAATTTGTTTTTAAAAGCTGTTTTTAATCCGGAATAAGAAAAGTTTAGATCTTTTCTTCCCTGCATGGGAATAGGTAAGTCTAAAAAGTTTGGATTTCCTTTTTTGGCTAGTTCTTCAATAATTGGTCCGCCGGGATAAGACATGCCCATCATTTTGGCGGCTTTATCTAAGGCTTCTCCGGCCGCGTCATCAAGAGTTTTGCCAATGATTTCATATTGAAGATGATCTTTAACTATGATTAGGCCGGTGTGGCCGCCGGAAACGACTAGGGCTAGAAGCGGGAAAGAAAAATTTCTTCTTGGATTGCCGTTTCTGTTTTGGGCAAAAGCAGAGTAAATGTGGCCTTCAGTGTGATCAACCGGTATTAATGGTTTTTGATATTTTTTAGCTAATTCTTTGGCTTTTGCGATTCCTATTTCTAAGGCAATGACCAAACCAGGGCCAAAAGTGACGGCAATGGCATCTACGCTTTTAATAGTAATTCGGGCATTTTTTAAAGCCTGCTCAATAACCGGATCAATTTTCTTTTCATGTTCCCTCCTGGCTAAAGAGGGATAAACGCCTCCATATTTTTTATGAATGTTAACCTGAGAAAAAACTACATTAGAAATAACTTTTCTTTTATCTGTTACTGCCGCGGCAGTCTCATCACAGGATGTTTCTATAGCGAGAATTTTCATATCTTGTATAGTTTTAATAATCTGGTATTTATATTTTGCTCTTGTATTTGAATCAAGTAGAAACAAGCGTTTTCCTTTTTAAGGCTTTGCAGGATTGAAAGTTTTTCTCCCCATTCAATGAGCAATAAATTACCCTTTTTTAAGAGTTTTTCCAGCTTTAATTCTAAAAGTTCTTTTTCTGTTTCGATTCGATAAAGATCCAAATGATAAATGTTTTTTAAAGGTGGTTTTTCTATTCTATATTCATCCATTAAAATAAAGGTTGGAGAAGTAAATTCTTTATTGAAAAGATTTCCTATTCCTTTGGCGAAAATTGTTTTTCCGGCTCCTAAATCGCCCTGAAGAATAACGACAACGGCATTGGTTTTTAGTTTATTTTGGAGCAAAGAACTATAGAGTTTTTGAGCATATTTTTTGGTCTCTGTTTCGCTTTTAGATCTATGTTTAGCGATCAGTTTTGGATTTAAAACGCCTTTTCTTAAAATTTTAATTTCATCTTTGATTAGTTTGACTACGGTTGAAGTCGGCTTTTTAACTAATTTGCCGGCATCAATAATTAGATCAATGCTTTTTTTCTTTTTTTCAGAAAGAGTTTTTAGAAAGGAGTTAATAGAGTAATGCGGGCCCTTTCCGGAAACATTAGCTGAGGTGGCGGTGATGGGAAAAGGACAGATTTTAGTTAGTTCTTTAACAAAGGAATGGTTAATAATTCTAATGCCAATAGTATTGTCTTCTGGTTCTATTTCCGGAGCGGTTTTGCCTTTGGACTTTAAGATTAGGGTAAACGGTCCCGGCAGCAAGGTTTTAATAATTTCTTTTTGGCCATTGTTATAAACGGCGTATTTACTGATATCTTTAGTACTATTTAAAAAAACAGAAATCCCCTTGCCAAATTTTCTGCCTTTAAAATCAAAAATTTGTTCGACTGCTTTGGAAGAATTAGCATTAGCAGCTAGGCCATAAGCGGTATCGCTGGGAATAATGACTAAGCCATTATTTTTTAAAACTTTTTTAGTTAAACTAACGGCCTTTTTGAAATTATCCTTTTCCAACTTTATAATCTTCATAGTTTTTTAAGTGTAAACTTCATTTGTTTTTCCCAGTCGCCATAAAGTGATTTTTTTCTTTCCAGTTCTTTCAGGAATTTGAAAAATTTGGCTGGGATTTTGGTGACTTTCTCTTTTTCCCACGGAGTTCCAGGTAAGGGTAGAAAATAGTGGCCGTGAATTCTGGTTTTTGGATATCGCAAAGTAAATTCGATTAGTTTTTGTGTTTCTTTGAGGTGTTTTGTGGTTTCATCTGGCAAACCGAAAATAAGATCAATATTAACGCTGAAATTGGCCTTGAGACTTGCCCTTATAGCCTTTTTTACATCTTCCACTGTATGAAAGCGATGCATTTTTTTCAGCAAGTGATTGCTGCCCGTTTGGGCGCCAATGGTGATCCACTGGTTAGAAACGTATTTTTTTAACATTTTCATTTTTTGGACAGTTATATCTTTAGGCCATAATTCTGATGGAAAATTTCCCAAATATATTTTCTTTACCCCAGGAGTTTTTTTAATTTTCATGAGAAGATTTTCTAATTTAGGATAACCCAAACCATTAGGGGTTAAAAGTCTTATTCCTGAATATCCTTTTTTAACTGTCGTTTTTACGCCCTTAAGGATATTTTTAATTGTTCTGTGGCGAGTTGCTCCGAATAAATATGTTGTTTGGCAGTATCGACAGCCGTGAGGGCAGCCTCTGGTGATTTCTATAGGGGTGAACAGAGGAAAGTCTCTTGACGCTGAGGGATAAGAATTAATATCAACTCTTTTTCCTAAAAGTTTTTTGGGATTTTTTCTTTTCTCTAGAGAGTTAGTTAGGTATTTAATTAAGGAAATTTCCCCTTCGCCGATAAAGGCAGTATCAAATCCGGCCTTAAGACAGTTGTTGGGATCACCTGACGGATGAGGTCCTCCACAAATTAAGGTAAAGTTATCTCCCGCCTCTTTTAAAGTTTTTATTTCTTTCCTAATATGGGGGAATTCTAGAGAAGTAAAAGAATAAACAACTATTATTTTTTTTTGAAACTTGATTGCTTCTAATAATTTCTCCTTTTTATCGAAATAGTAAAGCTTTATTTTTTTGCTAATTTTTGATTTTTCAATGCTTCCCGTTAGAGCAGCGATACTGTTTTTGTTATATGGCGTTAGGCGGAAAGCCAATATTAATTTTTTAGACTTTACACTCGGCATAATTGTTATTATACTTCAAACATGAACGACTGCATGTTTTGCAAGATTATTAAAGGAGAAATTCCTTGTTACAAAGTTTACGAAAATGAGAATTTTTTGGCATTTTTGGATGCTAAACCCTGGGCTGAGGGACATACTTTAGTGATTCCCAAAAAACATTATCAATGGGTTTGGGATGTACCCAATGCTGGAGAATATTTTGAGGCAGTTGCCAAAATTGCCAATCATTATAAAGAGGTTTTTAAAACAGAATTTGTGATGAGTTTTATTTATGGTTATAACATTCCTCACGCTCACATTCACCTTTTGCCTGATGCCCGAAAAAAAGTAGCCATGTATCCAAGGGAGAGATTGGGCGGTCTAGAAGAGAAAAAGGCAAAAGAATTGTTAAAAAAGTTAGTCTTAGAGTAGGCTTTTTGTTGTGAAAATATTGAACTGGGCTCTGGTTTTGCTTTTATTAGCAGGTACTTTTTCTGCTTTTAGTATTTTTTTTGGTTTTCAAAAAAACAAGAGCAGGCTTGAGGTTGAAGGGGGTTTACCCAGCATTAGTATTTTGGATAGCAGGGCGAGAGAGAAGGCTGTTTTCTTTGTTGAAATCGCAAAAACTGTTGCTGAGCGTACTAAGGGCTTGATGTTTCGGGAAAGCCTGGCAATGGATCAAGGAATGCTTTTTGTTTTTCCGGATGAGGCTAAACGGTGGTTTTGGATGAAAAATACCCGCATTCCCCTGGATATGATTTTTTGCAATCAGGATGGAATGATTGTTGGTTTAATCAAAGAGGCAGAGGCAAACAGCAAAAGCGTTTTTACTGTTGATATTGAAAGTATGTATATTTTAGAAGTCAATGCTGGTCTAGTGGAAAAATATGGTATAAAAGAAGGAGATATGCTTACTGATTTAAGCGGTTTTTAAATGGTCAAAAAGAAAACAGCAGTTGTTGTTGTTCCAACATATAACGAAAAAGAGACAATTAGCCGGATGATTGATCATCTTTTTCAAAAGACTTTTCCTTCAATTAAAAATTGGGAATGCAGGGCCTTGATTGTTGATGCTAATTCTCCTGATGGAACTGCGGATTTAGTTAGAGAAAAGCAGAAAAAGTATAAAAATTTGGATTTGCTGGTTGAAAAAAAGAAAGAGGGAATTGGCGCGGCTTATGTAAAAGGATTTAAAAGAGCGATGAAGCGGCACAGGGCTGATGTAGTGATAGAGTTTGATGGTGATTTTCAGCACCCGCCGGACAGAATTCCTATTCTGCTTCAAGAGATTGATAAGGGAGCAGACTATGTTTTAGGTTCAAGAAAAATCAAGGGCGGTTCTAATCCCGAGGGTTGGGGTTTTAAGAGAGTTTTCTTCTCAGAGGTTGGCGGTTTGGTGGCCAGATTTATTCTATTTTTCCCTTTTAAACATTTTTTCAAGATTACTGATCCGACTACAGGACTTAAAGCCTCTCGCGTTAAGGGATTTGTCGACAAGATGGATATGGACAATCTTTATTCAAGAAAATTTGGCTACAAATTGGAGTTCTTATATAAGATGGTTAAACTAGGGGCCAAGGTTAAAGAAATTCCTCTTAAATTTCAGTTAAGGAAAGTGGGCGAGTCTAAGATTACCGGTCAAACGGCTAGCGATATTTTCCGGACTGCTTTTTTTCTTCGCTGGCATGATCAAACAACCAAAAGTTTTATTAAGTTTGCCATTGTTGGATTTGTTGGCTATTTGGTTAATGCTTTGAGCTTAGAGCTTTTTTATCAATTGGGAGCTTCACCCGCTTGGGCAGCCGCCGGCGGGGCAGAATTGGCTATTATTTCTAATTTTGTTTGGAATAATCTGTGGACATTTTCCCATAAGAAGATTATTGGTTTGGCAGAAATTATTAAGAAATTTTTAACTTTTAATTTAACTTCATTTGGAGCTGTTGTGATTCAATTCATTGTTATTGGGCTGGGAACAAAATTAACTGGCGACCAGTGGCGCCAAATTTGGCTCGTTATCGCCATTGGTTTTTTCATTATTCCCTACAATTGGCTAATGTATACCAAAGTGATTTGGAAGAAGAAGAAAATTAATAATTAATAAGCAAAATGAGGTAGAAATATGCCTAATGGGGAAGAAACAGCAGAATCAGGCCCCTTTTTTGTACCTGAAAGAAAATTGCCAGACCCCGATAGAATTAAAGAGATGCTGAGAACAACCGCTTTTAAAGAAGTTGATCCAGACAAGGTTTTAGGGGTGTTGAAAGATCCAATATGGCGAGCAAAGGAAAAGCTATGGAAACTGAGAGTTGATTTAGTGTCTGAACAACCGGAGTTAGCTAGGGAATTAATGGAAATTGGTAAGTTTTGTCAAGTTCCTCTCGTGGAAAAATATTCTTCTGTTTTATTGAGTGCTGCTTCGAGTCTTGAAAATGCTATGGAAAAGGAAGGAAGTTCAGCAGACGATCAAAGCTAGTTTATCAATCCCCTCTATCAACTCCCGCAACTCCCGGTGGGCCTCCTAGTCAAAGACCAAGATAAGCTTTTTGAAATTTTTAACTTTGTTTCCTGTGAATTTAATGCCTTCCTTTTCAAGAAGCCTCTTTTTTTTCTTGATATTTTTCCCTTTGGTTTTGCCTCCGAATCCACCAATGTTACCATTACTTTTTACTACTCGATGGCAAGGAACTTTAGGGGCGTAGGGATTTCTTCTCATTGCATTGCCTACTGCCTGATATGCCTTGGTTCCCAAAGCTTCTGCCAACACTTTGTAAGTGGTTACTCTCCCTTTTGGGACTTGCTCTAGGAGGTTATAAACTTTGTCTGTGAATTCAGGCATTTATCTCTTTGATGTTAATGGGTAGTATAGAGGAAAAAGAAAACAAAGTTAATAAAGGGCTGTTAAGTAATCCAGAGAACTATGGAGAAGGAAGTGGAATCAGTGTGTTTGAAAATTACATTTCCCTAATGCGGGTTTACCTTGAAGAGGAAAACAAATGGCTAGAAAAACAATCAACCTATGTCAACCGCTGGGATTTTCAGTTACTTGAGCCTTGGTACATCAAGCAAGCCGCCGAATATCAGTTAGAAATGTATTACGGATACAGGGATGACGCAAAATATATGCTAGAAATTGTCAATGCAGGCGATCTCACTGACGAGCTTTCGGTAAAAGTTGATGATGCAAAGGACAGAAGAGACAAATTTTCTGAGCTGTATTATGCTTTTGGAAATGAGGCGAGTGAGATATTTGACTTAAGAAAATTCTTGGTTATAATTCCGTCCCCAGATGGTTGCACTGAAGAAAATATGTCAATCCCAAGCACATTTGGTTCAGTTGATTGGAAAGGTGATGACGAAGAGCGACCGCTTATACCCTTAGATCCTGATTTGGTATCATAACTCCAATATACCACTCGCTATTAAAAAGCCTATCAGAACGAAACACAACTCTATTTCCTGAGAACACAATGCCTCTTTTAGGTAAATAAAAGGTCTTATAGTTTTCACTTTAGGTTTAATTGTATTATAATTACATTCATGTTGAAGAAAATTAAGTCTGTTTTGTGTATTGGAGCACATCCTGATGATATTGAACTTGTCTGTGGTGCAACACTACTAAAACTCAAAGATGAACATGACGCAAAAATACACTTGATTATTTGTTCTCGGGGTGAGTTAAAAAGCAATGGTGCTATGAGAGAAAAGGAACAAAAACTATCTGCAAAAATGCTTGGGGTAGATAGTTGTGTGTTTTTGAATTTCCCTGATGGCTCAATCGGAAATCAGAAAAAAGAATTAATCAAACAAATAGAAAAGGTGGTATTGATCCACAAACCCGATGTCGTGTTCACCCACTCCGACATGGATCACCATCAAGATCATTTAGCAGTGTTCTCTGCCTCAATAGCTGCATTACGACTATCACTCTCGTCAATCCTATTATATGCATCTGTGAATTATAAAAGAGATAAGCGAGTTAATGTTATTGTTGATGTGAGTAACTACTTTGATAAAAAGATAAAGATATTGAAGTGCTTCGAATCCCAAGATAAGGTTTGGTATTTTGAGACAGAATTTATAAGAAGTTTAGCCGTAGTAGCTGGAAGAAAATATGGTTTTAAATATGCTGAAGAATTTTACCTTTATTCAAGTATTTTCAAATGACAAGAGAAAACTATTACGATAAAGCCGAAATTAAATTGAAGGAAGTTGTGCCTAATGAGGGTATCCTTGAATGGTCTCAAAGAATTACTTCGCATGAACTTTCTGGCTTAGAACTAATGGGCTGTTGTGTTGAAAACAAAGAAAGTGGTCTAATTTCAACATACCATGATAACAGAATTGTCTTTTTCAACAGAACGATAGGAGTATCGATCGACAATGTTCCCCTGGCAAATGTCGAACCTTTACCTCGTGAGGTTATCGTTTCGTCATTCATTAAGAAACCAAAAAAAGTTGAATTGTACCTAGAAAATACTGGCTGGGACCATACCTTGTCTTCAATTATTTTGGTTACCAGATTGGATTCTAAGCTACAAGCCCCCGATGTTTCTTTTAGGTTTGAGGATGTTAAGAGTGATACTAACTTCAAAGAGGGGTTTAGTGTTTTTTCTAGTTTCTTTATGAAACCTGATGAAGCGCTTTCAGACACAAGGTCAAGATTCTCTCATAATGTTAAGCATGGTCCTCATAAAGTAGCTTTTCGTGAAACGGAACCTATCGCCATGGTAGGTTCGATTGTCATCGGCGATACTGCCACTATATATTCCGGAATTGTTGATAACAGGTATCGAAATACAAAATTATTGGATGCTATGCTGTGTTGTTTAAATGGTTCTTTGATAAGTGAGGGAGTATCATATATTTATATGAAAACCAGAAATAGGGCTGTATCTTTGTACGCCCAACGCTTTTATGGCGTTGAACATATATATAACGAGAGAGTTTATGAAAAAAAAGAAAAAAAGAGTTCTAGTGCTTGAATCAGGAGGACCCTGTGGTATTTCAGCGATTAAGTTATTGAAGAAAAACGATATTACATTTGTTGTTGCTGCGGATATTGATACTTATTCCCCTTCATTTTCCATGGCTGACGTTGGTATCATTGTTCCCCCTGCCGGATCACCCGAATTTGCAAGCACGATCCAGTCAATACTCAATGAGTATTTAATTGATATTGTCTTACCAACTTTTGAACACGGCTACAAGAGCCTGTCTAGTCTTAATAACAAAGCTTTTGTGACAGATTTTAAGTCTGCTCTTGCATGTAAAGATAAATTGAAGTTTCACTCATTATGTAAAAAGAAAGGTTTACCCACCCCCGACACAAAATTAATGAGTGATGTTTCTAAAATTGATGGCTCCGTATACATAAAACCTAGGGTAGGTGTTGGTAGTAGAAATAATTATCCGATTGAAAACGACGCACAATACCAAAAGCTGAAAAATTACATTACTCACCACAATAAATACATCGTCCAAGATTTATTGAAGGGAGATCATTGGAACATTGATGTACTAGTGGAGGATGGCAGTTTCAAGAGAGCCATCCCCAGAAGAGACTTGAAACAAAAAGAAGGAAATTGCATTACCGTGTCAATAAAACGGTATAAAAAGCTAATTGAATTTTCTAAACAAGTTCAAAAGAAGTTATTTATTCAATCCCCATTCAACCTGGAAGTTTTCGACAACAATGGAAATTTTACAATTAACGAGGTCAATGTACGATTTGGAGGTGGTGTAATTTTTGGTGCACTGGCGGGTGTCGACATTGTTTCTTACTTAGTCACAAAAGACGAAAACTTCTTGGGAATCTTGAAAGAAAAAGTCTACAGTAGGTATTATGAAGAGATAGAAGTCAAAAATTACATTAAATGATTCTTTTAATTATATATTTTCTGTTTGTCTTTCTTTCTTTTTGGTACACAAAATCCGACGAAATCACTGACCAAAACAAAAACGCCTTCATAGTTATTCTGTCAGGGAAGAACAAGTACATAGCAAAATTCAGAATTAAAGAAGGGATTAAGTTATATAGAAAAGGAAATCAAATAATTGTTTGTGGCAAAAAAATGTCTAAATTCATGAAATTTGAGCTTGAAAAAACAGGGGTTAAAAAAGTTTTAGTCCAGGATATGTCTACCAATACAAATGAGGATGCAAAATATCTTGTTGAAATGTTTTCCCAGACAAAAAACAGAAAAATCATATTGGTAACAAGTTTAAGCCACCAAAGAAGGGCATTTCACTCCTTTTTGAATTTCTACCAAGAATCCCATATCATAAACAGGCCAGCTTGGGGTGAGATTGTGTCTTGGTATTCTCCGTTGTTGCCCAGTGGTTGGTTCGCAGTCATTCTAAATATTTACAAAGATCTTCGATACAATGGAAGAGTGTTATAATTAATCCCTAGTAACTTCTTCTGAATTTTTAATTGTTTAAGGGTAATATCAAACTTAATCTTCTGGTTGCGAAACGTGTCCAATAGAGGGAGCCGATTGTCCCTACTCGAACTATTTCAGCAATTTTAAAACCCCGCATGATAGCATTTTATTCCTTAGCTTCCAGTTTTGTGGTAAAATCTCTCCTGGCTAAACCACAGCTTGACTCTCATCTTGGAGATGTTTTTCCCTTGATACCTCGGTAATTTCTTTATCTTTATAGCGATTTTGTTCCGGCAGAGTTAATAGGGTGTGCCTGTTATGTTGTTATGCTATTATGTATTATAAAAATAAGCGAAAGGGGGTGATAAGAAGTGAAAAAGTTTTTACCTTTTATTATTGTTGGAGTGATAATTGTTGTTTCAATATTTGGTTTTAGGGCTTTTTCTGGGAAAGAAGAGGAAGAAGCTCTTTCTTTATCAGGAACTTTGCCAGAAAGTTCTTCTGGCGGTTCGGCGACAAAGGAATTCAGCGGCAGCCTTAAGGCAGTTATGGCTTTGGGAGTGCCAATGAAATGTACTTGGAAAAGAGATAATAATTATTTTGGCGCTTCTTGGGTTAAGGGCAAGGATTCTTATGGAGAAATTACAATGGAGGGCAGGAACGTAAAAGTGATTTATAAAGATAATTGTATGTGGAATTGGCAAGAGGGCAACAGCCAGGGAATGAAGATGTGTTTTGATCCAGTTGAAATGGAAAAAATGTTAGAGGGTGAAAGTGTTCAGGGCCAGGATCAGAGTCAAGGAATGCCGGCTGATATTGATTATCGCTGCGCTCCGGCAGTATTTACCGAGGCTAAGTTTAATCCGCCTGCCGGCGTTAATTTCATGGACCTTGAGGATATGATGGGTCAGTGAGCGGTTAAAGTTAAAAAGAGGTGCCAATAGGTTTTTTAACGGTACGGCGTCCAATCGGCGATGGGAGCGGTGTTGTAGGTGATAAAATTAATGGCATAGAGATAAATAGCCGGCAGAATAAGCAGAAATATTATTTTAAACTCTTTCTTTCTTAGAAAGCTGGAAAAGGCAATAATCCAAAAAGGATAAAGAGGAGCTGAATAACGTGAAATATCCCGATGGGCTATGAAAATTGTGGCCAAGTAAAAGACAGTTGGGAAAAGCGCGATAATATCGGTTTTGTATTTTTTAATTAGATAAACAACGGCCAAACCTCCAAGCAGATAAATATAGATAATGTCTTCCAGCCAAAAGTCTCCCAGCCAAGAACGAGAACTGATAAAAGTTTGGAATGGAGTAAAGGTCAGATGGAAATTATCGCCTGAATGAAAATAGGCCCAGAAGTTGCCGGCTTGTTGTCTAAACAACCAGAAGATCGGCAAAACAGCTAAAGGGCCTAGAAATAATGGCCATTTTTTGAACCATTTTTTAATTTGAAACTTATCATGTATTAATATATGCAAACCAAAGGCAACAGATAATAAAATGGCCGGGGTTTTTATTGTTTGGGCGATTGCCAAGAATATTCCTGACCATAAGAATTTATTTTTTCTAAAAAAGAGGATTGATAAAAGTATTGTGCTTGTGAATAAAGCTTCTGGAGACCCCACGCTTCTCAAGATAAAATTTCTGGCTGGCAAGAAGAGTGAAATAGTTGATAACCAAAAAGAATTTTTAATTTTCAATTGATTGAGAAGCAGATAAAAAGCAGTGACCGTGATCCCAGCGCCAATTAAATTAACTAACAGCATTGCCCACCAGCCGGGTAAAAATTTGTCGAAGATAGAAATCAGAAAAGAATAGCCGGGAAAATGAGCGGGATAGTATTCAAGAGGCAGGGGAAGAGAGAAGTTTTTCCCGATGCAATCTTTGTTATACCAGCATTTAGCGATGATAATATAATTAGGGCCGTCGTAATTAGAGAAAATTTTATCCATCCGCTTTGCCTGATTAAAAGGAAGCCAGACTAAAACAGTAGAACTAATGGTAATTAACCAAAGAAAAAGGATTTTTTTCACGCCTTATGTATGATAACATAACTAGTAGTTAGTGGTTAGTGGCTAGTAGTTAGTGAAAAAACATTTAGTTTCTGAACTTTCGGTTTTCTTTCCTGCTTATAATGAGGAAAGAAACATTAAGCAAACAATTTTGGAGGCGATTTTTGTTCTCAGGGAAATTACTCCTAAATGGGAAATTTTGGTGATCAATGATGGTAGTACTGATAAAACCGGCGAAATTATTGAGGATTTAATCAAAAAACACCCAGAAATTAGAATGGTTAGCCATAAGCCAAATAGAGGTTACGGAGCTGCTTTAAAAGCTGGTCTTTATGGCTGTCAATATAAATGGATTGCTTTTACTGATGCTGACGGCCAGTTTAATTTTAAAGGAATTTACCACTTTATTGATACTGCCCAGCGTGAAAAGGCTGATTTGGTGATTGGCTATCGCTTTAAACGACAAGATTCAATAGTGCGGCTTTTTATTGCTTTTTTATTGAAAATTTGGAATTTTGTTTTTTACCGTATTTGGTATAAGGATGCTGATTGCGGCTTTAAATTAATTAAAAAAGAAGTTATTGATGAAATACCAAAACTGCAAACAGAAAGCGCTATTACTGAGACTGAATTTTTAATTCAAGCTAAAAAGGCAGGTTTTAAAATTATGGAAATTGGTGTTAAGCACTATCCTAGGATAGGGGGTAAATCAACAGGTGGCGATCCTAAGGTTATTTGGAAGGCGGCAAAAGAGAGTTTTAAGTTATGGAAAGTACTCCACTGAGAAATCTTAAATCTCAAATCCTGAATCTCAAAAGAATATTCTTTAGAGATTTTTTCTTGGTGTTGATTTTACTTTTGGCTGCCTTTTTAAGGCTCTATCGAATTTCTGGCCAGATGGAGTTTTTGGGTGATCAGGGAAGGGACGTTCTTATCGTTCAGCGTTTTTTAAAAAAAGGCGACTTGATGTTTATTGGGCCCCAAACTTCGATTGGCGGCATGTATTTGGGACCCTGGTATTACTACTTAATGGCCCCAGCTCTACTTTTAGCCAATTTTAACCCTGTTGGCCCGTCAATAATGGTGGCCCTAATTGGAGTGGCTACTGTTTGGCTGGCCTATAAGGTGGGAAAAGAATGGTTCAATAAGGAAACCGGTGTTTTGGCCGCTTTGTTAACAGCCATTTCTCCAGTAATAGTTTATTATTCAATTTTTTCTTGGAATCCCAATGTAATGCCTTTTTTTGCCCTTTTATCAATTTGGCTTACTTGGCGAATTTGGCAGAAAAATGAATTCAAAAAACTTCCTTGGCTGGGGTTTTCTTTGGGGATGGTTTTGAATTCTCACTACTTGGGGCTGCTGCTTCTACCACTGGTTGCTTTTTTTTGGTTCTTAGCTCTGAAAAAAAATTGGCACAAAAAAACCCAGAAACACTTCATACTTCATACTTCATACTTCATACTGATTTTGTTTTTCCTAATGTCCCCTCTGATTTTGTTTGACCTAAAGCACGACTTTCTCAATTTTAAGGCTTTCAAACAATTTTTTATGATTAGACAAACTACTGTTAATCTTAAATTCTATAAAGGGTTTCTTAAGTTGCCAATAATTGTTAGTCAGCTTTTTGCTAATTTGTTGGCAGGAAAAGATTATTTGGCAGGCATCTATTGGTTATTGCTTTTTCTGGGTCTTGGAATTTGGAAATTAAGAAAAAATAAAAATCTGTGGTTTATATTGGCTTGGCTTTTGGTTGGAATTTTGGGGATATCTAATTACAAACAGCATGTTTTTGCCCATTATTTTGGTTTTTTGTGGCCGGTAGCAGTTTTGTTAGCCGCTTTATTTTTAAAAAAAACTCTTCCTTTTAGTCTGCCAATTATTGCTTACCTTGCTTGGCTGAGTTTATCAAATTGGCACGGTTGGCAGCCGGCTAATTCTCAGTTAAAACGAGCTAGAGAAGTCTCTGATTTCATTTGTCAACAGACGAAACAAGCTGAAAAATATAATATAGTTAATCTGGCCGCTTATAATGACTTTAGGGCCATGCCATATCGTTATTTTTTAACAAAGGATTGCCCCCGACCAGTAATGGTCGATACTTCCTATCCTGATGCCCGTTCCCTTTATGTGGTTCAGGAAGATCCAAGTAAATATCCTGATCCTGTTGGCGCTGATGTTTGGGAAATTCAATCAGGCGGCAATTGGGAAGTTGAGAATGAGTGGGTGGTATTCGACACTAAGATTTATCGATTAACAAAAAAGGGATGAAGAAGGTTAAAAATATTTATCTTTCGATTACTATTCCCTGCTATAACGAAAAAGAGAACTTAAAAAGAGGTGTTTTGAGTGAGGTTTGGAAATATCTTAAGAAACAGGATTATTCTTGGGAGGTAATTGTTTCTGATGATGGTTCTACTGACGGGAGTTTAAAGCTTGTCAGAAGTTTTGCGCGAAAACACAAGGGCTTCAGGGTCTTAGAAAATAAACACAAAGGCAAGCCTTGGGCGCTTTGGCAGGGAATAAAAGCAGTTAAAGGAAAGTATATTTTGTTTGCCGATATGGATCAATCAACTCCGATTGATCAGCTTGGTAAGCTTCTTTCTTGGTTGAAAAAGGGGCATGAAGTGGTGATTGGCTCAAGGGGAATAGAGCGAAAGAATTTCCCTTTTTTTCGCAAAATTGGAGCAGCGGTTTTTAGAAATTTCAGGAAATCACTTCTTTTGCCACAAATAAACGATACCCAGTGCGGATTTAAATTGTTTAAAACTAAGGTGGCAAAGGAGATTTTTCCTAAATTGGAAGTTTTGAAAAAACATGGTTCCGGCTGGACAGTTACTTCGTACGATGTCGAACTCTTGTTTATTATTGATAAGTTGGGCATTAAGATAAAAGAAGCGATTGTTGATTGGGAGGATAGGGATGTAAGTTTAGGGAAGGGAAAAAGTTATATTGCCAGGTATTTTAAAGAATCAAAAGAAATGTTTGGGCAAATTTTGAAAGTCAAACTAAATGATTGGCAGGGGAAATATGATGAATAAAAAAATTACAATTGGTAATTTCCAGTTTGCCGTTTACCATCTTTTTATTTTCCTTCTCATTATCTTTCTCTACTTTTTTACTCGTCTTTATCATTTGACTGCTTTGCCGGTTTTTTGCGATGAGGCGATCTATGTTCGCTGGGCCCAAATTATGAAAAATGAGCCTAGTTTGAGATTTTTGCCTCTTCAGGATGGTAAACAGCCGCTTTTCATGTGGCTGGTGATACCGGCTCTGGAGATATTTCATGATCCGCTTCTTGCCGGACGGATGGTTTCTGTTTTTGCCGGTTTAGCCACTTTGATAGGCATGGTTGTTTTACCGATTATCATGAATCGATTCATCGCAATTGGTTTGATGAGCGGATTATTGTATGTTTTAGCGCCGTTTACTTTATTTTTTGACAGAATGGCTTTAGTTGATAGTCTCCTTTCCGCTTTTGGGATTTGGTCTTTGATTTTGGCAATATTGCTGGGCCGGTACAGAAGGCTTGATTTGGCGATGATTTTGGGAATGATATTGGGTGGAGCAATGCTGACTAAAAGTCCTGGTCTTTTATTTTTGGCCATGAGCTTGCCAGTCTCTTTTATATTTATGATTAAAGGAAAAGAGAAAAAAGATAGTTTTTTCCTTTGGGGATTAAAGAGCCTTAGTTTATTGGGGATCAGTTTGTTTTTTGCCTTCGGGATTTATAATATTCTTCGTCTGGGGCCAAGTTTTCACATGATTGCCATTAGAAACAAAGACTATGTCTGGCCAATTGCGGAAATAATTAAACATCCCCTAGATCCTTTAAAGCCTCATATTAAAGATGTTCTCCGTTACTATTGGCATTATTTAACTCCCCCTTTTATAATCTTGGGGTTGATAGGAATTTTATCAGTTAAAAAAGATCTTATTTTTCTTTTATTAATTAGCTGGTGGCTTTTGCCTTTATTGGGACAGAGCGTTTTTGCCAGGGTTTTTACTGCTCGGTATATTTTATTCAGCCTTCCCGTTTTTCTGTTTTTTATTGCTGTTTTCACTGCCAGAATTTGGGATTTTGCTAGGGAAAAGGTGGGTAAACTGGCCTATCTTCTTCTTTTTCTTTTAATCCCGGCATTATCTTTTAATTGGCGGCTTTGGCGTGATCCGGTTAAAGCCCCATTGCCTAAAGATGAACGGGCTGGTTATTTGGAAGATTGGACTGCCGGACAAGGGATAAGGGAGATAGCCGATTATTTGAAAAAAGCGCCAAGAGAGCAGGGGATTGTTGTGGGAACAGAAGGCCATTTTGGCACTCTGCCTGATGGTTTACAGATTTATCTTGAGGGAGAAAAAGATATTACCGTCCTCGGCATTGGGCATCCAGTCAATAAAGTGGCTGATCCCTTGGTTGGATCCAGAAAAGCAGAGAATAAGGTTTATTTGGTTGTTAATCAAAGCAGGTTTCAAATGATTGACAAAAATGAACTGAGTTTAATTAAAGGATATGAAAAACCAGGAGGAGATAAGTTGTTATTTTTTGAAGTTCTATGAAAAAGATTGCTCTGATTTTAGTTTTATTTTCTGCTCTTCTAGCTTCCCGCTGGCTATTTAAGCCTGGCTATTTTTTAATGCATGATGATCTCCAAATGATGAGACAGCTTCAGATGGAAAAATGTTGGCAGGATAGGCAGATACCTTGCCGCTGGGTGCCTGATATGGGTTTTGGCTACGGTTATCCGCTTTTTAATTTTTATCCCCCCCTTCCTTATTATATTGGTCAAATATTTCGCTGGCTGGGATTTAGTTTTGTCGCCACTGTTAAATTAGTTTTTGCGCTTCAATTTTTTCTTTCAGGCGTAGCAATGTTTATACTTGCCTCGGATTTATGGGGGATTTCGGGAGGATTATTAAGCAGTGTTTTCTATATCTGGGCGCCTTACCACTCTGTTGATGTTTATGTTCGCGGGGCGATGAATGAGGCTTGGGCTTTTATTTGGTTTCCTTTGATTTTTTGGGCGGCTAAGAAAATGATTGAAAAAGTTGATCTTAAATACTTATCTTGGTTGAGTTTTTCCTATGCCATGCTTTTTTTAACTCATAATGTGATGGCAATGATATTCACCCCGGCAGTATTGGCTTGGATTTTGTACTGGATGGTTAAGGAGAAAAAACTGCCTTGGCAGGATTGGAAATTATTAGGCAGGTTTGTTCTATCCGGATTCTGGGCTTTAGGATTAGCGGCTTTTTTTACTTTACCGATGTTTTTCGAAAAAAAATACGCTCAGGTTGAAACAATGTTCTCTGGTTACTTTGATTGGCGGGCCCACTTTGTTTCTTTGAGACAGCTTTTTATTTCCCGCTTTTGGGGCTGGGGGCCATCAGTTTGGGGGCTTGATGATGGCATGCCCTTTCCGGTTGGCCATATTCACTGGGTATTAGGCTTGATAATCATTTTAGTAGTTTTTTATAAGGTTCTTAGATCAAAGATCGTAAATTATAAATCAGTGTTGCTTTTTGGTTTCTTTTTTACCGCCTTAGCTTACACTTTTTTAGCTCATCAGAGATCTGTATTTATTTGGAAAATTATTAAGCCTCTTCAGTTAGCTCAGTTTTCTTGGCGGCTTTTAGCAGGGACAGTTTTCTTTTTTTCTCTGTTGGCAGGAGCAGTTTGTTTGTTTTTGAAGAAGCGATGGCTGGTCTTCGCTCTTTTAGTTTTAGTTATTGGCTGGAACTGGAATTTTTTCAAACCCGGATGGATGGGGCCGGTGACTGATGAAGAAAAGTTTTCCGACAAAGCGTGGGAGCTGCAGCAAACGGCGGGTATTTATGATTACCTTCCTAAAACAGCCAGCAAAGCGCCTACGTCTGCTCCCGAAGGAGATTGGTTGTTTTTGGAAGGTGAGGTTGAGAATGGGGAGGTTGAAAAAGGAACTAATTGGCTGGAGTGGAAGGGAAATGTTAAAGAATCGGGCCTTCTTCAAGTTAGTGTTTTCCGTTTCCCAGGCTGGAAGGTTTGGATTGATTATGATGAGGTAGAGTTAACCCATGAAAAAGAGTTGGGTAGAATGCTAGTCAAAGTTGACGAAGGAAAACACAAAGTCTATTTCCGTTTTACCAATACTCCAATCAGGTCCTGGTCAAACCTGATTTCTCTCTTATCTTGGGGAGTTTTGTTACTTGTTATCCTCAGAAATAAATGGCGAAAAATAACCCTGATATAAAGAGGAAGGCTTTTGCTGGCATTGGCGCCTTAATGATGCGCAGCTTGTTAATGCAGCCGATCTCTTTTTTAGGTTTTTTCTTTCTTTCAGTATTTCTGAAGCGTTGGGAATTGGGAGTATTCTGGGCTGTTTCCGAGGTAGTTGGCTTGCTGGGCTATTTTTCTGATGTTGGTTTAGCAGCCGCTTTGATTCAAAAAAAAGCCAAGCCTAAGAAGGAGGAGATCAGGGCCACTTTTACGATTCAACAGATTTTGGTTTTGGGGTTGATAATTATTGCTGTTGTTCTTGCTCCTTTCTTACAGCGCCGGTTTAATTTTACTGACGAAGGAAGGTTATTGTTCTATTCATTTTTATTTGGTTTTTTTGCCGCTTCTTTAAAGACGATTCCTTCAGTCAACCTTGAGCGTCGACTTAAGTTTGGAAAGTTGGCCATAGTTGACTTGGTAGAACAGACAGTTTTTACCAGTTTGGCCGTTTTATTGGCCTGGCGTGGTTTTGGAATAACCAGCTGGATCGGAGCTATTCTGGCTCGGTCTTTAGTGGGTGTAGTTTTAATCTATTTATTTTCACCTTGGCCGATTGGCATCAGTTTTAATTTTAAAACTCTTAGATCCTTAGTGAAGTTTGGCGTTCCTTTTCAGATTAATTCACTGCTGGCAGTTTTCAAAGATAGGCTGGTCAACATTTTTCTTTGGGGCATTGTTGGCAGTGACGGAATTGGCATTTTGGGTTGGGCTCAGCGCTGGGCCCAACTGCCCTTAAAATTTTTAATGGACCCCGTGATTAGAGTTGCTTTTCCAGCCTATTCAAGGCTTCAGGGAGACAAACAGCGGTTGAAGAATGCTTTGGAAAGAAGCGGCTTTTTTGTTAATTTATTCATTTTTCCCTTCTTAGTCGGAATGGGATTAGCAATGCCCAGAGTAATTGCCGTCTTTCCCCAGTATCAAAAGTGGTCAATAGCCTTGGTTTCTTTTGCTTGGTATTTGGCTAATTTTGGCTTTGGGGCGGCAACAACGCCATTGGTTAATGCTTTCAACGCCGTTGGTAAAATTAAAATTAGTTTAAAACTGATGGTTTTTTGGACAATTTTGACCTGGTTGTTTGTTCCTTTTTTAGCCAAGATAAACGGAGCTAATGGAGCCGCCTTTGGCCTCTTTTTAGTTTCGGCGAGTTCTTTTATTGCCTGGCGGTTGGCAAAAAAAGAATTTAGTGTTTCCTTGAAGAGAATTATTTTCACCCCACTTGTTCTGACAGCGATAATGGCAGTGGTCCTATTGCTTATTAACCAGTTTCTTCCGGCTACCTTGCTGGGTTTAATTATCTTTGTCCTAACTGGCGGCTTAATCTATTTGATAGCGCTATTGTTAGCAGTTAAAGATGAGTTGATTTGGTTTATAAAAGGGGCCTTATCACTAGTGAAAAAGTCGTGAAAAAGATACTTTTAATCCTTTTGATTGTTATTGGTTCTTCTTTTCAGTTGCTGACCGTTTTTAAAAGTGGCAATCAGTGTCAGTTAGGGATTTGTTTTTGGGGTCCAAACGGGCATGATGGAGTTTGGCATTTAGCTTTAATAAATCAAGCCGCTAAGAAAATTCCTCCCGCCAACCCAGTTTTTGCTGGCGAGGTTTTGAAAAATTATCATTGGGGGTATAATTTTACCGCCGGCTGGTTGGCAAAAATTCTGTCACTCTCGGTTGCCAATGTTCATTTTAGGGTTTTACCATTGATTTTTAGTTTGCTTTTGGGTTGGTTGAGTTTTAAATTGGGAATTTTAATCACTGGTAGATTTTGGGTTGGTTTCTGGTTTGCCTTTTTAAACTATTTTGCCAGTTCTTTGGGTTGGGTAATTACTCTAATTAGGAATGGGAATCTGGGGGGCGAGTCATTGTTCTGGTCAATGCAATCCGCTTCTTTTCTTCTCAATCCTCCTTATGCCATGTCTGTGATTCTTTTGCTTTTGGGCCTCTGTCTTTGGAAAAAACGGCAAGGCAGTCTTGGTTTGGCAAGAACACTTTTTTTAGGCTTGTTGTTTGGTTTATTGTTGAACATCAAGGCTTATTTAGGCATATTATTTCTCCTTGCCTTATTATTTTCTATTCTTCTTGATTTTTTTGTCCATCGGAGATGGGATAAGGAAAAGGTAATGATTGGCGTTCTTTCTTCGGTCGCCATGGGAGTAGTTTGGTTTTTTTGCCAAAGAGGCGGCGGCTCTCCTTTTGTTTTTGAGCCTCTTTGGTTTGTGCGGACTATGTTTGAAGCCCAGGACAGATTATTTATTCCCAAACTTGGAAAAGTTTGGTGGATTCTGAGCAGTAGTTGGTTAACTAATCCCAAATTCTGGATTTTAGCCGCAGGGGGAATATTTTTATTTATAGCGGGTAATTTTGGCACCAGATTGTTGGGGCTGCTTAGGATTAGAAAGAATTCTTGGGATTGGCTTTTTCTAGGTTTTATTGTCAGCGGAGTTTTAATCCCTTTGTTTTTTACTCAAAAAGGAACTGCCTGGAACACTATTCAATTTTTTTATTATTCTTTATTTTTTTCAAACTGGTTCTTAGCTAAATTTCTTGACTCTTTAACTAAAAAGAAATTATCAAATCTGATTGGTTTGTTTTTTATAATCCTGCCGCTTTTACTTTCAAATCATGAAGTGTTCAAAACCTATCTTTCTCCTAACCCGACTGCCTATATTCCTAAAAACGAGTTAAAAGCCCTTGAATTTTTAAATGATCAGAAAGATGGAGTAGTTTTGACTTTTCCTTATGATCCTTTTGGCAAAGATGGAATAACTCCGCCGCTGCCATTGTATTTTTATGAAACAACCGCCTATGTGGCTGGTTTTTCTGGACAACAGACTTTTCTTGAGGATGAAATGAATTTGGAAATAACCGGTTATCCTTGGAAAGAAAGAAGAGTTGAAGTTGAAAAGTTTTTTTCCACCACTGATAAAATTTTGGCCCGTGGTCTTTTATTAAATAATGGTATTGACTATGTTTACTTAGCTAATAATCAGGATTTTCAAATCCAAGAGGGAGATTTGGGTTTAAAGATGATTTTTGACAATGGACCAGTTAAAATATACAGAGTATTGAAATGAAAAAGCCTTTGATTTCCGTTGTTGTTAATACGATTGATGGTGAGGAGGAGAATTTAGCTCGCTGTTTGGAGTCAGTTCGCCGGTTAGCAGATGAAATTGTAGTTATTGACATGTGCAGTAAGGACAAGGGCAGGCAAGTGGCTAAAAGTTTTGGCGCAGAAGTTTATCCCCATAAATATCTTACTTACGTTGAGCCGGCAAGGAATTTTGCCATCAGCAAGGCTAAGGGCAAATGGATATTGGTTCTTGATCCCGATGAGAAAATATCTCGTACTTTAGCCAGGAGACTTCGAAATATTATTATTGATGAAGACAAGAAAGACCTTGATTGTGTTCTGATTCCTCGGAAAAATATTATCTTGGGCAAGTGGATGCAGAACTCTCGCTGGTGGCCTGATTATTTGCCTCGATTTTTCAGAAAAGGGAGAATCAGGTGGCCAAAAGAGATTCATCAACAACCCAACTTGAGCGGTAAAAAAATTCACACCCTTTTAGATAGTGAAAGATTTGCCATTGTTCATTATAATTACGAAAGTCTAGATCAATTCTTGGAAAGAACTAAAAGATATGCCGAGGCTCGCGCTAAAGAGCTGGTTAAAGAAAAAAATTATAAACTTAGCAATAAAGATTTATTAATAAAGCCCCTTGAAGAGTTTTTGAACCGTTTTTTCATTGGCGAAGCTTATAAGGATGGAGTTCATGGCTTGGCTCTTTCCTTACTTCAAGCCTGGGCTGCCCTTCTTATTTATCTTAAAGTTTGGGAGATACAGAAGTATGCCCAAAAGCCGCTTGAGCCCCGAAAAGTTAAGGAAATAATTTCTGAGGCCGCTTATCAGTTGGGGTATTGGCGGGATGACTTTATAGCCAGCACTAGTTCTTCAGCGCTGGCTCCGATTTTAAAGCCATTTTTAAAAATCCGGACTTGGTTGACGAAACTTTGATGGAAAAGCTTTCAATTGTCATTCTTAACTATAATGGCAAGGAGATATTAAAGCAGACTCTTGAATCCTTGGTTAAAAGTATTTCTTCTTCTGGTCCCAAGATTATTGTTGTTGACAATGGTTCAACTGATGGCAGTAAAGAGTATTTGAAGCGCTTCGCTGAGAAATCCGCGAAAATCGATTCTGAGGTCCGCGTTAATTTATCTTTGATTGAAAATCAAAGCAATCTTGGTTTTACCGGTGGCAACAATGTTGGCATTAGACAAGCATTGAAAGACGGCGCAGATTACGTAATGCTTTTAAATAATGATGTTATTGTTAAAAACGCTTTTTGGAAACCATTAGTTGGTTTTTTGGAAGAGAACCAAAAAGTTGGCATAGTTGGGCCCAAGATTTATTTTGCTCCAGGCTGCGAGTTTCATCAAGATCGTTATTCCAAGAAAGATAGGGGTAAAGTGATTTGGTGTGCCGGAGGAATGATTGATTGGGGTAATGTTTATACTCCTCATCAAGGAGTAAACGAGGTAGATAGCGGCCAATACGGTGATGCCCGAGAGACAGATTTTGTCAGCGGCTGCTGCCTATTGGCTAAACGAAAAGTGTGGGAAGAAGTTGGTTTGTTAGATGAGAGATATTTTCTTTATTTTGAAGATGTTGATTTTTGTTTGCAGGCTAAAAAGAAGGGTTGGGAAACTTATTTTGTTCCGGAAAGCAAAATTTGGCATTTGAATGCAGGCTCATCTGGTTGCGGGGGAGAACTTCAAGACTATTTCATTACCCGTAATCGATTGCTATTCGGTATGCGCTGGGCGCCTTTACGAACAAAGTTGGCCTTGATTCGCGAAAGTTTTAGAATTTTAATGAGGAGTAGAAGATGGCAAAAGCTTGGCGTGAGGGATTTTTATCTGAGAAAGTTTGTTAAAGGTAGTTGGCAATGAAAAAGAATAACATTTCTGTCATTATTATTGCCGGTAACGCGGAAAAAGATATTGAGCGAGCTTTGGAATCAGCCAAGTGGGCCAAAGAAATAGTTGTCATTTTGGCTAATTCAACTGATGGAACCGGAAGTATTGCCAAAAAGTACACTAGAAAAATATTTGAGACTCAGGACGAGTATGCTAGTCACTATGATAAATGGCGCAATCTTGGTTTGGAAAAAGCAGCCGGTGATTGGATTTTTTATCTTGATGCTGATGAAGTAATTACTCCGGAGTTGAAAAAAGAAATTTTGTTAATTACCAAACGCCAATCACCAAACACAGAACATCAATTTGTTGCCTACGCCGTCCCCCGTGAAAACTATTGTTTGGGTCAGCGAGTAAAATACGGCGGCTCTTGGCCTGATTATGTCAAGCGGTTGTTTTATAAGTCTGCCCTTGAGAAATGGGTTGGTCAATTGCATGAAGAGCCCGTTTTCAAAGGAAAACTGGGACATTTAAAGAACCCAATCAGACATTATACTCACAAGAATTTGGCCTCAATGCTGGCAAAAACAATTAGTTGGTCAAAATTGGAAGCTGAGGAATTACATAAAGTTGGTCATCCACCAATGGTTTGGTGGCGTTTTTTACGGATGATGCTGACTGAGTTTTGGCAAAGGGGAATTAAAAAACAGGGATTTCGAGATGGAACGGTGGGAATAATAAAAGTAATTTTCCAAATGTTTAGCCGTTTCATTACCTATGCGAGATTATGGGAATTACAGCAAAAGGAGAAGTAATGAGAGCTTTAATTTACGATCCCTATTTAGACACTCTTGGTGGCGGAGAGCGCTATTGTTTAACAGCGGCAGAGCATTTATTAGAAAATGATTGGCAGGTTGATTTACCATGGCCTGATAGCAAAATAAAACATAAGTTAATCAAAAGGTTTAGTCTGAATATAGGTAATATCAATATTATTGATTTTGATATTTTATCGAAAAATTTGCTTTCAAAAATCAGCTTTTTTAAAAGATATGATCTGGTTTTTTGGGTATCAGATGGCAGTGTGCCCTTTTTGTTCGGGAAGAAAAACTTGGTTCTTATTCAGGCGCCCTTTATTGGAGTTAATAAAAAGAGATTTTTAAACAATTTTAAATTTAATTTTATTAATCAGGTTGTTTGCTATTCCAAATTTGCTAAAAAGTTTATTGATAAAGAATTTGGGGTTAATTCAATGGTATTATACCCGCCGGTTGACGTGGCAAGGTTTAAACCTGAGAAAAAAGAAAATCTGATTTTAGCTGTTAGCCGGTTTGAGGAAACAATGCAGGCCAAAAGACAGAATGTTCTTATTGAGGTATTTAGGGAAATGATTGATGAAGGATTAAAAAACTGGAAGTTAATTTTGATTGGTGGTTCTTTAGAGGAGCCAAAAAAGAATAAATTTTTGAAAGAGCTTAAAGAGATGTCCCAAAATTATCCGGTAGAATTCTTAGTTAATACTTCTTTTAAAACTCTTCAAAAATATTATGGTCGGGCGAAAGTTTTCTGGCATGCAGCCGGTTTTGGAATAGATGGGGTAAAAGAGCCTTGGCGGATGGAGCATTTTGGAATGACGACTGTTGAGGCGATGGCCGCCGGTTGTGTTCCGGTAGTGTTTGGCGGCGGTGGTCTTCCTGAGATTGTGCGACGCGGAGCAGGGGAGAAGTGGAAGACAAAGAATGAGTTGAAAAGAAAAACAATGAGACTAATTACCAATGAAGGTATTTTACTCAAGTATCAAAGGAAGGCTGCTCTGGCAGCTCAAAAATTTTCCAAAAATAATTTTTCTCAACAATTCCAAGAGATTCTGAACGAGAAGGCCCTGAAATTTGTTTTAAGGACTCGGTAGTAATACAATTTGGACATGCTGTTAAGAAAGAAAGTATCGGTTATTATTCCTAATTGGAACGGCGAGAAGCTGCTTCGAAAAAACTTGCCTCAAGTTTTGAAAGCTCTGCCGAAAAACAGCGAGGTGATTGTGGTTGATGATGGTTCAACCGATGGCAGTAAGAAGTATCTTAAAACCATAACTAAAAACTTAAAAGTAATTTTCAATGACCGTAATCTTGGTTTTAGCAAGGTGTGTAATCAAGCAGCAAAATCAGCAAAAGGAGAGTTTCTAGTTTTGCTGAACAATGATGTTATTCCTGAAAAAGGGTTTTTAAAACCGGCTCTAAATCATTTTAACGATCCTGATGTTTTTGCTGTTTCTTTTAATGAACCTCAATTTGGCTGGGCCAAAATTTGGTGGCGGGGCGGCTTTATTCATCATGGCACAGGCGGCAGGGGAAAGAAATCCCACATTTGCGCTTGGGCCTCAGGAGGAAGTGCCGTTTTCAGAAAGTCTATGTGGCGGGAATTAGGTGGCCTTGACAAGCTTTACGAACCGTTTTATTGGGAGGACTTTGATTTGGGTTATCGAGCTTGGAGGCGCGGCTGGAAAATTATTTGGGAGCCGGGTTCAATTGTCTACCACCGTCATGAATCGACAATTTCTAAATTTTCCCGAGATTATGTAAATTTAATCCGAGAGCGAAACCAGCTTTTATTTATTTGGAAAAATATAGACGATTTTTGGCTGCGGCTTTCTCACCCTTTTGGTTTAGCTTTAAGAGCCTTGACTGCCCCTAATTATATTAAAGTAATCTGGTCAGCCTGTAAGCAGTATCGCCGATTTAATAAACCAGAAGAAAAAAACAGAGTTAGAGCAGATAAAGAAATTTTAGGATTATTTAAATGATGCTTTCTATTATTGTTGTTAGTTATAATACTAAACAATTGCTTCATAATTGCTTAAAAAGTATTGAAAAGAATAGAAAAGAATTGAAAAGTGTGGAAGTAATAGTAGTTGATAATGGGTCAACCGATGGCAGCAAAGAATATCTCAAAACCACAACCAAAGACTTAAAAGTAATTTTCAATGACCGTAATTTGGGTTTTGCTGAAGCCAATAATCAAGGAATAAAGATTGCTAAAGGCAAATATGTTTTGCTTCTCAACAGCGACACAGTTGTAAAGGCTGGCGCCTTAAAACAATTAGTAGAATTTGCTGAAGAAAAACCAGACGCCGGTGTTATTGGATCTCAGTTATTAAATCCTGACGATAGCGTTCAGCCCTCTTGCTATCATTCTCCTTCTATTTTTGGAGCAGTAAAAGAATTTTGGCTGGGGCAGAAGGGCGCTTTTACTAAATATGCGCCGGGAACCAAGGAGCCTGTTGCTGTTGATGCTGTGGTTGGAGCCGCCTTTTTAATTCGAAAAGAAGTGATTGACAAAATTGGCTTGCTTGATGAGCAATATTTTATGTATTTTGAAGATCTGGATTATTGCCGCCGAGCTTGGCGGGCGGGTTATAAAGTTTATTATTTACCTGGGGCAGAAATAATCCACCTGCATGGCGCCAGCGGAAAGAAACTTAAGAGCAAACCTAATCAGTGGTTAATAGAAAGCAGCAAAATTTATCACGGTAAGTTTAGGCATTACCTGATTAACTTTATTATTTGGCTAGGTCAGAAATACCAGAGGTTAGAGAAATTTAAATATTGAGTGAAGAGTGAATAACATGTACTGTTTCGGTAGTTTAGTAAAGTCCTCTACGTACACGATGTACATAATATCCTATTCTTAAGACAGCTTTCTGGATTAGCCTTGGATTTACAAGATTGCTTGGAGTACGTATGCGGTGTTCTCCATCGTCACAGTCTATGTCGACAATCTGCAGAACTGATCCTTTAGAGACTTCAGTTACTCTGCCCCTAATTAATGGTGCTCTCCTGCCACATCCTTTACGAACGAATACTTCGTCACCAGTTTGTACTACCCTTTCTCCCATATAAATAATTATATTGGAAAAGATTGTTAAAATCAACTTTTTGTGTGTTAGTTGGCTGAGGTAGAACTTATGGTAAATTAAAATAATACTATAACGATTAGTATGAGCAGGACTTCTGGTTGATTTTTTACCATCTCTTGGAAACGGCTATATGTTTGGGTTATTGAGTGTGACAAGGAGAAAGGGGGTTTGAAATACTGGTCAATGACAAGCATGTTTGTGTTGTTTTGGGGCATTTGGGCCATTTTAAGCTTCCCGTCGTTGATTTTTAAGTCATTGACAGTTAGGAGAAGGTTTTGTTTTTTTGAACTGGCAGTGATTGGTATGTCAATTCTAAAATAGCCAGGATCACCAATGTTGTATGCTGATATTGTTCTTTGAATAATTAATTCACCGCCCTCTTTTAGTATTTTAATTGTAAACTGATCTTTGCTGATTAAATTGGGATTTTTCAATAAAATTTCCAGTCGGTAAAGATGGTCTTTTTCAATCTGCAGGCGATAACTTTTTTCTTTTAGTTCTTCTAAGGGGAGGTAAAGAATCTTTGGGTTTAGGACTGATTCCGACTTCTGGATGGTTGGAATTAGATTGGCGGCAAAAAACATTGTCAAAATAACAGTGGGTGTTAAAAGGACTCCGATTAATCGTTTTTTCTTGGGCAGTCTTGGCAGTTTAATGCGAATCTTTTTGAGCTTGGGGCTCTTGTCATCGTTTTTCTTCAAAAGATCAATTATAGAATAAATGGCCAGCCCAGCCAGGATTGAATGCAGCAAATTGTTAATCAGAATCGTGTCTATTCCTGCCCGGTCAAGATAGTTTTTGATTAATGGCAGGTTTAGGATATTGGGGTTTAGAGGAGAAACAATGCCCCATTGAAGGAATTTGTCGTTGAAAAGCATGGTGATTCCTGCAAAAGACAGGAAAATAAGGGAAAACATTAATAAGTTTTTAGCGGTTTTTTGTTTTTCCCCCAGTTCTAGAGAAAAAATGATGGCCCAGAAGGGCATGAGCCATAAAAACCATTGCGGGTGAAAATGGGAGAATCCAAGGATAATAAGGTTAGCAGAAAAAAGCAATCGGAAAAGATTTTTTTGTTTGTTTTTCAAATGAAAGGTTAGAAATAATAGAATTGTCAAGAGCAGGGGGTTAATCAGTACCGCTTTTTGGAAGCCCAGGTTGAAGTTAGCAATAAACATTCTGTTTGCCAGACCGGAAAAGAGCATGTTTTGGCGGAAGTATTTTTGTGAAATAAATGGCAGAAGGGTGACAAGATAAACAACTATTGGAATAATGGCCAGTTTAATTTTTTTGGCGAGAGTGGATTTAGGATAACTGAAAGCGGCCAACACGGCCCAAATTAGGGGGTAAGTCTTTATACTGCCGGCTAATCCAAAAATTAAAAAAGCCAGTTTTGGTTTGCTTTGGTAAAAAAGCAAACCCAGCAAAAAAGCGGCAATGACAACAATGTCGTTTTGCCCCATCATTACGGCGGAATACAAAGTAATCGGGTTGAAGAGCCAGATTAAAGCGGCAATTTTGGCTCTTTTTTCGTCTTTACTTTCCTTTTTGACTATCCGGAAAATGAGATAGCCGCTTATTAAGACTAGTATTAAAAGCGGGCTTTTGCTAATTAGATTAAAGCGGTATATTTGGCTGTGTTTTACCGCCTCAGTGTTATCTGTGATTAGCCAGTTGACATATTTCTGGCTGGTAACAAGCTTGGTGAGAATGAATTCGGTCTTAAGCACTAAGAAGTGTAGAGGAGGATAGTGAAAAGGCGGAAAATTTGACTGGGGCCGGTAAACGTCTCGAACCTGTTTATTTAAAGAAGGATAAGAAAGGGTTAGTTTGGTGTCGGGATGATAGGTGAATGGCGCTAACAGCAAATAAGCAAAAGCGGATAACAAAAGAATCTTTTTCATTATTTTATTCTAACACGGAGTGTATAATAAGGTAGTTGGAATTATCTTTACAGTATGGTGAAAACAATTTTTTATCTAGCTTTTTTATTAAGATTTGCCTTGTTGTTTTTTCCTAGTCACGGTGATTTAGCTAATCACGCTGATTGGGGAGTTAGGTTTTTTGAATATGGATCGAGAAAGTTTTATGCCCCGGAAACAAATGTCTGGTCACATCTTTGGCCCAACCAGCCTCCCTTAACAATTTATCTTTTTGCCGCTGTTCGGAAAACTTATGAAGCCATTTATCAACTTTTATGGTGGGTTAATCTTAATGTTCCTATTTTTCCTTCCAAATTAATGTTTTGGGTGGAAAAAAGCCTTTATCCTCTTATGTTAAAACTTCCCGCCAGTCTAGCCGATCTGGGCATTGGTTGGCTTATTTATCGCTTTGTGAAAAAGAAAAAAAATGCAAAAAAGGCTCGTGTTGTTCTGGCGCTGTGGCTCTTCAACCCGATTACTTTTTACAATTCCGCGATGTGGGGCCAAACAGACGCAATTATTAATTTCTTTGCCTTAGCCTCTATTTTGCTTTTACTCGAGAAAAGAGCAGTCGGGGCGCTCTTGCTATTTGTTGTTTCTTTATTGTTTAAGTTTTCTTTAATTCTATTTCTCCCTATTATATTATTGATTATTTGGAAAGAGAAGTTGAGTTTTAAAAAGTGGGCATTTATTTTCGCATCAGTCTTTGCTTTGCTTTATTTTGTTTCTTTGCCTTTTGTTTACGATAAAAGTAGCCCTTTGGTTTGGCTAATCGCTCTTTATAAAGATAAAATTTTAAAGCATCAGCTTCATTATTTGACTGCTAATGCGTTTAATTTTTGGGGAGCGGTGTCTGGAATGGGGTTTAAGAGTGATTGGGTCAAATTAGCCGGATTGAGTGTTAAATATTGGTCGTGGATATTTTTAGTATTGTGGCTGGTTCCAATTTTTGTTTCGCTTTATAAAAAGATTTCCGGGGCAAAAGTTATTTTTTCAACATTCTTTGTCGCTTTTTCCTCTTTTGTTTTCCTGACCAATATGCATGAACGCTATCTTTATCCTGTTTTTCCGTATTTACTGCTCTCAACTATTTTTTACCCTAAGCTTAAAAAACTTTATTTTCTTTTGTCCGGAATTCATTTGATGAATCTTTATCATTGGTGGTGGAAACCAAGGATTGGTTTTTTGATAAAGTTATTTGAAGTTTGCCAAGGTGCTTTTCCGCGGCTTCTTTCGCTGATTAATGTTTTACTGCTGATTTGGACAATGCGTTTTTTTCTTTACTCATTGAAAGGAAAGACTATAATAAAAGGGAAATGAAGACTATTTTTCGAGGTTTAAACAAGAGGTTTTGGCTGGCATTGGGCTTTTTAGCGCTAGTCGCTTTTTTAAGACTTTATAGGTTGAATGAAATTCCTCCGGCAGTTTTTGGGGACGAAGCTGACGTCGGTTATCATGCCTATTCTCTTTGGAAAACAGGAAAAGACTATTATGGACAGCTTTTACCGATTTACATTCGTTCCTTGGCAGAATGGAGAACGCCCCTTTTAATGTATATAACTGCTCCTTTTGTTGGCGTCTTTGGACTTAATGAATGGGGATTAAGATTGCCTTCGGCTGTTTTTGGAATATTATCGATAGTTATATTTTATTTGTTGGTAAAAGAATTATTTAAGGATCGATTGATTGCCGGCTTGGCCACTTTGTTTTTGGCTACTTCGCCTTGGCACATTCAATATAGTCGAATGGCTTTTGAATTGTCTTTTTTGCTTTTCCTGTTTTTGGCCGCTATATATTTGACCCTTGTTGCTTATCGGAAAAATTGGCTGTTGGTTTTAGCGGCAATTTTTTGGGGCTTGACACCGTATGCTTACAGCACGGCTAACGTTTTGATGCCGCTTTTGCTTGGTTTGCTAGTTTTTGTTTATCGAAAGAGGATGTTGAAGATCGAGAGAAAATGGCTTTTGGTTTCGATTGTAGTTTTAGGCTTGCTTTTAATTCCAATTGGCAGGGAAATTATTTGGGGGCACGCCGCTGATAGGGCAAAGTTATTCAGTGTTTTTGGCCACCAGGGGCATCTTGGAGAAATAATTTTTCAAAGGGAAATGGGGGGGTTTTCTTTTTGGGAAAGAATTTTTCATAATCGGCCTTTGAGTTGGCTGCGATTGATAGGACTTAATTATTTGAGCGCTTTTTCACCATTATTTTTGCTGGAGCGCGGTGATGTAACTTTTCGCCATTCGGTTCAAAAGATGGGCCAAATTCTTTGGTCTCAATTGCCCTTGCTTATCTTAGGGGTATATTATTTAGCCGCTAAAGCTAAAAAGGAGCAAAAATATTTTTGGTTGGGGTGGCTGCTGATTGCTCCGATTCCTGCATCTTTAACTTGGGATGGAGCCTGCCACACCAGCCGGCTTTTTTTATTGCTTCCACCATTGATGGTGATTTTTTCAGTGGGTCTGCTTGAAGGAGTTAAATCAATCAGGTCAAAGTTATTAAGGAAAGGATTTTTAGCCTTTTGGTCAATTTGGCTTTTGATTGGATTCATATTTTATCTTCACCGTTATTATGTTCATTATCCAATTGAATCTTGGCGTTGGTGGCATCTGGGTTACAAAAAAGCGATGAATTATATTCAAAAACATGATGACGAATATGAATTGATTGTTATTAATAACACTTATGAGCCGGCCCTGCTTCATTTTTTGTTTGAGACCGGCTACGATCCGATTGAATTTCACCGAAATTTTAAAGGAGATGTTCCTAGAGAAAACGCGTTGCCCGGCATTGACGCTTTTTCCTTAGGAGATAAATATTATTTTGGCACTATTAGCCAAGAGGTGAAAGAATCCGGGGGGATTCCAGTTGTTTTAAGCCCTAAAATGCTTTATTTGATTTCTCAGGAAAAAGAGGTTGGCGGCGATTGGGATTGGAGAAAAGATCCACCTTCCGGGGTAAAGGTTTTGGAAACTGCCGTCAATCCTTATAACAAACCAATTTTTTACTTAGTTACTCATGAATAGAAAACTAACAATTATTGTCATTTTAGTTTTAGCTTGTTTTTTGCGCTTGTGGCGGCTTGATAAATTTCCGCCGGGATTTACTCCTGATGAGGCGGCTCAGGGGTACACTGCCTATTCGATTCTGAAAACTGGCAAAGATGAGTGGGGTAAGCAATGGCCGCTTAATTTTCGTTCTTTTGGCGATTTTAAGCCGCCGCTTCAAACTTATTTAATGATTCCTTCAATAGCGGTTTTTGGCTTAAACAAATTTGCTGTTCGTTTTCCAAATGCAGCCTTAGGAATTTTGGCCATTTTGGGTGTTTTTCTTTTGGTAAAAAAACTTTTTGCCAATAAATTGATTGCCGTTATTTCTTCAATGTTATTAGCTTTTTCTCCTTGGCATATTATGCTTTCTCGGGGTGCTTTTGAAGCCAACTTAACTGTTTTCTTTATCTCTTTTGGGATTTATTTTTTGTTGAAAAATCAGCAATTCTTGGCCGCTCTTTTTTTAGGTTTAAATATGTTCTCTTATCACAGCGCTAAAATATTAACTCCATTAATAATTTTATTATTTATTATTTATCATTTATCTTCTTTAAAGATTAAGATTTCTAAATTAATAATTAATAATTCAAAATTCATAGTTATATTCTCTATATTTTTCTTAATTTCTTTTTCCTCATTTTTCTCTGGCGGCCAGAACAGGGGGCTGGATATTGCTATTTTTAATCCGACAGACAAATGGCAGGCAGTAGCTGATGAGCGTTGGTGGGGGGTGAAAAATAATTTGCCTGATTTCATCGCTAGGCTTTTCCATAATAAAGCAACTTATTCTCTGTCAAAATTTGCTAAAAATTATCTCTCTTATTTTTCACCTCAGTTTTTATTCTCAGAAGGGCCGGGCGAGGGGACTTACGGCATGATTCCGGGGCGGGGAGTGTTATGGTGGTGGGAGCTGCCGATAATTTTATTCGGACTTTATTGGTTGGTTAAAAAACCAAACAAAGAAACAATTTTAATATTGGCGATGATTCTTTTAGTGCCGATTCCGGCCGCTTTAACTAAAGGAACGAGAGCCGCTAATCGAGCCGCAGTAATGATGCCTTGGATTCAGGTGTTTGGCGCTTGGAGCATTTGGAAGCTCAAAGCTGCATCTAAAAACTTAAAACTTTTTAAGAAAATGTCTTTTGTTTTCCTTGTTTCCTTATCTCTTTATCTTTTTATCTCTTTTTTTGAAGACTATTTTATTCAGTCACCAAGAAAAATTGCCAAATCAATGCTTTACGGTCGGTGCGAAGCAATGGAGTATGTGGCTGAAAATATGACTGATGCGGAAAACATCATTGTTTCCAGAAAATTATCAGAGCCTCAGGCTTATGTATTATTTTGCCTTAAATATCCCCCAAAACTGGCCCAAAAAGAAGTTCCTAATTGGTTGGAATATCAAGAAAAAGGCCTAAGTTTTGTGGACCAGTTGGGAGAATATCGTTTAGGGAAATTTGTTTTTAGAGAATTAAATTGGCAATCAGATTCAAAACTAGACAACACGATTTTGGTTGGTTTGCCAAAAGAGTTTCCTGCTGACATTGAATCAAAGGAGATTATTAATTATCCAAATGGCGAGCCGGCAGTTATTATTTATCAGGTTCCAAAACAAAATGTTTATGCTTCAAAGTCTTAAATTAAAGTTCAAAAAAGAAACGCTTTTCTTAATGGCGGTTGTTTTTCTGTCTCTTTTTTTGAGAATTTACAAAATTTCTAATAATCCGCCCTCTTTGAACTGGGACGAAGTTTCTCATGGGTTTAACGCTTATTCCGTCTTAAGAACAGGAAGAGACGAGTGGGGTAAGAGATTTCCATTAATTTTTCAGGCCTATGGTGATTACAAACTACCCCTTTATATTTATCTCACTGTTATCCCGGTGAAACTATTGGGGCTGAATCCCTTGAGTGTTAGACTAGTTTCCATTCTTTCCGGAGTTGGTTTAACCATGGTTGCTTATTTTTTAACCAAAAAATTAACTAAAAACTCTCTGGCGGCAAACCTGGCGGCATTTTTAGTTGCTGTTTCTCCTTGGAGCTTTTTTCTTTCTCGGGTAGCGGTTGAAGCCAATTTGGCTGCTTTTCTTTTTTCCCTGGGATTTCTTTTTATTTTAAAAGAAAAATATTTTTTAACCGCCTTTTTTTGGGGATTGAGCTTGCACAGTTATAATTCGGCTCGGGTTTTGGCTCCTCTAATGTTTTTGTTTCTTGTTCTTAATTCAATTAAAAAAAGAAAAATTAAAAAACAAATATTGCCCGCCATTATATTTATATTATTCTTTATTCCGATTATTCTGCAATTTTTGGGAAAATCAGGTGGAGCGAGATTTTATTGGGTTTCACCGATTGATCAGGGAGTAATTAATCGAATAATTGAAAAAAGAATCAGTTCTTCTTTGCCGAAGACAATAGTCAGATTGATTTACAATCGGCCTGTTTATTTTATTGGCTATTCAATCAGAAATTACTTTAGCCACTTAACTGCCAATTTTTTATTTTTAAAAGGAGGCAGCCATTACCAATTCTCTTTGCCTAATCATGGTCTTCTTTATTTAGTTACCGCCCCATTTTTAATAATTGGCCTGATTTGGCTGATTGCCGAAAGAAAATGGCTGTTGCTCTTTTGGGCTTTTGCTTCTTTTGTTCCCGCGGCTATTACCAGAGATTCGCCTCATGTTTTAAGAAGCATTTTAGTTTTGCCTTTGCCAATGATTTTTGCTTCTCTTGGAGTTTGGCAGACATTAGAATGGCTTAAGAAAAAATCTAAACTGGGGGGGAAGCTTTTTCTTTCAGCCTTTATTATTATAGTATTAATTAGTTTTGTGTTTTGGTGGAAGAATTATTGGCAGATTTACAGAATTCATTACTCTTGGTCCTGGCAGTATGGCTGCAAGCAGGTAATTGATTATGCTAAAGAGAATTACAGCGAGTACGATAAAATTGTTTTTACCAAGAAATATGGCGAGCCTCACGAGTTTATTTTGTTTTATTGGCCTTGGGAGCCTGAGTTTTATCAGCAGGATCCTAGGAGAGTTTGGGATTATCATGCTAATTGGTATTGGGTTGACTCTTTTGACAAATTCGAATTTTGGAATGATTGGGAAGTAAAAGAAAAACTCAAAACTACAACTCAAAACTCAAAGCTTTTATTAATTACTTCACCGGGAAATTGGCCAGAAGAAGGGGAATTACTTAAAACAATTGAATTTTTGGATAAAGGCAAAGTTTTTGAAGTAGTAGAGTATAAGTAGGAAACAAGATATTTAAAGTTGTCGAGTTAAGTTCGCTACACAAATAGGGTATCCATAATAGTGGTGTGGTCTTCCCACCGAGCAACGGAGGTCATGTTCTCCGCCCCTTCCTTCAACGCGTTTTGGACAAGATTTTGCTGTTGTTCCATTTTCTGTCTGAACGCTTACTCTTGCATAGGCTCTTACTGAACCTCTGCCAGACCGATCCCTTGTTCTGCCTCCACAAAATGCTTCAGCCATGCCTGCATTTTACCATATTCGCAAGGAACCACCTGGGCCGTGTGTCCCAGAGGCTATGCGTTTCATTGTTGAAGCTTCTGCGATTTTGACTTTAGTTGTAAAATATAAGGGATGAAAAACAAAACTAATTTTGAAACTACAAGGTTTGATCTTATTAGAGAGTTTTTGAAATCGAAAAATGAACCCAATTACAGGTTTAAGCAATTGGTGGATGGAATATTTAAACAGCGAGTGAACGAGTTTGAAGAAATTATGGTTTTACCAAAACCGCTTCGGATTGAGCTTAAACAAAAATTTGGCTCAGTGTTAACAGTCAAAGTGCTTAGGAAAACTAAATCGTCCCAAGCTACCAAAGTTCTTTTTGGACTGCATGATGGTGAGCGCGTAGAAATGGTAGAAATGGATTTTAAAGGAGAAAAAAGAAAATGGAAATCCTTGTGTGTTTCTTCTCAAGTTGGTTGTGCTTTAGGGTGCGCTTTTTGTGCCACAGGAAAAATTGGTTTGAAGAGAAATATGACACCGGATGAAATTATTGACCAAGTGCTTTATTTTCATCTTCAGGGCAGTAATATTAATAGTATCTCATTTATGGGAATGGGGGAGCCCTTAGTTAATCCAGCGGTTTTTACTGCAATTAAGGCCTTCACTGACAAGAATCTTTTTAATTTCAGCCCGCGAAGAATTAGTGTTTCTACAGTCGGTATTGTTCCGGGAATTAAAAAATTGATTAAGCAATTTCCTCAAGTTAATATTGCCTTCTCATTGCAGACTCCATTTGAAAGGCAAAGAAGAGAGTTAATGCCGATTAGCAAACAGTATCCGATCAGGGAGGTTTTAGCGGCTTTGGACGATCATATTAGGAAAAACAAAAGAAAAGTGTTTTTGACCTACATAATGCTGAAAGAAGTTAATGACACGGAAAGGCATTTGTTGGCTTTAAAAAAGTTAATTAAGAGCAGAGGTAAAACTTCTTATCTCTATCATGTGAATTTGATTAGATATAATCCGGCTGTCATGGTGGGGGGAAGATTTCAATGTTCTTATAAAGCTAAAATTGAACACTTTAGGCAAGAATTGGAAAAGGCGGAAATCAATGTCACTTTAAGACAATCTTTCGGTGTTAAACATCAGGCTGCTTGTGGGCAGTTGTATGCGGAATACGATTCCGTCCCTATTCGTTGAGTTAGACTTGGTTTGCACACGGTCGCGCCGCGCTTATTAGTGGGCTATGCAGCCTCTGGGCAGCTGCGCCTACTGCCTTCACACCTGTAAAAAGTGTTACTTCTTCCTCCGGGCGATGGAGCTAATCTTGAGCATCCTCTTCTCAAACATCCAGCATATTTTTCTCTCAACCCTGTGAAAGTGCCTGAATATTTTTCTTTAAGTTCTAGCATTGGCGGTAGCTTTTTTTCTGCCATAGAAAAATTATAACAAAAGAAATAAAATAATAAAATAACCTCCGAGACACGGCACCTGGGAAGAAAACTCCTTTACCTTGCTATTTTGAAGTTGGCTGCCAATAATAAAGATTAGTTTTTTTACTAAACCCCTTTAGTTTTTTAGAATTAAATCTTTTCAATTCTTTTTTTTGGTTTTTGTTGAGTTGAGAATAAATATTTTGAGTCACTAAGACGTTTTCTTTTAACTTGCTCAATAATGAGCTGACCCTGAATGCTTTGATTATGGTTGGGCCGGTATGGAAGTTTCCAATCATTTTTAGTTTTGAATTTTTTGCTGAGAAAACTTTTCCTGCATCAATCCCTACTCCTAGGCTTAGCGGGAAATTATTATTGTTCTGGAAGCTATTCATAAAAGATTTCGCCATGTTGAATGCTCTGTTGGCATTGTCTCTTCCTCTAAACAAAACGCCAACGCCATCTCCAAGATCGTTGATAATTTTGCCGCCAAAAGCAAGGGCGTGTTTCTCTAAAGTAAGATAGTATATATTGAGTAGCCTAGCTGTTTGATTTGCTTTTTGACAAACTACGAATTCGGTGAAGTTTCTTAAGTCAAACCAGGCATAAGCGGCAATAAAACCTTTTAGTTTTAGTGAAGCTTTGTTTTTGGCAATGTCAATGTGATGATTAACCATAGACTTTAAAGACTAACAATTCAAGAGTTACAGAACTATAATAGCACACACGCGCTTTAGTTAAAGCAAAAAAACTGTTAGAATATTTTTATGAAACCAAGCGATTTTGTTGAAGTGGTGGTTAATTCTTATCAAAATGGTAATGGAATATTCGCTAATAAAGTTAACGCTGAGGATTTACTACCAGCCAAAATTGATAATTTGAACAGGGCCCTTTTTCTTTTTTACGTAATTCAGTTGGATTATGCTACCAAATCTCAAAAGTTGTACCTTGGGGCCAGGAAACTTTTTAATGAATCTATTTTATTTTTTACTCCAGAATTTATTGTCGAGATGGATGAGAAAGAGTTAAAGAATTTGTTAAAGAAAAAGCTCAGGCCGAGATATATAAACGAGGCGCTAAAGAGGTATAAATTAAATTCTCGTTTTCTGTTGGATAATTATGCTGGCGACCCCAGGAATATATTTAGAAATTCAACAACTGCTCGCGATGCTTTGAAAAAAATCAGGGAATTCAGGGGTTTTGGGCCCAAAATTGGCAATTTCTTTTTTAGAACAATGGTTAATACTTTTAGTTTCAATTATCCAGACATTGAAAAAATATTGCCACCTGTGGACGTTCATGATGTAAGAATTGCTTATTTAATGGGGTTTATTTCTTCTGAGAAAATGTCCGGTGATAATATTAAAACGGTTAAAAATTTGTGGAATTCTGCCTGTCGAGGGGCAAATAAGAGTTGGTTAGAATTCGACAAGGCCTTGTGGTTAATTGGTTCAGAGGGTAAGCCAAAGACGAAAGAAGATGTTTTAAAGGTGGTTCTGAACATTAGGGAGACAAATGAAGAGAATAGTTTTGCGACAAAATGCTATAAATGTTAACTCGGTTCCTCCGGGCCTCGCTGATTATATGCGCGCGATTTTTGTTCGGCTCTTTTGAGCCAGTGATATAAACAATCTTAAGTATTAATTCTTGAAGCGTAGTTGAAGCAATGAAAATATTTTTGCCAAAGTTGATCAGAAGAGCTGTGTTGATTTTTACCCCAGAAATAGTCGACTAATAATTCATTTAGCCTTGTTAATTCTTTTAAACGAGCTTTATTATTTTTGTTTTTTATACTAAGTTCTAATAATTCAAGTGCTCTTACAAAGGCTTTTTGGCTATATTCTAAGTTGTTTTTATTTTTCCAAATAATTACCCTATTTACCTCACTGCCAATATTGGCCATTTGTTCGAAAAGGCTCATATTATTCCAATTACCAGAGGCTAGTTTTTGGTGTTGAAAACTCATTTTGCTATCAACTTGTTTACAATCCTTATTATTTTTTCTTGTGTCTTTGGATTATCTACGCCTTGAGAAAGGTTTTTCAAAGAAGGACGGACATTAATCATTGAATCGAATTCAATTCTGTCGTTTTCTCCTATTTTTGGATAGATGTTTATTCCCCACAAATTTTTTTGTTTAGAGCCATTTTGAAGAAGAAGAGCTTCTTCGTCTGCGTGTAATTCTCCATTTATGGCCATTATTTCTTTTTCTATGTCAACAACGGCTTTAACCAAATTACCAAACATTTGCTCGGCCATTTTTTTAAGTTCTTTAATGGAAACTTTTTGGTTTACAATTTTCATTTAAGTAATTTTAACATGAAATGAGAAACAAGTTTTGCTTATTTATAAATTATTTTTCTTGCGCGCGTTTTTTTGCTTCGCAAAATAAAGTAAATGGTAAAATACTCCCATGCAGAATTTTAAAAGCGTAATTGGCATAATTGCCACTTTACTGGTTCTTGTTGGTTACATTCCCTATGTTCGAGATATTATCAAAGGAAAAACAAAACCCCATATTTACAGTTGGTTTCTTTGGGGATTTGTAACTTTAATTGCTTTTGCTTTGCAGGCTAGTGACAATGCTGGAACGGGATCTCTGGTTACTTTGGCAGCGGGGTTGATGTGTTTGGTTGTTATTGCTTTGGGCTTTATTTACAAAAGTAAAGTAGAGATCACCAGAACTGATACTTTGTTTTTAATTTTAGCTTTTATTGCTCTTGGCCTTTGGCTTTTAGCTAAACAACCAACTCTTTCAGCCATTCTTATTACTTTAGTTGATTTATTTGGTTTTGCTCCGACAGTCAGAAAATCTTGGAACAGGCCCCACTCTGAGACCCTCTCGTTTTATTTTTTAAATACCCTTCGCTTTGCTTTGGCTGTTTTTTCCTTGCAGCATTATTCAATAATTACCACTCTTTATCCGTCCACCTGGTTGTTAGCCAATGGCTTGTTTGGCCTGGTTCTTGTTATCCGTCGAAAACAGTTGAGTGAGTAGTTGCTCTGCTAGTAGTTTTTAAAAAGTTTTATTTTTCGAAAATCCATGGCGGATAAGGATTCGAGCCTGCTTAGGCCCTATAGACTGCTTGTGGTGAAGTTTAGGGAAAAGCTTGTATAATTGGACTTAGGGTGAGGGAAAAGAAAAAAATTGGCATTATTTTGGCTGGTTTGTTTTTGGTTGGTTTCTTTCTGAGAATTTGGCGAGTCAATAATTATCCCCCTTTGCTTTGGGACGAAGCGGCATTGGGATACAATGCTTATTCCATTTTAAAAACCGGGCGGGACGAGCATGGTCAATTTCTTCCTTTAATCTTTAAGTCTTTCGGCGATTACAAGCCCGGTCTTTATGTTTATTTGACTCTGCCCTTTGTGGCCATTTTTGGCTTGAATGAGTTAGCCGTTCGTTTGCCGTCAGTAATCTTAGGGTCATTAATGCCCCTGTTTTTATATTTGCTGGTAAAGGAAGTTTTCAAGAAGAAAAATTGGCCTGTTGGCCAATGGCTAGCAATTCTATCTGCCGCTGTTTTGACTTTCTTACCCTGGCACATTCATTTTTCCCGCGGCGCTTGGGAAACTAACGCGATGATGTTTTTCTTGGTTTTGGGCTCCTGGCTGTTTATGAAATCTTTGAGTTCACTATCCACCATCCATTATTCACTATTTGCTTTCCTACTTTCTCTTTGGTCTTATCAGAGCGCCAAAATGCTAGTGCCGCTGATTTTGTTGGGTTTACTAATTTTTGGAAAATTGGAAATTGTAAATTGGAAATTGTCCTGCAAAGCGGGATTGTCCTTTGGACGAAAAATTCTTCCATTAATAATTTTATTTTTAATGGGAGCGTGGTATTGGCAGAGTTTTTCCGGCCCGGCCAAGAATCGCCTTAAAGTAATGAATCTTTTTTCTCACCGACGGCCTCAGGAGGAAATTCAACAATTGTTAAATGAGGATAATGAAAAAGAAAAGAATTTGCATTTTTATATTTTTCACGGAGAATGGCTGCATTTTTTTCGAGGTTCTTTAACTCGGTACTTTAATCATTTTTCGCCTCGATTTTTGGCTTTTGACGGAGATTGGAGCAATCCACGCCATTCAGCCCCCTACTTTGGCATGATTGGCCATGTTAATTTTGTTTTATTGATAATTGGTTTAGGATTTTTTATTTCTAAAAAAAGAAGTTTAAAAGAATATTTCTTTTTATATTGGCTGCTAGTTGCTCCGTTGCCGGCGGCCTTGACCAGAGACATCGTCTCCGGAGTTAGAGCTTTGGGTATGGTAGTGCCAATTAGTTTTTTCATTGGGTATGGGTTGATAAATATCAAAATTTCAAAATCTGCTTTTCGCTATTTGCTTTTCACTATTATTTTATTGGATTTTATCTATTGGTTTGATCTTTATCACACTCACATGGTAAAAAGACTTCCTAAAGAATGGCTTTATGGTTATAAGGAGGCAATCAGTTTTGTTATGGGCGGCGAGGATAAATTCGACAAGGTAATCCTGACAGATTTTTACGGCCAACCTCATATTTATTATCTTTTTTACTCAGGTTATTCACCATCTGAATATCAACAGAAGTTAAAACTGACAGAAAATGAAATGGGCGATGTTGCCAAGATGGAATTTCTGGATAAAATTAGTTTTAGGCCGGCTAGCTGGGGATCAGACAGAGATGCTGAAGACGCTTTGATAGTTTTTCCTCGCGATGAGTTTTTAAGGGGTGAACTTGAGGGAAAACCTGAAGCGGTTTCTCGACTCGAGCCTTTGGGGGTTATTAATAATCAACCAATGTTCTATGGCCTTAAAAATAAGTAAGCGGAAATTGGTTTTGATATTAATTTTATTTTTGGCGGCTTTTTTACGGCTTTATAGATTGGGTCATTATCCGCCCTTGAATGCCGACGAAGCGGCTATTGGCTATAATGCTTGGTCTATTTTAAAAACCGGCCGGGACGAGCATGGTGGCTTTTTACCCCTTCATTTCAAATCTTTCGGCGATTACAAGCCAGGGGGATATTTTTATGTTGTTCTGCCCTTTGTTGGTTTTTTAGGTCTTAACGAGTGGGCGGTTAGACTGCCTTCAGTTTTAGCAGGAATACTTACTGTTTGGCTGGTTTACCAACTGGCTAAACTGCTCTGGAAGAATGAGAAGCTGGGCTTGATTTGGGCTTTTGTTTTAACCATTTCACCTTGGCACATTCATTTTTCCCGCGGCGGCTGGGAAAGTAATTTTGCTCTGTTTTTAATTATTTTAGGAGTCTATTTTTTTTACAAATTCCTTTCTACCCGTTTAATCAAATACTTTATACTTCATACCTCATACTTCATACTTTCTCTATATATTTACCACAGCGCAAGAATTATTGCTCCGGTTCTGTTTTTAGGTTTAGTTTTATTTAACTGGAAGTTTTTTTGGCAGAGCAGGAAGCAAATCATTGCTCCACTGGTTTTTGGTTTTTTGCTTTTAATTCCGCTTGTTTTTTCGTTTTTAAAAGGCGGCGCTTCATCTAGATTCTCTGGAGTTGGGTTGTTTGCCGATACCGGCCCTTTCTGGCGAGTCAATGAGTTATTAAATCAGCATGAAGGAAAGGGTTTTCCATTTGTTAGGTTAATTCATAATAGGTTTATTATTTATGGCATTTCTTTTGCCCAGAAATATTTTTCTCATTTTAATGGCCAATTCTTATTTATTGATGGTGATGATGTGCCCCGAAGCAAAGTGCCTGACATGGGAGTGATGCACTTATTTGAAGTGGGATTTTTAATTTTAGGCATTTGGTTTTGGCTGCGAGGCAAAAGAAAGTATAAATATTTACCATTCTTATTATTAATAACAGGTCCTTTGGCATCGGCAATGACTTTTCAAGCCCCAAGCGCCTTAAGATCTTTGCCAATGGTGGTGCCGCTGACCTTTTTTGTTAGTTATGGAATCATTAACATTATTAATTTATTAAATAAAAAATTTGCCAAGCTTACTATCTGTTATTTACTGTCTATTATCTATCTATTTAGTCTTTGTTACTGGCAGGATCGTTATTTTACTCATTATTTAAAACGATTTCCTTCGGCCTGGCCTGATTTTAGACCGGTTGCGAATTGGGTTAAAAATAATGGTGATCAGTATGAAAAAATCTGTATTACCGGCAATTATGATCAGCCCTATATTTTGGCTTTATTCTATCTTCAATATCCGCCGGAAAAGATTCAAAAAGAGATTAAATTGACACCACCGGACGAGTTTGGTTTTTCTACAGTTGAAAACTTTGGAAAATATTATTTTGGCAATTGCCAGGATTTCGATGGTAAAATAATTCATGGTTCAAAATACTAGATACAAATTATCAGTTGCCATTGCAGCATATAATGAAGAAAAAAATATTGGCCGCTGTTTAGATTCAGTTAAGGGCTGGGTGGATGAAATTGTTGTTTTCGATGAATTTTCCTTTGATAGAACTAGGGAGATTGCTGAAAAGTACGGTGCTAAAGTTTTTAAAACTAAACATAAACCAATCTTTCATATCACTAAACAGAAAGCAATTGATAAATGCAAAGGAGAGTGGATTTTACAGCTAGATGCTGATGAAGTCGTTGATAGAGAATTAAAAAAAGAGATTTTAGAGATAACAAGGCAAAAAAAACACTTTGGGAGTGGCCCGAGGATGCCAATTGCCTTTTACATTCCCAGAAAAAACCATTTCTTGGGAAAGTGGCTTAAAAAAACCGGCCAGTATCCGGATCCGGTAATTCGGTTTTTCAAGAAAGGGAAAGCCCGTTTGCCTTGCCAATCAGTTCATGAACAAATGAAAGTAGATGGCGAAACTGGTCGGTTAAAAGGTCATTTATTTCACTACCCTTATCCTAATTTCTCTGAATATCTGCGAAAATCTAATCGCTATACAACCTTGACAGCTCAGGAAATGCTGGACCGAGGCGAAAAGCTGGGCATTGTTTCTTTTTTAAAAGCCTATTTTAAGTTAGAAAAAACTTTCTGGTCGCTATTTCTTCGCCACAAAGGCTTTTTAGACGGTTTCCCTGGATTTGTTTTCTCAGCCTATTCTGGTCTTCACCACATCACTGCCTATGTTAAATTCTGGGAGCTTCATAAACAGAGTAGAAAAACTAAAGTGTCAACTTAAGACACTTTGGGTGTGAAAATAGACAAGGCTTTTCGTAATTGGTATAATTAGAGATGGTGGGAATTTTTGGTTTTACTTGCGATAGACTTACGGATCAAATGTCTCCTGCTCAAGTTAAGCTTGAGGGAGAAAGACCTATAAGAGGCGGAAGGGGTGCGTGTTTGGCAAGAGGTGGGCCGTGTTCTCAAGAGTGTGATGGGAAAGTAGAAATAACAAGGGTGACGATAAGCGCAAGAGACCCAAGGGGTTTGATAGTTCCTGTGGGGAGAGTTAGACCGGTTGCTTCTTCGCCTGGTTCGGCAAGGTAATTTCTAAGTTTTGTCTTTCTATAGCTTTTCGTGCTATACTTTTTTACGGTGGCTGAACCAAAAAGAGGCTTGAATGTAGCTCAACAAAGGGAGTTGGCACGAACAGGCAGGGTTTCCTTTTTTCCTGGGTGCACAGTTTTAAGGCCTGCTTTAAGGCGTTCTCAGGAGACACATTTTTTGAAACGAGTTGCTAGTATTCTTCCTCCCCGCCAACGGCAGTTTGTTGAAAAGGCTATCAGGATCCAGTTTTCATGATAAAATTTCATTAATGGCGGGTAAACTTATTGTTGGTGTTGATACTACTTCTCTTTACACAGGTCATAAAGTTAGAGGAATTGGATTTTATACCAAGAGATTGTTAAGAGAAATTAAGAAATTTAGAAATTTAGAAATTAGGGAGCTAAAAAACAAGCAAGAGATTGAAAAAGGCGGTTACGATTTGCTCCATATACCATATTTCCACCCTTACTTTTTTACCTTGCCTTTTCGAAAAACGAAACCGTTGGTAGTGACGATTCATGATTTGGTTCCGGTTAAATATCCAGAACATTATCCACCGGGGAAAAAAGGCAAACTTCGTTGGCAAGTTCAAAAAAGATTATTAAGAAGGGTAGATTTTATTATCACTGATTCTTTTAATTCAAAATACGACATTGCTGATTTAACCGGCTATCCCCAGGACAGAATTTATGTAGTTTATCTGGCGGCTGGGGGAGAATTTAAAAAGCTAGAAGCCAGAAGTTTAAAGTTGAAGATTAAGAAGAAATATAATTTGCCCGATCAATTTGTTCTCTATGTTGGCGATGTTAATTGGAACAAAAATGTGCCGGGATTGGTTAGAGCTTGTGAAAAAATCAGCGTGCCGTTAGTGATCGCTGGTAAACAAGCAGTAGCAAAAGATTTTGATTCTCATCATCCCGAAAACCGAGATCTCGTTTGGCTGCAAAAAAAGTATCAAGTATTAAGTAATAAGTATCAGGGGAAAGAAAAGAGATTTTATTTATTAGGGTTTGTACAGTCCGAGGAGCTAACAGCGCTTTACAACCTTGCTGTTGTTTATTGTCAACCCTCTTTTGACGAAGGCTTTGGCTTGCCGGTTTTAGAAGCAATGGCCTGTGGTTGTCCGGTTGTTTGTTCAAATAAAGGAAGTTTGCCGGAAGTGGCTGGCGAGGCGGCAGAAATGGTTGAGCCGACGGTTGATGAGCTGGCCGCTGGAATTAAGAGAGTGATTGGAAATAAAGACTTGCAGAAAAAACTTTCTAAGCTCGGTCTCGCCCGCGCCAAAGAATTTTCCTGGCAAAGAACGGCAAAAGAAACAATGGATGTTTATCATTTGGTTGTATAGGAAAAAATTACCCCTTGACAGGCTTTTTAAAATGCTGTTCTATTGAAATAGAGCTTATGAGGCATCGCAAGTTTCTTTTTGGTTTTCTCCTTATCTTGTTTTTAGTTGGGGGAGCGGTTTCCGTTTCTCGGGTTATAAAAATAGTTCGGGCGGCTGACATTTCAGTTTCTGTTTTTACAGCTGATGACTATGATACTTCTGCGGAAGATGTTACTTATGACCTTACTTTTGTCGCACCGGTAGATGAAGATGAATATTATCAATTTGGTCTAATGCGTGTTCGCGGCGATCATTCTACGGTCGGGGCTGATTTTGCTAACGCAACCCTTGTTACATTAACTGATGACGGCGCTGATATTTCCGGCAATGTCTCTCTTAGCAAACATAGCCCTGATGAAACTGGCTATGTTTCTGGATTTACCCTTCTATTTAGTGGCGGACTTACAATAGAGGGAGGCTCAACAGTTGTTGCCAGCTTTGGCGGGATCACTAATCCAGTTGGAGAAGGTGCTTTTATACCAAGCATTAGCGGTTCGGATTGGAGCGAAACTAATCAGGGCAGTGCTCCGTCTCAAGCATTTGGAACACCATTGGTTAAATTTAAAGTTACTGATCCAGAGGGAACCGTTGTTTCTAATGCTAACATTTGGATTGGAAGCCTTTCGACAATGAACTATTTTAATGCCGGCGGCGAAACTGATGCCGGTGGACAAACCTTTTTCTTTATAAGTGATTTTTATGGAGTTGATGATGCCGACAGAAGTGGCGATTACTCCGTTGAAATTAATCCTCCTTCTGATAGTGAATACACCCGGCCTCCGAATTTTACTATTACATTAGCTGAGGGCGAGACTCTTGATTGTACAAATAAGGGTTCAACTTGCAGTGAGGATGTTGGTAATGGCCCGATTTTACTAACAAGGCCAATGGCCAAAGGAAAAGTTGTTGTCCCGGCTAATCCTCCAAGCACTGTTACTGCCTTAGCTGGTTCAGGGGTGGCTAATGTCCAGGTTCAGGTTAGAGATAGTGTCAGTATGGATCCCGGTGCTTCCAATTGGATGTGGACTGATTCTGAAGGAAACTTTAGAATAGGCGGTTTATCAGCCGGCACTTATACTATTGAATTTGCCATGGGTTGGGGCAATGAGCAATTTGTTGGCTTATTGGCTCCTGATACAATAACCAACTTTGTTGTCAATGCTAATGGATCTGTTACTTATAATAGTTCAACTACAGCGGCAGCGAGTTTACCTCGTGATTTTGGCAATCTTGCTTTGCAAGTGGCCAATAAAGATATCCTTGGCAAAGTTGTTGACGGTGACGGAAATGGAATTAATGGCATGAGGATTAGGGCCAACAAAATGATGGGGATGGGGGATAGCCAAACCACAACAGCCGCTAATGGCACTTATGGTCTTCAAGTTGGCGCTGGTAATTGGTGGATAATGCCGGAGATAGATTATTCCAATAACTATGATGATGACACAACTAATGATGTATCAGCTAATTATATTTATTGTGGTATGCCTAAAAATGTTGTTTTTGAGGAAGCCAATTCTGTGGAAGAATCATCTACCGGCAACAATTTTACTATGAAGCAGGCCACGGCTACAATTACCGGAAGAGTCGTTCTTCCCAATGGATCACCAGTAACAGGCAATGCCGGCGTTAATGCTTTTTCTAAAGGTGGCTGCGGCGGTTATTCTTCAGTTGATTGGGATGATGGGACTTTCTCAGTATCTGTTCCTCCCGGTACATACAATATTCAGGTTAATTCCTGGAATGAAGAATATGGAGACCCTGCAACCGAAACAGTTACTGTTACTACAGGGACAACGAATTTAGGTGATTTTTCCTTGGTTGCTAAAGAAGCAAGAATCAGTGGTCGGCTTTGGGCTGATGCTAATAATAATGACACCTATGATGCTGGCGAAGGAGTGGGTAATACTCGGGTTGAAGCTTTTAAAATGGCCAGAAAATTTGACGAGTTTTCCATGGGAGGAATGGGCGGCCCAATGGGAGGATCTGATTGGGCGACAACTAACAGCTCTAATGATGCGGCAACAAAGGGGCAGTTTACTCTTTATGTTACTCAAGGCAGCTGGAATGTCAATGTCATGGCTGATATGGGAATGATGCACGGTGGTTATTCAACCACGGCGACTAATTACATTTACACTGGATCACCAATTCAGGTTAATATTACCTCTGCTACTGGAACAAGTACAGGAAATAACTTTGAGTTAAAAGTTGCCGACGCCACTATTAATGGTCGTTTGTGGAATGATATTAATGAAGATGGTGAGTTTGATAATGGTGAGGGGGTTCCCGGTGTGTTTGGCTATGCTTTTGCTGAACCTGATGGTGCCTTTAATCAAGGCCCGATGATGGGCATGGGCATGGGAGCGGGAATTAATAATGGCAGTTTTACAATTAAAGTCCCTGCCGGAACCTATCGAGTGGGAGTTGATTTCCCTCCTGACATGGCTGGATATACCCCATCTGCTATGGCCACTGTTACTGTTGCCGAGAGCGGAACGGCAACTGTAAACGTTCCCGTTATTGAAAACAATGCCATAGTTGCTATGTGTTTTAAAGATGTTGATGGCAATGCAGTTACTTCTCTTCAATATGCAGAAACCTTTTTAAACAATTCAGCCGGAGCCCACCAGTGGCAAATGTTTTCTACAGAAAATCTTACTACCGGTTGTGCCAATATTACTACGGCCGCTGGAGAGTGGTATATTGGCTATCACATAGATCCAACCACTGATAATTATATGAGTGAGCCTATGTCTGATAACAAAGTGACCGCTATCGCCGATGATACTGTTACTAAAAACATTACCTTAAGGGTAGCGGATTCAACCGTTAGCGGCACTGTTTATGACCCCAGCGGCAGCCCCTTGGCCGGTGTATTTATTTCAACAGACAATCGTAAAGCAGCCGGGTTTGATATGGCCGGACCAATGTTTATGCGGGGTGAAGTAACTGAAAATGATGGCGCTTATTCTTTAACCTTACCGGCCGGCACTTATAAAGTAGAAGCCCGTTTCCCTCCATCAGCCGTTGTTGGCGGACAAACCGTTACTTATTTAAATCCTGACGGGCAAGAAGTAACCATTTCGGCAGATTCTCCGGTAACAGCTAACTTTACTTTTCAAGAGTCTGATGCGACGATTACCGGAACAGTGACCTTGGATGGAAATGATCAAGGAGCTTTCATTAGCGCTTACTCTGATGTTAGCGGCTACAATGAGACTATCACTACCAACGGCAGCTATACTCTTAATGTAACCAAAGATGATACTTGGTATTTGCGGGCAATGTACGAAACTGGGAACGACTTTTATCAATCTGATATTCATGAAGTTGCCATGGGCGGCAATACTACACAATCTCAAGATTTAGCAATGTCAGTTGTTTCTTTCACTATTCCTGATCCTGTTTCAACCACATTTAATTGCGCTAACGCTAAACAAGTAACTCTTTCTAATGGCGCCAGCCTTTCAATTCCTGCCAGCGCCATTGTACCTGCTTCCGTGGATTCTTGCGACTCTACTGATTCAGGCAGCAATATTACTTTAAACATTAATCCAACGGCTCAAATGTCTTTGCAAGACCAATCAATTCCTATTGGTGTTGGTTACGAAATTTCGGCTTCCGACAGCAACGGAAGCACTATTTCTGATACTTTTAATTCAAATGTCACTCTTACTATTCCCTATACTGATGAGGAAATAGAGGCGGCAATTGGAGGAACAATTGACGAAGAGCTTTTGGGTAATGGGTATTGGGACACATCAACTTCAGCTTGGCGGAGCGTTGATAGTCAGGTTTTAGACGCAGATAATGACACTTTGACTATTTCTACCAACCACTTTACTTTGTTTGGAGTGCTGGCGGCAACTGATGCTTCAACTACTGGAGGGGATTCTGGTGATGATTCTGTTAGTAGCGGAGCAGCAGCTGGCACCACTGCCTCAGGTGGAGTTTCCAAGCCAATGGCTCCCAAAAACACAGGCTCAATTGTTGAGGGAGCAGTTAATCGAGTCACTCTGATGATTCCTTCGGGAGCCTTGAAGTGGGACGGTGATTTTGAAATTAACAAATTAGAATCTGGTTTTAATAAACCTAGGCCTCCACTTTGGATTGCCTCTGGGCCGTATAAAGTAGTTATGAAGTCTTGGTGGAATGGAGCAGAGTTTTCTGATTTTAAAAAGCCGGTCATATTAATAGTCAGATATGACCCCACTGCTTTAGGAGAGATTCCGGAATCATCTCTAAGATTAAATTACTATGATTCCGTCAAAGGTTACTGGAGGCCCATTAGCTCCCTTCTTATCAAGGACAGACATGAAGTGGCCGCCGTTATTGACCAAATCCATGGCACTTATGCTCTAATTGGCGGTTTTGGTTACCAAGGGGCGCCGGCTTACACGGGCACTACCGTTACTGCTGAAGCAGGGTCAGAAGAAATAGGAATAACTGAAGAATTATTGCCGACTGAAGAAATCAAGGAAGAAACCAAACATCCAACAGCGGTTAGCGAACCGGTTGAACAGGAACCGGCTCCTAAAGAGAGTTGGTTGAGACGGCTCTTGAAGAAAATCTTTCCCTTTCTGCGCTGAATAAGTCTGTTCCGCACTCACCTACTTTGATTTTTGCTAAATATGGGTCGAACGACGGTAGGAGCGAATCGGATATGCTGTGTTAGATGATAGTTGTATTGATTTTTTTAATCAGTAAATTTGAAAGTGGAAAGCATTTGATCAAAAATTGCCTCTTTTTCTTCTTCTGTTTTAGATCTCCACCATTCGTTTCCTGCGAGATCAATACATTTAATCTGATAAATTTTGTTATTATATTCACTATATATTACATCTCTTGCAGAACTTGCGCCAGGAGGGCATGGGCCAAGATTTTTTATGCGCAAAGCAAGTGAGCCTGCCAAGGTATAGTTTTTTAAAGAAATCTTGTTCATATCAAGATAATTGTTAGTATCTCTAGGGCCGCCGCAAGTTTCATTCTTCTTTATCCAATTGGTTAAAGAATCTTCCGTAGCTTCGTGAATCATGATATATACATCACCATGTATGAGCCAAATATAATCGTTGGATTCTTGTGGGCCTTCTGACTCCTGAGGATATTTTATTTCAAACCCATATTCTTCATTCCTATATATCTTCCAACTCTCGTATGGATCATTCTCTACTTCCTCCTCCTTTATTTCTGGTAATTGAGTAATTTGACCTTCTAACTCCTTAATCCTTTCTTTTTCAAAACTACTTTTCTGCCACCAGCCTCCGACAACTAGGGCAGTAATGATCAAAAAAACAACAAATACCCAAATGAACTTTCGCCATTGAATGGGACTATTAAATTGTGGATTGTTTTGTTGTGTATTCATATGTCTATTATTTTAGCAAAAACTATGCAGATTTAAAAAAATCAGCACAAATTACTTCTCATTTCCAAGTTTATTAAGCCTCTCTCTAAGTCGTAAGGTACTCCATTGCCATCTTGCCAATCTACTAGCTCTTGCTTGCCGCCTTTTTGGAGTTTCAAGAGGCCGTGGATGCTCTGCTGCTACATGATGAGCATTAATTAAAGCACTTGCTCCGGCAACTACTATTCTTCTAAGTGTCCAATTTTCTTTATTGACTGTCATGGTTTTGATTCACCTCTTTCTTTGAGCTTGTCTTTTTTCTGCTCCCTTCAAAGATTATGTTTAATCATTATTATCATACTATGCTGATTGGGAAATTGCCAGATGTTTTTCTACACTTGAATAGATCATTCCCGCTGGCTATAATTCAGATTACGCAATGATTAAGTATATCTTTAAACTTTTCTTATTCCTTCAGATAATTTTTATTTTTTCATGGTTTTCGGGAAAGAGTTTTCTGCCTCTAAAGGAGGCGTTTTTGGGTAGAGGGTTGGGGGAACTCACTGATCAACCTTTAATTTGGAGTCGAGCCAATTTTGACGGTTTTTATTATGCTAAGATTGCTCGCGACGGCTACCAGTATCTCCAGCAAGCTTTTTTTCCTTTTTATCCGAGATTAATTGAGCTTCTTCAGCCGATTTTTCAAAGCTTTATTGTTTCTGGAATTTTTATTTCCTCATTGTTTTTTATTTTTTGCCTTTGGCTGTTGGCAAAAATTTTAAAAGAGGAGGGCGAAAAAGAAGAGACGATAAAAAAAACCCTCCTCTTTTTAGTTTTGTTTCCTACTAGTTTTTACTTTATTTCCGTTTACACGGAATCGCTGTTTTTTTTCCTTGTTCTTTTGGTTTTTTGGTTAGCGAAGAAGAAAAAGTGGTTTTGGGTTGGCTTAGTGGCAGGGCTAGCCTCTTATACCCGCCTGGTGGGCATCTTTCTTTTTCCTGCTTTAGTCTATGAATATTACGAAGGCGAGAGCAAAAGGAGAATGAAAGAAAGAGTGGCGGTGGCAAAGAAAACGTTGGCCGCCAGGTTGAACTTTAAATATTTAACTTATTTTTTCAAAAGCCGCCGGCGTCATATTAAAAATTTATTCTTTATCTCTCTTTCCTCTTGGGGTCTTCTTGGTTATATGAGTTATTTACAAAAAACAATGCAAGATTATTTCTATTTTATTAAAGTTCAATCAGGTTTCGGAGCCCAACGAGATGTGAGTAGAATAATAATGATTTATCAGGTCTTTTGGCGTTATTTAAAAATGATTTTGACGGTTAACTTCAGAGATCCAATTTACTTTACAATATGGTTGGAGCTTTTAGTTAGCTCTTTGTTCTTGATATTGCTGGTATTGGCTTGGTGGAAATTCAAGTTGCGTCAGTCATGGCTTGTTTTTTCTGTCTTAGCCTACATCTTGCCGACTTTAACCGGTACTTTTTCCTCAATGCCCCGCTATGCGTTGGTTTGTTTTCCCTGCTTTTTAGTTTTGGCCAAGCTTAAGCTGCCTAAATGGGTTTATCCTGTTAGTGGAGGGCTTCTCTTGCTTTGTTCTGCCTTATTTGTCAGAGGTTACTGGATAGGGTGATTGCTAAGCGCATTTTTGTTTTCGGTCTTGACGGAGCTACTTGGAAGATTATTGATAGTTTTATCAAAAAAGGGCATTTGCCATTTATTAAAAAGTTGATTTCTCAGGGGGCTAGGAAAGAATTAATTAGTACTATTCCACCAAGAACTGCTCCGGCCTGGTCTTCATTTATCACTGGCCAAAATCCAGGCGAGCATGGAGTTTTTGATTTTGTTGTTAGAAATAATGTTTTTGGCAAGGAAAAAAAGAAACTTGTTAATGGCAGTTGGCTAAAGACTAAGTTTTGGCAGGCGTGGGAAAAAGATGGAAAAAGGATTGCTTTAATTAATCTTCCCATGACTTATCCGATCGAAGAAGTAAATGGAGTGGTGGTTTCTTCAATATTAACACCAAGGGGCAAAAAATGGTTTTATCCTCAAGAATTAGGGAAAGTACTTAAAGAGGTGGGTTATGAAATGGAAAATTTTGGTTTTTTAGAAAGAGCTTCTAAATCAAAGATATCTTCCAGGGAAATTTTTGCAAAGATTAAGAAAATGGCCGAGGCAAAGTTTTTATTAGCTCGTCGGTTGTTGGAAAAAAAAGATTGGGATTTCTTTTTCCTGCTTTTCAGCGAAACCGATTGGATTCAACACTTGTTTTGGCGAGGTGGCCAAACTTTAAAAATCTATCAAAAAATTGACCAGTACTTGGAAACGCTCTATGAGATTTTAAGAAAAAAATATGGAGCAAGAAATTTTTCTTTTTTTGTTATTTCTGATCATGGCTTTCATTTGGCTCCAGGAGTTCACTTTAATGTTTATCCCTGGTTAAGGAAAAACAAGTTTCTAAGACCTTCACCAAGAGCTTTTTTAGGCAGAGTTTTGCGAAAGTTTTCCTTTTGGGAAGAAGATAAAACCAAAAGTAGATTTGGCGATTGGGGGCAAAGCAGTATTTTAAAAACTGGCTCTTTTGGTTTTTGGCTGAACAAGAAAGTTTTGGGAAAAAAATACAATTCATTTAGAAATAATTTAATAAAAGAGTTGGGAAACTTGAAGTTCGAGAACGGCAAAAAGATTTTTAGGATGGTGGCTAAGAGAGAAGATGTTTATTGGGGTAGGAAGCTTAAAGATTTTTGGGATATTATTTGGTTGACCAACTCTTATTTCACCATCGGACCTTGCTCGATTGAAAGAAAACTTTTTGTTCCCAGGGAAAAAGGGGTTAAGGCAACCCATGATTCAGATAGAAAAGGCATTTTTTTGGTTAAAGGTGTAGGAATCAAAAGCCAGCTTCGCCGTTGGCTGGATAGGGAACTTTATATTTGGAACATGGCCGATATTTTTAATCAGATTTTTAATTATGATGGTAAAATTATTAGTGGTCAAACTGGGGCAAAAAGGAGTAAATTCGATAAAGCTGGAGAAAAAGAAATAATAGCCAGGTTAAAGGCGTTGGGATATGTTTAAAAAGCTTCTTAAGAATCAATTAGTAAAAGGGAGCGCTGTTCTTTTTGTTGGCAGCACCATTGTTAACCTGGCTAATTATCTTTATCATCTCTTGATGGGCAGAATGCTGGGGCCGGTCGACTATGGCATTTTAGCCTCGCTAATTTCCCTAATTTATTTACTAACCATTCCCAATACCACCTTGATGTTGGTAGCAGTCAAATATGTTTCTTCTTTTTTCAGTAAAGGGAGATTGGGGGCAATATCCTCATTTTATTCCTGGTTGAACAAAAAATTGACAATAGTTATTTTTTTTGGTGTTCTATTTTTGGTGTTTTCGTCTTCACGGATTGCCCATTTCCTTCACTTGGATTCAGCTCTTTTGGTTTTCTTAGTTTCCCTCTTTGGTCTGATTAGTCTTTATGCCAGCGTTAATTTATCTGTTTTACAAGGCTTTCTTCAGTTTGGTTTGATTTCTTTGCTAGGTGTAATTCAAGCAGCCGTAAAATTCTTTTTAGGTATTTTGCTTGTTTTTTTAGGAATGAGGGTTTTGGGCGCAGCACTGTCGATAATTACAGGAGGCTTGATTGTTCTGTTTCTTTCTTGGATTTTGGTTAATCGTTTTCTAAAAGATGGTAGGAAGAATGATGTTGAGATAAAAGAAAGAAGGATTTTAAGCTACGCTTTGCCTGTTTTTTTATCCACTTTATCTTTTACTTCTCTTTACACCACTGATTTGGTTTTAGCCAAACATTTTTTGTCAGCCCAAGACGCTGGTTTTTATGCCAGCTTGTCAATGCTGGGTAAAATAATATTTTTTGCCGCCAGCCCTTTGGTAACAGTTATGTTTCCCGTAGTGGCTAATTATTTTGAAAAAGGCAAGAACTATATGAAAGTCTTTAATCTTAGCTTTCTTGTCACTTTGTTTCTTTCTTTAGGAATAACAGCTGTTTATCTTGCTTTTCCTAAATTAATGGTTAAAATGCTTTATGGAGAGAGCTTCCTGCCTGCGGCAAAATATTTGCCAATCTTCGCCCTCTTTTTAGCTTTTTACTCGCTTTCTTATCTTCTGGTTAATTTTTACCTTTCGATTAAAAAGACAAATATTGTTATCTTTCCTATTTTAACTGCCCTTATTCAGGTTTTTTTAATTTGTTTCTTTCATCAGAGTCTGGCTCAATTGGTTTGGGTTTCTGTTAGCGTTTTGGGCTTGTTGCTATTGAGCCTCTTATTGTATCATTGGCTTAGTGGCGGCAAAAAAAAGAGAATCATTCCTCTCAGTAATAATTCCTGCCTATAAACAAGAGAGAACTATTGCGAAGGACCTTCAAAAGATAAAAGAAGTGTTAGAAAAAGTCCGCCATGATTATGAAATTATTGTTGTTATAGATGGCCGGGCAGATAAAACTTATGAGAAGGCCCAAAAGTTAGTTTCTTCCAGGATTAAAGTTTATCAGTATCGCGAAAATAAAGGGAAAGGCCATGCAGTTCGTTATGGAATGGCAAGGAGCAAAGGAGATTTAATTGCTTTTATTGATGCGGGAATGGAAATTGACCCTAATGGTTTATCCATGCTCTTAGAACATATGTTTTGGTATGATTCGGATATTATTGCTGGCTCAATACGCCATTCGGCTTCAAAAGTTCAGGGCTATCCTTTAAAAAGAAAAATTTGGAGTTGGGGGTATCATGCCTTGACACGGATTCTTTTCGGGTTAAGAATTACTGACTGCCAGCGGGGGATAAAAATCTTTAAAAGAAAAGTGTTAGAGAAGGTTTTACCTCGGCTTTTGGTAAAAGCCCATGCTTTTGATATTGAGATACTAGCCGTGGCCAAGAGGTTGGGTTTTGATAAAATTCATGATGGACCGGTAGAAATGAATGCTGATAAAAATAGATATTCAAGTATCAGCTGGGGAACGGTTCGAGATATGCTTCTTGATACTTTAGCCGTTTTCTATCGTCTCAAGTTCCTTCGTTATTATGATGACGGCGGCAAGCGAAAATGGCGCTATGATCCGGATTTAAGTTTTAGAGTGAATGTTGGCTAATCATGGCCATCGAAGCCTCTATTATCATTCCCGTAAAAGAAATTAATGATTATATACGGGATGAGATAATTCCGGCTTTAAAAAGACAGACTTTTAAAAATTTTGAATTGATAATTATTCCTGATAGACATGGGGGCTTGGTCCGTTTTCCTTCATTTGTCAGAATTTTTCCTTCATGGCCAAAGATAGGTCCGGCTTTTAAAAAAGATTTAGGAGTAAAAAAGGCCAAAGGAGAAATTGTTGTCTTTCTTGATGATGATGCTTATCCGGAAAAAGATTGGTTAGAAAAAGCAATACCTTATTTTAAAAGAGATGAAGTGACGGCTGTTTGCGGTCCTGGGGCGACTCCAGCCAATGATCCTGTTTTGGCCAAAGTTTCCGGTTGGATGTGGTCATCGCTTTTGGGCTCTGGTGGAGCCGGAACTTACCGCTGCTGGCCTGGCAAAAAGCGAGAGGTGGATGACTATCCAGCCTTTAATTTATTTGTTAGAAAAAAAGATTTTGAATCAGTGGGTGGGTTTGATTCCAAATTCTGGCCGGGCGAGGATACTAAATTGTGCCATGATCTAGTCTATAAATTGGGCAAGAAAATTATTTATGATCCTAAAATTTTGGTTTATCATCACCGAAGAAAAATATTTAAACCCCATCTTAAGCAAATCGGCCGCTATGGATTCCAACGGGGATATTTTGTTAGAATTTTGCCCAAAACTTCTAAAAGAATTGGTTATTTTATGCCGACACTTTTTGCGTTAGGCTTAATAATCGGGCCTGTTTTTTATTCTATTTTCGAGTCAGAGATAATAATTAATTTTTATTTATTTTCACTATTTGTTTATTTTTCGTTATTATTTGGAACAACAATTTGGGTTTTTACTAAAAGCAAGAATTTGTTAATAGCTTTGCTGGTAATGCCAACAATTTTTGCCAGCCATGTTTTCTATGGCATTATGTTTTTAAAGGGGTTGTTCAGCAGACTGGAGACTATTTAATAGTTGTTTTGCCTTTTCATTGGCGGGTTGCAGTTCAATAAACTTTTTTAGATTTTCTTCGGCAAGCTTGAAATTCTTTTGTTCAAGATAAATAGCGGCTAGGTTTTGGTAAGACTGCCAGATATTAGGATTAATCTCAATGGCTTTTTGGTAATTTTTAATTGCTTCGTTGATCTTGTTGGTTTGCCAATAAATATTGGCTAAATTATGATAAGCATCGGCATAGCCTGGTTTTAGTTCAATCGCTTTTTTAAATTCTTCAATTGCTTTTTCAAAATTACCGTGACGGCCGTAATAATCACCTAAATTATTATGATTTTGATGACTTGAGGGTGAAGTTTTGGCCGCCGCCAGCCAAAGATTATCCTGATTTTTCCAATCACGATTTCTGACAATTGTTCTTGTCGTTAAGGCAACAAGAATTAGAGTAAAAATAATCAGAGGTATATTTCTAATCTTCTTTATATCGTTTAGTTTTTTAACTACTATGGCGATGACCACAAAGATGCCAATTGAGCCGAGATAGACATACCGTTCAGCTACGAGCCAAGAGATTCCAAACGGAGTCATTGTTGGTAGGAGAGAAATGATAAAAAATGACAGCCAAAAAAAGATATGACGATTTCGTTTAAAACTGTAGACAATTATTCCCAAGAAAGCAATTAGAACTCCTAATTTTATAAAATATTCTAATTGGCTAAAGACCATTTCTGAATGATAAAGAGTCAAATTTTTTGGCCAGAAGATAAGTTCAAGATAGGAAGTAATTGCGATTGGTACTTGGTGTAAAAGATTGGAAGTTTTGGGTTTTTGGTAAAAGTTTGTTTCCAACGAAGTAATCCTGGTTCCCATAGCTCCGGAGCTGAGAAAATAAAGTCCCCAAAAACTACTTATTCCTAGAAAAAGGAGAAGCTTTTTCCAATTGGTTTTTAAGTTTTCAAAACAGAGTTCGTAAACAAAGAGAATAATTGGAAAAATAATTGCTTTCTCAGAGATAGTGAGAGCCAAGAAAAAACTGGTGAGAGAGAGGTAGATGTATCGGTTGTTTTTTAGGGTCAAGATGTAAGAAAGAATGGATAGCATTATGAAGAAACTATACATACAGTGGCCTCCGCCAGAAATCCAAGTAATAGATTCAATGAGAATAGGGTGGACAGCGGCAAGAGAGGCGGCCATGATTGCTGTTATTTTGTCAAAAAGAAGATAAATAATGATGAAAACTAGACAAACGGTTGCCAGGTGGAAAAGAATATTGGGAAGTCGAAAGGCGATTGGTGATTTGCCAAAAACTTGGTTAATCAAAAAGTAAAACAGAGGTTGAAAAAATCTCAGTAGACGAAAAGGAGAGGAGGTAACATATGAAATATCATCTATGTTCTTGTTATTAAGAATGCCTTCTATATCATCAGAAACAAATTCGTTGTTAATGGAATTTGCATATGAAATAAAGACAAGAACGATTAGGACTATTATATAGAGATAATGTTCAATCATCCATTGTTTGAAGCCAAATTTAGATAAATTTTTCCTTTTGTCTTCTTCTGTAGATTTTTGTTGTTTGATAAAGCGTTGATATTTTTTTTCTTTCCAAATTTTTTTCAAATAAGACTGAATTGTCTCGGGAGGAATATCTGAGTCTTTAGCGACTTGGCTTAAACTCATGATCTTAAGTTTTTTTCTTATCTCTTCTTTTTGTTTTTTTGTAAGATTCATGAGAAAATTTGTTACCAGGCGTAAGTGGCAAGATGTCTTTTGTTTGCGCTCAGTATGTGTTTATAACCAAAGGTTTTTAATATTTTTTCAACTCTTTTCGATGTTGGTTGACTATCTATAATATGATAAGAGGCGATAGCCAATCTTGGGTGGAATTTTTTTAGAGTTTGCGCGGCTCCTATCAATGCTTCTATTTCCGAACCCTCTATGTCCATTTTAACAAAATCGACGGACCTCAATTTCAGCTTTTTAACCAAGGAATCAAGTTTTATTAATGTTATTTTTTTCTCTTTTTTGTTTCCGTAAAAAAGAGAAAGTTCACCCGGGCAATTTGAATTTGAAAAAGCAGATTTTTTTGTTTTTCTACTCCAAAGCCCTTTGCTGACAATAGTCACATTTTTAATGTTTAATTTTTTGAGCCGGTTCTTTAACAGTCTAACGCCTTGGGGGTCGGGCTCTATGGCGATAATTTTACCGTTTTTGCCAATAAGACGGGAAGCGATAATGGTGAAATTTCCTTCGTAGGCGCCTCCATCTATGACAACCTCCCCTTTTTTAGGTTTACCAAATTTCAGGTATCCGGAATAAACGTCTTCAACGAAACGGTAAAGCGGTATGGGAAAGAAGAGAAAAAACCAATTGTAAAGATTCCAGTAGTAGAAGGCTTCACCTTCCTTACAGAACATTTTCTTGGCAAATTGTATCGCAATAATAGTTAGTTTTGTTTTTAACTTTAGGCTCAAGGATTTTTAATTAAGGTAACATATAATTTACAAATTATTACTTTTTGATAGCCGAGGCGATTAGAAAATAACCCCGCTTTTTGTCAATAGAACAAAGTAGATCTGACAGCCATCCATATAAAGGCACGTAGCCACGAGTAAACATTTTTATGTCTCTAAATCCCACTAGTTCTAAACTATCTTGCAATCCTTGAAAGGAAAGTACTTTGATATGGCCAATGGAGCCAGTTAAACCTTTTCTTTGGCATTTTTTTATCAATTTCTCGATGTCTTTGGCATTTTTTCTTTGTTTCATCAATGGATTGCCAACAAGCCAACCACCAATATCGCATGAAAATGGCTGCCAGCCAAAAAATAGGGCAAAAAGATTAGCGAAAGAGGCTAAATTTTCTGTTAAAATTATCAGCTGGCCGTTGGGCTTTAGGCAACGATAACACTCCAGAAGATAAAAAGCGGTGTTATGAACATGTTCTATGTTTTGGCTTGATAAAATAATGTCAAAGTAATTACTCTCAAGCGGCCATTTATAGTTTAAGTCGGCTTTCAGACATTTTATTCCTTTACTTTTTGCGGCCCTAATTCTTTGAGGGAGTATTTCAATGCCCCAGATTTCTTTAGATTTGATAGTTTTAGCAAATTCCTTTGTTAATTTTCCATCTGAACAGCCGAGGTCTAAAAATCTATCAACGTTCTTTTTAGTGATTAATTTTTTTCCTAAGGAAATACAATCCTTAACTCCTTCGTCAAAAGAATTGCGTGGACACAGTTTTACTGCTTTTTTGGCAAAGTTTATAAAAATATTCATCAGCTTAATGTATAATATTTATTCTACCCCATGATTGTTTTAAATAAAATAAACCCCTTTTTTTCAATCGTTATTGCCAGTTACAACAGTGGTTCGTTTTTAAAAAACTGTCTGCGATCTATTTATCGATCCAGCTTTAAGAATTTTGAATTGATACTGGTTGATAATGCCTCAAACGACAATAGCGTGAAAGATCTTCTTCCAAAATTACTCCTGAAACCAAATTTTAAATTAGTTAGGATTAGAAAAAATGCCGGTTCGGCCGGTGGTAGAATTGCTGGTATTAAAAAAAGCCGTGGTCAATATTTATTTTTTTTGGATGCAGATACGGTAATTAAAAAAAACTGTCTTGAAACATTGGCAGAGTTTTTAAAGAAACATCCCGAAGTCGGTATGGTTCACCCGAAACTTCTTAATTTAGAAAGAAAGCAGTTTTTTGATTGTGCCGGCGACTACTTAGATCCTTTTGGTTTTTTAATAAGCCGCGCTCAAGGGAGAAAAGACGATGGCAGCCTCGATTATATTTGCCCGATTTTAAGTAGTAAAACAGCGGCGGCAGTAATTAAAAAAGATGTTTATAAAAAGGTCGGTGGTTTTGACAAAGACTACTTTTTTCTCTTGGAAGACACTGATTTAGATTGGCGCCTATGGCTTAGTGGTTTCTCTGTCTTGTTTTTTCCCAAAGCGGTTGTTTATCACGGCTTTAACACTAGCGAAAAAAATAAAAATAAAAGTAAGTATTATTCGGAATTTGTTGTTAGATTCTATGGACCGCGTAATTACTTTTTAACTTTAGTAAAAAATTTAGGCACTATAAAATTGTTAAAAACGCTTCCCCTCCATTTGGGTTGCTGGTTTTCAGTAATAATTAGTTTGCTTTGGAAGGGCAGTTTTAAAGAGGCTTCATATACCGCGGGTGGGATTTTATGGAACTTAAAAAATCTGCCACTTGTTTTAAGAAAAAGGGCCGTGGTTCAAAAAAACAGAAAATTATCAGATGAGGATTTGGGATTTTTATTTAAGCCACTAGGGGATAGAAAACAATATTTTTTACGGCTAAAGTCTTACATCAGTGATTAAAAAATATATTGCCGTTTTACCATATTGGCCGGTATTTGCACCCAAGAACGAGGACTATTTTTTCTTGCCCTCGCTGGTGGCAAAGGTTGCCGGCTATAAATCTTCTCTTTTGATTTATTCACCTAAAAAAGAAGAGGAAGCTAAGAATTATCAAGGAATAGATCTATTTTTTTGTAAAACTTTTAGAAATTTATATAAAAGTATTTCGAAAGATTCTATTGTTCATATTCAAACAACTTACCGATCATCGCTTTTGCTTATTCTTCTCTTAACGTTAAAAAGGAAGAACTGCCGGATAATTTGGACACCTCATACTTCTTTTGGAAAAAGATATCCCCTTGGTTTTAATTTTGACATTTTTAAAATTGCCTTCCCTGTTTTTAAAAAAATAGATAAAATAATCGCCATTACTGAATTCGAAAGGCAATATTTGGAGAAATTGGGATACAGAAATATTGTTTACACTCCGCTTGTAACAGATGTAAAGAATTTTTCAAGAAATAAAAGACGGGAAAAGACTAAGGAGTTTAACTTTTTATTTATTGGTGGAGGGAGAAAAGTCAAAGGATTGGCAACAGTTTTGAAAGCATTTTCAGTTTTTGGAAAGTTTGGGATAAACAGCAATCTTTTTATTCTCGGTAGAGTGAGTAACAGCTTTAAAAAAAAATATTGTGATTTAATAAACAACAAGGTAAAGTTTTTTGGTGTTATAAAGCCCTGCTCTAATCACCTGGTCGATTTATTTGGGAAATCAAATTGCTACATTAATGCTTCGTTTCAGGAAGGCAGTCCTCTAGCAGCGTTAGAAGCGGCGGCCTCAGGCCTATTTCTATGTTTACCTGATTTGCGAACACTAAAAAGCATTTTTGGAGATAATGCCTTTTATTACAAAATTGGCAGCTGGTTGGAGTTAATTGAAACGATGTTTCTTTGTTTTTACAATGTGGAAATTTCTCGAAAGAAAATTGCTAGAAATGAAAAATTGATGCGAGAGTTTTCTTGCGAAAAATTCGAGATTAAATTTACTTGCCTTTTAAGATCTTTGAGTAGTTAGGTTTTTGAAAAATTGCTTCGTAGTTAACGGTAACTTCTTTAGTGGGAAAAATTTTGTCTAAAAAAGTTGCGGTTAAATTCATAAAAATTATTAGTGGGGAAAAGAGAATAATATAAGACCAGTAGGCGAGAGATTCTTTTTTTGTAAATAGTTTTGTTGGCAGGGTGGTAGCTAAATAGGAAAGTGTTTGAAATACGCCATTTTGAGGCTTTAGATGACGAACTATAAATCCACTTGATTTGCCTAGATATTTTATCCCATACTCGGTAAATCGGAAATAATCATTGGGGGCGCTATGAATTTGATAAAGGAAATTGGTGGTAAGAAACAGCAGCCCGCCAGGTTTCAATATTCGATAAAACTCTCTAAAAACTTTTCGCGGCCTTTTTAAATGTTCCAAAACTTGAATGCAGAAAATGTAATCAAATGTTTTATCCTTTACAAAAGGCAATCCCTTATTAAGATTACCAGTGATATCCAAGTTTTGTTCTTTATTTTGTTTCAAGTCATGAGAAAAATATTGAGCCTTGCTGAATAACCGCTTGTAGTTGCTGGCTTGTACGCCGATGTCTAAGATTTTTTTTCCCGAACGGTCACATTTTTTGGCAGCAGATATAACAAATCTATCCATTTGGTAGTAGAAATTCATAAAAAGAAATTTTATAAAAAGTATGATTTTATCTTTAGTTGTCATGTTTTTTTACTGAAGTATTTTAAGCCGGTAATAGTTCCCAACCAGCCGCCCAGCCAATTTATATTTTTAGTTTTTATTGCCTTATAAGTCCAATAGGAGTTGAGGAATAAAACATAGAGAGAAAACTTAAATACATAACTGGGTTTCAGTTTGAAAATATGAGTAAAATAAAATCGAATAAAATTTTCCATTCTTTCTTTAGCATCAGTTCTTCTTGAATAAGCGCCGCCTTGAGAAATATGGTGTTTTACTTTTGCCTTAGAATTAAAAACAAGTTGATAGCCTAATTCTTTAACTCTCATGGCTAAATCTAATTCAGACCACTCAGCCACTTTTTTGTAGTTATAGTCAAACCCACCCACTTTATTTACTAGTTTTTTTCTTAAGGTCATATTGCAGGCTTCAAGGTAATCAACTTCTCTTAAGCCCTTGATCTTTAAACAACTGAGAAAGTTAGAGCCTGGTGACCAGGCGCCGCTTTTAAAGATTCTTCCCACTTCGTGTTTTTTTCCTTCAAGAAAGAACCAGTTCCAAAAATTGCCTAATAATTTCCAAATTCCTTTGGAGTAATAAAGAAAGAAAACATCTCTGTTTTTTAAGAGTTTTAACGGAATAATGGTTGGGCCGCTGACACCGCCAATTTTTTTGTTTTTAAAAGTGTTAATAATTGCCTTGGCCCAGCTTTTACTAACAATTACGTCGTCATCAATCCAGGCGACTAGTTTTCCTTTAGCTTTTCGCCAACCTTGATCTCTTGCTCTGGCCAGCTCTTTTTTTCTATAGACAATTTTTTTAATTTTAAGTTTTTTGGAATATTTGGAGATTACGTGATTGGTCTTGTCAGTTGAACCGCCGTCAATTATTACTGCCTCGAAATTAGAAGAATTTTGTTTTGTTAAACTTTCCAAACAGTTTTTAAGATCACCGGCCCGATTAAAAGTGCAAATCACTATTGATAGTTTTGGCTTCATGACTTTAGTATACTAAAAGCGATGAGGGATTATCTAATTAGAAAAGCCAAATTATTGTATTCTTCTTCTTTGGGAATTGGGCGATTGGTTAAAGCAATTTCCTCTTCAAAAATTTACTTAAGAATCCTAAAAACGAAAATAATTAACCAAATTCACAAAGATAAAAAAGGACCTTTTAATTTGTCAATTGAGACAACCAATTTTTGCAATGCTTGTTGTTCAATGTGTCCTTATCGGCTGATGAAACGACCCAAAAAAATAATGGACGAAGAAATATTTAGTAAAATAGTCCGGCGAATAAAGAAGGAGAAAATTTGCATTAATAAGATTCTTTTAAGCGGCTTGGGGGAGCCGTTGACTGATCCAAATTTTATCTCACGGATTAAAAAATTAAAAAATCTTGGCTTTCCCATTCGACTTTACACTAATGCTTCTTTATTAACAAAGAAAATTGCTAAAGAATTAGTCAAAATTAAACTTGATGAGATCAATATCAGTTTTAATGGGGTTACGCCAAAGCAATATAAAAAGATAATGGGATTGGATTTTGATAAAACAATTAAAAATATCGATAATCTTCTTGAAATTAAAAAAGAACAGAAAAGCAAGTTGCCAGTAATTCAAATATCTTCAATTATTACTCCAGAAAACGAAGTTGATATTAAAAAGCATATTAAAAAATGGTCTGGAAAAGTAAGTTCAGTCACTGTTTCTCAGCCTCATGAGTGGGGCGGGGGAGTGAAGATGGCCTTCGACCTCTGGCCAAAAACTTCAAACACAACTTATCCTTGTCGGTCTCTTTGGCACACTTTTGTTATTGATAGTCAAGGTAATTTTGTCATCTGCTGCCGTGATTATGAATCAAAATATATTTTAGGCAATATTAAAACTGACTCGTTTTCTGCAATCCAAAATAATCCTCTTGTAAAAAAGTTTCGTCGGCTTCATTTACAGTTTCAAAAAGGAAAATTGCCTCAGATGTGCCGGAAATGCAATTTCCCCTATCAAGATGGAATCGAGTGGTTTATGCCTCGGTCAATAGATTAAGTTTTTTAAAATATTTTTGAAGATATATTTAATTGTATTTAGAGAGTATATCCAGAAGATGGAAAAACAAATTATCGGATGTAAAAACCAAGCTGGATCGGGGATTTTCACAAAACCTTTTAACGCCTCAATTATTGGCCCGATCCAAGTTAAGGCATAAATGGAATAGACAATAATTTTAATTTTGTCTTTTTGGGGATTGTAAATAAGATAGCGTCTTTGCAGTAGATCATGAAGATATAAATTGTTCATGTATTTTTGCCTTTTTTTTAAATATTTGAAGAAATTTTCTCCGCTGGCATGGATAATGTCATTTTTTACCACCACATATTTATTGTAACCTTTCTTTATCAAATCATAATTAACATCAATATGAAAAAAATGTTTTTTGTCAACATTAGCCCTCATAAGCAGATTTTTTTTAATTAGAAAGCCATTGGCTCCCACAGTGGAAAGATTCTCTTTGTCAAATTCAACCAAAAAGTATTCGCCTTTATCTGTTGCTTTTCCAGACAGAGTCCATTTTAAAGACAAATAAGACTGCCTATCAGCTTTGTTCAAAAAATAGGCAATTGGGTCATTAACACCGAAAAGAGAAAAATAACGATTTAGAATTTTATCCCTTTTCTGATAGGTGTATCGCCAGGGATAACAGCCAACTATATTAGTTTCTTTGTCAAGAAGGGAAACCATTTTGGCCAGCCATTTTTTATTTGGCAGAATATTATCATCATCTATTTGAAGAATGAGTTCGTTTTTTGCCTGCCTTAGAGCAACCGCCTTGGCCGCCTCAGGACTACCGGTATTTTCAGGAATGATTTTAGTTTGATATTGTTTGGCAATTTCAATAGTTTTATCGGTTGAACCGCCATCAGCAATAATAATTTCAATTTTATCTTGGTTATATTCTTGCTCTCGAACACTTTTAAGACACTTTTTCAAAGTTTTCTCACTATTAAGGGTGGCCATAATTACACTAATGCTTTTCATAGTTGTATTATAGTCAATTTTAATTCTCTCGAAAAAGATGAACTTCCCAAAAATTTGCCAACCCTTTTAAAAATCTAGGTACTTTTTCAAAATAGCAGTAAAGCCAGCCAGCGTGCAGGCCTATAACCACAGGAATGATTTTATACTGCTTGAACAAACTTTTTTTAAGAAGAATAATCAAATCTTCTTCTGTGTATTCTCTTACATGTCCGGATTTAAAATGGGGAAACTTTCTTTTTTTGCTAAAAAATTCAATTACCCTGCGTGTTAACCTTTTTCTATTCGGAGTGGTTATTAGGGCAGCCGCTCCAGGCCTTAAGACCTGATACAGTTCATCTAGGGCCTTTAAATCATCAGGAACGTGTTCTATGACATGACTGCTCACAGCTATGTCAATACTCTTTGGTTTAATAAAATTGGTTAGATTTTGCCAGTCACCGGTAATGTATCTGACATTCTTAAAATTAGAGGGCGTTTTTTGGGGAAGCAGTTCAACGCCAATCAATTGATGACAGTGCTGGCTGAGTTGTTTTGTTTTTTCCAAGTTTGAGGCTCCAATTTCTAAAACAATAGAAGATTTCTTGACATACTTTTTGTAAGATTGGCATATTGAAATCCAATCATAAGTAATGTTTAACGAGGGAAAGCCTATTTTCATGAGCCTGCCAAAGTATAACAAATAAACAGTCCGGAGCTGTTTGCCCTGGTATACTAATTAAAGAAATATGAAAATTGTTATTGCTTATCCCCCACTTGAATCAAAAAAAGGGATTCCATTTTTAGCCCAGAATCGGCAGTTTCAATGGGGGCATAGCCCATGGACTGCTTATCCAATGGTGCCGGCCTATGCGGCGGCAATGTTAAAACAAGCTGGACATCAGGTTTTTTGGTTGGACGGAATTACCGAGGGGTGGTCTTATCAAAAATGGCTGAATGAAGTCAAAAAAATAGAACCGGATTTAATTGTTATAGAAACCAAGACCCCAGTAGTCAAACAACACTGGAAGATTATTAATCATCTTAAGTCACTGTCGACCGTTCTCGTTGGCGACCACGTCACCGCTTTACCTGGAGAATCATTCGAAAACTCTAAAGTTGATTATGTTTTAACTGGCGGCGATTATGATTTTTTACTTCTTAATTTGGTTGAGCATTTAGCCAAAGGTGAGAAACTTGAACCTGGAATTTGGTATAGGGGAAAAATACGAGATACGAAATACGAGATACGAGATACCGGCCCTTTCAAGCTAAATCATGATTTAGATACTCTTCCCCTTATTGATCGTGATTTAACCAAATGGAAGCTCTACGCTTATAAAAACAGCAATTATTGTCGAACGCCGGGAACATACACTATGTTTGGCCGAGATTGTTGGTGGGGGAAGTGTTTTTTTTGCTCCTGGACTACCTTATATCCAGGAGAAAATTATCGAACAATAAGCCCCAAGCGAGCCTTGGATGAGGTAGGTCATATTTTAGAGAATTATCCGATTAAGGAAATCATGGATGATTCCGGCACTTTTCCTACTGGAGATTGGTTGAAAGAGTTTTGCCGAGGAATGATTAAAAGAGGTTATAATAAAAGAGTAAGAATTAGCTGTAATATGCGTTTTAATGCAGGTTTAAATAAAAAGGATTATCAATTAATGGGTAAAGCAGGATTTAGATTTCTTCTTTATGGATTAGAGTCAACTAATCAGAAAACTTTGGATAAAATTAATAAAAACATGAAAATAGAAGAAGTGGAAAAAGTTTTGGGTTGGGCCAAAGGAGCCAAACTTAATCCTCATTTAACCGTTATGATTGGTTATCCTTGGGAAACAAAGAGAGAGATTAAGAAAACCTTAGATTTCACTAGAGATCTTTTCAAAAAAGGCCTAGCAGACACTCTCCAAGCAACAATTGTTATTCCCTATCCGGGAACACCGCTTTTCGCTGAAGCAAAAAGAAAAGGTTGGTTGAAAACTTTAAATTGGGATCAATATGACATGCGGGAGCCGATTTTAAAAACAGAAATGAGAGGTGGGGAGATAAAAGCATTAATTCAAGATTTTTACAAATCTGTTTTCACGCCCCAATTTATTTTAAGAAAAGCAAGAGAAGCCTTTTCTAACTGGGATGTTTTTAGATATTATCTTAGATTGGGTTTGAAATTTCCCAACAAGCTCTTAGATTTTGTATAATAAGCAAAAAGAGAGACAATGACCAAAAAAAAGAAAAATAAAAGTAGGCCGTTTATTTTGTTTATTACTGGAATCAGTGGTTCGGGAAAAACAACTGTTTTTGAGAAATTTTCGAAAGATTTAAGTTTAAAGGCTTCTTCGATTGAATTTCGAGAAATTGATGAAAAAAAAGTTCCCCCTGTGGGAAGAAGCCATTGGCGTCAATATCGAGTTGAGGAGCTTCTTTATCAGGCAATTAAAAACTTAAAGAAAGGAAAATCTACTGTTATTTGTGGTATTACTTTGCCTCAAGAAATTATTAATTCAAGATTGTATAAACCTTCTTTTAATATTCATTTTCTCTTACTCGACATTCCTATTTCCCTTTTTTCTAAAAGAGTGAAAGAGAGAATTAAAAAAACTAAAGAAGAGAAAAATTGGGAAGAGTTAAAATATTCCACAAAAAAACTTTCTACTAGATTAAAAAATCAAGTGGTTAGTTATAAAAATGGTTTAGTGTTGGATGTAGGCAAAAAAAATGTTGATGAGATTTTCAAAGATGTTTTTTCTTTGATGAGAAAGTTACAGAAATAAATTATAATCAGAAAGTCGAATGAAACAAAATTACCGAGATTTGCTTTTCAACCTGGTTAAGCGCGAGATTGCTGGGAGGTATAAACAATCAATTCTGGGCTACTTCTGGGTGGTTTTAAACCCCTTTTTCCAGATGCTGGTAATGACATTAGTCTTTTCAAAAATCATGCGAATTTCGATTCCTGGTGTGCCTTATTTTCTGTTTTTATATGTGGGTCTCTTGCCTTGGACTTTTTTTGTTAATTCTGTTAATTCGGCAATGGGAAATCTGGTCGGCATGGGTTCTTTAATAAAAAAGGTTTATTTTCCCAGGGAGATTATTGTTTTGGCAGCTGTTTTAGCAAAAGTGGTAGATCTTATTTTGGCCTCTCTGATTTTTGTCTTGTTTATGATTATTTTTCGCCAATCAACTAATTTGGCTTTAGATTTAGCAGTTGTTCCTATGATTTTTCTTATCCAGTTTATTTTTTCTTTCGGCATTGGCCTTTTTGTTTCTGCTTTAAACCTTTTTTATCGCGATGTTCAGTATTTGATGAGTTTAATTTTAATGCTTTGGTTTTATTTAACGCCAGTGGTTTATCCAATTGAAATGGTCCCCGAGAAACTGCGGATTGTCTTTTCACTTAATCCTATGTCGGTTTTAACCAATGCTTATCGACGGGTAATTCTAGGCGGTTCTTTGCCAAATTTAGCCCATTTGACAGTCGCCTTGTTAGTTTCGTTAATTATCTTGGTAATTGGCTGGAGAGTATTTAAAAAACTAGAAGGCCGCTTTGCAGATGTTGTCTAAAAAAATGAAAAATAACATTGCCATTAAATTTGATTCTGTTTCTAAACTCTATTATCTCCAGTCCCATCGGACTTTAAAAGAGTTTCTGCCGGCATTTTTAAAAAAGAAAGCACCAAAGACTCTCCGACGAGTGGCCCGTCAGTTTTATGCCCTAAAAAACATTTCTTTTAAAATTAAAAAGGGCGAGACAGTCGGCATCATTGGTCCTAACGGAGCCGGCAAGTCAACTATTCTCAAATTGATCGCCGGCGTCACCAAGCCAACCAGAGGAAAAATAACTGTCAACGGCCAGGTTTCACCTTTAATCGAATTAGGAGCCGGTTTTCATCCTGATTTAACCGGTCGGGAAAACATTTATCTTAACGGTTCCATTTTGGGTCTGACTAAAAAGAAAATTGACAAAAAATTCAAAGAAATCGTTGATTTTGCCGAACTCTGGGACTTTATTGACCAACCAGTCAAACACTATTCTTCAGGTATGTATGCTCGTTTAGGCTTTTCAATTGCCATTAGTGTTGAGCCGGAAATTCTTTTAATTGATGAAATTTTAGCTGTTGGCGATGCTGCTTTTCAAGAAAAATGTTTTGCCAAGATGGAGGAATTTAAAAAGAGTGGAGTGACGATTATTTATGTTTCCCATTCCCTTCCCAGTGTGGCCAAATTTTGTAATCATTGTCTCTATTTAGATAAATCCAAGTTGATTTCTGAAGGTAATCCCCAAGAAATAATAGAAAATTATTTAAGAACTGAAAAAAAAGTCAGCAGTCAACAGTATCACCAAACCCCAGAAAAAAGTTCAATTGAGGCGATTGATCCAAGCTGGTACAAAAATTTTGTTGGCGGCATGTGGGAGGAAATAGGTAAGTTACAGTTTGATTTTTTAATTAAACAAGGCTTAAAACCTGAAAATAAGTTATTAGATCTTGGTTGCGGCAGCTTGAGAGGGGGAATTCATTTTATTAAATATCTTAAAAAAGGAAATTATTTTGGGATTGACGTTAGAAAAGATATTTTAATTGCCGCTGAAAAAGAAATTAAAATTAATAAACTATCAAACAAGAATCCTCAATTATTTCAAATAACTGATAATAAATATGATGATCATTTAAAAGAAAAATTTGATTTTATTTTGGCTGTTTCCGTTTTTACCCATTTAAATTTAAATGAAGTTGCTATTTGTTTATATGAAGCAAAAAAAATTCTTAAAAAGAAAGGCAATTTTTTTGCCACTTATTTTGAATCAGAAAAATGTGTTTTTGATACTAATGGTTTTCTTCAAGTAGAGAAGCCGGATAAGGTTATTACCCTTTTTCACAAGGATCCTTACCATTATTGCTTTTCTCTAATAAAAGAAGTGGCTAAATTAATTGGATTAAAGGCAAAAGTTATCAAGAATTGGAAACATCCTCGAAATCAAAAAATGTTAGTTTTTAGACATCAGTAAATATGGCTAAGGGTAAAAGAAAGACCATTTGTATTTTAGGAATGCATCGGGCAGGCACTTCCCTTTTAACTAGAATTTTAAATATTTCTGGAATGGCGATTGGAGAAAAAGAGGAAATAATTGGTGTCAGGAAGGGTAATCCCACCGGTCATTGGGAAAATAAAGCCTTTGTTGAGATTAATAATCAGATTATTTCAATATTTAAGAAAAATGCTGATTGGCATGAAATTCCTGATTATCCCACTAATTGGTTAAAAAATCCCAAGGTAGTATCACTGGAAAGAAAAGCAAAAGAGCTAGTGAAAAAAATGAATGCAAGATATAAAATTTGGGGGTGGAAAGACCCCCGAACTTGTGTTACTTTGCCTTTTTGGCAAAAGATAATTGGGGACGAATTGGTCTATGTGGTTATTTTTAGGAATCCTCTTGATGTCGCCAAATCATTAAAAAAAGTTCACAATCTTCCCCATGATAAAAGCATTTTGCTTTGGGCAAGATATTATCTTACTGTTTTAGATAGTCTTAGAGGCAAGAAGTTTTCTTTTATTCATTCTGAAAAATTATTATCAAATTGGGAAAAAGAAATTAAAAAAATATTGAAACATATAAATTCTTCTTATCTCAAAATTAATGATCAGAAAAGAGAAGAGGTTAACAATTTTATCAGGCCTAGCATTTGGCATTTTAGTACCAAGACTAAAAATAGTTTTTTTGGCTTGGCAGATAATTTGCGATTGGCCTTGCTTGATTACTTATATCTTTCTACTAATAAAGTTAAAACAATTTTAAAAAAGGATCTTACTAATTTGGGCCATCAGTTAGCCAATAAAACCAACCAGGCAAATGCCCTTGTTGGAGAATTAACGAAAAAAGATGAACAATTGATAGTTAAAGATAACCAATTAAGTGACTTTTCTAAACAATTAAGAGATACTACTGAGGAGTTGGAAGTGACTAAAAATGAACTTGTCGAGGCTGAGGAAAAGTTAGGAAAAACAGGTAAAGAAATATATGACGCTATAATTAAGCAGGAACAAAAAATAAAACAGCTTCGGTTAAAAGCAAGAGAGATCAATAAATCTCTTAAAAAGAAAAAGATGGTTATCAAAGAAAAAAACAAAAAAGTGGCTGATCTAAGTCTCCACTCTCAAAATCTGGGGAAAATTCTTGCCAATATTGTTTCGGCAAAAACTTTTAAGGCCTGGCAAACATACGTGAAGATTAGACGAAAACCGACGCTTTTGATTGAAGCTGGGAAAACTTTATTAAAAAAAGGTCCAGGAGGTTTAAAGCAAAGGTTGACAAATGTTCAACAAAAGGAAGAAAGAATAGCCGCTCTTAATCAACAATATCATGTTTGGTTGAGAAAAAATACTCCCACAAAAAAGGAATTAAGAGGTCAAAAAAGAAAACAAAAAAAATTTGAATATAGGCCCAAAATCAGCATTATTACTCCAGTTTACAACACTGATAAAAAGTGGCTGCGAGCCTGTATTGAATCGGTCTTAGTTCAAACATACGACAATTGGGAGTTATGCATAGCTGACGACGCCTCAACAAAGCCCTATATTAAAAAAATCTTGAAAGAATATGAAAAGAAAGACAAGAGAATAAATGTTGTTTATCGTCGAAGAAATGGCCATATTTCTCGAGCCTCAAATTCAGCTCTGAGACAAGCAGTGGGAAAGTTTATCGCCCTTTTAGATCATGATGATAAGCTAGTGCCTCATGCCCTGTATAGAGTGGTTGAATTTTTGAATAAAAAAAGAAAGGCTGATTTTGTTTACTCTGATGAGGACAAATTAGATTTAAATGGCAACCGGGTTAAACCATTTTTTAAGCCAGACTGGTCACCTGATATGTTTTTATCAGCCAATTATTTGTGTCATTTAAGTGTAATTAGAAAAAAATTAGTTGATAAAGTTGGTGGTTTTAAACCAGGCTATGAGGGTTCTCAGGATTATGATTTGTTTTTAAGAATTACTGAAAAGACAGACAAGATTTATCACATCCCTGATGTTCTTTATTCTTGGAGAGAGGCGTCTGGATCTACGGCGGCAGTTTATGAAGTCAAGGGTTATGCTGATGCGGCCGCAGCTAAAGCCTTAAAAAGTAGTATTAAAAGAAAAAAATTAAAAGCAGAAGTGGAACAAGGTTTGATTCCCGGAACATTTAGAGTTAAATACAAGATTAAAAAGAAACCTTTGGTTAGTATTATTATTCCTACCAAAGACATTGTTAATTATCTTAAAAGGTGTGTTGAATCTATTTTGAAAAAAACAGATTATGATAATTATGAAATTATTATTGTTGATACTGGAAGCAAAGAAAAGAAAACCTTTAGGTATTATGAGAAATTAAAAAAAAATCCAAGGATTAAGTTTTTGCAATGGGATAAACCTTTTAATTTTGCTTCAGTTAATAATTTTGCTGTTAAGAATACCCAAGGGAAATATGTTCTTCTTCTTAATAATGATATAGAAGTCGTCTCTTATGATTGGATAAAGTCAATGCTTGAGCATGCCCAGAGAGCTGAGGTGGGAGCGGTAGGGGCGAAATTATTATACCCTGATGGAAAAATTCAACATGCCGGGATAATTTTAGGGATTCGTGGCGGACCAATTAAGAAGGGGATAGCTGGTCATGCCCAAAAGATGTTTATAGATGAACCTTCGGGATTACCCCTATGGAACTCAAAAGATATGATAAGGAATTTTTCAGCAGTAACAGCCGCCTGTCTTATGATTGAAAGAAGTAAATATTTAGAAGTCAAAGGGATGAATGAAAAACTAGAAATTGCCTTTAATGATGTTGATTTTTGCCTTAAACTGCAAAAAAAGGGGTATCTCAATGTTTATACCCCTTATGGCGGACTTTATCATTACGAGTCAGTTTCTGTTGGTCGTCCAAGTCAAGGGACAAGAGATATTGCCGAATTCCAAAAAGAGATTAACATAATGCACCGAAAATGGGGGCACCTTTTACAAAATGATCCTTACTATAATTCAAACCTGACTTTAGACAGGGAAGATTTCAGTTTGGGAGTATGAAAAAACTACAAGAATGTTTTAAAAAACTCAAAAATATAAGATTTTATAAATTTATCCTATTGCTTTGTTTGTTTATCTTTTGGCTTGGTTTTTTTATTTGGCATTTTGGTGATATAAAAATTACCCAATGGGGGGACATCCCGTTAACTACTAGTAACTTTTTGGAATCATACTATTGGACTAAAAAGATAATTTTTTGGGATAAAACTTTGGAGCTGATCGAAGAGAAGGTCAATGAAGAAAATTTGAAAAAATTGTTGCTTGAAGCCTATGTTGAGGCAATTCCAGTTAATCAGTGGTGGTCACCTCTAAGAGGAGATAAGGTGAAAGCTTTAAGGGATTTATTTGATTTTTATCGGGAAAATGAGGACTGTTTAGTTTTGGAAAAAGCCGCCTTTGAGTTTATTAAAATAAATTCTGACCATCCCGATGGTTATTTCAATTTAGGACTTGCTCTAGAAAAACAAGGTAAACTTAACCAAGCAGCGGAAAATTACAGAAGGACGCTTTCTTTAGAAAAAACTCATCTGGCGGCAATTAAACAGCTCTCTTCCATTCTTATTGAGAAGGATAGGTATTATGAAGCAAAGGAGGTTATTTCAGCTTATGAAACCAGAGTAGATTTAGTTGATCGGACTTTTTGCTTCTATTCAGATGATGATAATTTCGCCGAGGGAGGAAAAAGTTGCGGCAGTAGATTTTTAGATGGTAAATATGTAATACGGATTGATAATAAAAATGTGAACATTAAAATGATAAGAATTGACCCCCCTCAAGGAAAGTTGTTTTTGCAAAAAATAGAGTTTGTTTCTCCTGGCGGCAAAGTGGAAAAAACAATAGATAGTTTTAGGGGATGGATTATGTCAAAAGACTTAAAAAAAGTGGATGATCATAATTTCTATAGTATAGGTAGTGACCCTTATCTCTACATTAAATTATCGACTCATCTCGATTTTTCCCAATTCGACCAAGTTTTAATTGAGGCATCAATTGATCCGGATACTGACCCAGAAATAGATGTTTTATTGAAAGAGATAGAAGATAAAATTTCCTAGTTAAAATGAAAAATATTGAAACAAAGAAAAAAATAATTCAGATTTTTTTAGGTTCCTGGATCGCTATTTCAATTATTTTTATGGCCTTGTCCTTATATGCCTTTGGCCAAAGTGTGGCAGAATATAGACATTTTGCCACTTTCAATGACTGGAAATCATTTCAAACAGCTAATGCTAAAAATTTTTTCAAGAATAACTTTTATTATTTTAAGGGCAGGTTAAAAAAAGTTTTTATTAGTAATAATTCTATTCGGGAAAGATTGAAAGAGAATGGTTTCGATTATATTAATTTAGAAACCCTTCCAGCAGACTTACACTCCCTGGATTCTGACTTACCAGCTAGTGGTAGAAGCTATATCGAGGGGGAAATTAATTTAGAAAAAGGAAAAAAGGAACCGGTTCTGCTTAAGTATCGCGGTGACAATTTTTATCATTGGGGCTTTCCTAAAAAATCTTTCAAAATAAAATTTGATGACGATAGGATTATTAATCTTATTAACCCAAAAGAAATTGATTTTATTGCTGATAAAATTGCCTTTAATTTAGCTGAGGAAATGGGTCTTTATTTTTCTGGAGTAAAGTTTACTGGTTTATTCATAAACAATGACTTTAAAGGGATATTTCTTGAGACAGAGGAGCCAAATACTGAGTATATCCGAAATCACTCACTTCCTTTTAGGGCCGTTTTTCAAGGAGAGAGCATTGGTCCGGACAGACAGGGTCTAGGTTTATTTCAAGACTCGAATAAATGGGATCTTGATGGTGGCTATTTGTCTAAGAAAAGCCTAGAGCCCTTTCTAAGGGCTCTGAATGAGGGAAATTTCAAAGGAATTTATCAAAATATTAACTTTGACTACTGGGTTAATTTCTATACTTTTGTCTCACTTATTCAAAATAGCCATTTTGATGATGCTCACAACTGGTTTTGGGGCGTTCATGGAGATCGTTTTTACCCTATTGTTTGGGATCCTGTCGGTTGGGTTATGAGAACTGGCTCTGGTGAAGGGGTAGAGGAAATGAAATCCATGATTTCTCAAACTTTTCGGAAAAATGTCTATTTCTCTAGTAGTTTTTCTCATCAACTCTGGCAACGAGTTAATGACTCCGGATTATTGGAAAGAATGTTTCAGGAAATGGATGAAATCAGTCTTTCTTTAGAAAATGTTTTGGACTACGATTTTTATAAAGGGGGCATATTTGGTAATTCCAAGGGGGCTAGGTCACCTCAGACTACGGAAGAGATCCTAGAGGAAATTGCTGGCTTAAGGTCAAAAATTCAAGACAGGTTTGATTTTCTTAAGAATGCTCTGTCTAAGGCTTCTGCTAGTTATTATATTGATGATAGGGATAATTGGTTGTATCTCCAGTACTCTGGTATTGCTCCCGCCGAAATAAAACAGATTTATAGGGGGGTTCCCTTTGTCAATTATTCAACAGTTGAAGTTTTTAATAATTTGCAATATTTCCCCCTCCCCTTAGATTTAAACCAAATTGTTTCCGGTCGAGTTTCTGCTGGCGGCCCCTTTCCTTATGCAAAAGTTTGTCCAATGAGTTACCGAGTTAAGGTTAATTCTCGTCTCGGAGGTTTAATTGAGCCAAAATTAGTTAATTCTTTGAGCAAGGAAGAAATTGATCTTAAAGAGGTTAATGAATTTTCTCCTACTGACTGCATGATGGATTTTACCAGTCCAGGTGAGACTAAATTTGGAAAACAAACAATTAATAATCAAAAAAGGGAAAATAATAGTCTTGAAATAACATTTTCTACCATTAATCCGGCTGATTATTTTGATTTTGACAGAAATGATGAGGATGAAACTAAAATGACTTTGGGGGCTGAAAAATATGATAAAGTTTTCTTTAAAAAGGAAGAATTTAGTAAAAATATAGAACTAGAATTTAAAAAGCAGGAATATTTAGGAAGAGAGAATTGGTATTTGTCGCCTATTGATTTTAATAGCGGTTTTCTTTTCTATAGCCAGAGTTTGGCCCGGTCTCTGGGTTTTCCAATAAAGAAGCAGGAATTACTAAGTGTTTTTGGTAACGAATTCTATATTGGTGAATACTTCTTAAAAGAAGCAGCTGAGAATAAGGCCTTTTTTGAGGTTAATGGCTTAACTTTTGACACCGATATTTACAAGCTTGAAGGGGAAGATAGTCTCAAGAGGAAAAATTGGCAGAAGATTTCCACTGACCCGCGAAAAGAAGTTGATGATGATGAAACTTTAAAGGGTCTTTTAGACTCTTTAAATGATCCAAATGCCCTATTTAAAATTATTGATTGGCAAAATTTTGCTAATTTTTATTCTTATCTAATTTTAGCCAGAGATGAGTTTCCTCAATATTTGCTTTATTTTGATAATACCCTAGGGAGGTTTAAGTTTATTCCTGATAAGGAAAAGTTTTATAGAGCAAATCAGGGATTTGATATTTATGACCCTTTGGTTCAGGAAATTTTAAAAAAAGACTTTGTTTGGGAAATTTTAGCCGAAAAAATTGGGAGGGATATTGATGGCATTTTATCTAAGATAATCCAGCAATATCAAGGGACAGGGAAACAATATCAAGAGAAAATCGAAAACAGTTTTGTTTATTGGAGTGATTCAGATGAAGGGCAAGGGCGAGAGTATTTTACTAATCAAGAGAAAATATTAAGAAATAATTTCTCAATCCTTAATGGGAAGGCGCAAGAATTAGTTGAAAGAAAAGATGAATCACTGATCCAGGAAATGATAGAAAGTTCTCAAAAAGAATTCTGGCAAAAAGATTCAATCTTTACCCTAGGGGATGAAGATAAAGTTATTTTGATCAAGGAGGGAAACCATTCTATTAAAAAGGATGTTATTATTCCTCCTGGACTAACTGTTGTTATTGAGCCGGGGGCAGTATTAGAAATGGGTTCAAAAGCCTCTATTGTTTCTCTTTCCCCAATAATAGCTGAGGGAACAGAGGATAAGCCAATAAAAGTGATTCCCTTAAAGGAAAAAAAGCCCTGGGGAGTAATTGCTGTTTTAGGAACAGGTAGTCGAGAATCTCAGTTTGAGCAGATGATTTTTCAAGGAGGATCAGAAACATTTCTGAATAATGTCTATTTATCAGGCCAACTTTCTATTTATCATGCTGACGTCTTGATTAGGGATTGCCAATTTTTAGAAGCAAAGGCAGATGATTCTTTAAATTTAAAATATGGCAAATTTTTAATAGAGAGTAGCTTTTTTGGAGAAAACAATGCTGATGCAATTGATCTTGATTTTGTCACCGGAGAGGTCATTAATAGTACTTTCGAAAAAAATGGTAACGATTCTATTGATGTTTCTGGGGCGAGAGTTTTGATCAAAAATAATACCATTAGCAACTCAGGAGACAAGTGCATTAGCATTGGAGAGGAGAGTGAAACAGAGGTTGTTGCTAATGTTTTAGATAGTTGTAGCATTGGTATTGAGATAAAGGATAGTTCAGTCGCCCATATCGAGGATAACCAAATTATTAATAATAATATTGGTATTAATGCCTATCAAAAGAAAGTTTTCTTTGAGGGAGGAAGAGGAGAGGTCTACACTACCATTTTTGATAACAATCGAGAAGATATTGATTACAAAAATACTTCTACTGGTGTTAAATTTGATACTGATAATTCAGAGATAGTTGTCCATTAAAATGAAACGATCAAAAACAAAATTAGGATTAAATTTTCGCCGCTTTGAGTTTAAATACTTAATGCCAGCTAAATTGGCTGATATTATTGTTGCCTCTATTGTTCACTATACCAATATTGATCCCTATATTGAGAAAGAAGACTTTTATTATGTTAATAGTATATATCTGGATAGCAATGACTTCTTTTTTTATCAAGAAAAGTTAAGCGGTTTGAAGAATAGAAAAAAGTATCGACTGAGATTTTACGGAGAAGAGATTTATCCTCCCAAGCAACCTTTATTTTTTGAGATTAAAAGGAGGGTGGATGCCGTAATAATAAAAAACAGGACGGTAGTAAGGTTAAAACATTTGAGGGCAATAAATCTTTCTAATTGGCAGGATGTTGCTCAAGAAAATCAGAAATTTTTCACTGAGTTCTATCATGACTATCGTTGGTTTGGTCTCAAGCCAGGTCTTTTTGTTAGGTATAAAAGAAAGCCCTTTTTTTCAAAATTTGACCGCAATTTTAGGGTTACTTTTGACTTCGATCTGCAGGCGGCAAAAGTTAATCAATTAACCCCTGGGGTAGTTCATTATAGGAATATTTTAAACAAAGTTGCTGTTATGGAGGTTAAATTCAATGGTATTATCCCCTCTTGGTTTGCTGAGGTCATTAGGACTAATAACTTGAAACGAGCCCCCTTTTCTAAATATTGTAATTCTTTGAATATCATATATAATTTTGATGACGAGTTACCAATTATTTATTAGTTTTACTTTTCTATGAATAATACTAACGCTTTAATTAAGACTTTTAGTAGTCCTCTTGTTACTATCTATTATTTAGGCATTTCTATTGCTGTGGCCTTTATAATTGCCGTTGTTTATCGGAAAACTCACAGGAGTGTTTCTTATTCGCAATCCTTTGCCAATAGTTTAGTAATGCTTCTTCCAATGGTGGCTTTGATAATTAATATTGTTAATACCAATGTTGCTCGGGCAATTGGGGTTTTTGGAGCCTTTTCAGTAACTCGCTTTAGGACGCCGATCAAAGACACTCGGGATATGGTATATATTTTTTGGTCACTTGCAGTTGGCTTGGCCATTGGAGCGGGTGAAGTAGGAATAGCAGTTACAGCTACCATAGTTTTATCTTTGCTAGCCTATTTGCTTTATTTAACTAATTTTGGTGCCACTAGTAATTATGACTACACCTTGATAACCAATTTAGATACCCGCCAAGGCAAACTTGAAGATTTAAAGAGGGTGATTGATAAATACTCGAAAGCAAAAGAAATTATTAATATTCAGTCAGATAAGAATGGGGAAAACCTAGAACTTAGTTCTAACTTGAAGCTAAGGAAGGGTATTAAAATAGATGAATTAGTTGGTGAAATCAATAGATTAAAAGGAGTTGGTGAAGTAAATGCGAGTCCTTCACAAGGGGGAATTGAGTTTTAACTTTTAGTTTTTACCCCCCTTCAGCTATTTTTCAAGTAGGTAAATAAGTAGTGGCTTTTAGTAGCTTTGTGGTAAAATTTTGTCATGGATTTGAGAAACAAGAGCATTTTGGTGAAAAAATTTATATTAAAGACTGGCAGTAAGATTTTTGGGATTAAAAGAAAGGAAAAAATTTGTCTCCTTATTTTTTTCCTCGGAATAGGCTTATTTCTGAGGTTATTATTAATTCCTTTTCTTACCCATGGAGATCTCCTTCGTACCTATAGTAAAGCAATTGTTTTTGCCCTTCAGGGTAGAATTTATAACTCTAATTTTGGATTTTTTTGGCTATCGCTTCATGCTTTGCCGGTTAAAATATTTTCTTTATTTACGCCTGCGCTTAAAGAGGGATTGATTATAAAGTATAATATGGACCCGTTTCGTGATAGTTTATTTTACTCCCATTTAGGCTCCAGGATTTTATTTATCTTTAAGTTTCCTTTCCTAATTTTTGAACTATTATCTGGGATTTTAGCTATTAGGCTTTTAGATAAAGAGAGGGAAAAGATAAAGTTTTGGATTTTTTGGATGCTTAACCCAATCATGATTTTTACCCTTTATATTCATGGAAGAAATGAGGCTGCCCCAATTTTCTTTTTAGCCTTGAGTTTTTTATTAATGAAAAAAAAGAAACTAGCTCTTTCGTTTCTCTCTTTAGGGATGGCAATGACATTAAGACTTTATGCTATTTTTTTCCTTCCAGTTTATTTTCTCAAGATTTCGAAGAAATTAGGGAAAAAGATAATTTATCTGGGTTTGGCCCTGACTCCGTTATTGGCAGATTTAGCAATAATGCGTCTTTTTAAAGATAATAGTTTTTTTTCCGTTGATAAAATTCACTCCATCCCTGAGGTTTTCTTTACTGCTAATTTAGAACTGGGCATGACCCAGAAAGCCTCTATCTTAATCGCTATTTTGGTTGGTTTCTATCTTTGGTTGGTTGTTATTAATAATCAGGCAGTAGAAAAATGGCAGACTTTTTTTAACCTATCATTTTTAAGTATTTTGCCTTGGTTTTCCCTAGGATTTATTCATCCACAATATTTCGCCTGGCTGTCATTGTTTTTTGGAATTTTTATCGCTAGAAATAAAAAGATGGTTTTCCCTTATTTAGTTTATTGTTTTTCCTGGCTTTTAATTATTATTGATTTTGGCAGATCATTTACCTGGTCACTTTTTAAACCGATAGATGTTTTTATATTCGGTAATATTTCCACTACCCCAGAGACGGTTTGGTATAGAATGTTTCCCGATTTTAGCCTGAACTATTTAGCTCGATCAATTATGCTTGGATCTTTTTTATTTATTTTTATTTTTAGAAATAAACTATATGAAGAAAGAAGATAGGCTCATTGCCATAAAGTGCTTAGTTGTTTTATTAATTTTATTTTTAGGGATTATTCTTTTACTTGGTTTTTCTCATCCATTGCTAAAGCTTGGTTTTTCTCATCCTGCCGATGAAGCCAGTCCAATTGGAGAAATTGCCGATCAAAAAATAATACAAACTTTTAAGGGGGCGGATAATGGCCTTTCTAAGATTGCCCTGAAATTTGCAACTTTTAAACGAGAAAATAGTGGCAGAATAATAGTAAGGCTAATTGACAAAGATAGGGAAATTTTACTTGGTGAGCAGGCTTTTGGACCCTTGGAGATTTTAGATAATCAATATCTCGATTTTAAGTTTGATTCAGTTCGTGACTCAAAGAATAAGAGTTTTTCAATAGAAATAACTGCTGAAGACTCTTCCCAGGGCAATGCTTTTACGGTTTGGAGAACAGATAAAGATATCCATAAGGATGGGAAACTTTTTTATGATGATCAATATCAAACAGGCGATTTACAGATGATAACCAAGTATAAAATGAAAGATGGTTTTCTGGAGATAATTATCGATTCAATAGCTCAAAAAGCAGAGGGAGACAAGAATTTTTTTGCTTTATACTTTATAAGTTTGTTGATTAGCGTTTTTTTTATTTTTTATCCCCTATTTCTTTATGAGAATGAAAAGAAGGTCAAAAACAAAAAAAATAATTGAGTTTTCAGTTGGAATTTGTGCCTATAATGAAGAAAAAAATATAGGCAGGTTAATTAGGGCTATATTTAATCAAAAGCTACCCCCAGAAATTCTTTTAGAGGAATTGATTGTTGTTGCTTCTGGTTGTACTGACAGAACAGAAGAAATAGTTAGACAATGGCAGAAAAAGAGGAAGGAGATTATTTTAATTTCAGAGAAAGAAAGAAAAGGAAAGATAGCCGCTGTTAACAAGTTTATTTCAAAATCTAAAACTGACTATTTGGTTTTGGAAAGTGCTGATACTCTTCCAGAGAAAAATGCTTTTAGAATTCTTCTTGAAACTTTAAAAAAGGGGTCGGTGGGAATGGTTGGGGCTCACATCATTCCCTTAAATGAAAAAGATAACTTTCTCGGCTTTAATGCCCATCTTCTTTGGAGCTTGCACCATAAAATTAATTTGCAGTTTCCAGAAAGACCAAAAGTAGGTGAAATTATTGCCTTTAAAAAAATATTTAGAAGAATTCCCAGAGACGCCTTGGTAGATGAGGCTAGTATTGAACCCTTGATTCATGGTCAGGGTTATAAAGTGGTTTACTGCCCTGAGGCAGTTATCTATAATAAGGGCCCGGAAACAATAAGGGACTTTATTAGACAAAGAAGAAGGAATTACGCTGGTCATATAGCTATTAGGAAGAGATATGGCTATGCAGTTGTTACTTACAGTAATTTTCGTATTTTAGGAACTTTGCTGGCTAATATAGAGTGGAATAACTGGAGATTTTTTGTTTTCACTCCTATTGTGGTTGCCCTTGAGACTTTTTGTCGTCTTTTAGGTGGATTAGACCTTTCTCTTAAGTTGAGAGACCACCATGCCTGGAAGATGGCTATCTCTACCAAAAAATTAATTACTAAAGGCAAATGAAAAGTTATACTGGCCTTTTAGCTGCTATTGCTAAATATAAACTTTATTATCTTTTTAACTTCCCCGAAAGTTTGCCTATAAATTATACTCTAATTCCTTCAACTAAATGTAATTCGCGATGCCAAACTTGCAACATTTGGAAGCAGAAACATAATGAATTGAGCATTAAAGAGTGGGAGAAAATTATTAAAAGTCTCGGCAAAAGCCCATTTTGGATAACTATCTCTGGAGGAGAGCCCTTTTTATATCCCGAAATAGTTAATTTTTGTAAATTATTAGAAAATTATTCTCAACCTAAAATTATAAACATCCCTACAAATAGTATTCTTTGGACTATTATTGATAAAAAGGTAGAGCAGATTTTAAAAGTTTGCTCCTCTTCTCAAGTTGTGATTAATTTTTCTCTAGATGGAGTGGGTAAAAAACACGATCAAATAAGGGGCGTTAAAAAGAACTTTGTTTTTTTTGAAAAAAACTACCAAAGACTTTTTAAGCTTAAGAAAAAATACAAAAATTTGAATCTAGGCATTCATTCAGTTATTTCTGAGATAAATTTCAAAGATGTTGAGGAGCTTTATGAGTATTCTTTTTCTTTAAATCCAGATCAATATATTACCGAAATCGCTGAAGAAAGAGTAGAGCTTGATACTATTGGAGAAAAAATCACTCCCAGTTATAGTAAGTATTCTAAAGCAATAGATAGACTGTTAAAAATTATTTCTGAGAAGAACTTTGCTGGCCTTGCTAAAGTAACTGAGGGGTTTAGAATTGAATATTATAAAATGGTTAAGAAATGGCTAAGGGAGAAAAGACAAATAATTCCTTGTTATGCTGCTATTGCCTCTTGTCAAATATCTTCTTGGGGAGAGGTCTGGCCCTGTTGTGTTAGAGGGGATAATTTGGGTAATCTTAGGGATTACAATTATGATTTTTTCAAAATCTGGTTTGGAGAAAAAGCTAAAGAGGTTAGAGAAAGTATTAAGAATAAAGAGTGTTCTTGTCCTTTAGCCAATGCTTCTTATACCAATATGTTTTTAGATCCTGGAACAGTAGTAAAAGTTTTTCTTAATCTGATTAGATGATTAAAAGAGTTTTAATAACCGGAGCAACTGGTTTTATTGGTCAACATTTAGTGAAACGGCTATTAAAAGATGGCCACGATATAACCGTTTTGTCTAGGGCTTCTAGTAAACTTGGGAAAATGTTCCCCAAAAAAGTTAAAGTTATTGAGGCAGACATTACTAAGGCTAAATCGTTAAAGAAAATTCCTAATGATTTTCAGTTGGTTTTTCATTTAGCCGCGGCCGTTTCTTATCGTAATCCGGACAAGAAAGTTTTTTATAATGTTAATGTCAATGGCAGTCGGAATATTTTGACAATTGCTGAGGAGATGGACAATCTTAAGAAACTTATATATGTTTCTAGTGTGGGTGTTTATGGTCCAATTGAAAAACCACCGGCTGCTGAATCTTATCCTCACAATCCGAGAAATGACTATGAAATTTCCAAAGATAAAGGTGAACAAATTGCTTGGGAATATATAAAAAGGGGCTTGCCGATAAATATTATTCGTCCTACCTTAGTTTATGGTCCGGGAGATATGTCTTCCGGAATGTTCAGGTTGTTCAAAGTGGTTGCCCAGAGAAAATTCATGAAGATCGGAAAGAAAAAAGTTTTTATGCATCCAGCATATGTAAAAAATGTGATAGATGCTCTTATTTTGGCTAGCGAAAGTAAGGTTCTTGGTGAAGATTTTATCATCGGTGATAGGGACTATTTAGCTTTGAAAGATTTGGTCGACATAATAGCTTTAGGATTTAAAGTTAAACTTTTCCCCTTTGAAATTCCTGAAATTATTGGCAAAATTCTAGGAAGAATTGGGGATTTAATAATTAGTTTGGGGATAAAGTTTCCCTTATCGTCTGGCACGATTGATTTTATGACCCAACATCGTGCCTATGAAATTACTAAAGCAAAAAGGCTTTTGGGCTACCGACCAAAATTTTCCTTAAAAAAAGGAGTTATGAAAAGTGTAGTATGGTATAAAAAAAGGGGGTATATATGAAGGCTGAGCAGAAAACTCACTACAATCAAAAAAAATCTTTATTTTCTAGAACATATAAATTAACCCACAAGATTCATTTGGATCATCTTAAAACTCTTGCTTCATTAGTTGAAGCTTGCTCGAGACCATCAGACTCCTTGATTGAGGTTGGGTGTGGTGAAGGATTGGTAGCAGAATTTATTGATCGGAAGATTCTTTTAACTGATATTAGTCTCCAACGTTGTCAATCCAATCACCCCAAGCGAGAATGGCAGATTCCGAAACCGATCTTTAAAAATAAAGAATTTGATGTCTGTTTTGAAATTTCCACTCTGCACCATTTAGCAGATATGAATGAGGCTATCTCAGAGCTAAGAAGGATAAGTAAAAAAACAATTTTTATTGAGCCAAACATTTTCAACCCCGAGATCTTGTTTCTGAGTCTTCTTAATATCAAGTATGAACCACACTATTTTGAGATGGGAGAAAAAAACTTAAGAAGCAAACTTTCTAAGCACTTTGATAAGGTTAGTTTGATTAAAATTTTCGAGCCTTTTCATTACTTATTGCTTCTTATCCCCCCAGAATTTATCTTTTTATTTAACCCGCTTCTTAGGATTTTTCGCTTTCACTCATTCAATGTTTTCGTTTGCCAGGATAAAAAATGAAGATTTCTGTGAGAAACAATAAAATCCAAGAAGTTATCGAAAAAACCACTAGTGAAGGATTAGGCTCATGTTATGAGCGCTGTCAGCTTAATAGTCTTTTGCCGGAAATTATAAGTGGATTAAAATGTAATTCCATCTTGGAGTTTCCAACCCCCATTAGCAATGGTTGGGACAACAAGGCTTTTTTAGACAAGGGATTAGATGTTTCTATTATTAGTGACGATCCTAAAAAATCGAAAGCTGGTTGGCCTTACAAAGAAAAGCCAAAATTTTTTAACATAAAAGACCTGGAAAAAAAGAAATTTGATTTAGTTTGGAGTTTTGCCATTATCCATCAAGAGCCCAGGTTGTTTGAAAAAATGTTTGAGTTTTCAAATAAATACATTTTAATTTTTACACCTAATATTTTAAATTGGGGTTTTCCAATTCACTGGGGACTTCATTTTTTAACTAAAACAAAGTGTAAGCATCCTGAACGAGGAATTTTTAAGTTAATGAATCTTTGGGGTTTAAAGTGGTTTTTAGAAAAACAAGGCCTAAAAATTATCAAGTCTGGTTTTTTTGATGCCCCATTTTGGCCTGATTTTGCTTTTTCCATTGAGGAGATAAAGGACGGCCTACCTTTTCTTAAAGCTGAGAATAAACCTAGGGAGTCTAAATTAGCCAAAAATCATGGTCAAACCATGGTTTCAACAATTACTAAAGCAATAGAATTTGAAAAAAAACTGCCTAAAATTTTTCGGCTCATTTTTGCTCACCATCAGTATGTTTTAGCCAAGAAATGAAATTTACACAACAAGGAAAAGAAATAGATAAGCAGATTAAGAATTATTTGGATACAGTAGTAAAGATCATCCTGAAGGAATTTCCTGGAGTTAGGTCAATACTTTTAGGTGGTGGTTCGGGCCGCGGTGAGGGCAGTGTTTGTTTGGATGAAAAAGGTAAGGCCATTCCCCAAAATGACTTTGAATTTTTTCTAATTACTTCAAAGCCAATCAAAGAAGAATTGATTAATAAAGTGGCTAATAAAGCAATTAGGGAAATCGATATTGGTCCATCTGGAGCTGATTTCTATAACTTCAAAAGAGAAATATTTGCCAATACTTTTTATATTGATATGAAAGTGATTCCAATTTCAAAGCTACCTTTTCTTTTGCCAATGTTTAGATATTATGAGCTTAAGCATGCTAGTCATCTTTTATGGGGAAGAGACTACCGTTACCTAATCCCTGATTATCAAATTAAAGATTTTCCTACTACTGAGGGTTTGCGGTTGTTGTTGAATCGAATGGCATTGCTATGCCTATACTTTTCGTTCGATTTTCTTGACAAGATGAGTTTTGCCGAAAAGCATGGCTTGATGTATTTAGGTTCTAAAGCTTTTACTGATTTAGCTGGAGCTTTGACTCAAATTAACGGTTGCTACCTTCCTTCTTATTTGGGTAGGCTAGAAATTCTTAAGAAGACTTATCAGAAGGATTTTCCTGAATTGGCAAAGAAATGCCCTGAAATACCTGAGATTGTTAAAGAAGGAACCATGTTTAAGCTTTATCCCAATTTTGATTTTAAAATTAGGCCTTATCAATTGTGGAGTAAACAAAAAAAATACATTAAGGAGGTTTTAATTTATTTTTGCAATCATTACTTTAAAAAAAGTTTTAAAAATGTCTTTCAGGTGGCAGACTTTTTATACCAAGAAGGGTATAAACATTATCATCACCCTTATCTTGATTTTATTATTAAAAATAAGATGGGACTCAAGATAGGTGGAATCTGGACTGGAATTTTGTTAATTCCAACTCTTAATATATTATATTTTTTAAGAGTTTTAAAATATAAAAAGAAGTTTTGCCCAAGAATATTATTTAATAAGAGAACACCTGACTTAACTATGTTTGCCGCTATGATTTATATTCTTTATGGAACTAAAGGTAAAAATAAAATTTCTAGAAAAAAATTAGGGAAGGCTAAATATTACTTGGAAAAAACCTACCCATTAGTTAATTTTAGAGAAGGTGAGAGTATACTCGAATCTTGGGAGACGTTGAAAGACGATTTTTCTGGTGCGTTTTTACTTTTTAGTTTATTAAAAATTGCTTAAAAAATGAAATTTATTATTTTGTGGCTTGATGCTCTAAGCCCAGAGAAAATTACTCCAGAAATCACGCCTTTTATTTATCAATTAACAAAAAAATATTCTTTTGGTATTCACAAACCAGTTTTTGGTTACTCTAGTGTTGGAGCTGCTTTTTTTTCTGGCCTGTTGCCAAAGGAATCTAACCAGCTTTATCTCTACTGGAAAAGAAAGAAGTTCGGTAATTGGCTAATTAGCTTTTTACCTAAGAAAATAGCAAGCTTCGCCTGGTTATTAAAGAGGTTTGTTATGAAAAAGACTTTTCTTGCCCGTTTGATTGACAAAAGAATATTATCTCTATTTTCTTTGTCTCAAGATCATTATTACCATCACCCTAATTGTTTTCCCCGAAAAACAATCTTTGGGTATATTTTGGAGAAGAAATTAAGTTATTTTGACTATAATTGGCCCTATCAGGTAATTAATGGCTGTTTAAAATATACCTTGTTTGACAAAAATAATGATCAGTCAGCAGTAGAAAAATTTTTAAAAATAGCCGAAAAAGGTAATTTCAACTGGTTATTTTTCCATCTTTACGAACTGGATAAAATAGGTCATAAATTTGGTCCTGATTCCAGAGAGTTCAAAAATCACCTTAGAAAAGTAGACAGTTTTGTTAAAGTTATCTTTGAAAAAATTATTACTGAAAAAGATCTTTTTCTCCTCTGGTCAGATCATGGGATGTTGCCAGTCAAGAGGAGTATAGATATAGAAAAAGAGATTAGTATGTATGAAAAATTGTCTTATTTTTTGGATAGCACTACAGCAAGATTTTGGTTTTCGAATAAATTGGTTAAGGAAAAAGTTCTAAAAAAAATATCCGATTTAAATTGTGGTCAATGGATTTCTGAAAAGGAAGCTAAGAGATTATCAATTGATTTTTCACATTCATATTATGGCGAAAGCTTATTTGTTATTAACCCTGGGACTATAATTTCACCTAACTTCTTTCAAAAAGATTTGGTTAAGGGTATGCATGGCTATGGGAGCAACCTTGGTGAAGAAAAAGGTTTTTATTTAACCAATATTAGAGGTGGATTAAAAAGAGAGTTATCTACAGAAAAACTTTTTAAAATAATGCTAGGGGGATTAAATCTTTTTAAATCGGGCAACAATAGTTAACCCTTTTTGTTTGGGGAGAAAACGATCAATAATATAAAAGGGGTAGAACATGGGGAATGTAAAAGCAATTATGAATGGAGACTTGAACTGATAGTCAGTTTTCATTTCTTTTTGCCATTGAAACAATCTTAGAGTGTGAATTAATGTATGAGGAATACTACCAAAGGTTTTAATATTGTAATCGAAGTTTTCAAGAATAAAACCATTCTTTTTTCCTTTAAACTTTAATTTTTTTAGAGAATATCTCCGAAAATGATAAAATTTTTTGTCTAATTTTTTTATATATTCAGAATAAGAGCTTGATTCAACAACAAGGGAAGAAAACAGAACTCTTTTTATATTTTTAGGAAGCCTAACAAGTATTTTTGGCAGAAATAAATTTCTTTCTGCGGGGACAGAGAGAATAAATAGTCCATTTTCCTTTAAAATACGACTAACCTCAGAAAAAGCGTCGGCTTCCTTTTTAATATGCTCAAAGGTGCAGATTGAAAATACTTTATCAAAATAATTGTCGGGAAAGGGCATTTTAGCAGCATCGGCTAAAAAATACTTTGTTTTGAGGTTCATTTTTTTTGCTCTTTTTTTAGCCAAGGATAAATCATGCTTAGAAATATCAATTCCGGTAATACTAACTCCTCTTTTAGCCAGCTCATTAGTAAAAACGCCATCCCCGCATCCTATATCGAGTATTTTTTCTCCCTTTTTTGCGTTTAAGGCCTTAAAAACTAAAAGAACTTCATTTCTTCTGGGGGCGTAGGGATAACCAAATATCCTAAGGTATAAATCTTTTAATTTTGATTTTTCTTTGAAATCAGGAAAATATCCAAATCCCATTTATTTTTCTTTTTAAAGCTAGTAACGTTTTTCTTTTTAGGAAATGTTAACAGAATAGTTCTGATATTTCACTATCAACTGGCTAGCAGGCTTTTTGACGGTATAGTCGGGGATTAATTGTTTTTACCATTTTTTCAGCTTTTAAATTGTGATTTAAGAATTGATTAATTTTTTTTATTTCCTTGACTGGATTTTTTAGGATTTGGTTATAATTAAGAAAAAGAACTTCAATGTTAGTTTGTTTTTTTAACCATTTTTTAATTTGTTCTAGGTGCCGATAGAAACTCTTCATCATTTGTTGATCATCGATTTTGTTACTCTTTTTTTGGTTAATAATCATTTGTTTTTGGGAAATTAAGATTTCTTCCATTCTTCTTTCCATAAAGATTATTTTGTATTGATGTTTCTCAGGAAGATATTTAAGTAAAAAAGAGATTATTTTTGCTGCCTTGCCCCTGGCGTTTTCCAGCCAGGATTGATCATTCTTTATTTGCTTTACCTTTTCAAATTCATAATAGCCTTTGGGATTGTCTTTATCGGACTTTCTGATATTGTCAGTGAGAATTTTCATTCCGCCGGCTTCTAGCATCTGCATCATCATTGAGGTACCAGAGCGTGGCAAGCCTGAAACAACAATGATAGAATCAGGAAGAATGTTTTCGATCATTATTCCTAATTATAACGGAAAAGAGTTTTTAGCGGATTGTCTTTCTTCACTGCCCAAAAATCTGGAAGTAATTGTTATTGATAATAGCTCGACTGATGGATCGGTGGAATATCTTAAAAAAAAGGAAATTAAGTTGATTGAGAACAAAAAAAACTTGGGTTTTGCTAAGGCGGTTAATCAGGGAATTTTGGCAGCAAAGAATAATTATGTGGTGGCAATGAATAATGATCTAAGAGTTGAAAAGAATTGGTTTAAAGTGATGACCGAAGCTATAAAGCGATGGCAAAACAAAGAAAAGGTTGGCGCTTATTTTGGCAAAGTTTTGGATTGGGACGGGAAAAGAATTGAAAGCACGGGTCTAATTTATTGGCTTAAGGGCAAAGCTTTTAATCGAGGCAATGGAGAAATAGATTCAGCCAATAAGTATAACAAAGAAGAATTTATTTTTGGCGCTTCAGCTTCAATGGTAGTTTATTACAAACCAGCTCTTTTAAAAATTGGTCTATTTGATGAGGATTTTTTCGCCTATGAAGAAGATGTTGATTTGGCGTTAAGGTTAAAAGAAATTGGTTGGAGGACTTTGTATGTGCCCAAAGCTATTTCTTGCCATTTGGGTGGTGCCACCAGTAAAAGAATGGCTAATTTTCGTCAAAGAATGGATACCAAAAACTGGTGGTTTATTATTATTAAAAATTATCCTATTTCAATTTTAATTAAACACGGACCGGAAATTTTAATTGAAAGAATAAGAAATTTAAGCGGTCTGATTAAAGCAACTCCCTGGTCAAAAATTCCTTGGGTTATAATAAGAACTTATGGAGAAATATTGTTAAAATTACCAAAAATGTTTGTGAAAAGAAAACCTTTAGGATTTTTAGAAAATTATAAAGATGAAATTAAAAACTAAACTATTCTTATTTATCCTTATCATGCTGCCCCTTGTAGCGTTCTTGTCTATTTTTATCTTCTTATCTTCTTATCTTCGTAGTTTTTCAAAAGCCGCCGGTATTAGTTCAGGAGATTTAGTTAAACAAGCGCATTCTGGTTTTAGAAATCCATATCAGGCTGATTATTTGACTTTTCTGATTTTGGGTCTGGATCAAAGGTCAGACGGCAACAGTCTGCTCACGGACACAATTTTGCTGGTAACTATTAATGCTAAAACCGGCAGCTATCTTCTTTTTTCAGTTCCCCGTGATTTGTGGTTGGATGACTTAAAAACTAAAATTAACGCTCTCTATTATTACGGCAAGAAAAACAATTCTAATGATGGAGCAAACATGGTTGAAGAAAAATTAGAAGAAATTCTTGATTGGAAAATAGATTACACCGTGATTTTGCAAATGGAAGATATTAAAGAATTGATTGATGTTTTGGGCGGCGTCGAGCTTGAAGTTGAACGGGCTTTTGTTGATGAAGAGTTTCCCAAAGATGATGGCAGTGGTGAGATGATGACAATTAGTTTTAGAGCAGGAAAGCAGTTTTTCAAAGGCGAAAAAGCCCTGCAGTTTATGCGCTCAAGAAAGAGCGAGGACATAGTTGAAGGAACCGATATGGCCCGCCAAACAAGACAGAAAAAAGTTATTTTGGCTCTTAAAGAGAAACTGGTAAAAACAAAAATAATCTGGTTGAATCCAAAAACGATAGGAAATCTCTATCTTTTCTTGGTCAATGAAATTGAAACTTCTCCAGAGATTAAATTAGAGACTTTGGCTTCATTTTGGCGTTTAGGGATTAAAATGGCCGGCGGAGAACAAAAAGAAATTGAGGTTCCCTGGCAAGGAGAAGGAGAATTGATTCTTATTCCGAGCCGTGACCCAATTTATAATACTTGGATTTTGCAACCTGAAAATAATAGTTGGCAGGAGTTAAGAAATTTTTATCATCAAAATTTGCCCTAATTTCACTCGCGCTTATAATGCAAAAAGTGCTCATTTTTTCTCACAATTTCCCACCGGCAATTGATGGCGGCAGTCAGATTCTTTTTAAAATAGCCCAATCTTTAAAAAAGAAGGGGAATGAAATTGTTGTTTTAACTAGTGATGCTCTCTCTACTGATGATTATATAAACCCCAAACGTAAAAGGCTAAAACCGGGGTGGGGCAGAGTAAACAATCTCAAAGTTTTCCGGATAAAAACATTTAAGTATTTCCCAAGAATCATTAAAAAGATATTTTTAGGTGGCCCTATTTTTTCTGGTTTTCCCATTTCTTGGGTGAAAAAATACCAACCAAAGATAATTATTGGCGGCGTTTTTCCCACTCTGATCCCTCTTTACTCCTGGTTTTTGGCTAAAATTTTAAAAGCAAAGCTGGTATTGCTGCCCTGTTTTCACCAAGATGATCAGGGCTTCTATAATCCTTGGCTAATTGGAAGTTTAAAAAGAGCTGATAAAGTTTTAGCTTTAAGCCGTCATGAAAAAAGATTTTATGTCAAGAAGCTTGGAATTAAGTCTAAAAAAATTTTAATTTTTAGGCCGCCAATTAATAATTCCTTTTTACTTGAGGGAAAAGCCAAGTTCTCCAAGCCGCCAACCCTTGTTTATGTTGGGTCTCAGGCGGCCCATAAAAGAATTGAGTTTTTAATTGATGCTTTTGAAAGGTTGGCTAAAGATTATAAAAAATTAAAATTAATCATTGCCGGTCCAAGAACTCTTTATTCGCCAATAATTGATCAACGAATTAAGAATTTGCCCGTTGAGATTAAAAAAAGGGTTAAAGTTTTAGGGAAATTTAGCGAGGCAAAAAAGAAAAAGCTTTTAGATCAAGCTTGGGTTTTAGTTAATCCTTCGGTGCATGAATCTCTGGGCTTGGTATTTTTAGAAGCTTGGGCAAGAAAAAAACCGGTAATCGCGGCTGATATTCCTATTCTGCGAGAAATAATTAATGATGGAGAAAATGGCTTTTTGTTCAAAAAAGATGACTTGAACGACTTGAAGAATAAAATTAGGAAAATTGTTAGTAATAAAAGAAAAACAGTTAGAATGGGAGAGGAAGGTTGCCAAAATGTTGTTTCTAATTTTACTGCTGGGACTAATTTTAAGATTAATATCGATTAATCAATCCTTTTGGCTTGATGAGGCGGTCCAAGTTTGGGCCAGCTCAAGCTTTTCGGTTCAGGATCTGTTGACAAAATATATGCCGGGTGATTTTAATCCGCCGCTTTATCATCTTTTGCTTCATTTTTGGATTAAGCTTTTTGGAACATCGGAAATCGGAACAAGGTCACTGTCTTTGGTTTTGGCAACTGGTTCTGTTTGGCTGATTTGGAAAATTGGCAGAATGATTGACAACAGTAAGTTGGGCGCAACTAGCGCTTTGTTGTTAGCCACTTCACCACTGCACATTTATTACTCACAGGAAAACAGAATGTATATGCTGGCCTGTTTTACTGTTTTACTTTCTTTTTGGCGATTTTTGACCTATTTAAAAAAAACTAACCGGCAAAATGGTTTTTTCTTGGGTTTTGGACTATTTATTATGGGTTTTTCCCACTTTCTCACCCTTTTCACGCTTCCCATTTTTTTAATAATTCTTATTAAAAACAAAAAACCTTTGTGGCCGTTTTTGATTTTGCTGCTGGGTTATTTAGTTTATTCACCTTTATTTTTAAAACAATTTGAAACAGGATTGGGATTAAAGTCAGAATTTCCGGTTTGGAGTCAGACAGTGGGAAGTTTTAGTTTAAAATCTGCCGCCTTACTGCCAGTCAAATTCATTATTGGCCGAATTAGTATCAACAACAAAATAATCTATGGCTTGCTGTCAATGGTTTTAGTTGGTTTTTATTGGGGATTAGCAATTAAATCTTTTTTTAGTAAAAAGCGCCATCTTTTAATCTCCTTACTTCTTTTTATGCCACCAGCCTTGGGATTTTTAATTAGTTTTTGGATACCAGTTTTTTCTTATTTTCGCTTTTTATATGTTTTGCCATTTTTTTATTTAGTTATTGCCAAAGTTGAAAGAGAAGGATTAATCGCTCTTTTGTTATTGATAAATTTAATCTGTTCAGGCGTTTATTTGTTTAACCCGGAATTTCATCGGGAAAACTGGCGAGGTATGGTTGACTGGCTTTATAGAGAGAATAAGAGTCAGGCTCCGGTATTAATTTTAAATCAGGTTGCAAAGCCATTTGAGTATTATGATCAAGGAAAAAGCAATTTAGTTTTCGTTTTGCCATTCAAAGAAAGAGCTTCGTCTAAGATATTTTTGGTTAGTTACGGCTTGCCCATTTTTGATCCAAAAGATAAAATAAGAAGTAGCCTGGAGAAATTGGGTTATAAAATTGTTGAAGGAGAAAGTTTTAGAGGAGTAGGGGTAGAAAGATGGCAAAACGAAATGCAACAACAGTAAGAAATCCTGAATTTACTGGAGACAAAGTTGGCAGGCCTGATGATGAACGTGATTTAGCAAGAGGAAATTTTCAACCCGTAATAAGGAGACCTTCGCCTCCTCAAAGATCTGGAAGGAGACCTTCGTTTACAGGGATACGGGGGAAGCCTGCTTTAAGAAGGTACTGGGAGAAAGTTTTTACAGAATCGCAATGAAAATTGGTATTGATATTTCTCAGATTGTTTATGGCACAGGGGTAAGTGTTTATACTGAAAATTTAGTTAATGCGCTTCTCGAGATTGATAAAACTAACCAATACACTCTTCTTTTTAGTTCACTGCGAAGAAAAATAGACAATTCGCGATTTAAGATTGACGATTTAAGAATAAATAAATTTAAGATTCCACCAACTCTTTTGGATATTTTATGGAATCGGCTGCATATTCTGCCGGTTGAGCATCTTATTGGTGAGATTGATGTTTTCCACAGCTCTGATTGGACCCAGCCGCCAGCAAAAAAGGCTAAGCTAATAACTACGATTCACGACTTATCTTTTCTGCGCTGGCCTAATTCTGTTCATCCGAAAGTCTTGGCAGTTCAGAAAAGAAGATTGAAATGGGTAAGGAGGGAAGCAAATGCTGTCATTGCTGTTTCAGAAGCAACAAAAAGAGAAATAATAGAATTATTAGGAATTCCAAAAGAAAAGATTTTTGTTATCCATGAGGCATTGCCGAAAGACGTGGGAGATATTAAAGACAATGGGTTAAGGATAGATAAAAATAAATATGGAATTACTAAACCATATATTTTTGCTTATGGCTCGCAAGCGCCAAGAAAAAATATTGACAGGTTAATAAGGGCTTTTAAGAGAATTTCTGCCAAAAACCGACAATTAGTGATTATTGGTGAGTATCAACCGAAACAAAAGGTTTCTGAAAATATAGTTTTAACCGGATTTTTACCTAGAAACGAAATGCTTTCCCTGTTTGCTGGAGCAGGAATTTTTGCTTATCCCTCACTCTATGAGGGCTTCGGCCTGCCGATTTTGGAAGCTTTTGGGATGGGAGTGCCAGTAGTAACCAGTAATGTCTCCCCTATGCCTGAAGTGGCTGGTGATGCGGCCGTTTTAGTTAATCCAAAATCAGTTAACGAAATTGCTAAAGGAATAGAAAAAGCATGGGATAATAAAGAACTAGTTAAAAAAGGTAGGGAAAGATTAAAATTATTTAGTTGGCGGGAAGCAGCTGAGAAAACAATTGGGGTTTATGAAAAAGTTGGAACATTGGGATTTAATTAGAAATTAGGTCAATTAGAAATTAGAAATTTCATGACATGATAATTGCCATTGATGGGAACGAGGCTAATGTTGAAAAGCGAGTTGGGGTAAACAGGTTTGCGTTCGAAGTGTTGTGGGGAATTTATACTACCGCAGGCAAAAGCCTAAAGTTTTTGATTTTTCTTTCAGAAAAGCCGAAAAGGGATTTGCCGCCGGAAACGGATTGGTGGCAGTATGAAGTTTTTGGGCCGAAAAGATTTTGGACCTGGACAGGTTTGGTAAAAAGGTTATATCTTGGTAAGCCCAAACCGGATGTTTTATTTTCGCCTTCTCATTATGGCCCCGCTTTTTCACCGATTCCTTTTGTGATTTCGATTATGGATTTGGGTTTTCTGCAACAAGCTCAGCAATTTACCAAAAAGGATTTTTATCAATTAAAACATTGGACCAAACGATCAGTTAAAAAGGCGTCCAAAATAATTAGCATCTCGGAATTTACTAAGAAGGATATTGTTAAAACTTATGGAATAGATTCGGAAAAAGTAATCGTAGCGCATCCGGGATATAAAAGGCACCAAGCACTAAACGCCAAACATCAAACACCAAACATTCCTAGCGATTATATTCTCTTTCTAGGAACACTCAAACCAAGTAAAAATATAGAAGGCCTAATCAAAGCTTTCAAAATCCTAAATACTAAATACTCTATATTAAATACTAATTTGGTTATTGCTGGTAAAAAGGGTTGGCTTTATCAAAGTATTTTTGAGAAGGTTAAAAAATTAGGGCTAAGAGACAGAGTAATTTTCACGGGGTTTGTTTCTGATGAGGAAAAAGAAGTGTTGATAAAAAGAGCTAAAGCTTTTATCATGCCTTCTTTTTGGGAAGGTTTCGGCATTCCGATTTTAGAAGCAATGGCCGCAGGAACACCAGTTGTATGCTCTGATAGGGGGGCACTGCCGGAAGTTGTTGGCGACGCGGCAATTTTAGTTAATCCGGAAAACCCCGAAGATATTGCCAATGGAATTTATAAGGTACTTAACGATGAATCGATTCATCGTAATTTGGTAAAAAAAGGCAAAGAAAGAATAAAGCTGTTTAGTTGGGGTAAGTGTAGTAAAATAATACTGACAACGCTTATCAACATTACAAATTCCTAATTTCTAAATATCATGAAACTTGGCGACAATCTTAAAACTAACTTTTTTCCTCCAGAAGTTCTTTTTGTTGACAAAATGGGACAAAAGTTAAGTTTTTCTACTGCTTTTAATAAAATTATTACCCGGTTTAGAAACTGGGGGTTAGACTTTTGGCTGATGATTTTAAGTTGGATCACTTGGTGTCCGTTTTGGTGTTTTAGGAGATTTTTCTTTGAAATTTCCGGAGTGAAAATCGGCCAAAAAAGCAAAATTCATACTGGCGCCATGTTTTTTAAACCTTCAGGGGTCAAAATTGGGCAAGGCACAATTATTGGCTATCGAGCTTTTCTGGACGGTCGAGCGCCCTTGATTATTGGAAATCATGTCAGTATTGCTTCTGAAGTAATGATTTACAACTCAGAACATGATGTTCACTCAGAAGATATGAAGCCAATAGAAGAGCCTGTCCTTATTAATGACTATGTTTTTATTGGTCCCCGAGTGATAGTACTGCCTGGAGTAAAAATTGGCAAAGGGGCAGTGATCGCCGCCGGAGCCGTAGTGACTAAAAATGTCCCGGAGAAAACTATAGTTGGCGGAATTCCAGCTAAAATTATTGGCAAGAGGAAAGTGCGAAAGCTGAATTATAAATTGGGCAGAGCCAGACTCTTTCAGTAATGAAAGTCTTTAGAGCAGTTTTTCTTGGCTTGGGAATTTTATTTAGTATTTATTTGCTTTTGCCTGGGCCAGAGCTGCCGCCGCCGGATTTGCCGGATAGTTTAAAATCGACTGAACTGGGAGATACAATTCAGATCCCCAATGTGGCTGCCTATTTTACTGACAAAACACGAGCTGAAGTTATGGAATTTTACAGCCGTTATTCTTCAAAACCCTCTTTTTTGGGAATCACTTTACCTTCTTACCGACTCAATTATCCGCCGGAATATGCCCGGCAGGCGATTCGAGACACAATTAAAACTTACTACCTTGAGGAGATCGTCCAGCCGCTTAAAGCCTCTCTTTTTATTAACGGTTTTGAGTGGGAAAGCGATGTTTTTACCAAACCAGAACATCGGCCTAAAAACAAAGTTGTAATTGATAATAAAGTTTGGCGGACAAAGCTTACCCTTCATTGGTTTCCCTCCAAAATTTGGGTCAGATTAGGAGTATTCTGGTTGGCTTGGATAACCCTGTGGTTTGTTGGAAAAGAGTGGATAGGGGAGATAAGAAAGATAAAAATAAATAGGTATGGATAAAATTGGACCGACTTTATCAATCATTGTTGTCAGCTACAACACTAAAGAATTGCTTCAAAATTGTTTGGAGTCAATACTTAAAAATGATAAGCGATTGGATTTTTCCGGAAAATGGATTGATGCTAATGACGAAGAAAAAATTCCAACAGAAATTATTGTTGTTGACAATGGCTCAAGGAATGGCAGTAAGGAGTATCTCAAAACCACAACTAAAAACTTAAAAGTAATTTTTAATGACTGTAATTTGGGTTTCGCCAAAGCTAATAACCAAGGCATTAAAATAGCTCGCGGCGAATATGTTTTGTTATTAAACAGCGACACGATTATTACTGAAGGGGCCATCAGCCAAACTCTTTACTGGCTGGCAGCTAGACCGGAAGTCGGCATTGCCACTTGTAAGTTGTTAAATGAGGACGGCAGCCTTCAGGCCACTGGTGGGTTTTTTCCTAACTTGTTAAATATTTTTACTTGGGCCTTTTTTATTGATGACTTACCTTTAGTTAATAAATTAGTAAGGCCCTTTCACCCTCATCCTCCCCAGTTTTGGACTAAAGAAAATTGGTATAAAACAACACGCTCGGTTGATTGGATAACGGGAGCCTTTTTTATGATTAGAAAAGCAGTGATTAGAGATATTGGTAAAATTGATGAGAAGTTTTTTATGTATGCTGAAGAGTTAGAATGGTGTTATCGGGCCAAAAAAACAGGCTGGAAAGTTTATTATTTTAACAGCGCGAAAATAACTCACTTGGGTGGGGGAAGCGGTCAGTCAACAACTCCGATTGTTGGCGAAGATAAAGGCTTGAAAAGATTTTTTTTCCTTCACCGGCCTAAATGGCAGTTGCCGATTTTATCAATCATTCTAAAATTAAAAAACCTGGCAAGAATAGTTCTATTTTTTCTCTTAGGGAGGTGGGAAAAGTCTTTAGCTTATGCCAAAGTTTTTTCAGGAAAAAACTAAAATGAGATTAATAACCATTTTAATCATTATTTTGTCAATCTTTTTACCACTTTATCCTAAATTTCCCCTTCAGGAAGTGGAAGGAACTTATGTTTCCATCAGGGTTGATGACATTGTTGTTGCCTTGGTAGTTTTTGTTTGGTTTTTAACCCAGCTGAAAAAAGGGCTACCGATACTCAAAGAAAGAGTTTTTAAATTATTTGTTTTTTATTGGCTGGCGGGTTTAATTGCCAATATATCTGCTTTTGGCATTACTGATTTGGTTAGTTTCAAACTGGCGATGCTCCATTGGTTGAGAAGAGTAGAGTATATGAGTTTGTTTTTTGTTGCCAAGGATGCGATTGAGAAAAAAATTGACTTGAAAGATTTATTTTCTACTATTTGGCTGGCTTTTGGCGGCGTTTTTATTTACGGTATGGGTCAAAAATACTGGCGCTGGCCGGTAATCTCAACCATGAATGAGGAATTTTCAAAAGGCATTTTACTTTATCTGGACAAATGGACCCGTATTAGCGCTACTTTTGCCGGCCATTATGATCTAGCTGCTTGGCTGATAATGCTTTTGTGTTTGGCCCCGGCAGTAATTATCTTTTTCAAAAAGCGATGGCAGAAAGTTTTGATTTTCACCCTTTCCTTAATGGCTTTTTATCTTTTGATTTTAACTGCTTCGAGAGTCTCTTTTGCCGCCTATTTATTAGGAATTAGTTTGTCATTAGTTTTGCTTAAAAAGCATTGGTGGATCCTTCCTGTTTTGGCAATCAGTTTGTTTTTTGGCTTCCGCTCCAAAGAATTGAATACCAGGCTGGTAGTTACGATGAAAACAGTTTCTACTAACATCGCTTCACTGTTAGCACGAAAGCCCATTAAAAAGCTGCCGATTCCAACAACGAAGCCGCCCCAAATTACACCCACCTCTCCTCCAATTGGAAAGCCAAAACCAACTGCGAAAGTAAAAAAACTCAAAGAGATAAGAACCTGGCCGACACCAGAGGAGGCAGAAGCAGCAGCAGCAAGATCCTCTAATATTCGCTTTCAAGTAGAATGGCCGAGAGCGATTAGGGCTTTTCTGAAAAATCCGCTTTTAGGAACAGGTTATTCATCATTGGGTTTGGCAACTGATAATGATTATTTAAGAATATTGGGCGAGACAGGAATTTTAGGCTTGTTGAGCTTCTTATTAATTATTTTCCATCTTTTCCGAAAAGCAATTTTTACTGTTTTTTCGCGAAAAGGGGAATGGCAATTAGCGGCTGGCTTTTCGGGGGCAATGATTGGCTTTTTAGCTAATGGGGTTTTTATTGATGTTTTCGAGGCCTCAAAAATAGCTTTTTATTTTTGGATGTTGATGGGGGTAGCATATAAAATTTCAAATTTAAAATTTAAAATTTCAAAACAAAAATGAAAAAAGCAATTTTACTGTTCTTGTTGATTGTTGGTCTTTTAGTGAGGCTTTATAAGATTGATTCTCCCTTGGCTGATTGGCATTCTTGGCGTCAGGCAGATACTTCAGTAGTGGCTAGAAACTTTGTTAAAAATGGTTATGATTTTCTTCATCCCCGGCTTGATGATATTTCTGCTGGCCCCTCGGGGAAAGAAAACCCTGAAGGTTATCGCTTTGTTGAATTTCCTCTTTTCAATGCTGCTCATGCCCTTTTGTTTCAGTTTTTTAACTTGTTAAAGGAAAATTGGCTCTCGTTTGAGACGGTAGGGAGATTAACTAGTGTAATTTCATCATTGATAGGAGCGTTTTTCCTTTATTTAATTGTTAAAGAATTACTTGGCGAATGGTTAGGGATATTTTCTCTTGGATTTTTTTTGTTTCTGCCGTACAACATTTTTTACTCAAGAACAGTCCTTCCTGGGCAAATGATGACAGCGTTAACTCTGGGGAGCATTTACTTCTTGATGAGATCGCGAATTCTTATGAGTTTGGTTTTGGCGGCGGCGGCGATTTTGGTTAAGCCGTATGCCGTTTTTATTCTTGTTCCCAGCTGGTTGGTTATTTTTGGAAAAAAGCATTTGAAAGTCAAAAATAAAAAACCCTTCATACTTCATACTTCATACTTCATACTAATCTCCCTTCTTCCCTTTCTCTTTTGGCGGTTATGGATGAGACAGTTTCCTGAGGGAATTCCCGGTAGCCAGTGGCTGTTGAATCGGGCTGGAATTCGGCTCCGGCCGGCCTGGTGGCGTTGGCTATTTGCAGAAAGATTGGGGAAATTGATTTTGGGTTATTGGGGCCTGATTCCCTTAGCAATTGGCTTGGTAACTAAATTGAGAAGGAACAAAGATATTTTATTTTACTCTTGGTTGTTTGGCATTTTTGCCTATTTGGTTATTTTCGCCGGCGGCAATGTCCACCATGATTATTATCAAATGATCGCTGTGCCTGTTTTGTCTGTTTTTTTAGCCAAAGGTTTTTGGTTTTTACTCAAAGCACCAAAAAATTATTTTAATAAACTTGCTTGTTATGTCCTGCTTATTATGTCCTGTTTGTTCACCTTTGGCTTTTCCTGGTTTCAGGTGAGAGAGTATTACAAAATAAATCATCCGGAAATTATTGAAGCAGGTAAGGCGGCTGATGAGATTTTACCCAAAGAAGCAAAAGTAATTGCCCAATATAATGGAGACACCGCCTTCTTATATCAAATCAACCGCCAGGGTTGGCCGATAATTACTCGTTCTTTGAAAGAAACTATTGATTTGGGAGCCAACTATTATGTTTCAGTTAACCTCAATGATATGACTAACGATTTAATGACTAAATGCCAAGTTCTCCGAAAAACAGATCAGTGGGTGATTATTGATTTAAAACAGTGCAGATAAATGAAAATCTTAATGCTAACACCCTACTTGCCCTCTCCTTCTTATTCGGGTGGACAAACTCGTTCATTTAACTTATTAAAGCATCTTTCTAAACGATGTGAAATTACTCTTTTGAGCTTTGTCCTTCCTGACCAGGACCAAAGGTATGTCAAGCGTTTAAAAAAATATTGTAAAAAAATAATCACCATTAACCGAGGTAAGACTTGGAATTTAAAGAAAATTCTTTTTACTGGCCTTAGCCCCTATCCATTTTTGGTTGCTAATTATTTTTCACTTAAATTGAAGCGGTTAATTGATAATGAGTTGAAGTTAAAACAATACGATTTGGTTCATGTGGAATGTTTTTACCTGATGCCGAATATCCCTCGAACCGAAATTCCAGTTCTCTTGGTTGATCAAACAATAGAATTTGCTGTTTATCAACATTTTGTTGAAACTCTGCCTAAAGGATTTTTTCTTTTAAAGCCTCTGTTTTGGCTTGATGTTTTAAAACTGAAATTTTGGGAAACCAAATTTTGGAAAAAGGCGAGCTGTTTAGTGGCTGTTTCAAAAGAAGACCAGAAATTAATGGAGAAGTTGTCTATTAGAAAGGTAGAAGTTGTTCCTAATGGCGTTGACAACGAATTGTCAAAAGTAAAACAAGTTAAAAAATATCAAGCGCCCACAGTTCTTTACGGCGTGGCCAACTTTAAGTGGATGCAAAACAAAGAGGGAGCAGCCAACCTTTTGCGTTTTGTTTGGCCGGAGATCAAAAAAGAAATTCCCCGGGCAAAATTATTTATCGCCGGCCGCCATTCGGTTTCTTTCACAAAATCAGCCAATCTAATTAAGAGAAGTGATGAAGATATTATGGTTAGGGAGGTCAAGAATTCTGAAGATGTCTACCGGCGAAGCTGGGTTCTGGTGGCGCCAATGAAAAGCGGCGGCGGCAGCCGGACCAAATTTTTTGAAGCAATGGCTTGCGGTTTGCCAATTGTAACCACTCTGGAAGGAATTGAGGGAATTGAAGCGAAAAATACTCAAGAGGTAATGATTGGCAACAATTTCAATGACTTGGCTAGAATCACTGTTAAATTGCTGAGAAACAAAGAATTACGTGACAAAATAGGAAAAAATGGTCGTGAATTGGTCAAAGAAAAATACTCCTGGCGCGAGAGTGCTAATGAACTGTTGAAGATATACAAACAAATTTCTTAATATGACTAAAGAAAATCCCCAAGTAAGCATTATTATTCTAAATTACAACACCGGCAAATTTTTAAAGCAATGTTTACAATCAATTTGGAAAAGTATTGAAAAGAACAAAAAAGAGTTGAAAGGGGTTAGGATCATTGTGGTTGATAATGGGTCAACCGACGGCTCGGTAAAATATATTAAACCATTAATTAAAAATAAAAAAAATCTCGGTTTTTCAGCCGGCAATAATGTTGGGGTGAGGGAGGCGCTGAAAAAAAATCCTGATTATATTCTCTTTCTTAATCCAGACACAGTTGTTTCTTCAACGGCGATAAAAACTGTTTTGAGCTTCATGCAGAAAAAACCAGAGGTGGGAATAGCCACTTGCCGGCTAGAATTGATTAACGGGCAATTGGACGAAGCCAGCCACCGTGGTTTTCCCACTCCATGGCGGTCATTTTGTCATTTTTTTGGATTAAGTAAAATTTTTCCCCAAAGCAGGATTTTTGCCGGTTACACTCTAGGTCATCTATTGGGTAGTAGGAAGCCCCATGAAATTGACGCCTGCACCGGCGCCTTTATGATGGTCCGTACTCGAGTCGGCAAGGAAGTCAACTGGTGGGATGAAGATTATTTTTGGTATGGAGAGGATATTGATTTCTGCTACAGAGTTAAGCGTTTGGGTTGGAAGATTTTTTTCCTGCCCCAAGTAAAAATTACTCACTATCGCGGTGTTAGCTCTGGCATTAAAAAACACAGTCAAGGATTATCAAAAGCAAAGTTAAAGACTCGACTCAAGGCCGCCAAGGCCTCTACTGAGGCAATGAGAATTTTCTATAAAAAACATTATCTAAATAAATATCCCAAGATTATTTCTTTTTTAGTTTTAATCACTATAGAAATTCTCCAAAGAATTAGAGCTTTTAAAATTAAACTGTCAAATTGCAAATTTTAAATGGTTAAATTACAAAAAATAGTGATTGATGCCAGAATGTATGGCCTTGAACACGCTGGGATTGGACGCTATGTCATGAGTCTTATTTCAAATCTCGAACTCCCGTCTGCCTTCAAGCTTATTTTGCTAGTAAAAAAAGAAAAAATGAGTGAGATAAAAAGAGAGCTGGGTAATAAATTTGAATATATTCCTGTAAAATCACGCCATTATTCTTTTGTCGAACAGCTGGAAATTCCATTAATCCTTAATAAAATCAAGCCTGACTTGGTTCACTTCCCTCATTTTAATTCCAGTCTTTTTTGGCAAGGCGATTTCGTAGTTACCATTCATGATTTGATTAAGCATTATTTTACCGGCAAAGAAACTACCACCAGATCAACACCAACTTACTGGTTAAAGCATCTAGCTTATCGATTTCAAATAAATTATTCTGTCAAAAAATCTAAATTGATTATTGTTCCCAGTCAATATTGGAAAAAAGAGTTGGTAAAAAAGTTTAAAGTTCCTCAAAAAAAAATAATTGTTACTCACGAGGCAGTTGACCCGGATTTTTTAAAATTGGTTGGGAAAAAAAGAAAGAGTGTTCTAAAAAAATTCTCTCTCAAAACCCCCTTTTTTATTTACACAGGTAATGTCTATCCCCATAAAAATATAGAAAGATTGTTAAGGGCGATCAGAAAGATTAATAATGTTAATTTAGTTATTGTTTGCAGCAGAGGCGTATTTACTAAAAGATTGAGTTTTTTGGTGAATAAACTAAGATTAAAAAAAAGAGTCGACTTTTTAGGATTTGTCAATGATCGAGATCTAATTTCTCTTTATCAAAAGGCTGAAGCATTGGTTCAACCTTCACTAATGGAAGGTTTTGGTTTAACCGGATTAGAGGCGATGGCCGCTGGCTGTTCGGTGGTTTCCTCAAATGCTTCCTGTTTGCCAGAAATCTATGGAGAAGCGGCTTTATATTTTGATCCTTTAAATATTACCGACATTGCTGAAAAGTTAGAATTAATATTAAAAAATAAAAAATTAAGAGAAGAACTAGCCAAGAAAGGAAAAAAACAAGTAGAAAAATATTCTTGGATGGAAACAGCAAGAACAACTGTTGAGGGATATAAAAAAATCCTAACCAATAATTAATAATGAAAGTTGCTATTGCTTATGACTGGGTCAATCAAATTGGGGGAGCGGAAAGAGTCTTGCAAACTCTTCATCAAATCTGGCCTAAGGCGCCCTTGTTTACCAGTGTTTATGATTCTAAAAAGGCTGCTTGGGCTAAAGAGTTTCCTTTAGTGAAAACTAGTTTTTTACAAAGTATTCCCGGAACTAAGAAATATTATCGTTTTTTTGCTCCTTTAATTCCAATCGGCTTTGAACAATTTAATTTTGATGATTTTGATTTAGTTATTTCTGTTACTTCGGGTCCCGCTAAGGCAATTGTTACCAAACCACAAACTTGCCATATTTGCTATTGTTTAACACCACCAAGATATTTTTGGGAAAGGAGATTTTTAGACAAAAAATGGCTCTTTCCTCTTTTAGCGCCATTGCGGAAGCAAGACTATTTCTTCTCCAAAAGACCGGATTATTTTCTAGCCACCTCTGAAAATGTCAGTAAAAAGATTGAAAAATTTTATGGTATTAAGTCAGAAGTAATCTACCCGGGAGCGGATTTGACTAAATTTAAACCCCGCAAAGATAAAGTAAATAAAAAAGAAAGGCCATTTTTCTTAGTGGTTTCCCGACTGGTCGAATATAAAAAAACAGATCTGGTGATAAAAGCGTTCAACCAATTAGGTTGGCGCTTAAAAATTATTGGCTCAGGCAGACAGTTTAATTATTTAAAAGAAATTGCCAACGAAAACATTACTTTTCTTAACAAAATTGATGATAAACAATTGATTGAGGAATATCAAAACTGCCAAGCCTTGATTGCCGCCCAAGAAGAAGATTTTGGTCTGACGTCAATTGAGGTTCAGGCTTGCGGCAAACCAGTGATTGGCCTGGCCAAAGGGGGAATTAAAGAAACAGTTGTTCCTGGTCTTACCGGAGAGCTTTTTTATCCCCAAACAAAAAAAGCCCTAATCAAAGTTCTTAGAAAATTTGATTTGGACAAATATAAAGAGAAAGATTGCTTAAAAAACGCTCAAGGGTTTAGTTTAGAAAAATTTATGTTATCATTTAAAAACAAAATAGAGGCGAGGTATAAGGAGTATCGGGAATGAAAGAAGAACTGTATTTTTTCACGAAAAGAATAATGGATGTTTCTTTAGCTGTTCTTTTAGGAATTATTTTTTCTCCAGTAATATTGATCATAATGCTTTTAATTAAATTAGAGTCAAGGGGCCCAATTTTGGCAAAAGTTGGCAAAAGAATAAGTCAGAATGGTGAGTTGTTTCGTCTTTATAAGTTTAGATCAATGATTGCTAATGCTCATCGACTTCTAAAAACTGATCCTAAATTTAGAAAAGCCTATGAGGAGCAGCAAGAAAAAGGTAATTATAAAATTAAAAAAGATCCCCGAATAACCAAGATTGGTAAATTTATTCGCAAACATTCAATAGATGAAATTCCCCAATTGTTTAATGTAATTAAAGGAGATATGAGTATTATTGGTCCTAGAGCTTATTATCCAGAAGAACTAGAAAAACAGCAGCAAAAATACCCTCACACTAAAAAATTAATTAAAGAAGCCTTGACTATCAAGCCGGGTATTACTGGTCTATGGCAGGTTTCGGGCAGAAGTGAGTTAAACTTTGACAAGCGTATTGCTCTTGATGCATACTATGCAGGGCAAAAATCGCTCTGGTTGGATATTTTGATTCTTTTAAAAACGCCGTGGGTGATGATTACCGGAAAGGGAGCAGCATGAACCTAGAAATACCAAATCTCAAATCTCGTGTCGCCGGAACCGTGCTCCGCCAAAACGTGGCTGCGCAGCGGCGAGTAGCCTCTGACGACGCACAGCAAATCCCAAAGAACAATGACCTTAGTTCAAGTAAACTAGAGAGGTTAAAAAGAAAGTTTGTAAAGATTTCCAAGAACAGGCGCCTGGTAGGCTTTTTAATTTTTTTAGTTTTATTAATAATTGTTGGCTTAATAGGAATAGTAGTTCCCGGAACAGCCTTAGTCAATCAAGTAAAAAACTTAGAAACTAAGGCCCAAAAAATTAAGTCAACAATGGCCACCAAAGACCTAAAATTAATCAAAAGAGAAATGGAAGAAGTTGGCCAGGAAGTTGAGAAACTGGAAAAGGGCTACAAAAGATTATTTCTTCTAAAAATAATTCCTGGCTTGCGCGGTTATTATCTGGATGGGCAAGGGGTAATTAAGGCGGCAAAAGCAGGTGTTAAAACAGGAAAAATTATTATTGAAGCAGTAGAACCCTATCAAGACTTTTTAGGCCTGATAGGGGATGAGGAAGAAGGCGCTTTGGCTGGTGGGGAAAAAACAACCGAAGAAAGAATCAGCTTTTTGGTAGAAAGTATCGAAGGCCTAAGGCCAAGACTGAATGAGATAGAAAAGGAGTTAAAAATAATTGAGGAATCTGTTAGTAGAATAGATCCCCAAAAATACCCCGAGAGAATTAAAGGCAGGGAAATCAGGAATAAAGTTTCCCAAGGTAAAAGACTAATTGGCCAGATCAGACAGGCTGTTAGCGAAGGCCGGCCGCTGCTTGAGCGGGCTGATTGGCTTTTGGGTAAAGATGATCCTCGAAAATACCTCTTCTTATTCCAAAATGACGCTGAACTGAGACCCACTGGTGGTTTTTGGACCGCCTATGGAATCATTGAAGTTGACAACGGCAAGTTTTCCCCATCCGTGTCTGAAGACATTTATGCCCTGGACGCTCGCTTTATGAGTAATATTTTGGCGCCAAGGCCAATTGAGAAATATCACAAGAATGTCCATTACTGGTATCTCAGAGACATGAATCTGTCACCTGATTTCAAAACGTCGGTGGAAGAATTTATTAAACACTACAAAGAGATCAAGGGCGCAAAAGAGTTTGAAGGAGTGATAGCGGTTGACACTCAAGTTCTGGTCGATATTCTGGAGGTTCTGGGGAGAATTGGTGTTCCAGGTTGGGGAAACTTCACTCCCGAGCCCGACGATCGCTGCTGGGGTTGTCCTCAGGTTGTTTACCAGTTAGAGTTATTGGCTGATAAGCCGCTGTCAACCATAAAAGCAGATCGAAAAGGCTTCCTAGCGCCCTTAATGCATTCAATTATTGCCAACGCCTTGGGTTCTCCTAAGGAAAAAGTATCTGATTTAGCTAATGCTGTTTTGAAAAGTTTTAAAGAAAAAAATATTTTAGTTTACTTTCCGGATGAAGACTTGCAAAAAGCGGTTGAGGGGCTGAACGTTGCTGGCGCTGTCGAGTCGGCAGGAGAAGATTACTTCCACCTTAATGATGCCAACTTTGCCGGGGCTAAGTCTAATTTATTCATCAGCCAGGAAGTTAAGCAGGAATACAAAGTTGAAAAAGACGGTCGAGTAATAAAAAAAGCTACTGTTGTTTATAAAAATACCGCCCCTCCTTCTAATTGTAATTTAGAGCGCGGTGATCTTTGTTTGAATGGTCTTTACAGAAACTGGTTTAGGTTTTATGTTCCCCAAGGGAGTAAATTAATAAAAATGACTGGTTCAGAAGTTGAGCCGGAAGTTTATGATGAATTGGGCAAAACTGTTCTTGAGGGTTTTTACGGGAATAAATATCCCCTTCATCCTCAAGGAAGCGCTCGGGTAACAGTTGAATATGAACTGCCTTTTAAACCAGCAAAAACAATAAAACTTCTAATTCAAAAACAGCCGGGAACAAAAAGTCCCAAATACGAAATCCTGGTTAATGGCAGCAAACAGCGAGAATTTAATCTGTCAGCTGATAGGAATTTGGATTTGTCTCTTTAAAACTGAAGTATATGAGCAAGAGCCGGCAGGTCAAAGGGGTAGTGGTTGGCAGAAAAGATTTTGGCGAATTAGATAAAATTATCACCTTATTCACTGAGCAAGAGGGAAAGATAAGAGTTATTGCCAAGGGTGTCAGGAGGATCAATAGTCGAAGATCAAGCGGCCTGGAACTGGGTGGAGAGATCAAGGCTTTGTTATTTCAGGGTAAAAATATTGACATTATAACTGAAGTTGAGATTCTTGATAGTTTTTTGGATGTTAGAGAAGACTCTGCCCGGCTGGGAGGGTTAATTTTTCTTTGCGAACTGATTAATTATCTTTTACCGGAAAATGAAAAGAACAAAGCTGTTCATGAGCAGTTTTTGCTAGTCAGAAATGAGATTAAAGAGGGAAATCTGGAGAAAATCGTTGAGTTTGAGGCAAAGATTATTCAGATGTTGGGCTTTGGGATGGTAAAACAAGAAAGAGAACTGATAGCAAAAAAAGAGTGGAGGGCCGCTCATGCTAGACTAAAAAATAGGATTGAAAACATTATTGAACGGCCGCTTAAAAGCTTGGCCATTTTTAATTAATGAGTAAGAGAGAAGAAAAACTTGCCAAAATAGTTTCTCTTTGCAAAAGAAGAGGCTTTGTTTTTGTTAATTCTGAGATATATGGAGGCATTAGAGGTTTTTATGATTTTGGTCCCCTGGGAGTTGAACTAGCTAATAATATCAGAAGGCTCTGGTGGTCTGAGATAGTTGAAAAAAGAGAGGATGTTGTTGGCCTAGATGGCTCTATTATCACTCATCCCAAGGTTTGGGAAGCATCAGGCCATGTTAAAGGCTTTAATGAGCCGCTAGTAGACTGCAAGTCATGCAAAAAAAGGTTCCCTGCCGATCAGGTAAAGAGAAGGTGTCCTAAGTGCGGCGGCAAACTAAGCAAACCAAGAGAATTCAATATTCTGGTAGAGGCGAGCATTGGTGTTTTAGAAGGAGCAAAAGATAAGGTTTATTTAAGGGGAGAAGCCTGTCAAACAATCTATCTTGACTATAAGAATGTTCTCCGGAGCATGAGGATGAAAATTCCTTTTGGTATTGCTCAAATTGGCAAAGCCTTCCGCAATGAAATTACCCCAAGGTATTTTCTTTTTAGGCAAAGAGAATTTGAGCAATGGGATCTTCAGTATTTTGTTAATCCTAAAGAAACGGAAAAATGGTATCGGTACTGGAGGGAAGAGCGAATGAAATGGTACCAAAGTTTGGTTAATGATCCTAAAAAAGTGAGGCTTAGACAGCATAAGCAAAATGAACTGGCTCATTATGCCAAAATTGCCTTTGATATTGAATACAAAACACCATTTGCCGGTTGGAAAGAGTGGGAGGGTATCCATTGGCGGGGAGACTGGGACTTGACTCGTCATGGAAAATATAGCGGGAACGATTTCACTTATACTAATCCAGAAACAGGAGAAAAATTTATTCCTTGGATCGTGGAAACTTCCGGAGGGGTGGATAGGACATTTCTCTTTTTGCTGTTGGACGCTTATCATGAAGAAGAAGTTAAAAAGGGAGAAATAAGAGTAGTATTGCGCCTTAATCCCAAAATAGCCCCTTACAAAATAGCTGTTTTCCCACTTTTAGCTAATAAAAAAGAATTGGTCGATAAGGCTGGTAATTTATTTAATGATTTGAAATTGAAATTTAGTACTATTTGGGATGGTATTGGCAATATTGGTAAACGCTATCGAAGACAAGACGAAATTGGCACACCTTGGTGTCTGACGGTTGATTTTCAAACGCTGAAAGATAATACTGTAACAGTTAGAGATCGAGATACGATGAAACAAAAAAGATTAGCAATACCAGAATTAGAAGATTATTTTAAAGGAGAGCTAAAATGACCAAAAACAAAAAAGTCTTATTATTCATCGGCGTTTTTTTAGTTTTTGCAGTTATTGTTTTAAGCTGGCTTTTTAGTTGGGGAATGGGAACAAAGAAAGATGAAAACGGTCCGATTTTACCAAGTCCGACAATTAGCCAAATTAGTTTATCTGGTGAAAAAGAGCCTGAAATGGAACTAGATATTAATAGTGATCGGAGCGGGGCGACACTAACTGTTTGGGAAATCGATGACCAGTTTTCCGAACTGGAATACGAACTGATTTACATAGCAGAAAGCGATGGTCAGGAAATTGAAAGGGGTGTTGCTGGAGGCCCGCTTGATATTCCTGATAACAGGCGAATAGAGGAAGATGTTCTTTTTGGTACTGAAAGCTGCACTACTGGTGTTTGCAAACGCCACATTGATAAAAATGTTAGCAGCGGAGTCTTAATTATTAGATTAATTACTTCAGACGATCAAGTTTGGAGCACTGAGAAAGAGTTTGAAATTGAAAAAACCACTTCCGGGTATCAAGCAATCTGGAAAGAATAATATCGGACGCCAGTAATCACTTCAGTTACTTTCAGTAAAACAATACCAATCGAAAATTGCCTCTTGACAAGAGGTGATTTGTGGTGGCAGAATGGTGACAGATGGTGGTTAGTGGTGAAAAATGGTGAAAACTCTTTTGGGCCAATACCAAGTAAAAGTGAGTCAAAAAGGAAGGGTGGCCTTTCCTAAAAAATTTAGAGAAATTTTAGGAGAAAAAGTCATTTTAACCAGGGGCTACGAAGGTTGTTTAATTGCTATTTCAGAAAAAGAGTGGGGAACTTTAGTAGAAGCTACCGAGAAAAAGCCCTTTGTCTTTGGCCCAACGAGAGACACGGCTCGATTTTTATTAGGCAACGCCGCTTTAATTGGACTTGATGTTCAGGGAAGGTTTATCATCCCCAATCATCTGAGAGACTATGGCGAAATTGAAAACAAAGCAGTATTTTTGGGACTCAATCGTTATGTTGAGATTTGGTCGGAAAAGAAATGGGGAAATTACCAAGACTACCTCAATAAAAACATTGACCACATCTCAGAAAGATTGAGTGAGCCCAATGAGAGATGAGACCAAACATATTCCAGTACTTTTAAAAGAAGTTATTGAAACTTTGAAGCCTAAAAAAGGAGAGAAGTACATTGATGCCGCCTTAGGCTTTGGAGGTTATGCTCTAGAACTTGTTGGCAAGGGTAGTAAGGTTTTGGGGATTGAACTGGACCCTGAGGTTTTAAAGCTAGCCAAGAAGCGTTTCTTTGGATTCTGCCCCAAGGCTTCTTGGAAATTAATCAGTGGTAATTTCGCTGAGATCGAGAAAATTGCCAGTGAAAATGATTTTTGCCCAGTTGAGGGAATAATCTTTGATCTTGGCATTTCTCGCTGGCATTACAAACAAGCAGGGAGGGGCTTTTCCTTTAAAGACCAAGAGCTGGATATGAGACTTAGCCCTCATTTAGTAATTAGGGCTTCAGATATTGTTAATAATTATTCCTATGATCAATTTTATAGAGTCTTTACAAAAATTGCTCAAGAAAAACTGGCTGGGCCGATTGCTCGAGCTTTGGTTCGCGCCCGTCGTTTAAAAAAAATAGAGTCGGCTAATCAATTGGCTGACTTGGTAATGGGTGTTTATCTTAAACATCGAGTGAGAACAAGGCTGCATCCGGCCACTAAGGTTTTTCTGGCCCTAAGAACAATCGTTAATCAGGAATTAGAAAATCTGAAATCAGGTTTAGGGGGAGCAATTAAAATTTTAAAAACTAAGGGAAAGTTACTGGTAATTACCTTTAACTCTAACGAAGACAGGATAACAAAAAAATTTTACAGAACAAAAGAAAAACAAGGCTTAATTAAAACCTTGAAATTGGTTTTCCCAACTAAAAAAGAAATTAGAATTAACCCTTTAGCTCGAAGCGCTAAATTAAGAATTGCTGTTAAAACATGAAAATTAATTCATCTCTCTTAACTAAATATAGAATTAAGGCTTATTTATACTTCCTGAGCCTGGTGGTTCTTGTTAATGTTCTCATCTCTTTGGTAATTAACGCTGATTTGCTGGCCAACCAGAAGAAATACATTGATCTGGAAAAATCAATTTCACAGCTAAGAGAGGAAAACAACAAGCTTAATCGCAAACTGGCCCATCTTTCCTCACTAACAATGATAAGCCAAGCCGCAGAAGAGATGGGTCTTGGCCATGACAAGAAAAATATTGTTTTTGTTTCTAAAAGTCAGTTCGCCAAGCGCTAAAGATGGTTAAAAACCGCCTCTGTTTTTTTCTTCTTGGATTTAATCTTTTACTCTTAATGGTTTTGGCTAGGTTTTTCCACTGGCAAATCATTAATGGCGACCGGCTTTATGTGTTAGCCCAAGGGCAAAGATTTCAAATATCAGAAATTATCCCTTCACGGGGCAAGATTTACACTGCTGATGATTATCCGCTAGTTTTGAACAAGCCAGCTTTTTCACTTTATGCCTATTTGCCCAATATTGACACCGAACCAAATTCTTTGGCTAAAAAGTTGGCGCCGTTACTGGCCGAGCAACAGAAAATTGAAGAATCAACCCAGTCCGCCATCAAGGATTACCAAGAATTAGTTGAGGAAGAAACTGAATTAATTAAAGCTAAACTTTCTAGCGGGAAAAAATGGCTGATTTTAAAACGAACTATAGGGGGCGAAACAAAAGAAACGATCGAGGCTTTTAATATAAAGGGCCTTGGTTTTCAGCAAGAAAGCGACAGGGATTACCCTGAGGCGAGTATGGCAGCTCACTTATTGGGATTTGTGGGATTGGATAAAAACTCAAAACCAAAAGGATATTTCGGTCTAGAAGGTTTCTATAACCAGCAGTTATCCGGCGCCTCCGGCTTGATCGTTGACGAAAAAAACGTTTTTGGCAAGCCAATTTTTTCTGGGAAAAGAGTAGAAGAGGCAATGCAGCCAGGTTTAAACCTGGCTCTTTATTTAGAAAGGCCGGCCCAGTTTATCCTTGAAAAAGAACTCAAAAAGGGGATTGAGAAATACCAGGCTAAGTCTGGCTGGGGGCTAATCCTTGAACCCTTTACCGGGGGAATTTTAGCCATGGCTAATTTTCCCGGCTATGATCCTAGGAAATACTCCTCATCTGAAGAAGAATTATTTTCTAATCCAATTGTTGCCGAAGGGTTTGAGCCGGGATCAATTTTTAAACCTATAGTTATGGCAGCTGCTTTGGAAAAAGGCGTTGTCAAACCAGAGACTAAGTGTTCCTTTTGTCACGGTCCAAAAAGAATAACTGATCACGAAATCAAAACTTGGAACAATCAATACCGCCCTAACCCTACCATGAAAGAAGTGATTCAATACTCAGATAATATAGGTATGGTTTTCGTCTCGGAAAAACTTGGCAAGAAAAATATTTTGGCTTTTCTTAAAAAATTTGGTTTTGATCAAAAAACAGGAATTGATCTTCAGGGAGAGGCCTCACTTTCCATCAGGCCGGAAAACCAATGGTATCCTCTTGATCTGGCTACGGTTTCCTTTGGCCAGGGCATTTCAATTACCCCTATCCAAATTACTAGGGCTTTTGCCGCCTTAGCTAACGGAGGGAAATTAATCAAACCCAGAGTAGTGAAGAAAGTTTGGTCCGACGACAACAAAATTGAACTGGTTGAAAAAAGGGGGGAGGAGGAAATAATTTCGCCTGAAACTACTGACCAGATAAGAGAAATGTTAGTTAACGCTGTGGAAAATGGAGAAGCCAAATGGATCAAGCCTGAAAGGCTGGTAGTCGCCGGCAAAACCGGCACTGCTCAAATTCCCATAAGGGGCCATTATGATGAAGAGAAAACAATTGCCTCTTTTATTGGTTTTGCCCCGGCCAACGATCCTAAGTTTGTAATGTTAATCAGCTTAAGAGAACCGGGCACTTCCCCTTGGGGTTCAGAGACAGCCGCTCCGGTTTGGTTTAGTATCGCCGACCAATTGGCTTACTTATGGAATTTGTTATAAAATCATTACCGGTAGATGAATTTAAAAGCTACCAAAAAAGGTATTGATTGGACGATATTAGTTTTCGCGCTGGGATTTGTTATCCTTGGCTTAGTGATGATTGGGGATATCTCCTTAATTGAGGCAGAAATGAACTTTGGTGACAAATTTTACTTTCTTAAACGCCAACTTACCTGGGCTTTATTGGGAGGGGTTTCATTATTTTTAACCTCCCAGTTAAACTACCACTTTCTAAAAAAGCTTTCTAGGATAATTTTTATCTTAGCCCTCATTCTCCTAGCCTTAATTTTTGTTCCTGGGATGGGAATCAGCGCTTACGGCGCCAAAAGGTGGATTAATTTAGGATTTATTAATTTTCAACCGGTAGAATTAATCAAACTATCATCTATCATTTATTTTTCATCTTTACTCACGCAAAAAGAAAGAAGACCGTTTTGGCAGCAATTGTTTATCCTGTCAGTTCCCGTATTGTTAATTCTTCTTGAGCCGGATTTTGGGTCAACCGTGTTACTGGTTAGCCTGGTTGGACTGCTTTGGTTCCTGTCGGGAGAAAATCTTGTTCAACTGTTTTCCATAGCAATAATTGGTTTGGTGGCGGGCGGATTCCTGATTCTCGCTTCTCCCTATCGCAAACAGAGAGTTTTGGGCTTGCTGGACCCGTTTTATGATCCCCAGGGAAAATCCTACCACGTTTACCAATTAGTTTTAACTTTAGGGTCAGGCGGGTGGTCGGGTAGAGGTATGGGTAATTCACGCCAGAAATATCGGTATCTCCCTGAAGCGACTACCGATTCGATTATTGCTTTGATCGCCGAGGAATTTGGCTTTTTGGGAATAGCCTTATTCTTGTTCCTTTTTGCCTTTTTTATTAAGCGCTGTTTTCAAATCGCTAATTCTGTCCCTGATCCGTTTGGTCAACTTTTGGCCAGCGGCATTACGGGATTAATCGCCATTCAGGGAATTATTAACTTGGGAGCAGTAGCGGTTATCTTTCCTCTGACGGGAATGCCTTTTCCCTTTGTTTCTTATGGCGGCTCCTCCTTGATCACTTTAATGGCAGCCACTGGTATATTGCTTAATATTTCCCGTTATCGAAAACCGAGATGAAAAAAATTGTTATTACTGGCGGACATCTAACTCCCGCTTTAGCATTAATCGATGAAATCAATAAAGAAAAGGAGAAGTGGCAGATATATTATTTTGGTAGAAAATATGCTCTTGAGGGCTTAAAAGAAAAATCTTTTGAATTCAGAAGCGTTTCAGAATTAAAGGAAATTAATTTTATTCCCATTACTACCGGCAGACTCCAAAGACGGTTTACTTCAAAAACAATCGTTAGCTTATTAAAAGTGCCTTTTGGCTTTTTACAAACCTTGTTTTACCTGATTAGAATTAAACCTAACCTAGTTGTCTCTTTTGGGGGTTATCTGTCTGTTCCGGCCGTAATTAGCGCTTCAATGTTAGGAATTCCATCACTCACCCACAGTCAAACCTCAGCGCTGGGATTATCAGACAAGATTAACTCCCTGTTTGCAAAAAAAATTGCTGTTTCATTTCCGTCAGTCTTAAACAAATTGCCTCAAGAGAAAACAACTCTTACTGGTAATCCTTTGAGAAAAGAAATCTTTCAAAAAAAAGCGCCGGCAGAATCAGAACTTTTTACCAAATTAAAGAATGAAAAAAAGCCTCTCCTTTATATCACTGGAGGCAAAACCGGTTCAAAAACCATTAATGCTGTTGTTAAACAGGCCCTTCCGGACCTAACAAAACATTTTTTTGTTTTACATCAAATTGGTTTAGACAAAACTGTAGAGCCCATTATGAAAAAAAATTACATTGCCACTAGGTTTATCCAAAGAGAAGACATTGGTTGGGTTCTAAGCAAGGCTGAGTTAGTCGTATCTCGCTCTGGCATCAACTATGTTTTAGAGTTTGCCTTTTTGGGGAAAAAGGCAATCCTGGTCCCAATTCCCTGGTCTTCGGGTGACGAACAGAAAAAAAATGCTCAATTTCTTGTTGAGCTGGGATTGGCAAAAATCATTCCTCAGTCGAAATTAGCCCCCAAGCATTTAGTGAAGGAAGTTTTGCGATTAGATAAAAAGCCTGTTAATTTAAATTATCCTCTCTGGTGGTCTGAGGTTAATCCCCAAAAGGCAGCTAAGAAAATTTGGCTGTTGGCAAAAGATATCTCAAAGGATCATGAAATTTAAAAGGTTTTTCTTAGCCTTGTTAATTGCTGTTATTGTTTTATTTTTTGAATTCAAACTAATCCCTCTTGTTCTGCAAAAATCAAGACTCGGACAGCCAAAAATGATTTCTCCCCTGCAAAAAGCAGAAAAAGCTAAGTTTGAGCTAATTTCTGTCTTAAGAGAAACAGGGTTAAAAGACGTCCTAGGGCCTTTTACAAAAGAAGAGATTAATGGAATGGAAATAGTTATCCGAGTTAATGATCAACTATTAAAAGTTCTTTTTTCTACCGAAAGAGAACCCAGAGCTCAACTTACCTCTTTGCAATTAATTTTGAAAGAGTCTAAAATAATAGAGAGTTTTAACGATGGTAAGCCACCAAAATTAATTGATTTAAGCAGCGACAAACCATATGTCTCGTTCTGATTTAGTTGTTGGCATTGATATTGGAAGTACCAAAATCACTACTTTGGTTGGCCAGTACTTTGCTGAAGAAGAGAGAATAAATATTATCGGTGTAGCCAATCACCCGGCAGATGGAATTCGGAAAGGGCAAATTGTTGACATTGAGAGAGCCACCGAGTCGTTAATCCAGAGCATTGAGGCCGCAGAAAGAATGGCGGGTTACTCGATATCAGAGGCCTTTGTCAGTTTATCAGCACCTCATGTGCAATCAATTAACTCACAAGGGGTGGTGGCAGTTGCTGACCCCAATGAGGAGATAGTTTCTGAAGATGTCCAGAGAGTCATTGAGGCCGCCAGAGCCATTTCCCTTCCCTCCTCAAGAGAAATTCTCCATGTTATTCCCCGCCACTTTACCGTTGACGGAGAAGGGGGAGTTATCGATCCGGTCGGGATGAGCGGCGTTAGGCTGGAAGTTGAGTCTCATATCACTACTGTTTCTTCCCCTGCGCTTAAAAATTTAAGCAAATGCGTTAATGAAGCGGGCGTGAAGATTATTAGTTTTGTCTTTGCCGGTTTTGCCGCCGCTGAATCAGTTTTAACCACAACAGAAAAGGAATTAGGGGTAATCCTGATTGACATTGGCGGCGGAGTGACCACAATAACAATTTACAGCGAAGGAGGCCCTTCCTACTCAAGAGTTATTCCCGTAGGAGCTAAGAACATCACCAATGATCTAGCCATTGGCTTAAGGCTTTCATTGGACGAAGCAGAAAAGTTAAAAATAGCCTTAGACAAACATAAGAGCGACAATGATGACGATGAAGTCTCCTTAAAAAAATTACAAATAGGGAAAGAGGACAGAAAAATTTCTATAAAAACAGCTCTTGACGGCATCGTAGCTCCTCGTCTAAATGAAATTTTTTCCCTAATTGGAGAGGAAATAAAAGAGAGTGGTTTTGGCGGCGCTACCCCAGCCGGATTGGTTCTTGTTGGCGGAGGGGCAAAAACAACTAACATTAAATATAATTGTCAAAAAATTCTTGGTTTACCGGTAAGGATCGGCATCCCTGAAAAGTTTGGCGGAATTATAGATGACATACTTTCCCCGGAATATGCTTCGTCATTGGGATTAATACTCTATGGGATTAGACAAAAACGAACCAGAAAACTTTCACCTCACCGGCTATTTGACTTAAGTAAATTAGGTAAAAAATTACCCATTAAAGGAGCAATTCAAAAGGTCTCAGACCTATTGCGACCGTTATTACCCTAGAATGGCTTTAGTTGATCCCAGTCCCAGTCAAGTTGCCACGGTAAAAGTAGTTGGTGTTGGCGGCGCCGGCGGAAACGCAATTAATCACATGATTGACACCAGCCAAATCCAGGGAGTAGAGTTTATCGCCTTTAATACTGACGCTCAAGCGCTCTTAATATCTAAGTCTGAAACCAAAATTCAAATTGGGGAAAAGACAACCCGAGGCCTAGGTTCCGGCGGCAAACCTAAAATAGGTAAAAAATCAGCAGAAGAATCAAAAGAGAAAATTAAAGATCTCCTGAAGGGCGCTGATATGGTTTTTATCACTGGCGGAATGGGTGGCGGAACAGCGAGCGGGGGCGCTCCGGTAATTGCCCAAATTGCCAAAGAAGAACTAGGCGCTTTAACCATTGGCGTTGTTACTAAGCCCTTCATGTTTGAAGGGACAAGAAGAATGGTAATTGCCGAGGAATCTGTTAATAAACTTAGGGAAAAACTTGACACCTTAATCGTTGTTCCTAACCAGAGATTGATGGAAATTGCGGGCAAGAAAATGACTTTGCTGGAAGCCTTTGAACTGGCGAATTCTGTTTTATCTGAGGGAGTCCAAGGGATTTCTGATTTAATCACTACACCTGGCTTGATCAATCTTGATTTTGCTGATGTTAAGTCAATTATGAAAGATGCCGGAACTGCTCTTCTTGGAGTTGGCTACGGCTCCGGTGAAAATCGAGCCCAAAAAGCCATTCAAGAGGCCATTTCTTCACGTCTTTTAGATGTCACTATTGAGGGCGCAAGAGGGATCCTTCTCAGCATCAGCGGCGGCCCTGATTTAACCATGTCTGAAATAGAAGAAGCAACAAAGAATATTACCAACCAGGTTGGCGGCGATGCCAACATTATTTTCGGGGCTAATATTATCAGCAATATGAAAGGCGTTAAGATTACCATCGTGGCTACTGGCTTTGATGAAGCTCAGAAAGCGCTGGCAAAACTGGTCAAAAACGATAAACCAAGAATTTCCGGTATTGTTAGCGATTATCAGGGGGCAAAAGCTCCTTCCAAAAAAGTTAATAAAAAGAAAACATCAAAAAAGAAAAAAAAGCTGCCTTTTTCTAAAAAAGACCTCCCTGAGGGGGTTGAAATTACTGATGAATTTGATATTCCTTCATTCTTGAGAAAACAGCAATAAGATGCTTTCAGTTCTTTGCCTATCTCTGCTTAACTTATTAATGCTTTGGGGTTTAGAAAAAGATTTATTTTGGCGGCAGCTTTTCTTCTGGGGTTTAGGCGCCCTTTTATTTTACTTAGGGAAGAGTTTAGGCGCGAAAGGGCTGTTTTCTCTGGGGAAAAAAATATATGTATTTGCCATTCTTTTTTTACTGCCTCCCTTGCTCCTTGGCAAAGCAATTCGGGGTTCTTCGCGGTGGATTAACATAGCCGGGCTTTCTATTCAACCATCAGAATTAGTAAAACCCTTGTTGGTTGGTTTTATTGCTTGGCAACTGACTCGTAGAAAAATTAAGCGATTTGGAGAATTAATTCTAATGATTATTACGGCAATCATTCCTGCCCTTTTGATTATGCTTCAACCCAATCTTGGAAGCGGAACTATTGTTTTTGCCACTTTGTTGTTTTTAATTTTTATTGCCAAACCAGAGCTCAAATGGTGGCTGCCGTTAATATTGATCTTCAGTTTAACTATTCTAATTGGCGGCAATAAACTGTTTCATCCCTACCAAGTGGCTAGAATCGAAAGCTTCTTCAATCCTTACCAGGATCCTCTGGGGAAAGGCTATAATTTAATTCAGGCCAAGCTGGCTGTCGGCTCCGGCGGATTTTTTGGCAGAGGATTTGGTTTAGGGAGACAAACACAGCTAAAATTTCTTCCCGAAAAACATACTGACTTTATCTTTGCCGCCATTGCCGAAGAACTTGGCTACCTAGGTGTCTTATTCACTCTTGGCTTTTACGCCTGGTTTTTTTTCTGGCTGCTCAAAAAAGTTTCTTTATCCAAAGATACGCTCACGTTTTACTTTAGAATTGGTATTTTTTTGCAGCTTTTTATACAAACTACATTAAACATTGCCATGAACCTGCAGCTTTTTCCAATCGCTGGCATTCCTCTGCCTTTTCTCTCCTATGGCGGCTCTTCATTGATCTCAACTCTTTTTTCCCTAGGACTATTTTTGATGTAAATTATATTGTATAATCACAACCGTAATGACTTACGCAATTATCGATTTTCAAGGACATCAATACCAAGTAAAAGAAGAGCAGGAATTGATCATTGATCGGTTGAAAGAGAAAGAAGGAAGCGAGATTGAAATTGATAATATTCTCCTGATTAATGAGAATGGTAAAATCAAAATTGGTACTCCTTTGGTGAAAGGGGCTAAAGTCACCGCAAAAGTTTTAGAACATTTTAAGGGTAAAAAGATTAGGGTTGCCACATACAAGGCTAAATCTCGATACAGAAGAGTTAAGGGTTTCAGGCCTTACTTAACTAAGATAAAGATTAAGAAAATTAAAAGTCCCAAAAGAAAGATAACCAAGAATGGCAAAAACAAAAGCTAAGGGCAAAGTTGCTCAAAAAACACCCAGGCCGGGTAAGAGATTGGGATTAAAGATTTTTGGTGGTCAAAAAGCGGAAACGGGCAATATTATTATCCGCCAGCGAGGCACTAAGTTTCATGCTGGCGATGGAACTCGCTTGGGTCGTGATTTCACCATCTATGCTGTACGTAAAGGTGTAGTAAAATTTAAAGTAAAACAGGGGAAGAAAATGGTTTGCGTCCTGTAACTAAATGGTTGACCTTCAAAATTACAAGAACCTTGATCCACTAGCCAGAGCTTTGCTGTTCAGGAATATTAAAGATGAAGAGAAAGTCAGCTATCAAAAAATCGCCAGAAGAATAAAGAAAAGTTCTTCTTATGTTGCTAATTCAATCAGGCTTCTGAATTTACCAATTGCCATCAAGGACGGAATAATAGGCGGCCTAATCAGCGAAGGTCATGCTCGGGCATTGGTAGCAATAAGAGATCAGAGAGATTGTGTTGAAATTTATAAAGAAGTTCTTAAGTCTCACGGGTCAGTTAGAGAAACTGAAGAAATGGTCCGTCAAAAGCTTAAAACAGGTAAAGCTCGTATAAACAAGAGTGCCATAGCCTTGATAAAGAAAAGTTTAGAGAAGATAATTAAGCAAAAATTTAAAGAAATCAAGGTTAAAGAAACCAGACGGAAACTGCAAATTACTCTCACCAAACCTTAAATTACTAGTATTCGCCTTGTTCGACAACTCCTAGGGATTGAACCGGCCAGTAGCGGATTACAGCCCGGCCAACAATGTTTTCTTTTGGAACCGGACCAAATTCGCGGCCGTCACGAGAATGGGGTCGATTATCACCTAGCACTAAATATTCACCTTCAGATATAATAATTGGTTTCCCTTCCCGCAAATAGCTGCCAGGGCTGGTGATAAAATCATCAGGAATATATTCCTCGTCTAAAAGCTCGCCATTGATCCAAATTCTGCCATTGAGAACTCTTACTGTTTCTCCCGGCAAGCCAATAACCCTTTTAATATACTCACATTCATCTTCAGCGCAAGGCTCGCTGGGTGGAGCTTTAAAGACAACTATTTCACCCCTTTCTGGTTCACGCAGGTGGAAACTGATTTTCTCAGTTAGAAGAAACTCTTTATTTTGAAAATTTGGAAGCATAGAATTTCCATGAACTTGATTTGGTTGGGCCACAAATAGGTACAAAAGCACAAAAACTGAAAGTGCCAGCACTAAAGCCTGAACTGAATCTAGAAAAAAGCTGAATATTCTCTTCATCGTCAATGCTTCAGTTTATTGCTTTTGATATAATAGTTCAAGAGCTAATTCAACGACTGCTTGGCTCAGTGGTAGAGCGCTTCGTTCACATCGAAGAGGTCGGGGGTTCAAATCCCTCAGCAGTCACAAAAAGAGAGCTTTGTTTGCCTGCAACGGAACTATCTTACACTTATACATTGCGTGTTAATTCTTCCCTTAAAGAAATAAGTTCTTGGGGGTTTAATAGAAGGAGGTCAAATTCAGAAGAATCGTCAGAATGATGCTTAACTCCTTCGAGAATAAAGTGACTGTTTGACTCGACACAAACCAAAGTCAACAACGGCAATTCCAGGTCGGGAGTCATTTTAGAAATCTGCCACCATCTATAAGAGTCACTTTCCGTAGGAAAAAACAACTCCCATTGACTTGAGTCTCTTACAAACTCCCATTGAACAGTTAAGGCATCCTCTAATTTACGACGGAATGAAAACCGTTCTAAAACTTTCATATCTTCAAGGCCTAGGGGCACCCAACGTTCATATAAGGAAAGTTCTATGCCACTTAAACTTTCGACAGGTGGGTTAAATGCCTGTTGAAGTGTGTTAGGTGTTCTATTGGACCACATTCTATTTCATAATCAGGATGTTTGGATGTTGGAAGACGTAACATTGCCTGGCCAACAGAATCTGGCCTACCAAACATTAATCTCTCTGTCTCTACCATTTGGCTATTATATCATCAGACAGCAAAGCTGGCTAAAAAAAGCATGACGCAAATTTATGATTCGGAGGAATCAGCCTCCTGTTGCTGCTTTAGCCCCCTTTGAAGTATAATCGTTCGCCCTCCTAAACAAGATGTAACGAACGGCTCACCTGACTCTATTGCTTCCGCTTGCAATTTCCTAAATCTTTTCATTTCCTCTGGCTTATCTGGGTCAAAAGATCTCGAACTATTAAAAAATCGTAAAGAAAATTCCGCCACAGCTCTTTCGAGTTCATTAAGACCATCTTCGGCACGATTTTCCATATAATCTCACCTCCTTGTATAGTAATTTCTATAATATTTAATAATCCTCATTCTATAAGCTATTAGATTAAAATTCAAGTGAATTTTGGAAGTATTTTTCAAAGATACATTTCTCAATTCCCGCTTGACTCACCAAAACAGATTATCTTCTTCCCACAAGCCCTTCCCAGGCAAAGAGGCGGGCGAGATATCCATGCGGTTCAACAAAGGAGTAATTACTTTTTCCCCATTGGATCTTGACTTTGTCAATTAAATCTTTGCTGTAATTAACAGAAAGACCTTTTATTGTCGGTACTTCTCTTTTTCTCCTTTTTGCTAATCTAATTAATCTCATTGCCAATGAATAATAACTTCTAGCCTGCCTATATTCTTGATAAGCACTATTCCGGGAAATCATATTCTGTTCTTTAAGAACAACTTCCCATGCCAAGGTGATAATCTCCATTATCCTCTTAGCTTTATTGTACGGATTAATTTGCTGGCCATTAAAAGCTTTTCGGAAGCGAGCCAAATAATAAATTGACTTCTTCAAATCACCAACAGCATCACTCCAATTTTCCTCACTTATATTCTCAATAGCCTGGTTGAGATGAGTTAATGATTTTGCTAAGTAGCTATCACTGCTTTGTTGATAGAGGTTTTCAAGTAGTTCTTTGGCCTGATTTAAATGAATTGATCCACCTGGATCTACCAATGGATCAGCTAGCGGATCGTCAAAATTAATATTAAATTCATAATGTTTCACCTCTTGATCTTGAATTTCATCTTCGTAAACTTGCCAAAAGTTTCCAGAAGGAGTAATTTGACCAAGATACAAATGATAAATGTCATCGTCAACCCCATTAATTTCTGCTTGATAAGTGCCTGTTTCAGGATCGGGAATAACTATAAATTGCAAATTTTCCGTTTCAGGGTTTGAGTCATTAACTTTAAGAGTTGCCGGTGAAGCAAGATAAAAAACTAGTAAATTATCTTCTGAATAGGCATTCGGGCCACTGATCTCAATATTGCTTTTACCCAAAAGTTCTAATATTTCTTTGACAGCATTAGAGTCGCTGATTATCTGATGATGATTAAGAGAATACTCTAGATCGGAATTATAACCATTTTCTAAAAAAGCGCTTTTTTTCAAAACAGTACCATCACCAAAACCATTAATTGTCTTTATTGGCTGCCCATCAGGCCAAAGATCCAGTACTTCATGTATCAGCGATCGGTTTTTAACAACTAGCCATTCAGGGGTGGTTAAGCCTGTATTGCCAAGAATAAAATGCGAAAAAGAAAGAATATCAGCCTCTTGATTCAAGCGGGGGAGAAATTGATTCGAATAGCTAATATCTCCAACGGAAATATTGCGGCCATACTTTTCGATAAAGTCAAATGTGGGAATAATATCATTTAAAACTGGAGTAATCTCTTTAATCAGGGCCGCATTTGTCTCAAAACCATCTTTGTGGATTTGCAAAAGTAATTGCATTGCTAACCAGCCAAGATTAACCTTTTCGCCTACTTTTCCACCAACAATAGCGCTGTAGGCTTGAACGGCGCCATAATGGGGCGAACCGACGGCAATCAACTTATTAGTTTTTTTCTCCAGTTCATCATCATGATCTTGCGTCCATGTTCGCACAACTAGGCCGCCAAGGCTGTGGCCAACAAGATCTATTTTTTCCGCTGATTCCAGTTCGGGGGTAGAGTTAATGAACTGATTTAGGTCAACAGCTATCTCGGGAATTGGCTTACGCCAGTCATAATTCCAAACAAAGAGGTTTTCGTTCCTGGCATAACCATTGTTTCCCACTGTCTCGGCTAAACGATCATAAATATTGACAAAAGGTGTCATTTGCCATTGGTCAGCGCCAACACTCTCGCCATACACCATCGCTTCCGTATTCCAACTCCCTCCCAGCCCAGGAATGATAATTAGGGGGGGAGTTACTTCTACGCCATCAGCCATTATTCTTATGTGATCAACACTTAAACTTGACCACATAGCCGGCTCATACATTTTGAATGGGTTACCAACAGTAATTGTTGTAGGCATCCTATCGCTATTTTCTCTTTCAAAAATAGGGTTTTGATCTACAAAAACCGAATAGAGCGATCCACTTCTTATTATTTTCCAAATGTGATCATTTGTGTCATTATGGCTAATTACAAAAAATTCAGCATCGTTTGTATTTTGATTTATATTGTGATGATATTTTATTTTCAAACCTTTTCCGCTACTTGAGTCTTGCCATATATGCATATGGACCATCTTGGCGTTATTTTTTTTTGCATAATCAGACGACGCTGGATAAGGCGGAATTAAATTTCCCAGTGTTATACCATTTCCCCAGTTATCAACTTTGTCATATTTAAATCTAATTTCGATCTCAAAATCACCCTCAAAATTTTCTGGGATTATATTGCTTGAAGAGAGAAATGGGAATTGGCTTGTTTCAGAACTAAGGTTCAACCAGCCATCAAGGACCGATACATTTTGACCGTATACTTTCCACTTGTCTCTATCTAACTCATCGAAATTTTCCTCAAACAAATAAGAACTGGCAAAACTAGTTTCATTAAAGACAAAACATGTAACAACAACAAAAATGAGTTGCAGGATGATAAAATAAATCCCAGAAAGCATTTTTCTTATCAACATTATTAAGTGATAACATAGTTTTGATTATGTAGTCAAGAATTTTCAGAAATATGAAACTAGCCTTATTTCACAACTTGCCAACTGGTGGAGCGAAAAGATTACTCTATGACATTATAAAAGAATTCATAAGGGGAAAGAGCAAAATTGATGTTTATAGTTACCCCAGATTTTATGATTCTGTGCTTGAATCACCGCTTATGGTTTCTCCCAATAAATATGTGGATTTACCCTGGCTCACGCCCAAATCTCCCCCAGAATATCTAGAATATGTACTCCTCAATAAATACAAAAGATTATGCAGGGAACTGTCTAAGAAGATAGATAGGCAAGGCTATGATTGGGCAATTCTAGCGGGTGATTGGATTACACACACATCAACTCTTTCCAACTTCTTATCAACACCATGTTTACTCCTGGCCCACGAATTAAAAAGAGAATTTTATGAAAAAACAGAGTGGGGATTACACAAAATTATAAAGCAAAGTCTTTGGAAAAGCTTAACTCTAAAGATAAAAAAAATGGAAATAGAAAATTTGAATAACGCAGAGTTAATAGTGGTAAATTCTTTGTTCTCATGGAGGAAATTTGAAAAAGTAGTAGTTGATAGAAACAAACTGGAGCTAATTTACCCATTTATTGATCCAAAGTTTCTCTATAACACTCACAAGGATTTTCAAGATAGAGATAACTTTTTCTTATCTGTGGGTTCATTTTCCCTTTTAAAAGGCTACGATTTTTTAATTCAAGCCATAAGCATGCTTCCATTAAATGTGCGTTTTCCCTTATATCTGGTGGGAAGCGAGGGACCACATATAGAAAAGATATTGAGGCTTTCCAAAAATCTAAACGTAACAGTAGTAATAAAAAGCGCTATTCCTGACACAGAATTACGTAACTTGTACAAAAAGAGTAAGGCTTTCTTTTTTTTCCCCAGAAGCGAACCCTTTGGTTTAGCTGCCCTGGAGGCCTTGTCTATGAATTGCAAAGTGTTTGCCGTAAATGAGGGTGGATTTACTGAACTGACAAAGAAAAGTGAGAATTGTACGTTGCTTCCTAGAAACTTAAAAATTTTTACTAGAGAGCTAAGAGATTATCTTCAAAATTCCAGCATTGCGAGTGATGTCAATTACATAAATATGATAAAAAATAAGTATAATGTTAAGCATTATGTAGACAAACTAATGGGCGTCATGAGAAAATGAAAATATCGAGCGTTATTCTAACCAGGAATGAAGAAAAAAATATCAACAGATGTTTGGATAGTGTAAAAAAATGGTGTGATGAGATTATTGTTATTGATGACAATTCGAAAGATGAAACGGTAAATATAGCTCGAAGTAGGGGGGTGAAGGTTTTCGAAAGAAAACTAGACAATGATTTTGCTTCACAGAGAAACTTTGGACTACAGAAAGCAAAAGGAGAATGGGCTTTATTCTTGGATGCTGATGAAGTAGTCTCCCCTTCTCTTGCCAGAGATATTGTGCGACGCGTAAAACAGACAGATTGTGATGGTTTTTTTATCCCTCGCCGCGAGGTCTTTGCAAACAAAGTTCTCCACTGTGCCGACAAGCCTGCTTGCGATTGGTCGCTTGGCCCAATCAAATTACTTCGACTAGCTAAAAAGGGAGGTGGAAAATGGCACGGCAAAGTCCACGAAAAATGGAAAATTAAAGGGAAAATAAGCAAATTGAAAAAGCCTCTCTATCATTATTCTTTCTCGGACATAACTACTGCTCTCCGAAAGATTAATTTTTACACCTCAATTCAGGCCAAACAATGGCTTAAAGAAAAGAAAACTGTTGTTTGGTATCAGATTATTATTTACCCTCTAGGAAAACTGTTAAAGAATTTTATTTGGCACCAAGGATTTCTTGATGGTACAAGCGGGTTTATTTTTTGTTTACTAATGAGCCTGCACTCATTTCTGGCCCGAGCTAAGCTGTGGCATCTTCAAAATAATCAAGGAAGATAGGTAATAGTAAATTTTTCTCTTGTTTCATTACCTGCTTTATCTTGGCTAACTACTGTTATCTCATTGCCCCCTTCTTTCAGAGTAACCCTAGTAGAAAATCTACCCTCTTCATCAACAACAACTACATGCTCATTAACTAAAATTCTGGCTCCAGGCTCAGTTTCTCCTTTAACATCAATTGTTTGTTCCTCCACATAATTTTTATCACTCGGAGTTTCTATCTTTAATTCTGGCTCCTGGGTATCGTAAAGAATCTCAAATGACTTAGTGGTTTCACTTTGATTCCCACTCTGATCTTCGGCCCAAACTAAAACGGTATTAACTCCGGTATTTAAAACTAGCCGCTTAAGCAGAAAATTGCCCTCCTCATCTGATTCAGTACTAATTTCCTCATTGTTAAACCTGATCTTTACTTGAACTTTAGGTTCAGTGAAACCAGAAATGGGCAAAGTGGCACTATTTGTCGCCTCAGGGATGTAAGAGAAACGAGGAACAGGAGGGGGGATTGTGTCCTCTTCAACAATCGCTTCTTTTTCCGACTTCAAATCACCTAAAATCCCAACCACTTTCACGAAAAACGGAACTCCCCAAACAATAATTACTATCCCTAAGATAATAGTCAGCAAGCCAAAAACGGCGGCTCTGCGCTTAATTTTCTCTTCCTCTGGTAAGCTGCTCTGAACCCGGAATGTCTTTTTCCTACTCATTTTTGAGCTAATTCCTGTTTAGCCCGCTCAATTCTATCAAAAAGATGAAAAAGACACAACTTGGGCCAGCGAGAGGAATCGAACCCCCAACCTCTTCCTTACGAAGGAATTGCTCTGCCGTTGAGCTACGCTGGCAAAGGAGCGACCAGCGGGAATCGAACCCGCATTTTCACCTTGGGAAGGTGATGTTGGGCCATTCAACTATGGTCGCAGCTTATGTAAATCTCAACCAAATTACCTTCGCAAATTTACAGGATAAAATCCGGTGATGTTGAACCGATCAACTAATCCCGCACCGTCTATCTAGGAATTTTAAGTTCTTGCCCAGGAAAAATCAAATTTGGATTACTAATCTTATCTCTGTTGACACTCCAGATTTCCGGCCACTCATATAAATCATCATAAGCTCTCTGAGCAATCTTACTTAGAGAATCTCCCTCCTTCACAGTGTACTGATCCCCACTAATGGTCGTCTCGTCGATTCCCGTCCTGGGCAGCTCAGCAATGGTCCTCTCTTTAAACTCCACATTAGGAATTTTCAATTCCTGTCCTTCAAAAATAACATCCGGGCTTCTTAAATTATTTTCCTTGGCAATGTCAACCCAATTGTATCCGGAATTAAAATATCTTTCAGCTATGCCCCAAAGATTTTCACCCTTGACTATTTTATGAACAATAGGCAGGCTAACTTCAGCCTCTTTTTCTTCCGCAGTAGCTTCCAGCTCGGCTTGAATTCCTTTTTCGGTAACAACTTCTTTATTCTGGAAATATCGGTAAGCTAAACCACCAACAACCAAAACGACTAGAATTCCCATTACCATACTAATCATCTGCTCAGAGTTTTTAAACTTAGTTATTAATCCTCCTACTTCTGGTCCTTTTTTATTAGCCACTATTTTCACCTCCTTTCGGGCAGGAAGATTTGGGGGGCAGTAAAAACAACAGGCAAGGCGGGGCCAACGGGACTCGAACCCGCAGCCTTCCGCGTGACAGGCGGATGCTCTAACCAAATTGAGCTATGACCCCAAGATAAAATTTAACTTTATAGGTTTTAATTTCTGAACTCAATATTAACAAAAATATGCTATCATTGCAATTAGTGAGAACTTCAAAGAATATGGCCAATGAGAAATTAGTTGGACTTCTGAAGGCAGTATCTGCCGCCTATCAAATAAAAGATGAAAAGGCTAACAGATTTAGAATTATTGCTTATGATCGGGCAGCGGCAGCAATAGAACATCTTACTTCTGAAATTAAAGATCTTTGGGACGACAATAAACTCAACACTATTCCCAGCGTTGGTAGTGGTATCGCGCAGCATCTAGACGAGCTGTTTAGAACTGGCAAAGTAAAACATTTTAATCAAGTGCTTTCCGCTCTCCCGCCAGCAATGTTTGAGTTTTTAAATATAAGAGGAATTGGGGCCAAAACAGCTTATAAGCTCTGCCGAAAAATAGGAATTATTAGTGTTAAAAATGCTCTCGGGAGATTAAAAAAAGCTGCCGAGCAAAATAAGATCGGAAAACTGCCCGGTTTTGGTGAAAACTCTGAAGCGAGAATTTTAAAATCGATTGAGGAGTATGAAAAAACTGGCGAAAAAAAGAAAAGAATGCTCCTTCCTTGCGCTCATTCCCTAGCTAAAGAAATCTTAGAATACCTCCTTAATAGTCCAAATGCTAAGAAGGCTGATCTCTTAGGCAGCCTGCGTCGTCAGACAGCAACTGTTGGTGATGTTGATATCGCCGTCAACAGCAGTAAGCCTCGAGAAATAATAGACCTTTTTATTGAGTTTCCCAAGGTTAAGAGAGTTTTGGAATCGGGTGAAAAAGGGGCTACGGTATTATTAAATTCCGGGCACGAAATAAATCTTAGGGTCCAATCATCAGCCTCTTATGGGGCCTTATTACAGCATTACACTGGTTCAAAACACCACAACATTCATTTAAGAAAGCTCGCTAATAAAAATGGTTGCAGCCTTTCCGAGTATGGAATCAGAGAAATCAAAGCTAAAAAATTGCATAAATTTAAAGATGAAGCTAGTTTTTACCAATTTCTGGGTCTTGATTGGATACCGCCCGAATTAAGAGAAGATAATGGCGAAATAGAAGCGGCTCAAAAACAACAACTACCTAATTTAATAAGTCTTGGCGATATAAAAGGCGACCTTCATATTCATTCAGATTTTAATACCGAACCAAGCCATGATCTCGGTAAAGATTCAATGAATGACATTGTGAAAAAGTGCGTGAAATTAGGATATCGATTTTTAGCCTTTGCTGAACATAATCCCAGTTTTAGCCGGCACTCTGAAAAGGAAACCATATCCATTTTGAAAAGAAAAAGAGATTATGTCAGGCAAAGGGCAATTTATTGGAAAAAAGAATTCAACATTAATGTCTTAAATAGCCTGGAAATAAATATTAAACCGGACGGCAGTTTGGCAATGCCCGAAAAAGGTTTTAAATATCTGGATTTTGCCATTGTCTCCATTCACACTGTTTTTAACCTCTCCAGGGAAAAAATGACCCGGAGAATTATTAAAGCATTGAATCATCCCAAGGTAAAAATCTTGGCCCACCCTACAGGAAGAAAAATTGGCCAAAGAGAAAGTTACGAGGTCGATTGGGATAAATTATTTGATTTTTGTAAAAAAAGGAATAAGATTTTAGAAATTAACAGCTGTCCCAACCGTCTGGATTTACCTGATGTTTTAATCAAAGAAGCTGTGAGAAATGGCGTAAAAGTTACAGTTAACAGCGACGCTCACGCTTTTGACCAATTGGATTTTATGAAATATGGAGTTTCTAATGCTAGGAGAGGCTGGGCAGAGGCAAAAGATATAATCAACACTTTTTCATTCAAAAAGTTGTCCAAAATTCTAGGAGTTGATTAGGGAATATTTTAAGGGTAGAATAACAATTATTAATTATTTTTTAAAAAGGAGTTAAAATGATGTTTCCAATTATCGCTATCCTAGTTGTTATCGTTGGTTATGCTATTGTTATCTACAATAATTTACAAACTATCAAAACAAGAATAAAGGCTTCGATTCAGGAGATTGGCAATCAACTCAAGAGGCAAACGGAACTAATTCCCAATCTAGTGGAATCAGTTAAAGGTTATATTAAACACGAGAAGGGAATTTTTACCCAATTAACTGATGCAAGAAAAACTATCACTGAGGCAGTCAAATCAGGCAGTACTGAAAAAATGGTTGCCGCTCAAGAATTAATTCAAAAGGCGCTCAGCTCCCTAAAAATAATTGTTGAGAGCAATCCTGAAATCCAAGCGTCGGGAATAGTTAACAAATTGATGGATGAATTAAGAGACACAGCCGATAAAGTCATGTATGCCAGGAGAACTTTAATTGATTTGGCGGCCGATTATAATAGAATCCTGGTAACTATTCCGAGTAATTTTGTTGCTAAAATATTCGGTTTTAAACCAGAAAAGGGTTTAGGCGCAGCCACAGAAGGAGCTCATTTAGAAGTAAGTTCAGAAGAAACAAAAGCGCCAAAAGTAAAGTTAGATGCTTAACATTTACGAGCAAGTTGATCGGAACAAACGCCGATCAGTTTTCATTGTTGCTGCTTTTATTGCTTTCGTAATTGGTTTTGTTTGGTTGATCGGCCATTTTCTAGAGAGTGATCCAAGCTTAATCATCTTTGCCGTTATTTTTTCTGTCTTTTTTTCCATTGGCGGCTATTTCTGGGGTGACAAAATAATTCTCGGATTATCAAGGGCAAAGCTTGCCACCAAACAAGAGCACTTTAAATTTTATACTGCGGCCGAGAATCTAGCTATTGCTGCCCAAATCTCAATTCCCAAGCTCTATGTTATTGAAAGTCAGGCCATGAATGCCTTTGCCGCTGGTCGTGATCCGGAACACGCCACTGTCTGTATTACTACCGGCTTATTAGAAAAACTTGATAAAAGCGAGCTGGAAGGAGTTATCGCTCATGAGATTTCGCATATCACCAATTATGATATCCGCCTAATGACCATCGTTGCTGTTTTGGTGGGCACGATTACTCTTCTAAGCAACTGGCTCATGAGAGCTGGCAGGTTTACTTCTCGCTCTAGAGATAGAAGACGAAGGGAAATTAACCCAATCATTGCCATAGTGGGTTTAGTAATGTTTATTATCTCACCCATCGTTGCCAAACTTATCCAATTAGCCATTTCCCGAAGAAGAGAATATTTAGCCGATGCCTCAGCGGTAAAATTAACTAAACAGCCCCAAAGCCTGATTAATGCTTTAAATAAATTAGCCGCTAGCTCAACCCCTCTAAGGTTTGCCAATCCGGCAACAGCCCATCTGTATATTGTTAATCCTTTCGGAAAAGTGAAAAGCGGTTTGCAAAGATTTGTCACTCTCTTTTCCACCCACCCGCCAATGGAAGACAGGATTGCCAGTCTAAAACAAATGTTGTAAGTTAAAACCAATAGTTAGCACTTGACTTCTTGAACTGCTTATTCTATATTTAATTTAACATGGTGTTTGATCCAAACAAGCTGACTCACAATTCACAGCAAGCTTTGGTCAAAGCTCAAGAATTTGCTGGAAACTACAAGCATCCTCAAGTAGAACCGCTTCACTTATTTTTAGCTCTCATCATAGGATTGGAGGGAATTGTTGTTGAAGCAATTAAAAAACTAGATGTTAGTATCGAGAGCCTGGTTAGTGAAATAGAAAAAAAGCTTAATGCTTTACCTAAAGCCGGGGGTGAACTCGACCAAGTTTATGTTTCTCAAAAATTGAGCCAAGTTCTCAATCAGGCCAGAAAAGAAACTGACTCACTTGGCGATAATTTTATTTCTCGAGAACATTTATTTTTAGCTTTACTAGAGATTGATTCAGATTCTAAAGAAGCTGGACAAAAATTAGGAATTAATAAAGATAAAATAAAAAAAGTTCTGGTGAATTTGAGGGGAAGTCAAAAGGTGACTGACCAAAATCCGGAAGGAAAATACAATGTTTTGGAAAAATACACCCTCGATTTAACTAGGCAGGCTCAAGACGGAAAACTGGATCCGGTTATTGGCCGGGATAAAGAAATCAGAAGAATAATGCAAATTTTATCTCGACGAACCAAAAACAACCCGGTTTTGGTTGGTGACCCAGGAGTAGGAAAAACAGCCATTGTTGAAGGATTAGCTCAAAGAATTGTCTCTAGTGACATACCTGAAAGCTTAAGTGATAAAAAAGTATTGTCTTTAGACTTAGCCGCTCTTTTGGCAGGAACTAAATTTAGAGGCGAATTTGAAGAGAGATTAAAAGCGGTTTTAAAAGAAATTGAAGCTGGAACGGGCAAACACATTCTTTTCATTGATGAGCTTCATACTTTAGTTGGAGCTGGCGCCGCTGAGGGAGCGGTTGATGCCGCCAACATGTTGAAGCCGGCTTTGGCAAGAGGCACATTGCACGCTATTGGCGCCACCACTATTGGCGAATACCGAAAATATATTGAAAAGGATGCCGCTTTGGAAAGGCGCTTCCAGCCTGTTTATATTAATGAGCCGTCGATTGAAGATGCAATCGCCATCTTAAGGGGACTTAAGGAAAAATATGAAATTCATCACGGAATTAGAATTCAAGATAATGCCATTGTTGCCGCCGTTATGCTTTCCAACCGTTATATCCGAGACCGATTTCTGCCTGACAAAGCTATTGATTTAATTGATGAAGCCGCCTCTTCTTTGAAAATTGAGGCTGAATCAATGCCAACCGATTTAGACGAACTTCAAAGACGAATTACCCAAATTAAAATTGAACTCCAAGCCTTGAAAAAAGAAAAGGCGGAATCAGTTAAAAGCAAAGTAAAAACTTTGGAAAAAGAATTAGCGAATAAAAATGAAAAATTCCGCGATTTGCAATCAGCTTGGGAAAGACAAAGAAAAATTGTTTCCAAAATTAGACAAGTCAAAGCAAAATTAGATAGGCTTCACGAACAATTTAAAAAAGCAGAAAGAGAAATTGACCTCAATAAAGCAGCTGAAATTAAATATGGCCAAATTCCTGAGTCGGAAAAGGAATTGAAAAAGCTTGAGGAAAAATGGCAAGCTGTTTCTAAGAAAAAGCGATTGATCAGGGAAGAGGTCAGCGAAGAAGATATCGCTCAAATTGTTTTCCGATGGACTGGTGTTCCGGTTTCAAAGTTAATCTCTTCTGAATCAGAAAAATTGGCTAATCTAGAAAATGAACTTCACAAAAGAATCATCAATCAAAACGAAGCCGTAATGGAAGTGGCTAATGCCATCAGGAGAGCCAGGGCGGGAATAAAAGAAGAAGATAGGCCAATTGGCTCCTTTATGTTTATTGGGCCCACCGGAGTAGGGAAAACTGAATTGGCCAAAGCGCTAGCGGCAGTTCTTTTTGATGATCAAGAAGCGATGATTAGAATCGATATGAGTGAGTATATGGAACAACACTCCGTGGCCAGGCTAATTGGCTCTCCACCGGGCTATGTTGGTCATGAAGAGGGAGGGCAATTAACTGAAGCGGTGCGAAGAAAACCATACACTGCTATTCTCCTTGATGAGATTGAGAAGGCTCACTCTCAAGTTTTCAATATTTTACTTCAATTACTGGATGACGGTCGCTTAACTGACGGTAAGGGAAGAACAGTTGATTTTAGGAATACTATTATCATTATGACTTCTAACTTGGGTAGTGAAATTATTCGTGAATACACTGAAGAGAAAAAAGATAAAAAGCAAATGGAAACGGAAATCTGGGAAATAATTAATCAATCTTTTAAGCCGGAATTTATTAATCGGCTTGATCAAATAATTCTTTTTGAATCCCTAAAACAGGAGGCGATTGAAAAAATTGTTGATCTTCAAATTAAAGAAATTGAAAAAAGACTGGCTGATCAGAAAATAAAAATCAAAGTTTCAAAAGAGGCCAGGAAAATTTTGGCCAAAAAAGGCTATGATCCTGTCTTTGGAGCTAGGCCCCTAAAGCGGCTAATTCAAAAAGAAATTCTCGACCCCTTAGCAATGATGATCATTGAAGGAAAGATAAAAAAAGAAGGCAGAGTTGAAGCTTCTGTTAAAAATGGCAAAGTTGTTATTTGTCAACCATCAAGGAGGCAATGAAAGTAGTGATCGGCACCGCCAAAATAAGACCGATGCTGCCAACTAATATTCTCACCACCTCATCAGCAATGATTTCGTAGTTTATTACTTCTGAAAATGGGCGCGAAGTGTCAATAAAAAGCAAGAGCAGCGGCAGGGCCGCCCCCGTATAAACCAGCACCAGCGTATTCACCATTGAGGAAATATGGTCTCTGCCAACATCCATTGCTTTTTTATATAAATCTCCCTGTTTTAATTTAGGGTTAGCCTTCTTCAGTTGAGAAACAATGGCTGATTGAGAGACGGTAATGTCGTCTAAAACCCCCAAAACACCAATAATAATGCCTGCAAGGAGCAAGCCTTTAATATTAATTACTCCCTGTTTGGCAGCTTGCAAAAAGCCAGCTTCTTCTGAAGCAAAACCAGTCAGTTTGGCCGCCTCAACAAAAATACCAGCAAGTATCCCAGTAATTACTAGGGCGATAACGGTTCCGGCAATCGCTATCGTTGTTTTTTTATTAAAGCCATGTGATAGGTAAAAAGTAATCGGAATGATAAACAACGAACCAACAATGGCAATGAAAATCGGATTAGCTCCAGCAGAAATCTTAGGCAAGATAAACTTGAAAATTACCAAAAAAGAAAGACCCATTCCCAAAAGAGAACTGGCTCCTCGCCATCTGCCGATAATCATTGCGAGAATAACGAAAATAAAAAACAGCCAAAGCAGGGGATTGCGCCTGATATAGTCAGTGATATAAAAGTAGTCGCCGCCCTCAAAATCTTTACTGTAGCCGACAATCACCTTGTCACCAATCTTATATTTCTGCGGGTTGGCAAGCGGAACATTGCCATTTTCAATGATAATAGTTTTGTCCTCCAAAGGGCCTTTTGTTACTAACAGTTCTAGTTTTTGATAGAGCTGCTTTTCATCCATAACCTCAATCTCTTCTTCTTCCAAGACGCCAACAATCACTGCTTCTAAAGTTACTTCTTGGGCAAAAACAGGAGTAATTAAAGCTAAAACAAAAAGAAACAGGAGAGTATGGATCAGGGCTATAAATGCCTTAATTTTCATTTACTGGATGATGACAGATGTTAAAAATAAAAAACTTATCTTGAGCTAAATAACAAATATTCCTTCTCCGCCCCTAAGGGGCACTCGTAACCTTACAGGAGTTATGCCTGGTATTACTCTTTCACCTGGGGGAACAGCATCAGTTTTTTTTCTTATCCTTAGGAAAGTAACCGAGGCGGTTTTCTCGGGAACTTCTTTTGTAAATTGATAGTCTTTTAAAATATCCAGCTTTGAGCTTGCCATTTTATTAATTAAAAACTAAACCTTACTTTCTATAGGGTATTATATTTTTATTGTTTTGTCAATTAGTCTGGCAAAAATTAGGGCAACAGTTTGTTTCTGTTCATATTTTTATTAGTTTTTCTAACCAGGGAATGTGTTTGTTTTTTCTTTCCTGCCCGCTATCGCTTTGCTCAAGCAATTGCAGGCGGGTCCACCATAAGTCATCCCAAATATAGTGAACTGCTAGTTGTTTATACTTACCATATCTTTCAAAATATTTCAGTAGTTGTTCAACTGGAACAGGCTTTTCCGGGTCTTTATTAAAAAATAGTTTAGAGTAGATTTTTTGCTCCCAGGGGGAGATATGGTCAAAAAAGTCATAATGATGAAAAACATCAAAGAGCAAATACCAAACGGTTGCAGGCCCAACACCGTATAGTTTTAAGAGTTCTTGTTTTTGTGCTTCCTTGTTTTTCTGGCGTAACTCAAACTCATCAATCAAGTTTTGGGAAAAATAACCATCAATTCTCTTGATAGATTTAGCCCGATAGCCAACTTTTAAGATCCTCAATTCATTTTCAGTAATCTTTCTGAGACTGCCGGGTTTCCAAAAACACCATAGTTTTTTACCACCATATTCAAGTAATTTGCCATAGTTTTCAAATAATACCTGAAGCATATAGATGGAACGCTTAACAGTGGCATTTTGCAAAACAATGCCGACAATCAAATACTCGTAAAGAGAATTTTGGTGTCCTGGTCTCATTCCCCTTAGACGCTTGATAACTGGTTTTAAGATTTTATCGTTTGCAAATTGCTTATAGAAATCAGTTAAATCCAAATCCAGATTATAGCGATAACGAATTTCTTTGATTAGTGGCCCAATAAATTCATCAGCCAGTTTTTTTTGATAGTAAATATCAACTCTTAATTTGGGGTGATTAACACTACCGAGATTGTTGAATTTTAAACCGAGCTGTTTTCCCTGCCAATACCAAGTTTGCCACCTGACTCCAGGTTGCCAGAAGTTATCTCCCGAAGGAAAATGGGCAGGCTTATGAAAAGTAGCGTCAAAAGCAAATGGAGTAGTGGGTTCTGTTTCCACTGACTTGACTTTTTTCAGTTTCATTTGCTTGAAATCTCCCAAATATGTCCATCAGGGTCTTTGAAATAAGCAACAGTTTGCCCCCATTCAGTTGTTTTTGGGCCTTCAAATATCTTTACGCCTTTGCTTTCTAGGGATTTGCAGGCTTTCTCTACATCGTCAACCTGAAAACCGATTAAATTGCCTCCTCCCTGCTTCATATTTTCTTTAGGGAACATTGCTGCTGCCTCATCTTTTTGAAAGATAGCCAGTGATGTGCCTTCTAATTTAAAGTTAGCAAACTTACCCTCTTGGGAGTTGATTTCCAAACCAAGAATGTCTTTGTAAAAAGACAATGATTTCTCAAAATTATCCACTAATAAACAAATGGCAAATAATTTGTTAAACATTAACTATTTCACCTCTTTTCATTTTTCTCCTTAGAAAAATAATACTTCTTGCTTTTGATTTTATCAGGTAATAAGTTTTTATTCTTATCAGGATATTCTTCATAGCCTTTGCCATAGTTTAGTTTTTTCATTAACTTGGTGACGGGATTTCTCAGATGAAGTGGAATAGGAAGATTACCGTGTTTTTGAACATCGGCCTGGGCGGTTCTGAGGGCATTGTAAGACGACCTGTCTTTGGGGGCTTTGGCCAGATAAATTACCCCATGAGCCAGATTAATGGCACACTCAGGATATCCTATTGTTTCACAGGTTTTAAATACTTCATTAGCGACCACTAGGGCAGTGGGGAGGGCCATCCCAATGTCTTCTGAAGCAAAGATAACCATTCTTCTGGCAATGAATTTAGGATCTTCGCCCGCCTCTATCATTCGAGCAAGATAATAAAGGGCCGCATCGGCATCTGAAGCTCTCATGCTTTTAATAAAAGCAGAAATGGTGTTGTAGTGTTCCTCGCCTTTTTTATCAAAGCGCAAGTGCTTTGATTGAAGGGTTTCTTTTAGGGATTTAACTGTTAACTTATTATAAAGCCGGTAAGTATTTTCAATTAAATTAATTGCCTGCCTGGCGTCTCCATCTGCTACTCTGATAAGCCAATCTTTGGCCTTTTTACTTATTCTTACTTTTGGTTTAAGTTTATTTAAAGCTCTATCAATAACAATTGACATTTCATCTGAGGTCAAAGGATTTAAAACAAAAACTCGGCAGCGCGAAAGCAAAGGAGCAATTACTTCAAATGAGGGATTTTCTGTAGTGGCGCCAATCAAAGTTAGAGTGCCATCTTCAACATAAGGCAAAAGGTAATCTTGCTGGGCCTTGTTAAAACGATGAATCTCATCTAAAAAAAGAATTGTTCGCTTTCTTTCTTTAACTTTTTCATTTTTAGAAAAAAGATCTGCTCTGGCTTTTTCTTTAACGGCATTAACTATTTTCCTGACATCATCTTTTTTAGCTGAAACAGCTGAAAGATTAAAAAAATTAGAATTAGTCTCAGCGGCAATAATTCTGGCCAAAGTTGTTTTGCCGCAACCAGGCGGGCCCCAAAAAACTATTGAGAAAACCTGATCCCGCTCAATAGCCAACCGCAAAGGCTTATCTTCGCCCACTAAATGTTCTTGACCAATAAATTCAGAAAGATTTTGAGGACGGATTTTATCAGCTAAAGGATTCATGACTAATTATACCGCTTTATCCTTTTCTTCTCCTGTTCTGCCTGCCGGAACGAGTAGGTCTTCTCATTTGCCTCTTGTTGCATTGGGTTATATCAGAGGGAAGTCTCTGAGGATACCTTCTTGTTCAGCCTCTTTATTTCTCCTTTCTTTCTTCATAAACCGACCTTTTTTGTTAACCTTAGTGTTTTCAATAATAAATGTTATGGGGGAAAATATCAATCATCAATTTTGTGGTAGTATATGAAAGAAGAATGAAGAAGAAAAATGTTGATATTAATCATCTAGCTAAATTAGCTAATATTAAATTAACTAAAAAAGAGGTCAAAAAATATTCCCCCCAGCTTAAAGAAATCCTCAATTACATCAACCAATTAGAAGAACTTGACACTAGTTCTATTGATGCTACTGCTAGGGTAATTGATTCCTCCAATGTAACTTTTGAAGACGGGATTAAGCCAGAGGAAACGTTAACTGATTTAAACGGATTAAAGGTGCAAAAAAGAAACGGCAAAAAATATTTCATCGTTGAACGGATTAAGTGGGAATAGAAAGATGAAAATCTATCAACAATCAATCAATCAATTAAGAAAATTAATCAAGGAGAAAAAAATTTCTCCCCAGGAGTTATATGGCACCTTTTTAAAAAGGATTAAGCAAATTAATCCTAAACTAAATGCTTTTTTAACAGTCATTGATCAACCGGAAATAGATAAAAGCAAAGAAAATCAACCTCTTTTTGGAATACCATTTTCCATGAAAGATGTTTATCTAACTAAAGGAATTAGGACTACGGCTGGCTCAAAAATCTTGGAAAATTATATTCCCCAATATGATGCCACTGTCTATCGGAAACTAAAAGCAGCCGGAGCAATCTTAATCGGTAAAACAAACTGTGATGCCTGGGGACATGGTTCTTCTACAGAAAACTCAGACTATGGTCCCACTAGAAATCCTTGGAATTTGGAATATGTCCCTGGGGGATCAAGTGGAGGATCGGCCGCGGCCCTAGCAGCCAATCTGAGTGTTTTTGAAATCGGTGAAGACACCGGCGGCTCCATCAGGCTACCAGCTTCATTCTGTAATACAGTTGGCTTAAAAGTAACCTATGGATTGGTTTCGAGATACGGAACCATTGCTTATGCTTCCTCTTTGGACACTGTCGGACCAATGACAAGAACAGTTGAAGATTGTGCCCTAATTTTGGAAACAATCGCTGGGAAAGATAAATTAGATACTACCAGTACAAATAAAGAAAGCCTTCGGTATTCTAAAAAGCTGAATAAAAGCATTAAAGGATTAAGAATTGGCATCCCTAAAGAATACTTCGGCAAGGGAATCGACCAGCAAGTAAAAAAGAAATTAGATGAAGTGATTAAGATATTTAAAAAAATGGGTTGTAGAACAATCTCGATCTCTCTTCCCAGAACCAAATACGCCATTGCCGCCTATTATCCCATCGCCACTAGCGAAACCAGCTCCAATCTGGGCCGCTACGATACTGTTAGATATGGCAATTCTAGAAGTGATTTTGGTCCAGAGGCTAAAAGAAGAATTATGTTGGGAGCCTTTACTTTATCTGCTGGATATTATGACGCTTATTACCTTAAGGCGACTAAAGTAAGAACACTGATCAAAGAGGATTTTGAAAAAGCCTTTAAAAAAGTTGATGTTATTATTGCTCCCACATCACCGACACCAGCCTTTAAAATAGGAGAAAAAGTAAATGACCCTCTCAAGATGTATCTCTCTGATATCTTTACCGTCCCTATTAATTTAGCCGGTGTACCATCGCTATCTCTTCCCTGCGGTTTCACTAAAAACGGCTTACCTATCGGTTTTCAAATTATCGGCAAACATTTTAATGAAGATAAAATACTTAATGTTGGTTACCAATATGAAAAAGAGATTGGTGGTTTTAAAACAATCGAGAATTTAGATGAAAAAATTAAAAAAGAAAATTAATAAAGCAAAACAGACAATCTGGACCAAACTAGCTGAAGTTGGCCGGATAACAAGGGAATCAGAAGGAATGCCGTCTTTAGTAATTCTGGCAGTAATTGTTGTTAATCTTTTAGGAGAAAATGAGCAAAAATAATTGGCAGCCAGTAATCGGCCTTGAAGTTCACATAGAACTGAAAACCAAATCTAAAATGTTTTGTTCTTGTCTGAATAAGCATTTTAGAGAAAAGCCAAATACTCATGTTTGCCCTGTTTGTCTCGGTTTACCGGGAGCTCTGCCTGTTCCCAATCGAAAAGCAATTGAACAAACAATTACTATTGCTTCAGTTCTTAGCTGTCGAATAAACAAAAATTTCTGGTTTGATCGAAAAAACTATTTCTATCCTGATTTGCCTAAGGGATACCAAATTAGTCAACATTTTTCGCCAATAGGGATTAATGGAAAAGTGCCAATTTTAACTGGTGGAAAAATCAAGAAAATAGGAATTAGCAATATCCATCTTGAAGAAGACACGGGCAAATTAATCCATGAAGAAAAACAAACTCTGATTGATTTTAACCGCAGCGGTGTTCCTTTGGTAGAAATAGTCAGTCTGCCGGAAATAACCTCTGCTGAAGAAGCAAAAGTATATCTAAAAAGACTACAACAAGTTGTTCGCTGGTTAGGCTTATCAGACTGCGATATGGAAAAAGGGTCAATGAGGTTAGAGGCTAACATTTCTGTTACTAAGGATCCTAAGAAATTACCTGATTATAAAATAGAAATTAAGAATCTGAATTCTTTCCGATTCGTGGAAAAAGCGATTAATTATGAAATTGAAAGACAAATTAAAATATTAGAAAAAGGCAAAACCCCAAAACAAGAAACCAGAGGCTTTGATTCTGAGAACGGAATAACTTTCTCACAAAGGGGTAAAGAGGCAACTCAAGAATACCGCTACTTTCCGGAACCGGATATTCCTCCTTTTAAGATAAGCAGCAGGCAACTCCGAGAACTGCAAAAAACAATAGAAAAAATGCCTTGGCAAACAGAAAAAAGAATTATGGAAATGGAAGTTAAGTGGCAATGGGCCCAAATTATTACTCAACAGAAAGCAATAGCCCAGCTTTTTTTTGAAACAACTAAAATTGCAAAAAGCAGATCTATTTCCCCAAATGAGATTGCTAATTGGATAGTTAATAAGAAAATTGATAAAAAAACAAAAGCTGTTGATTTGGTAAAGTTAGTTGAAAAACAAATGAATAGATTTAAATTATCGAAAGCAGAAATCAGAATAATAGCTCAACAAGTTATAAGTGAAAATCCCAAAGCGGCAGAGGATTACAAAAAAGGCAAAACTCAAGTAATTGGTTTTTTGATTGGTCAAGTCCAAGTCAAAACAAAAGGAAAAGCAGATCCTAAACTAACCCAAAAAATACTTTTTGAAATTTTAAATCATAAATCATAAATGGCTAAATCAAACTTTGTCCATTTACATGTCCACACTGAGTATTCTCTTCTTGATGGGCTTTCGAAAATAAAACCTTTAGCCAAAAAAGTTAAGGAAATGGGAATGACCTCTTTGGCAATTACTGACCACGGAGTTATGTACGGAGCAATTAAATTTTATAATGCCTGCAGAGAAATTGGCATCAAGCCCATTATTGGTTGTGAAATCTATATGGCCCATCGATCGCGGTTTGATAAACAACCCAAAATCGATGCTGATCAATGCCACTTCGTTCTCTTGGCTAAAAATTTAGAAGGATACAGAAATCTAATGAAAATTGTTACTCAAGCCCACCTTGAAGGTTTTTACTATAAACCAAGAGCCGACATTGAATTATTAAAAGAAAACAGTCAAGGATTAATCGCCCTCTCTGCTTGCCTGGAGGGAGAAATTCCATCTTTAATCATTCAAGATAATTTTAAAAAAGCCAAGGAAAAAGCTCAGGAATTTTTAGATATATTTGGTGAGGATTTTTATTTAGAAATTCAATCCCATCCCAAAATAAAAAAACAAGCTGCCGCTAACAAGGGAGTTATTAAAATATCTCGTGAATTAGGAATTCCTTTAGTCGCCACAAACGATTGCCATTATATAATTCCTGACGACGCTGAAGCCCAAGACGCCCTTATGGCAATCCAAATGCAAAAAACCCTTGATGATAAAAACCGGCTATCTATGCTTGATTCTCCCGATCTCTATGTCAAAAGCCCCAAGGAAATGGCCAGAGTTTTTTCTGATTATCCCGATGCCATTAAAAACACTGTAAAAATTGCTAAAAAATGTAATTTAGAAATAAAAACTGGTAGTTGGCACGTGCCTAGTTTTGATGTTCCCGAAAATTACACTCCAGAAACATACCTGAGGTATTTAGTTAAAAAGGGGTTGAAAAAAAGATATCCCAAACTAACAAAAGAGATTAAAAAAAGAGTCAAATATGAACTTTCAGTCATTATTGGCAAGGGCTACGCCACTTATTTTTTAGTAGTTCAAGACTTTGTCAACTGGGCCAAAAAGCAAGGAATTAGAGTTGGCCCGGGGAGAGGATCAGTTGCCGGCTCAATTGCTTCCTATGCTTTAAGGATTACCAGCATTGATCCTCTTTTCTTTCAATTACCTTTCGAGCGTTTTATGCATCCGGATCGGCCGTCAACACCGGATATTGACCTGGATTTTGCTGACAACCGCCGAGATGAAGTAATTGACTATGTTGTCAATAAATATGGAAAAAACAAAGTAGCTCACATTATTAGTTTTGGCCGAATGGAATCAAGAGCGGCAGTTAGAGATGTTGGTAGAGTCATGGGTATGCCTTATTCTGAACCAGATAAAGTTGCCAAACTTATTCCTAGTGGAAAATCAATTGTTCGGGCAATGAAAATGATTCCTGAACTAGAAGTCCTTTATCAAGAACCAAAATACAAAAAACTTCTTGATCTGGCCCAAAAATTTGAAGGAGTTGCCCGTCACGCCTCAATTCATGCCGCCGGGGTGGTTATTGGTGATAAACCTCTAAGTAATTACGCTCCATTACAACTAGAGCCTAAACAGAAAAGAAAAAGAGTTACTCAATATGACATGTACGATGTTGACATTGATGCTAATCCAAAAGCAATTGGACTTTTAAAAATTGATTTCCTGGGTCTAAGAAATCTCTCTATCCTTGATAAAGCTTTAAAGATGGTCAAAAACGTTAGGGGAAGGAATATTGACCTTTCAGAAATACCCTTAGACGACAAAAAAACTTTTAAACTTCTTTCACAGGGTTCTACAATTGGAGTCTTTCAGTTAGAAACAGCCGGTATGCAAAAAAATATTAAAAAACTAAAACCGACCACAATCTTTGATTTAATGGCTATGGTTGCTCTCTATCGCCCCGGCCCCATACAAACAATTCCAGAATTTATTCGTCGAAAAAACAAAGCTAAAAAAATTACCTATTTCCACCCAAAATTAAAAGATATCCTTTCCCGCTCCTATGGTCTAATCACCTATCAGGATGATGTTCTTTTAATTGCTACCCAAATCGCCGGTTACACCTGGGCAGAGGCAGACAAACTGCGTCACGCCATGAGCTCAAAAAAGGGCCGACCCGACATGGGAAAGATTAAGGGCAAATTTGTTGTGGGTTGCACAAAAAGAGGCATGAAAAAAAAGAATGCTGAAGAGCTTTTTAAATTAATTGAGCCTTTTGGCGCTTATGGTTTCAACAAAAGCCATTCGGCTTGTTACGCTACTATTGCCTATCAAACAGCCTATATGAAAGCCAACTATCCGGTTGAATTTATGGCCGCCCTCCTAACTGCTGAGGCAGGGGCTAGCTCCCAATCAAAAGAAACTAAGGTTCCTTTAGCCATCGACGAATGCCGCCAGATGGGAATTATTGTTCTGCCGCCCAACATTAACAAATCAGAAACGGGCTTCACTACCGAAAAAAATAAAGATTCACTTAATGGACTAGCTATTAGATTTGGACTTTCTGCTATTAAAAACGTCGGTGAGGCGGCTATTGAAGAAATCCTTTCCACTCGCAGGGACGGAGGAGACTTTGCCTCCCTGACTGATTTTTGCCTAAGGGTTAACAGTCAAAAAGTAAACAAAAAGGTGATCGAAAGCTTGATTAAAACTGGAGCTGTGGATCAATTCGGTAAACGGAGCTCCATGCTGGCCAGTCTGAAACAAATCAAGGAAATGGCTGACAAAAGACAAAGAGATCTCAAAAATGGCCAAACTACCTTTTTTGCAAATCAAGCCGAGGATAAAAAGATTACCCAGGATCGTTTGGTCGAAATGGATGAATTTTCCAAAGACCAACTTTTAAAATTAGAAAGAGACCTTCTCGGTTTCTATTTATCTGAGAATCCTTTGCGCCAACAACTAGAAAATTTATCAGCGGCAGTAAGCCATAAGATATATCAAGTTGCTGAAATTGAAAAAGGCAAGGTGAGAATCGCTGGAGTGATTTCCAGTCTAAGAATCGTGACTACCAGAAACGGGGGCAGAGAAATGGCCTTTGCCTCAATCGAAGATGAAACCGGAAAACTGGAAGTGGTTATCTTTCCGACAGTTTTCGAACAATCGAGAAACTCAATAATTAGCGAAAAGATAGTCATCATTGAAGCTAAAATAGAACAAAGAGATGAGAGACAATCGTTAATCGCGGAAAAAATTATTGACAGTGAGAAAAGGGAAGAAATTGAGCAAATGGGCCAAGAAGAATTTGTTATTAAAATACCAAAAGGCACCAGCTCTGCAACTTTAGTCAAGCTGAATACTTTGCTTAAGAAAAACCCGGGTCAAAATTACGGCTCTATCCATTTCCCGGCTGGAAAAGAATACCGAATTACATCCGGTGTTAATTGGAGTAATGAGTTAGAAATTGAAATACGCAGACTCCTTTGCTAAAATCCTAATCATGGCAATTCAGGCAAGTTGGCAAGACAAAACTAAATTTAATGTCGGCGATACCGTCAGAATTGATTACAAAATAGTTGAAGAGGGTAAAAAAGAAAGGACTCAACCTTTTGAGGGAGTAGTGATTAGTATTCGTGGGGAAGGGGAGAGCAAAACTTTTATTGTCCGCAAGATCGCCACAGGCAGAATTGGGGTGGAAAGAATTTTCCCCCTTAATTCTCCTTGGATTGTTAATCTAAAAGTGGTCAAGAGTCCTAAAAAAAGAATCAGAAGAGCTAAACTTTACTATCTCCGCAAAAAACCTAAAAAAGGTAAAAAAAGACTGATTTAATTACACAGACAAAAGCAGGAAAAATTCGAACGCATTTCAAAGAAAATTGTTAAAGTACAGTGTTTTACTTCCCCAATACTTATTGTATAATCGTGTAACAAATTAACGTACAGATATGGCAAAAAATGAAATAGGTATTTTTACAATAGGAGAAATCGAAGGTGATTCTCATCTTGGAGACAGGCGAGTAAGAACAAGAATAACCGTTGCTCCGGGTTCTGTAAGACCAAAACAAATGTCAGCAGCCTCCAGGTTAGCCCGAACAACAACCCGCGGAAAAGCAAAATGTTTCGATGGCTCGAGATTCTATGTTGACGAAGACAGCCCACACCTTACCGTCGTTCACGCAGCGGAACATGTCGCACTTACTGTTGCAGAGCGTATATTTGAAAGGCAGGCTGTTAAAGCAAAAATCGAACCTTCCTCCGTATGGGTTAGCGGACTTTGCGAAACCGAAACCACCTCACGTTCTAATAGACCGCGTGCCGTCAGAATGACTTTGCGACTCGGACTTGCCGATGTGCGCCAAACAGATGCCTTAGGCGCCGCTCGCGGCTGCCATGACGTTCTCGAGCATTCACTAAGAAGAGGATTAGAAATAACAAGCGGTGTAATAACTAGAACTAGAAGAAGATAAAACAAACATCTACATTTTTCTTTTGCGATTTTTTCTCGCGAGCATCAACCAGTAGTTGGAGGAAGAATGCCAATTATAGAAAGAAGAGAATTAGATTCTGATTTAGATGCTCCCATCTTAAATAGACGCTAGATTTCTCTTGTTGTTAAGTTTACTTTCTAAAAATCTGAGATATGAATATTACACATATTTGTAAATCCTTACTTCTTATCCTATAATACATGTTATGCCAGAAAAGGGCGAAAACTTAGTAACCAGAATCAACTATAATCCCAGAGTAAAATCTGCTTTGGCCCTTGCTTTTTTCGGCGCCTCGGCTTTTGCTTTGAAAAGATTGGAGCTTAGTCAACAACCTTTGCCTTCCGTAATGCGTGGAAGGCTTTTTGGCACTTGTGCAACTCCAGTAATTGCGCCTCTCATTGGGTTCATAACAGGGGCAGATATGCCTCGTGCGCGCGCGGCAGCAGGTCTTTTTGCGCCTTGCTACTACGAATATCTCCAAAGCATTGGAAAAGCCAAAGGAACTTTTGATCAAGGAGATTTTGCGGCTTATGCCCTTGGCGCAATCGGCTGGGCCTTGTTTGATGGATGCGCCAGGGCCCTTCACGATTCTGGTTTAACAAATCCAATTTATGGAGCGCTCGGAATCAATAGACGTCCTCCCAGAAATCGCCCAGAGCTTGGAGAGTAAACCACATTTGCCATAAAGTTCACATCCACCGCACTTCCACTTTATTTTATTTTCTTCTTTTGCGACCTTGCCTTTGCCTCACAACCTCTTTTGCCAGCGCCCAATTGACTACCAAAAGTTCTTGTGTTCTATTTCTGCCACCAACTCTGTTAAAAGCGTTTTGTACGACAAAAGCTATTTGGCCTCTTTTCCCGGGGACAGGAGTGATAGGAGTAACTTGGCCTCTTCTACCATCTTCAAAAATAGTAGCAGTATATGGCCTTAGCCCCCCCTCACTCCATATTTTCGGAGTCTTTGCTACAACGATTATTACCCTCTCCGTCATTATAGTCAATTATTATAAGATTTATTTTTCATTTTGTCAAAAAATCGCAATATTCCCACTAAGTATGGAACAATCGCTTTTGGGAAAATATCTTTAATTCTTTAATATAATGACCTCGGAGTCTGGCACGACCAAGGCGTGATTAAATTTTCACTCTCTGTGCCGCCAGCGGGATTCGAACCCGCGATTTCCACCTTGAAAGAGTGGCGTCCTAGGCCCCTAGACCATGGCGGCTCTTGTCACTTACTGAGTAATTATACTACAATGGAGGTGTTATGAAAATATTGGGCGTTAAGGAAAAGAAAGGGGGTGAAGTTTTAAAATGGCCGATTTAAAGGTCGGTAAGATTACCCACTACTTTGATAAAATTGGAGTCGCTGTTTTGGAAGTTGAAGAGGAAACAATCAGTGTAGGTGATACCATTAAAATTACTGGACATGGAGAAGACTTTGAACAAAAGATAGAATCAATGCAGGTCGAACACGAAAATGTCCAAACTGCTAAAAAAGGCACCAGCATTGGGTTAAAAATAGAACAGCCAGTTAAAAAAGGCGACGAAGTTTATAAAGTTGCTTAAGTAGGTAAACATGATCCATTTGTTTCACGGCGACGATAATTTCCAAAGCCGCCAGAAGCTTTTTAATGCTCTAAGGCCTTACCGGGAAACCAAATTTCTTCCTGCCAAGGAGATAACCTCTGAAAAATTAGTTAACTTAACTGGCGGCCTTTTTTCTTCCAAAAAGAAAAGCCTGACTATAGAGAAACTTTTTTCGCTTCCTAAATCCAGTATCGAAAAGATTGTTTCTCAATTGGAAAAAATGGGAGATGATATTGATATTTTTCTTTGGGAAAATAAAAAAATCATACCCTCGAAATTATCAGTTTTAGGCAAGAAAAGGAAAGTTTCCTTATCACAAATCCCAGCGACGATATTTAAATTATTAGACTCAATCGGCCAAAGCAATCCCTATAATTCACTAAATTTTCTAAAATTAACTTTCAAAAGCCATCCTCCTGAATTAATTTTATATTTAATGGAGAAAAGACTTAGAGATTTACTGATAACAAAAATTGATTCCGATAAATTAAAAATTCCTCCTTGGCAGAAAAAAAGGTTAATGGGTCAAGTTCAAAAACTAAGTCTTGAAAAAATCAAGGACGTATATTTAAATCTAATAGAAATTGAATGGAAGAATAAAACAGGACAACTGGGAAACAGTTTAAAAAACGAACTAGTTAATCTTGTAGTATTATTAATAGATGAAAACTATTGATCAGTTAACCAAAGAAGATATTAAAAATATTAAGGTTATTTGTTTTGATTGTGATGGAGTCACAACAAAAGAGGGCACTTTTATCCAAGAAAAGGGCAACGAACTGGTAGTGAAAACAACTTCTCTGTCAAACGAAACAGCCCTCAAGTTGAACAAACTCAAAAAAGATTTCTTTTTAGTCTTCTCTAGTGGCAGAAGTTTGCTTTATTTGTCCAGAATGTATGAGAAAATTCTCTGGGACAACCTCGCTCTTCAGGCAGAAGCAGGCATTTTCACTCTTTACCAGGGAACTGTTTTTCAACAAGAAAGATTCAGTCAATATTATCTTGAAAAATCCACCAGAATAAAAAACGAAATTAGAAAGCTTTCCGAAACTAATCCCAACATTGTTGGTTTCGAGCCAAAGCAATTCTTGGTTACTGTTCATTGTCAAAAAGAAGATGCTGAAATTCTTAAGATTGTCAAAAAACATGATCCGGAAAACGAATATTGTTGTCCTTGGAGCGGAGAAGCTTATGACATTAATCCCAAAATTTTTAACAAGGGAGCTGGTCTAAAATTCCTGCTTGATAAAATAGGATTTAAATTAGAAAATGTTTTAGCTGTAGGCAATGATCCCAACGACAAAGAAATGGTTGAACGGGCCGGGATCGGTATCACCACTGATCCTGAAAGTGTAATCAAGGGCGCTGACTTTATCACTAACAAAAAAGGAGTATTGGGAGGGCAAGAATTAATTGACAAATTATTAGAACTGATCAATGACTAAAGATTTTACTAATGAACCATATAGTGTTAGGGTGGAAAAACCCTGGGGCTATGAAATTGTTATTACTCCCCCCAATGCTCCGGTAACCGGCAAACTTGCTTTTACCAACGCTGGCCAACGTTGGAGTCTCCAATATCATGAAAAAAAAACAGAAATTATTTGTCTTATCTCTGGTAAGGCAGTTTTAGCTCTTGAAAATAAAGAGATTAAAATGACGCCCTTCAAAGGTTATCTAGTCAAATCAAATCAAAAGCACCGCCTCCAGGCAAAAACCGACTGTCTGACAGCAGAATTTTCAACCCCGGAAGCAAAAAGCAAAACCATTAGATTAGAAGATGACTATGGCCGGAAAGATGAAACAGAAAAAGACAGACAAAGATTAAGGAAAAAATGAAAAAACGCGAAAAAAACATACTCTGGTTCAAAGAGATTGATAAAGCCGACATCGCCCTAGTTGGCGGCAAGGGGGGCAATCTTGGAGAAATGGTTAAATTCTTGGGAGATTTGGTTCCTAATGGTTTTGTGGTTACCGCTAAGGCATATTTTGACTTTATTAAGCACAATGAATTAGAGGGAAAGATTGCTGAAATCCTAAAAACAACCAACGTCCATCAGCCAACTGAGCTAGACCTTGCTTCAAAAAGAATAAAGGCATTAATCATCAAAAGCAAAATCCCAGAAAAACTAGCCCAAGAGATTATTAACAATTATCACAAATTAGGAAAGATGTTTGGATTAAAACAGGCCCTAACAGCAATAAGATCTTCGGCAACGGCTGAAGATCTGCCCGATGCCTCCTTTGCTGGCCAACAAGAGACATTTCTCAATATTAGGGGTGAAGCAAACGTGGTTAACAATGTCCGTAAAGCCTGGGCTTCGCTTTTTACCCCAAGGGCAATCTTTTACCGAGAAGAAAAGGGGTTCAAACACCTTAAAGTCGGTTTGGCGGCAGTGGTTCAAACAATGATCCAGTCAGATGTTTCTGGCGTCATGTTCACCATTGATCCAGTCACTAACCAAAAAAATAAAATCATTATTGAGGCTGTTTGGGGTTTGGGAGACTATATTGTTCAAGGAATAGTAACTCCTGATCATTACGAAGTTGAGAGGGGAGAATATAATGTTAGCAAGGTAGAAACTGTTCCCCAAAGATTTCAACTAAAAAAACAGCGGGGCAGGAACGTCAGAACCACAGTGCCAAAAGAGAAAAAAAAACTGCAAAAGCTCAACAGTTCCCAAATTGTTCAAATAGCCAAAATCGGTGAGCAAATTCACAAACATTATTTTTTTCCTCAAGACATTGAATGGGGGACTGAAAAAGGTAAAATCTATATTCTTCAGACCCGCCCTGTAACCACTATTAAAAAAAGAGCAGCCGGTGATGATAAAGAGCTGCCAATTATTGGCGAGCTGGTTCTCACTGGTGTTGGAGCCAGTCCTGGAATTGGCCAAGGAAAAGTGGTAATCATTAAAAGAGCTAATCAAATCAATAAGATCAAAAAGGGTAATATTTTGGTTACTTCCATGACCTCTCCCGACTTTGTTCCAGCTATGAAAAAGGCGGCGGCCATTGTCACTGATTTGGGAGGACAAACCTCCCATGCCGCCATTGTTTCCCGAGAGCTGGGCGTTCCCTGCATAGTTGGCACCAAGAACGTCACTAAAATACTTAAAAACGGCGATCAAATAGTAGTGGACGGTAAAAATGGTAATATTTGGCTGGGACATCTAAAGAAAGGCTCTAAAAAGAGAATAAAAACCTCATTAACAGGAAAACCAACTCCCAAAAGCGCCGTTAGGAAAACAGCCACTAAACTATACCTTAATTTAGCTGAGCCAGGGCTAGCTAAAGAAATTGCCAAAAGAAATGTTGATGGGGTAGGACTGCTTAGAGCTGAATTTATGATTGCTGAAATAGGCATTCACCCCCAAAAATTAATCCAAGAAAAAAAAGAAAAAGTTTTCATAGAAAAACTGTCAAAGGGAATTCTGAAGTTCTGCCAAGCTTTTAATCCTCGGCCGGTAGTTTATCGAGCAACTGACTTTAAAACTAATGAGTATCGCCATTTAATTGGCGGTGATCTCTTTGAGCCGGAAGAGGCAAATCCTTTCTTGGGATTTAGGGGGGCAATTCGCTATATTAGCTTACCCCAGGTATTTGAATTGGAGCTTGAGGCAATAAAACAGGTACGCAATAAATATAAATTTAAAAACCTTTGGTTAATGATCCCTTTTGTGCGTACTCCAAAAGAGTTGTTGGAAGTTAAGCGCATTGTTGCCGGCAGTGGATTAGTCCGAAGTCCCAGCTTCAAACTCTGGATGATGGTTGAAATTCCCAGCAATTTCTTAATTCTTAATGAATTCATTAAGGTTGGAATTGATGGTGTTTCCATTGGTACTAACGACCTAACCATGCTCATTTTGGGATTAGACCGGGATAATAGTGAAATTGCCCATGAATTCGACGAAAGAAGCCCAGCTGTCTTAAAAGCTTTAAAAAAAGTAATCAAAACCTGCCACAAGTATAACATTACCAGTTCTATTTGCGGCCAGGCGCCGAGTCAATATCCGGAATTTGTTGAAAAGCTAGTCAAATGGGGAATTACCAGCGTTTCCGTCAGTCCTGATGCTATTGAGCGAACCAGGGAAATTATCGCCTGGGCAGAAAAAAAGAAAATAAAGGAAAAATGAAAATTAATAATTTAAACGCAAGAAAAATTTTGAATTCAGCCGGCAACTGGACAATTGAATGCGCTCTAGGCGCAGAAGGGAATAAAACATCTACTGCCTCAGTGCCTCAAGGAATTTCTACTGGAAAGGACGAAAAGGAAATTGTTTCTTCAGATCAGGGAATTAATCAAATTAAGAATGAAATTTTGCCAAAAGTTAAAAATCAAGACTTAAGCCAAGAAGAACTGGACAAAATTCTAGAGACTGGCTCCTGGGGAAGCAATGCCACCCTGGCAGTTTCAGCCGCCTTTTTCAAACTAAACATTCCGAGAGTGAAGGATAGAGAAATACCCCAATTAATGATGCTTATCTTTGAAGGAGAAAAGCATGGTAATCCTAATTTAACTATTCAAGAGTTTATGCTGATAACTAATAAACTAGAGGAGGGGATTAGTTTTTACCAAAAAGCAAGCAGCTACTTGAAAAAACAAGGGCTCCTTGACACTATTGGCAGTGAAGGGGGATTTTCCCCAGCAGAATTTAACGACGAAGATGTTTTAAATGTTATGAAAAGTTTAGGGGTTAAAAGAATTGCCCTTGATGTAGCCGGCAATATTAATCCCCCATCAGTCAACTCTCTCCTAGATATTGTGCGACGTTACCCAATTATGAGTTTAGAAGATCCGTTTCCGGAAAACAAACCGGATCAATGGAAAGAGTTTCACATAAAGGCTGAAAAATTAAACCCTGAAATTTTAATCATTGCCGATGATTTAACTGTTACTGATGTTGAAAAAATTAAAAGCGGGGCAAAAGAAAATCTATTCAACGCAGTTGTTATTAAACCAAACCAACAGGGAACAATTACTGCCGCCGCAAAGGCATTGCAAACGGCCAAGAACCTGGGAATCAAAACAGTTGTTTCTCACCGGGGCGAAGAAACCAATGACACCTGGCTTGCTGATTTCGCCCTTGCTTTCAACGCTGACTATGCTAAGTTCGGTGCTCCAGCCAGGGGAGAAAGGGTAGCGAAGTACAATAAACTTTTAGGGCAGTCTTCTCCGAGGTCTTAAGCCGCGAGGAAATTTACATTGACAATATCCCGGCCCAAGTCCGCAAATGCCATTAGTTTCTCTTAAACTTGAGCAGGAAAGAAGCCGTCTCCCTCCATCACTTTCTCATCTAACCCTAATTGCGGTGCCAGTGCCTGCTTTTTTTGCCGGTCCATGAGTTCCTGCCCCTAAACATTCTTCCGTTTTTTCTTCTTGCCCTTCCATTTCACGAAAACCTTACTAACTGCCTATTTAACAACGTATTCGGCATAATCTTCGCCCAAAGGATTTTCTTGAGTCAAAACATCAATTATTTCTAATTTTTCGAAATAAAGTCTGATTATTTTCATTGAGTTGCCATGACAAGATATGGCTATGTTTTCTCCCGTTTTTCTAATTCTTTTCACTAATTCCCGACAAAAAGGAAAAACTCTTTTTTTCACGTCTTTTAAAGACTCACCGCTGGGCGGCGGCACATCATAAAACCGACGAAATTTAACTGCTTTAACTAATTCTTCTTTCATTAATTTGACTTTATTTTTACCCGCAAGACTACCATAATCTCTTTCAATAATCCGATTATCAACCTCATATTTAACTCGATGACCTCGTAGGGCTATTTGGGCCGTTTCTTTTGACCGAGAAAGACGGGAAACGATACAAACATCAATTCGCTTGTTGACCAATTTTTGGGCTAAAATTCTCGCCTGTTTTTTTCCTAAAGGAGTCAGTCTAGAATCTCGCCAACCGGAAAAGACCTTTCTTTTATTATCATAGCTTTCACCATGCCGAAAAACATATATTTCTGGATGGCGAGGCGATTCCTTTTTTGGTAAAGATCTTAGAACTCTGCCAGGGTTTAAAATAGAAGTAACTGCCGACCAGGTAATTCGAATAATACTATCAACTTTTGGTTTCATCTTCCTAAGTAAAAAACAACTGTTAGTTCTCCTTTAATTTTCTTTTCTTCTTTTAATTCTAACAAAATTTTATCAATATTCCCACGGATAAACCGCTCGTGAATTTTGGTTATCTCTTGAGCAATAACAACAGGAATATTGCCAAACAAATTCTTAATTATTTCCAGACTCTTAATCACCCTGGTTGGCGCTTCATAAAAAACAACCGTGGGAATTAGCTTTCTATTAATCCCCATTACTTCTCTTAACAGCCTTTCCTTCCGTCCGTCTCTCTTGGGCAAAAAACCTAAAAAAACAAAATGATTTGAAGAAAAGCCAGAAGCAATCAAAGCGGAAAGCAGGGCTGAAGCGCCAGGAACAGGAATAACTTGAAAACCTTGGTTAATAACTTCTCTTACTAATTTATATCCCGGATCAGATAAAAGGGGAGTGCCGGCATTAGAAACCAAAGCAAGTGTTTTACCCTGCCCAAGCCAGTCAATCACCTTTGGAACCCTCTTTTCTTCATTTTCTTGATAAAAGGAAATTAACCGGCCTTTTCTTGGGCCAAATTTAATTAACATCCTGCCCGTTTTCTTGGTATCTTCGGCTAGAATCAAATCTACTTCCGATAGAATTTTTTTAGCTCGAATAGTGATATCATCTAAATTACCAATCGGAGTCGAGACTAAATAAAGTGTTCCAGCCATTTAATTCGGTTTATATGTAATAATAAAATTAAACAATGCGGCGCCTAACGTATATTTTAACAAATTTTCTTTCTCTAATTTTAATTATCTTTTCCATATCGGTTTCGAACGCCGAGGCTAGTTTGGAATTTGAAACAAAACAGGAAATTGTCTATGAAATCGGCCCCCGAGGTGATGCCAAGGTCAGTCAAGAAATATCCCTGATTAACAACTTCTCCAATATCTATCCCCAAGAATACCATCTTCAAATAAATGATATTAAGATAAAAAATATTACTGCCACTGATTTTGTTGGCAGTATTGTTAAAGAAATAATCGAGAGTCTAGATAAAACTACTATAAAATTAAGGTTTAATCAGGAAAAAATAGGAAAGGGGAAAGTGACTGATTTCAAAATCACTTATTACCTGCCTCAGTTTGCCGTCAGAAGAGGACAGATTTGGGAAATGGTTATTCCCAACCTAGACAATATTGAGGAAATTGATAGTCTAATTTTAAAAATAAAAGCGCCCACTTCTTTTAGTAATTTAGCCTATTCCTCAATCTCACCAAGTAGCCAGGAAGAAATAGAAAAATATCAATTAATTTCATATCAAAAATCCAAATTAGGTAAAAAACCTTTAGTGCTGGCTTTTGGTGACTTCCAAATCTTTGATTTCTCTTTAAATTTTTTCCTTAACAATCAAGAAATAAAAACAACCAAAGTGGAAGTGCCCATTCCCCCAGATACGGCCTATCAATCGGTTTTCCTAACTTCAATTGACCCCCCGCCCAGCAGAATTAAGCTTGATAATGATTACAACTGGCTCGCCGAATATCTTCTTTCTCCTGGTGAAACGAAAACTATCACTGTTCGCGGCCAGGCCAAAATCTTCTCCCAAGCCAACAATCAAACGTTCACAAATGCCAGTCAATTTCAAAATACTGGTCTCTACTTAAAGGAAGATCTCTATTGGGAAACAAATAGTTCGCTAATCAAGAATTTGGCCCGTCAATATAACACCCCTCTTAAAATCTATAACTTCGTTACCAATGTTCTGGAATATGATTATGAAAATTTAAATAAACCTGAAAGAGTTGGCGCCCTAAAAGCATACCAGCAGAAAAAAGGTGTTTGTACGGAATTCAGTGATCTCTTTGTGGCCCTGGCTCGATCAGCCGGCATCCCCGCCAGAGAACTGGAAGGATTCGCCTTTACCAACAATCAAAAACTTACCCTGCTGGCTGCCAGTAGCGATGTCCTTCATTCCTGGGTGGAATACTGGGATTCAGGAAAAAAACTTTGGATTCCTGCTGATCCAACCTGGTCTAAAACTACCAATGGCATTGACTTTATTGATAACTTTGATTTGGGTCACTTTGTTTTTGTGATTCATGGTCAAAGCAGTACCAAACCAGCTCCTCCGGGTTTTTATAAAACCAACTATCAACAAAAAAATGTCGATGTTCAATTTGCTAATAAATTACTACCCTTGCCAAAAGGTGAATTAAGCGTCAAGCTGGAAAACCTTCAAGATAATCTAAAACTTATTATCAAAAATGAAAGTCTGGCTCCAGCCTATAACGTTCAAGTTGCTTTAATGGGTTGGCGGAAAAAGAAATTAGAAAAAAGAGAAATAGTTCTCATGCCCCCATTAGGAGAAGAGGGGATTGAAATAAGCCGCCCCAACATTATCACCAGGATTTTTACCAAGCCTGTTTATCACCTCCAAATCAACGATTCCCTTTTTGAGGTTGATTATTCCAAGTCTAAATTGAACTTTTTATCGTTTTTTGCTAATCTACTCAAGAGGTGAAAAAATTACTAAGGAGACTGGTTTCAAGCATCATTGCTCTGAAGACAACTAGCCTAATCATGCCGATTATTTCCTTTGAGGAAGGTTTTAAAACTTTATTTCTCACTGCTTTTGCCTTAACTGCTTTCGAATATCTCTTGAAGCCAATTGCCAAGCTCTTGTTTCTACCCATTAATATCCTTACATTGGGAACACTAAGATGGGTAATCAATGTTATTGGATTTTATCTAGTGACTATTTTTATTAAAGGATTCTCTATTACTTCCTATCAATTCCCAGGAAGTAATTGGCAGGGATTTATCATCCCGGCAATTAACTGTTCTCTACTATTCACTTATATAATTGCGGCGCTGGTAATAAATTTAATCATTACCTCTCTGGGCTGGATCTTTAAGAAGTGAAAAAAATAATCTTAATCAGTCAAATAATTACTTCCATTGTATTGGTCCTAATGATTTTGCTGCATCCTTCATCAGAGAGCAGCAGCCGACTTTCCTTAATCCAGCCAAAATTTAGTCGAAGAGGAGTTGAAAAATTTACTTTCATCATCACCATCGCCCTTCTCATAATCTTCTTAGGATTGTCTCTTATTCAGCTATTAGTATGATTAAAAAAATAAACTTTTGGTTCAGGTTCCTAACTCAACTGCTTAAAAGATATGGCCTCCTTCTAACGGCTGGTATTCTAACCGGGGCAGGCCTCTTTTTAGCCGCCAACAGGCTGATTTTATTAGCATCCAGACTCCTGCCCAAAACCAAAAAAATAGGTATTGTCGGCAAATACAACTTGTCCACCCTACCGCCTCGGATTTCCCACCTGATCAGTTACGGCCTAACAGAAATACTGCCCAACAGCCGAGCTACTAGTTCACCAATTATCTCCGGCTGGACAATTAAGCCAGAAGGAAAAGAATATATCTTTTTCCTAAATCCTAATACTAGATGGCAGGATGAGACAAAACTCACTGCCAATCAAATAAATTACCAAATAAGCGGAGCTGAAGTTTCAGCAATAGAAAAAGGGGTAAAAATTTCACTTAAGTCATCATTCGCCCCTTTACTTTCCTTTCTCAACCAGCCAATATTTAAAAATAATCAAATCGGTCTTGGCCCCCATAAAATCAAAAAAATTAATATAAAAGGGGGCAATTTTTCTTCATTACTGCTAGCCAACACTAATAATCTAAAAGAGCGGACATTGTTCAGATTTTATCCTAATGAAAAAGAACTAATTACTGCCTTTAAACTAAGCGAAATAAGCGAGGCCTGGGAAATATCTGATATTGAGACATTTTCTTCTTGGCAAAATGTCTCTATCAAAACTGAAAGGGCCAACATTCAAAAATATGTAGCCCTATTTTTTAACACCAGAAAAGATCCTTTTTCATCAAAAAGGATCCGTCAAGGGTTATCTTATGCTATTCAAAAACCACTTAAAACTGATAGGGCCATAAGTCCAATTTCCCCATCCTCCTGGGCTTATAATGAGAAAGTGAAGACTTACAGATTTGATCCTGATCACGCTAAAAACATTTTAGAAAAAGAGGATTGGGAACCAGAGGAGGATTTCAGCATTCAGCTATACACCCTGCCCCAATTTTTAGGTTGGGCAGAAAAGATTCAAAAAGATTGGCAAGAAAATCTAAATATTTCTTCGGAAATTCACGTTTCGAGTTTTATTCCCAATCAAGAGGATTTTGATGTTTTTCTAGGTTTTGGAATAATTCCTTCTGATCCTGATCAATACTTTTTCTGGCACTCAACCCAACATGGAAACTTAACAGGAATCAATAGTCCTCGAATTGACCAATTATTAGAAAAAGGAAGAAAGACTATTGATCTAGAAGAAAGAAAACAGATTTATTATGAATTTCAAAGGGCTCTTTCGGAAGAAGTGGCAGCGGTATTTCTTTTTTATCTGCCAAGCTATACTATCAGTAAAAATTAAATATTATTTCCGAAAATCTTGTCTCTACCTGATCTATTTGGTAAACTTCAATATACTTTGAAAACTAAGCCAAAATATTAGCCAGAGTGCTGGAATTGGCAGACAGGCACGCCTCAGAAGTGTGTGCCCTTTATGGGTGTGAGGGTTCGACTCCCTCCTCTGGCACAAAAGGTAAATCGCCAGTTCAAAAGCCAGAGAAAAAAATTATTTAATGAAAGAGGGTGAAGAAGGTGGTGCGAGAGCAATCTGTAGTCCTAGGGGTTAGAGAACTAAAACTCCTGACTGGAGAAAAACGTAAACTTGAAGAGCATAAAAGATTAGCTCATAGGGGAAAAGTTTCTCAGCGTTGCCGTGAATGTCAAACTCGCCAAGCAAGAATTAGAACAAGCGAGGGAAGTATAGAGAGGCTGCGAGCCTAACGGCTAAAAATAGTCGATTTAAGCGTAAAGAGAGCACCCTAGAGTTCTAAAGCCGAGGTAGCCAAGGTGGTTACGGCGCGAGTCTGAAAAACTTGAGATGACGGTTCAACTCCGTCCCTCGGCACAATTTCCCTAAACTATAGGCGGGATTAGTTGAGTGGTTCAATTCCACCCTTCCAAGGTGGCGACGCGGGTTCGATTCCCGCATCCCGCTCCGTGGTGAGCGTAGCTCAATGGTAGAGCGCCTGCCTGTGAAGCAGGTGGTTGAGGGTTCGATTCCCTTCGCTCACCCCAGGCGATCGTCATTGCGCGTGTAGCTCAGTTGGTCAGAGCATTGCGTTTACATCGCAGAGGTCCCTGGTTCGAGTCCAGGCACGCGCACAAAAAGCCGAGGTATTTATAATAGCCGAGGTGCTGGAATTGGCAGACAGGCAGCGTTGAGGACGCTGTGTTCGCAAGAGCGTGGGGGTTCAAATCCCCCCCTCGGCACTAACGGGGATTGGCGCAGTTGGCTAGCGCGCACGCTTTGGGAGCGTGAGGTCGCCGGTTCGAATCCGGCATCCCCGACAAAGAAAGATCGGGGGTCGTCTAAGGGTAGGACGGCAGTCTTTGGAACTGCCAATCGTGGTTCGAATCCACGCCCCCGAACAAAATTGCGATTCCTAGAACATTTTTGATAAAATATCTTAAACTAAGATAACTAATGAAAAGAGTTTCGAATAAAGTTGTTAGGTTGGCCAAATGGATAGCAGGAAGTTGGTGGGGAGTTGTTCTTCATACTGCCTGGTTCACTGCTTGGTTAATCTATGATTTTAACATTAACATCTTAACACTAGCAGTCTCTCTGGAGGCAATTTTCATTGGCATTTTTCTCTTGATGGCCTCTGACCGAGCCGAAACAACCAGAGACAAAAGAGAGGCAGCGGCTCAAAAACGAGCCACTGATATTGTTGAAAATATTTTTGATCTAGAAACAAAAATCGAGAAACAGCAGCAGCAAATTTTAAAAATACTTATTGACAAAAAAATAAAGAGGGAAAATTAGCCGCGGTGCTGGAATTGGCAGACAGGCTGGACTTAAAATCCTGTGCCCCTTTGGGGCGTGAGGGTTCGACTCCCTCCCGCGGCACCGAAGTTACTTGTTAAAACAGGAAAATGGTTCAAGAATTTACTGATCAAAATTTTGAAGAACAGGTTCTAAAAGCTAATAAGCCTGTTCTGGTTGATTTCTGGGCAGTTTGGTGTGGTCCCTGCCAAATGATGACTCCTGTCATCGAAGAATTATCTGACGAAATGGATGGCAAGGCTATCGTGGGAAAACTAAATGTGGATAGTAATCCAATTACCAGCCAAAAATATGAAATTATGAGTATCCCTAGTTTACTCATTTTCCTCAAGGGGAAAGTGGTCGAGCAAATCGTTGGTCTTCAGCCAAAAGAAGTGATAAAAGAAAAATTGGATAAAGTTATTACTTCTTGACGAAAAAAAGAATCATTTCATCCTCAAGGAGATAAGAAAGGGGAACGTTTTGGCCAGGAAACTTTGTTCCCGGTCCCCAAGCCAAAACTTGGTTAACCCGCTCAACTAAATCAGTGGAAACGGCCTTAATTGCCTCAAAGATGGTCATACCTTTTCTCAATATTAAGGGGGCTTTAAAATCAGGCTGGCCCTTCTTGTTTCCCTTAAGATAAATTCTTATTAAGCCTAGCTTCTGCCAAATAGTCTCTTTTAAATTATCCAGCCCTATTTTTTCTTTGGCGCTAATTAAAACTCCCTTTTTAATTTTAAGGTCTTTTTTTACATCGATCTTATTAACTACTTCAATTGCCGATAAGTAGATTCTGTTATCGGAAAAAGCATCAATTAGTTGATCTAGAGAAGTAATTGCTTTTTCAAAACTAATTTCACTATTTTTCAATCCCATTTCTTGAGCAACTTTAATTATTGTTTCCTTTGGAAAACAGACAAAAGGGTCAATTACCTTTATCCCTCCACGATTGAGTTTTTTAACTTTTACTCTTGGCGGCTGAAGATTGAGTCTAATCCCTGCCTGATAGAGTTCATCCTTAATTTTTTTAAGCCAGCTAATTCGATTAACATCAATCATTAAAATCACTAAATCCGCCCCTCTAACTACCGAAAGAATCTTCTTTCCCTCTCCTTTGCCAATGGCAGCACCCTTTACCAGACCGGGAAGATCAAAAATTTGAATCTTAGCTCCCTTGTATTCCATCATGCCTGGAATCACCTTTAAGGTAGTGAAATCATAACTTCCCGCCTTTGAAAAAGCCTTGGTTATATTATTCAGAAGAGTTGATTTGCCTACCGAAGGAGGGCCAACTAAAACACAAGTAGCATCACCCTGTTTCTTGACTCCATGGCCTCCTCCTCCAGATTTTGTCAACCCTTCTTCTAGCTCACGTTTAAACTTGGCAATTTTGGCTTTCAGCAAGCCAATATGGTGTTCTGTGCCTTTGTGATACGGGGTAGCCCTGATTTCCTCCTCTAATTTACTGATCTTTTCGCTAATTTCTTTTTTTGTCATTTTGGCTGTGATAAAATCGGCTGATGAAAATTATTATAACAGTCATGATCATTTTCGCTCTCTTTTTTAATCAAGTCAAAACTGGATTGGCTATTTCAAACTTAAATTGGGCCAAGAACAAATTTGGTATCCACGTAAACTCAGACATTAATGATCTTCAATTGGCAACCGAACTGCTTAATACTAACGGCGGTGACTGGGGATGGGTCAACACCGTAATTAGAGAAGATGAGTTAAATCAACAACAATGGCAAAATTTCCTCGACCAGTGCCGCCGCCTGCATTTAATACCTATTTTCAGGCTGGCAACAAATATTGAAAATGGCAATTGGCAAAAACCAAAAAAAGAAAATATTAAGAGAATGGCTGATTTTCTCAACTCTTTAAATTGGCCAATTAAAGATAGGTTTATCATTGTTTTCAACGAACCAAATAGATTCGATGAGTGGGGTGGAAAGGTAAATGCTGAAGGTTATTTTGATATTTTGGATTTTACCGCTGACTATTTCCATAAGATCAATCCTGATTTTTACATCCTTTCTGCAGGATTAGATTTAGCTGCCCCCCAGAAACCGCCAAAATTTAGCTCGGCCGAAAACTTCTATCGCCAGGGTTATAACCATAAGCCAGAAATCTTTGAAAAGATAGACGGTCTCGCCTCGCACTCATATCCAAATTACGGTTTCATTGGCCTACCCAGCGATGAAGGAAGAACAAGCATTAAGGGGTACATTTGGGAATTAGACTACCTCCATCGTTTAGGCATTAAAAATAAGCTGCCTGTTTTTATTACCGAAACAGGCTGGCCCCATCAAGAAGGAATCAATATACAGAAAAACTTCTACCCCGCTAAAAAAGTAGTTCAGCTCTTGGAACAATCGTTCAAATTTTGGCTTGCTGACTCAAGAGTAATTGCTGTCACTCCCTTTATTTTAAATTACCCCCAGGGGCCCTTTGATCACTTCTCTTGGATCAATCAAGATCAGCAACCCTATCCTCAATTCGATTTGCTAAAGTCATTAAACAAACCGCTTCACAAACCACCCCAAAAAGAGAAAATTGTCTTCAAGAAAATATTCCTGCCATTCTTACTAAAAACCAGCCAAAACTACAAGGGAGAAATCGTCTTGAGAAACGAGGGGGAAAGTATTTGGGGGGAAGAAAGGCAATTTTGCCTTAGACCCTCAAAAGAAAATTCCAACTATATCAAAACTTCCTCTCTCTGTCTTGAGAAAAACAAATTAGTCGAACCAGGCAAAGAAGGAGTTTTGGAGTTTGAAATTACTCCCTCAAAAGGAGAAAGCACCAGCCAATTCAGCTGGGAAAAACTGCCTGATTTTGAGATTAGGAAATTACCCCAACTTTTTCCCGGGAAAACAATTTATCGCCGCCGCACGGGGGGTCTCTCGGCCTTAATTAGTTGGCTAAGATTAAAGATGAACATCTAAATCTAAATTAGGCGGCTGAAAATCTTTTTGTTGAGAATCAAGTCCCTCTAATTCATTTTTAACACGTTCCCATTTTGTCTCCAGAGTCTCAGGAAGAATCACCTGTTTGTCCAAATCCTCTACTGGAGTAAGCGCAGGAACTACTGGCTCCTGCCTGCTCCTATCAACCATTCGTCTATCACCTAAAAAAAGAGTCGTTAAAACTCCTGTCAGGAGGATAACGATTAAAGCCAAAATCACCCATCGAAACCAACCCGGGGTTTTACCCATTGGCTCTTTAAAGAAAATTCGCTCATCAATATTCTGAACTGATCTTGAACTCGGTTTTATCTTCATTAATCAACTATTAAGATTTTTAATAATCTCACTTAAAAACTCCAAAGAATCCTGTAAATTCAATTCTGCCTCAGCCGTCATTTTATTTGCTCTTTTCCAATCTCTCAAAATGTCACCAATCCGTCTGACTTTGGATTGGTCCATTAATTCCACGGCCGCCTGCTGATTCTGCCCGGCTAAATCTAATTTATTGGTCACCTCCTCAAGCCAGTAACTAATCGCTTCTTCACCACCGCCATCCAAACCCCTCCTAATCTCATCTGCTAACTGGGCAATCTTAACCGCCACTTTTTGTTGTTGAAAAACTGTTAATTTATTTAAAAAGATAAAAATCGACCTTTCTATATTAAGGTATTCATTCTCCAGCTCTTCGGCAGAGGAAAGCAGTTCCTCCATTGACTGAACAGAATCAATTTTGCTGATATCCTTATCAAGCCAGCCAATCCAGGAACTAATTTCCAGTAAATCCTTTTCCGGTAGAAGCGAAAAACCCTCATTAAGTAAAAGATTGAGATACCTTCTTAATAAATCATCTCTAGAGATCAAAAATTGCTTTAATTTTTGGGAAAAACTCTCTTTTGTTTGAAGAGTGCGGTGATTTAAGTAATTCTGTCTCGCGGTAAGATAATCCTGGTGAGACCTCAAGTAATAATCTCGCACCACTAAGTAACTATCAGAGGTGCTGAAAACAATGGCCGATCTTGAGAGATAAACTATAAAAAATAATGGAAGTAAAAAAGCCCTAAGAAATTTCATGGTGCCAGAGGAGGGAGTCGAACCCTCACGCCCAAAGGACACACGGTCCTAAACCGTGCCTGTCTGCCAATTCCAGCACTCTGGCTAATGTTCCAAGCTTAACACAAATTAAGAGGAGGGCTCAAATCTTATTCATAATTGAGCTGATCAAATTACCCCAGCGAGGATTAGGGGGGGCATAAACTTTCCCAATGGCCGCAGGACTAGTTAGACCTCGATTATAATAATTCTCTCTCAATTTTTGAGAAACATGATAGATTGAATCTTGCCAACCGCTAAACCTAATATAGCCGCCTCCCCAGCCATAGGCGTTATAGCTGCCCAAAATCAACCTTTTTCCAAAACTAGACTCTAAACCAGCAATAGCCGGGAGCAGGCGCCAGTCAATCCCCCAAAAATCAGCCGCCTGAATAAAATCGTTAGAAAAACTTATTAACGGTGATTTTTTGGCTTTCAAGAAGTAATAGAGTCTCAACTGCCTATAATCAAGGCGATTAGGCCCATAGCTCTGGCTAGACAGTTTTGCCGAAGAACCGGCAATAGGAACCACTCGGCCCTGAACTGTCCGAACACGAAAGAAAAACAATCCTAAACCAATAGAAATAAAAAGAAAGAATTTTTTCATGGTTAAAATGAAAAATCCCAGAGTTCACTCTTAGCAAGATTACCCTGGGATCTAAAGTGGAGTATATCAATATCTTATAGTATTGTCAAGTGGATTAAACCTTTTTTAGAAGAAGGAAAATGCTGGGCCCAAAATTAACTTTTCCCAAGAAAAATTGAGATTTTTCCTCCAAGCATAACAATACTTTAGGAGGCAAAATTCTTTTAAAAATAGAGGAACGGAAATTAGAAGAAGAAAGCTTGATTATAACTTCAAAACCCAATTTTCTAAACAGTCTATCAATCCAAAGAGGATGATAATTGACAAAAGGAATTGTGCTCATATTTGATTTCTTCTGAGACTGTCTGTTAACTGGCTCCAAACCAAAAACTTCCTTGCGATATTTACAACATAATAAACACAACAGTTTTGCCTTAAAATTAGCCTTATTTGCAAACTCAAGAATGAAAAATCCACCCGGCTTTAATACCCTGGCCACTTCTTTAGCCACTTTTTCCGGGAATCTCAAATGATGAAACACTCGAACCATTAAAACAGTGTGGAATTTTTCATCTTTAAAAGGAATGTCTTCACCAAACCCAAGTTTAAATTCAAGATTATTTTTAATTCTAAGTCTCTCTTTTGCCTCGCTAAGTAACTTTTTTGAAGGATCAAGAAGGACACAGTGGTTAAATTTGTCAGCGTAAACATGAGTCAGTCTGCCAAAACCAGCACCAATGTCAAGAATGTTTTGCCGCATTTTAGGAGAAATTCTCTTAATTAAGGTTCTAAGGGCTGACTCTTCCGACAAATGTTCATAGCGTCTTTTTTCCCAATATTGGGGATAATCAAACGAGTCATCATCATAATAACTGCTCTTCATATTCCAATCTTTAATCAATTTAACTCATTCATGAACTGTCTTACTCCAAAAGCCCAGGAGCCATTAGAAAGAGGACAATACTTTTTCATCATCGCTTCTATTGTCGTCAAACCTTTATCAAAATATTCCTCTCTTAAATAGTTCGCCATCCATTCAATTGCTTGGGGGTAAGAACCAAAACACATCGTTCCCCGAGAATGAATGCCTACGCCCCAGCAATTAAAACAGTTGACTGGTGATTTTTTACAAAGATTCGATTCCTGTTGAGCAATAGCAACGATTAGGCGATAATCTAGGCCATATTCCTGGGAAACTGTGTAAATTAACTCGGAAAAAGGGGCTAGGGGAGAGTTATACCGATTAAGATAGTTTTCAATCAACAAGGGCCGGGCATCGGCAGCAAGAACATCACCCTTGATCTGAGTTTCCTTTAAGGGATCGGCTGAAGAAAAAACAGGCCCGGCAGGAGGATAGTTTTCCTCTGCCGAAACTAGGATTGAGGCAATCGCGTCACCATCTCTCTTGCTTGCCGCCAAAGCGCTCACCTTTTCCAACAAGATGAACTCAGTTAAAATTAAGGCGGGGGTAAAGAGAAAAAAACAAACCAAAACTAAAAGTTTTTCTTTCATAACCTAAGTAAAGTCTAAATCTATCCTTTCATAACTATAAAAAGTTGTCAAGTTTCAAAACAATTGACTTTTCAAGCCAAGTCAACTAGACTAACTTCGTGTCTCAAAAAACAGAAATTAAGCGAAAAGACGACAATTCTTTTGAATTGAAAGCTATTATTCCAGCAAAGAAAATCAGGAAAAAATACCAAGAGATTCTCAAAGAAGAAGCTTCTAAGATAGAAATTAAAGGATTCCGCAAAGGTCAAGCTCCGCTAAAGCTAGTAGAAGAAAAAGTTGACAAGAACAAGGTTCGTCAAGCCATAGTTCAGGAAGTTGTTGGCGAAGTCTATTCAGAAGCAGTTAGAGAGCATAACTTAAAACCAATCATTCCCCCTAGTGTTTCTTTAGATTCTACCGAAAAAGACAAAGACTGGCGAATTACTATCTCTTCTTGCGAACTTCCCAAAATTGATCTTGGAAGTCTGGAAAAAGAAATTAAAAAAAATAATGCCAAAGATAAAATTTGGACTCCTGGCAAAAAAGAAGAGGCTTCAAAAGATAAAATAAAGAAAAAAGATGAACAGATTCAGAAATTAATAGAAATAATCGTCAAAACAGTAAAGATCAACCTAGCTAATATATTAATTGAGTATGAAATGAATAGGAAGCTGGTTGACCTAATTGATCAACTCCAAAAAGTCGGCATGAAAATCGATCAGTATTTAACCTCAAAAGGAATCAATCTAGATCAACTAAAAGAGCAATATCGTCAAAATATTGAAGTAAATTGGAAAGTTGAACTAGTTTTAGAAGAAATTGCCGATAGAAATAAAATTATTGTTTCAAGTGAAGATCTCAAGAAATTGGAAAAATCCAAACTTAATCAATACTTAGCTTCAAAGATAATCCGGAGAGAAAAAACTGTTGAATATTTACTTGGCCTGTAGTATAATTAAAAAGCTATGGCTAATCAAGTTTGGGGAGATAGTAATTCCCCCCCTGCCAAAACTAATAAAAAATTTATTGAGGCTTTGCGCCAAGCGGGAGAGATTCCTTCTGATCTCCAATCAGTCGAAAAGAAAAAGAAGGAGCTGGAAAAAAAGTATCGAGAGAGGCTAATTTTCCATACTCAGAGGATAAAAGAGGAGGAAAAAGAGATTTACAGTCGTGATAAAAGAGAAGCTCGGCTGGAAATAGAGGCTCTCAAACAAGAGGTTGAAGCTTTGGCTCAAGAGGCAAACAACCTAGAAAAAATCCTTGATGTTGCCGCTCAACAACCAATAGTCAATCCTGGTATTTCCGACATTTCATTCCTGCGAAGTTTAAAGAATACTATTAAAAACTTCCTAAGGGAGGTAGAAAATTCCTCCATCTGGTTATCAGCCTGGAATCAAAAAAACAAAAAGAAAGGGTTCTTTTGGAACATGTTCGCCAGCAAAAAGGGCGGGGCCAACTTCCTGCTTTCTTCAGAGCATTACGTTTCAAGAGCTGCTGGTTAATTACTATTGCCAAGAAGATGCTCTTGTGCTAAGCTCTAATCTAGATTAGCAAAAGTGAAAAGACGTAGGAAACAAAGAAAAATTTTCTATCGAACAAACTGGCAAATTAGAGCTCCTAATGTTCGGTTAATTAATAATCAGGGCAAGCAGATTGGAATTGTTTCTATTCAAGAAGCGAGAAAAATTGCTCAGAAAGAAAAATTGGACCTGGTAGAAATTGCTCCTAGGGCAACGCCGCCAGTTGTCAAAATCACTGGTTACGCTAAATTCAAATACGAACAGAACAAGAAGGAGCGGGAAGCAAGGAAGAAAAATAAAAGAGGAGAAAAACTAAAAGAAATCAGATTGACGCCTTTTATTGGCAAGGCTGATCTAAATACAAGAATAGAAAGAGCCAAAAAGTTTGCCAAAGAAGGTGATCGTCTAAAGATTGTGCTAAGATTCCTGGGTCGCCAAATTATTAAAAAGGAATTCGGTTATCAATTGCTAGATGAGGTTAAGGAACAATTAAAAGATTTTTATGAACCTGAGGGAAACGCCAGGTTGTCGGGAAAAAGGTTGATAATGTCTATGAAAATAGTTAAAAAAAGAGAAAAAGACAATGGCAAAAAAAAGAACCAAAGTAACCAAGAAAAAGATACCTAAATCCGTTGCCAATCGCTTCAGGATAACTAAAACAGGAAAGGTTTTGCGTCAATCTTCATTCAAGCGTCATTTAAGGAGAAAAAAGAGTAAAAAACAAATCAGAAGACTCAAAAGTGTAAAGAGGGTAAAGGGAAAACTAGCCAGAAAAATCAAAAAATTACTGGGGGCAAAATAAATGAGAGTAAAAACAGGCTATATCAGAAGAAGACGGCACAAAAAGGTCATTAAGATGGCTAAAGGGTACCGAATGACTCGGAGCCGCCTTTACAGAGTAGCCCATGAGGCTTTGCTTCATGCTGGTCAATATGCCTTTGCCGGCAGAAAACTGCGCAGGCGAGACTTAAGAAAACTTTGGGTTCAAAGAATCAATGCTGGCGTTCGCCAACACGGATTAACCTATTCTAAATTTATTAATCTACTAAAAGAAAAGAAAATTACCATTGATAGAAAAATCATGGCTGACCTAGCAGTAAAAGATCCACTTGCTTTTAGGGCTATTGTTGACAAAGCTAAAAAGGAAGATTAAAATTACCAGTAGAATGTTAAAACAAACTTTCACCTTTCGATTTTTTTTCTTTAATTAAGGGGAAGGTGAGGTTGTTTTTAATTTAAAAATGGCCCCGCCAAAAGCGGGGTTTTTTAATAGATCATGGATCAAATCAAAGAAGAAAAAATAGAGAGAGAGGTCAAACAAATAAAATCCCTGAAACAATTGGAAGGGCTGAGAGTTAAATATTTGGGCCGAAACGGTTTAATTAATCAATTAGTTGGTCGACTAAGAAACCAGAAAATAGAAAATAGAAAAATTCTGGGTCAAAGAATAAATAAACTTAAACGCCAACTGGAAGAACTCATTATTAATCAAAGAAAAGAATTAGAAAAAGGCAAGATTGAACCAGAGAGAAAAGAAACAGGAAAAAAAACTTACGCTCTTCAAAAATTCGGTCACCTCCACCCAATCACTATTGTTTCAAATGAAATCAACAATCTTTTTCGCTCGCTGGGTTTTTCTATCTATTATGGCCCAGAAATAGAAACTGACGAGTATTGTTTTGAGCGGTTAAATGTCCCCAAAAATCACCCTGCCAGAGATCTTCAAGATACAATCTATATTAAAGAGCCAGAAATCCTGCTAACCAGCCAACTGTCATCTGTTGAAGTTCATTTATTGGAAAATGAAACCCCCCCATTTAAAGCCGCTTTTCCGGGACGAATATATCGCAACGAAAAGGTAACCAAAAAAAATCATTTCATCTTCCACCAATATCAGGGAGTGGCTGTCGATAAGAATATTAATCTAAAAAATTTAATTGGCGTTTTCGACAAGATGTTTAAATTTTTGTATGGACAGGCAGTAACTGTACGTTATCGCTGCAAATACTATCCAGAGGTAGAACCGGGACTGGGGTTGGACCTTCAATGTTTTGCCTGTCATGGCGTTGGTTGCTCTCTCTGTGTCGGCCTTGGTTGGATAGAAATGGGAGGAGCGGGAATAATCCACCCTCTTGTTCTGGAAAAATCGGGCATCAATCCGAAAAAATGGCGTGGTTTTGCCTTCGGTTTAGGTTTAGACCGCTGGGTAATGGCCAAATATAACATCAAAGACATTAGAACATTATTGGGAGGCAATTTAGCTTATAAACCAAACAGAAGATGAAAATAATATACTCTCAGTTAAAGAAATTTCTGCCAGATCTGAAAAAAACAGCCAGAAAAGTGGCTAATGATCTAACTTTAATCGGCCATCTTAATGATAGTTTTGAGAAAAAAGAAGGAGAAATAATTCTTGGCCTGGAAGTAAGACAGAATAGGGGAGACTGTTTAGGATATTACGGCATCGTCAAGGAATTATCTGCTCTTTACGACATTCCTTTGGTTGTTCCCCGAATTATCCTTCCCAAAACCAAAAAAGATTATGATCTACCAATAAAAGTCACCGCTAAAAAACAAACTCAGAGAATAATGGCCATTAGACTCTCGAATATTAAAAACTCTTCCTCTCCTGGATGGCTGAAAAAATTCCTCAGGCTTCATGAAATTAACTCAATCAATCTCTTAGTTGATCTCACTAATTACATTATGTTTTGGTACGGTATTCCCTGCCATGCTTTTGACACTGAAAAATCAACCGACAAATTAAATTGGCAGTTAAACAATAGACAATATAAAAAATTTATTACTTTAGATGCGACAGGGGTTGATCTTAAGCCTGATACTTTTTTAATCAGCAGCCCCAAGGGAGCCCAAAGCTTAATCATGATCGGAGGCAAAAAATGTGCCATAGATTTAAATACCAAAGAAGTTTTAATCGAAATGGCAATTTATGATCGGGTTAAAGTGAGAAGGGATTATAAAAACTTAAATATCGTCACTGATGCCGGCATTAGATTAGAAAAGGATTTAGATACTGAATTAATTCCCCAAGCACTTTTTCACTTAATAAATCTTGTCTTAAAGAATTGCGGCGGAAAAATTACCAGCAATATTTATGATAACTATCTAAAAAAACCAAAAAAAACAGTAATAGAGTTTGATTTGAAAAAACCCTCTGTTTACGCTGGAATTTCAATTTCTGAAAAACAGGCCTTAGAAACTCTAAAAAAACTGAATTGCAAAATAAAACCAACTAAAAACAAAGTGATTGTTGAACCACCAACTTTAAGAAAAGATATTCTCTTAGAAGAAGATTTAATTGAAGAGATTATTAGATTCCATGGTTATGACAAGATACCTACTAATAAACCAATTTCAAGCAAAAAATTGCCTGATATTACTCCAAAAATCCTTTACCTAATCGAGGCTGTTAAGAAAATATTGGTTGATTCGGGATACGATGAAATTCGTTCTTGGCCCTTAATCCAAGAAAAATATTTTCAGGAAAATAAAAGGTTGGGTAAAGTCAAACCTATTTATACAGAGAACAGTGTTAATGCCAACTTTCCGGTTTTAAGGCAAACTATTATTTCCTCTCTTCGTTTTCAGAAAAAGCAGTATGAAAAATATAAATTATCAGAAATAAAATTCTTTGAAGTAGGAAAAGTTTTTTATCAAAGGAGTGGCAAATATTTAGAGCATCACTCCTTGGGAATTTATGATCAAAGCGAAAAAAAATTAGCAAAAACTATTAACTTCTTTTTGAAAAAATTAGGAGTAAAAACAGGGGATTGTTTTATCGAAGAAAACTTTGCTGAAATCAATCTTGACAAACTTCTTGCTCAAATTTCTAAAATTCCTAAGGCAAAAGTCAAAAGAAAGAAATCAAAAGCAATTCACGAGCTCACCAGCCAAATAATCAGTCTTGATGCCAATGTTGCCCTATCAGTCAAAAAAGATCCGAAAGAATTAATCAAGAAATACTCACAAAAAATCGGACAAAAATATCTCTGGCAGCTGGTAATTACTGATATTTATCAAGAGTCAAAAAAGTATAAATACACTTTCCGGGCTTATTACTACAACACTGACGACAAAACCGCCAAAAAAATCCATCTCAAGACTTTTAAGTTGGCGTAGCGATTGGAATTTCTGTCGGAGTTAAGTTTGTTGTCGGCGCCGGAGTTAAGGTTGATGCTGGAGTCAAGGTTGGAGTTGCCGCTAAAGTCGGCGTTGGAGTAGGGGATGGCTCCCAATCCCAAGGAACATTAACACCAATTTCCGCCTCTCTTTCACCAGTGTCACCGTTTTCATCTTTGGCCACTACTTTAATCGTGTAGGGGCCGTCTGGTAAAGTTAAGTCAAATTCATAAGGTTTACTAGTAAATTTCTTTTTCTTTTTTCCATCAACATAAACTGTAACTTCAACTATCTTCTTAACTCCCTTTGCTTTAATCTTAACTGGAAAACCATTTTTCACCGTGCTTTCATTGGCAGGAGAGTCAATGGCTACCTCAATCAAGCCCCCCTCCTCGCAATACTCAGTCGGCGGGTGATAATGCTCGCTATCATGCTCACTAATCCAAGCCAAGATTCCCTCCTGCCAACGATTCTTCCCATCGGTAGAAACTGGATCTTCTTCTTTAAAAACAATAAACTCTTTTTCTTCATATTCACCTCGAGCTATTTGCGGCGGGGTGGCTAGTTTTCCTGACTGAGGACAAACCTTTAATTTTAAATGGACAGGATCATCTCCACTTGGCTCAGTGCCTTTAATAAAATATTCGTTTCGAGAGGGAAAATTATCATGAGATCTGAATCCCGAAACCTTATCAATCTCGGCGCTAACAATACCATCAGGAACTTCAAAGGACTGATAACCTACTCTGTCAATTGCCGCAGTCATCACCCGGCGCCAAATTGGAGTTGCTCCAGAAATTCCCGAAGCCACCTTCATCATTGGGGAATTATCATTGTTGCCCACCCAAGCTAAGGTTAAAGCCTTAGGCATCCAACCGACAGCCCAGTTATCTCGCTTATCATTAGTGGTTCCTGTCTTAACTGCCACCTTGCGTCCTGAAATTACTAAACCACTATGTTCGCCAAAAGTAATTAATCGAGCCTCATTATCAGAAAGAATATCGCTAATTAGAAAGGCCTCACCTTTTGACAACACCTGATGGCCGCTAAAATTCTTATTTTCCAAGAGAACATTACCATCTCTATCTTCTACCTTTAGAATCGCCACCGATTCTCTCTTTATTCCTCCATTGGCAAAGGCCAAATAGGCGCTAGCCAATTCAATTGGCTTGACATCGCCGCCGCCAAGAGTAACTGAGAATCCCAATCGGGATAAATTCCCTTTGGTCGGTGCCAAGGTAGAAATTCCCATCTCGTCGGCAACAGCCAGCATCTCTCTCAATCCCACCATAGCCAGCGTCTTAACCGCCGGCACATTAATTGAATTGCCCAAAGCAAACCTGACCTGCATTGAACCGTGATACTTGCCATCATAATTAATCGGCACATAGTCTTTCTGGCCTATGATTGGGAAAACGGTCCTGGTGTCCATAAGTAAACTGGCCGAAGTATAGCCTTTTTTGAAAGCGGTGACATAAGTAATTGGTTTGATCGCTGAACCTGGTTGCCTAAGCCCCTGGGTAATAACATTAAATTTGCCATCAATATCCTCGCTAAAGTAATCTTTAGAACCAACCATGGCTAAAACCTGGCCAGTTTCAGGATCCAGCACTACAGCGGCCCCATTACTAATACTCAATGTCTCAACTCTCTTTAATTCTTCTTCAATAATTTTTTCCGCTTTTTCCTGCAAATCTAAATCAAGGGTGGTCGTCACCCTTAATCCCCCCAGTTCAACTACCTCTTCACCATATTTTTCAGCCAAAATCTTTTTAACGTGCATAACAAAATGGGGCGCTTTCATTAAACCTCTCTCTTGATTAAATTCAACCTCATCAATTTCAGAAGTCACTTCTTCTTCCTCGTCTCGGCTAATATAGCCGTCCTCTCTCATTCTTCTCAAAACTGCTTTTGTCCTATTTTGCCAGTCATCGCCGCTGAAAGGCGAGTAAACAGTGGGGCGCTGAGGCAACCCGGCCAATATGGCCGACTCAACCAGATTAAGTTTGGAAACTGACTTGCCAAAATACTGTTCTGAGGCTGAACCAACACCCCAGGCAGTCCCTCCATAAGGAGCCTCATTTAAATACATTAATAAGATCTCGTCTTTGTTATATTTTCTTTCAATTTGAAGGGTCAAAATAAGTTCTTTATATTTTCGAGATAAAGTTCTTTTTGGGGTTAAAAGAACATTTTTCACCAATTGCTGGGTTAAAGTGGATCCTCCCTGAAGTCTGCGGCGGAAAACAATATTAAAAGCAGCCCGAGCAATACCCCTAATGCTAAAACCTGGGTGAGAATAAAACTCCTTGTCCTCAATAGCAATAGTGGCCCACTTAAGAGTATTAGGAATTTCTCCAAGTTCTACTGGCGTCCTTTTGGCTTCTTTAAAGACATCATAGAGAAGTTTGTTTTGGCGATCATAGATTCTAGTGGCAAATCCTTCATGGCGCACTATCTTATCAGGCGAAGGAAGATCTTTAGCTATCCAGGCAAAACTAACAATGGCAAATAAAAAAAGACAGACTGCGCCAAAGAAAAAAGCCACCGGAAGATAATAGATTAATCTTTTTTGCCAATTAAGTTTGCCTTTTCCGCGTCGACGCCTGCCTCTTTGCCTCAATAAATTCATCCAATATCGTGATTTCATTGTTCGCATTATATCAAGTCAGACTTGATTATAGAGTATATAGTATAATAAAAACAATAAAAACAGAATGAAAATTTTTGGCTTTAAATTAAAACGAGATAAAATTATCAAGTTCCTCATTATTTTAGCCAGTGCTTCACTGCTGCTGACTTCTTTTCTGCCATTTTTACTGTAATAGCCAATGACAACTAAATCGGCCATCACTTTGACAACCCCAATTCGCTACATTAAGGGCGTTGGGCCAAAAATGTCTGAAAAGTTAGCGAAAATAAATATAAAAACTATTCAAGGTTTAATTTACCACTTTCCATTCCGCCATGAAGATTATTCGCTCATCAGCCCAATTGCCAAGATCCAAGAAGGAGAAATAGTCACCTTAATTGGCAAGATTAACAAGGTTGAAAATATTTATACCCGCTCTCTTCGGCAAAAAACAATCCAAAGAGCAACTCTGAGTGATAAAACTGGCTCAATAAGAGTTATTTGGTTCAACCAACCCTATCTAATAAAAACTCTGTCCTTGCCAACTATTGTTTCTATCTCCGGTAAAGTTAGACGACGAGGCGGCCAGCTTCAACTAGTTGCTCCCAGATTTGAAATTTTAGGCCAAGATAAAAGAGTCTCCAATTATCAAATTGGGGAAGAAATTACCACTAATACGGCCCGCCTGGTTCCTATTTACCCGGTTACTTTCGGCGTTACCAATAAATACTTGAGAAGTTTATTGGCCCGCACCCTTCCCACTGTTAAAGAAGCTATTAAAGAATTTCTTCCTGATGAAATTATTAATCAGGAAAAATTGATAGGAGAAAAAGAAGCAGTAATTAAGATCCACTTCCCGGAAAGCAAAGCTATTTTAGAAAAAGCAAAAAAAAGACTGGCATTTGATGAACTCTTTTTTCTCCAACTTCGATACTTAAAAGAAAAACACAAATGGCAAAAAAACCGGCCCGCGGCAATAATCAAACCTAAGCTAAAACCTCTTAAAAAATTCATTCGCTCACTGCTTTTTAAACTCACCAAAGCTCAAGAAAAAACCATAAATGAAATCATCAATGATTTTGAAAGGCCGATAGCAATGAATCGACTGCTCCAAGGAGATGTTGGTTCGGGAAAAACGGTCGTAGCCGCGGCAGCAGCGTTGATAATCGCCAAAAACAACTATCAAACAGTTTTTATGGTTCCAACTGAAATTCTAGCTCAACAACATTATGAAAATCTCAAAAGACTCTTTGAGCCGCTTGATATTAAAGTCGCCCTGATAACCAGCTCGACTAGCAAAAACACCAACCAAACACCAACCAAACACCAATTAATTATCGGCACTCACGCCCTAATTCATAAATATGCTCAATTTGAAAAGGTGGGTTTGGTAATTATCGACGAACAGCATCGGTTCGGTGTCTCTCAAAGAGCTAAATTAGTTAAAAAAGCCAATTTGGCTGATAAAGATAAGCTATTCCCCCATATTTTGACCATGACTGCCACACCCATCCCAAGAACAATCACTTTAACTGTTTATGGCGACTTGGATGTCTCCACTTTGGACGAAATGCCTCCGGGCCGTAAACCAGTTGAAACCCATTTCATTCCTCTTTCCAAGCGCAAAGCTTGCTATCAGTGGATCAGGGAGCAAGTTGAAAAAAATAAAATACAAGTATTTGTTGTCTGCCCTCTAATAGAGGAATCGGAAACGTTAGAGTCGGTTAAGGCGGCCACCACCGAATATGAGCGGCTAAAAAACGAGATATTTCCTGATTTAAATCTTGCCCTGCTCCACGGCAGAATGAGAAGCAAGCAAAAGGAGGCAGTTCTTTTAAAGGTTAAAAAGAGAAAGGTTGATATTTTAATCGCTACTCCAGTAGTCGAAGTTGGGATCGACATTCCCAATATCAACATAATTATTATTGAGGCCGCTAACCGATTTGGACTATCCCAATTACATCAACTCCGGGGCAGGGCAGGCAGAGGAAAAAAGCAGGCTTACTGTTTCCTTTTTGCTGAAAAAACAACCAAAAGGGCCAATATTCGCCTAAAAGCCATGGAGGGAACAAATGATGGTATGAAGCTGGCAAAAATTGATTTACAAATCCGAGGTCCAGGAGAAATCTACAGCACCAAACAACACGGTTTCCCTGAATTTAAAATTGCCTCGTATAACGATCTGGAACTTATCCGGAAAGCTCATCAGTGGGCCCAGGAGATAATCAACACCAGCCCCAACTTAACCAAATATCCTGAACTTCAAAAATATTTACAATTTCTAAAAGACCCCAAACTTATTGCACCAAATTAATCACTGTTGAAAAAAGCAGTAATTGATTATAAAATACTATCAAATGGCAGTACCGAAGAGAAAAATATCTAGTCATCGGCAAGGGAGAAGAAGAGCCACTCATAAAGTTAAACTCCCAGAAATTACTCAGTGTCAACATTGCGGGGCTGATAAATTACCTTATTTCCTCTGCCTTAACTGTAATAAGAACAGCACCTCTAAAACCAAGAGGGCAAAAGAAAAAGAAAGCAATGGTCAAAAAAAGCAAGGACCCAAGGCATAAGAGAAGACAAAAAGCAGTAAAGAATCTTTTTTCTTGGGGTTTCCACCAGGACAATCCTCTAGGCGATTTAGCCGGAAAAGTGGTTAAAAAAATCGACGAAACTGACAAGATCATTATCAGTTGCGCTCCTAAGTGGCCAATAGAGAAAATCAATCGGATCGACCTGGCAATTTTAAGACTGGCGGTTTATGAGTTATATTTTAATCCTAAGGTTCCCGACAAGGTTGTTATCAATGAGGCAGTAGAGCTGGCTAAAGAATTTGGATCAGAAAACTCACCAAGCTTTATCAATGGCGTACTAGGAGCGGTTTATGAGAAAAAATCCACTTGAACCAAAATTGGGCATTAATTTCAAGGATAAAAAGCTTTTGATAAAGGCTCTAACTCATCGCTCCTATCTCAATGAACACTACAGAGAAAACTTAAAGTCAAACGAAAGGCTGGAATTTCTTGGGGATGCGGTTTTAGAACTTTGGACAACTGAACAGCTCTTTCAACATTTTCCTAAACTTCCAGAAGGAGTTCTGACCAACATTAGGGCCGCCATTGTCTGCACTGAAAACCTCGCTGAAAAGGCCAAGGCAAATAATCTTGGCAAATTTCTTCTCTTGAGCCGAGGCGAGGATAGCGGAGGAGGACGAAAAAATCCATCCCTTTTGGCTAACACTTTCGAGGCAGTAATTGGGGCCATTTACCTTGACCAAGGCTGGGAAGCTGCTGCCAAATTCCTAAAGAGAAATTTGCTAAAAATGTTAATTTCGCTAGGCAAAAAGGGGGATATAAAAGATGCTAAAACAAAACTGCAGGAAGTAACCCAGGCCAGTTTAAAAGTTACCCCTCATTACAAAACTATTAAACAAGAGGGCCCGGACCATGCTAAAATTTTTACCGTTGCCGCTTATTTTGACAAAAAGAAAATCACCACAGGGAAAGGAGCTTCTAAGAGAGAAGCGGAAGAACAAGCGGCTCAAAAAGCATTGACTATCACCAGCAAGAACAGTATACTCTAACCGCTATGCTTAAGGCAAAACTCTTTCAAAGGGGAAAAAAACATCAGCGGACTTACCGGATTGTTATTGCTGAGGCCAGATCAAAAAGAGATGGAAAATACACTGATGACCTTGGCTTTTGGAATCCTCACACAAATGAGTTTAAACTAGACAAGAAAAAATTAAAACAATGGCTCGATAACGGAGCTCAGCTTACTGAAGGAGTCAGAAAATTGTTCAAATCAAAGAAGTTATGAAAGAGCTCTTGAGTTTTATTGTCAAATCTATCGTCAAATCTCCCGACCAAATAAAAGTTAGCAAAGATGATGCCAATGGGGTAATTAATTTTATAATCACTGCTCCCAAAGATGAAATTGGTATTATTATTGGCCAGCAGGGCAAAACAATCAAAGCAATCAAAACACTTTTAGCTCTTCGCGCTAAAGGAAATCGCTTTTCTATTGAAGTGTTAGAGGCGTGAAAATTAAAAAGAAAATGGATCCTGGCTGCTCCTCTTTAAGTCATCTCTTCCTTCTCTGGCAACAATAGTAGTTAAATTCAACTGCGACAATGCCCCTAAAGATTCTCTCTCTTCTTCACTCAAAACCAAGTCCTCTAAACTAATCCCTTTAGTTTCATATACACTCATTGGCGGACTGTAAAAGGTAATCAATTTAAGTTTAATTATACTATTGCCTTTGTCACTACCTGAATTAACTATCTCCAAATTTGTCGATTGGAAAAGAGGGGCCACTTTTTCCAAACTATTAAAAAAGTTACTTATCTCGGCAAAGGCACCAACAATTTCAAGATCTAAGGGTAATTCCTCCACCCTCTTTTTCACCAGTTTTTTCTCGCCTGTTCCTTCTTTTTTAATTTCGCCAGGGGCAAACTTAAGCTCTTTAATTAAAAAGCCTGTTTCATTGATAGAATTCCTTAAGCCCTGAAGAATATAGGGCACGTTCTTGTCTTCGGGGAGAGCCGCTAGCGCCAACGAAGCTTGTTCTGCCAAAGTCTCCTCTTCTAGAGAAGAAACCAAAAGATGTTTTATTTTTAAATCTTCGATTTCCTTCTCAACTCTCTTAATTTCTTGCCACTCTTTTGAAAGACCCTTAATCTGCTTAGGCAGGACTACCACTAATGACAACAGGGCAATCAAAATAATCCCAGCCGGCACAATGGGAAATTGGTAATTTTTTCTTAATACCATTTTGCTCTTCTCACTCTTGTAATTCTAAAAGAAAATTCCACCAGCCCTCGCCCTGTGACAAAGATTTTAATTCAGCTGATTTATATACTTCTTCTCTGCCTGCGGTAATGATTCTCTCTTCGAAATCTGCCCAACCCGAAAGCGAACCAATACTGCCAGTAACGTCAATCTTACCGCCCTTGATTTTCAGAGTGTCTATTTCTGTATTCTCCGGAAAAAGAGCTAAAGCTTCATCCAACTTCTCTTTTAAAGAAGGTCTGGTTTTGAGTACCTCAGCTACTAATTTTAAACGAAAACGCAAAGCTTGCTGGAGTTCCATTTTGGGTGAAAATCCTTCTAAAGCAAAATCTAGTTCTTTCTTTTGTTTCGATAGGGTATTTTTTCGATAAGATAAAAATAACTTGATTGAAAAAATAACTGCTCCAACAGTTAACCAAACTATCACTAAAACAAAAGCAATTTTCTTTAATTTTTTGGCCAACCGAATCTGGGAAAGTTGGAATTTAGTAGCTGTCGGTAGCAAATTAACACTTAATTTTTTCATATCAAGCCTCGGGATGCTAAACCAAAAACAGTACCAAACCTTGCTCCTTCTTTACGAATGTCTATTGGAGGCGATATATTTACTTTAACATTAGCAAATGGTTGAATTATCTGCACTTCTATGGCTAACGTTTTAACCAATTCCTCAATAAATTCGGGAGCCAGAGCACCCCCTCCAGAAAGGACTAAGACACCAATTTCCTGACCCCATTCCTCTCTGAATGAATAGATTGTTTTTTTAATCTCGTCCACCAATTTTATAAAGATAGGCATCAGCGATTTTCTTACCTTTCCTTCCAATTCATCTTCCTTTAAACCATAAGCCCGGAAATAGCCTACAGCTACATTAGTCTCAAGTCCCAAAGAAACACTAACACTCCTCACAAATGCTTCGGCTCCAACGGGTATTGTCCTAGTCAAGAAAACATTACCCTCTCTACTGGCTATTAAATGAGTGTACTTTGCCGCCAAATCAAGGATTAAAGTGGCAGTGTTTTTTACTGAAAAAGCCCTGGCTAGAGAAACAGCCGGTGTTTCTAAAGCAAATGGAACAACTCCAGCCAGTTTAGCCACCCTGAGATACTTTTGAACTACCGTTTTCAAGGCAGCAACGATGAAAACCAAAAGACGACCTTTTCCATCTTTATCAACAATCTCATAATCAATCTGAACTTTGTCGAGAGAATGGGGGATAAAAGTCTCTGCTTCAAATTCCAGAGCTACCATAATTTCATTCTCCTTCATTGGCGGAAACCACTTCAAGCGACTAATCACTTCGTGCTCCGGTAAACCCACAACAGCATTTTTTGTCCGCAATTTCAAATCAGAGATTAGCTTCTTAATCGCTTCTGCCGTCTGCGCCCATTGCTCCTCTGTTTCACCGGAAACGCCAGGTTGAGGTGAAACCGTTTCGCCAATGTTGACCAGAACCAATTGGTCTTTTTCTTTCTTCAACTGAAGAATTTTGATTGATGAAGAGCCAATATCCAGCCCAAAAAAATCCATTTCAAATCATTCTAGCACTTAATTAAGGAGTCAATCAATAGGCTTTAGGGCAAACATACACTTCTACTGCTGTTCAAGCTAATTGTTTACGTTTTTCCTGCGGACCAGTTATATATAATTGTCTTGTGCAAACAACCAAAAAGCTCTAATATTAACCAATGAAAAAGATAAAATATAAGACTGCTGAAAAAGATAAAATTTCTAATTTCAAACAACAAATACTTGATTTTTACAATCACTACTTCCCAGAAAAATCAAACAAAAAAATAGTTGATAATTGTTCAGCTTTTTTTTGGGCAATGGAGGAAAATTTAATCATTGGTTGTTGCCGATTACTTACGGATTATTCTAGAAATGGAATATTATTTGATTTAATCGTATGGAGAGAAAGAAGAAATAAAGGGATAGGAGCTAAACTAATCCAAAATGCCTTAGAATACTGTAAAGACAAATCAATAAAAAAAGTATATTTAATAACTGATCCTCGTCATAATTGGCTTAAAGAATTTTATCAAAAACTTGGATTTAAAGTTGTTGATAATCAGGTTTTAATGAAAATAGAAAATTAACCTGTCCAACCTTTTTCCCGAAAGAAATGGCTCGACCTTACTCATAAACGTTAATTGATTTTCCAACAAGATTAACCTCCGGAAACGCCAGCTCCGGAAAATATGGTGTTAAAAAGAGAGGGTGGGGGAGTATTTGACCTTTTGATTAAGTTAGTTAAAAAAAAGAGGAGTACAAAAAGAAGGGGATTAAATTGGCGGTCTTAGGTACTTTTCAAGCCTTTCCCAGAAAAGTAGTTCGGGCAATTAAGGAAATGCTTAAAATTGCCAAGAAGCATGAGCGGCTGAAGGTCAATATTGCTCTTAATTATGGGGGGCAGGACGAGATTATCAGGGCGATTAGACAAATAAAGAAGGAAAAAATTCCGCCAGCAAAAATTAACGAGAAGATACTTGGGAAATATCTTTATACTAGTGGTGAACCAGATCCTGATTTATTGATTCGTACCGCCCAAAAAATCTGGCTCAAAGAAATGTTCAATTTGGGGCAAAGCCAATAACAGGCTAACAATGGCGAATAAGATAGTACATCTCGTTGACAATTTCGGCGAGCTTGATATAATTTTTTTAATGACCCCAGATTTTAAGCAAGTTCTGGAGAAAAAGAAACAATTAGTTTGGCCCATAATTAAAAATTATCTTAAACTTCCTCTTTCATTTTCAGGCCAAAGAAAAATCCCCGAGAAATATCGTTCTTTAATCGGCTTTCACCAAGATTTAATCTCCGACTACCCGGAAAGAAAAGGAAAATACATCCGACCAACACTTTTGCTTTTAGCTTGTGAGGCGATGGGCGGGAATACCGGGAAAGCTTTGAAAACGGCAGCGGCAATGCAAATCTCTGAAGACTGGATTTTGAACCACGACGACATTGAAGATGGTTCTTTATTTCGCCGGGGAAAGCCCACTCTTCACCAACTTCACGGGGAAGCTTTGGCTATCAACGCCGGTGACGGACTGCAAATAGTTATGTGGCGAGCGCTTTGGGATAACCTAGATATTTTAGGTCAGAAAAAAACCTTAGAAATTGTTGACGAGTTTTTTCAAATGCTTCACCGAACAGTTTTCGGCCAAACAGTAGAAATTAAATGGATCGCTGAGAATAAAAGCAATCTTACCAATAAGGATTGTTTTTTTGTTATTGACGGCAAAACCGTTTACTACAGTATTGCCGGGCCAATGCGTTTGGGAGCAATTACTGCCGGTGCCACCAATGCTCAATTAGAGACAATCTATGAATTTGCTCGACCCTTGGGTCGCTGTTTCCAGGTCAAAGATGATCTTTTAGATTTAACTTCAGATTTTGCCGGCCTAAAAAAACAAACCGGCAATGATATTTACGAAGGCAAACGGACTTTAATGCTGGTTCATCTTTTAAGAACAATAAAAGGAAAAGGAAAAGAGCAATTAAGGGTAATTATGAAAAAGAAAAGAGAAGAAAAAACAAAAAAAGAGGTAGATTGGGTAATAGCGATGATGAAAAAATACGGCAGTTTAGACTACGGCCAAAAAACAGCAGAAAAATTAGCTGACCAAGCAAGAAAGATTTTTAATCAAAAATTGAATTTCTTTTCACATCAACCGGCTCGAGATCAACTGCAGGCAGGGATTGATTTTATTTTAAAAAGGGATCACTAAAATGAATATTCAAGAAAGAATTCTCTATGAAAGTCTTAATCCAAAAACGGAAACAGTTAAACCAGAAAGATTAAAACATTGGTTAATGGAAATAAAAGAAAAATGGAGAGTGATCCCGGATTTTGAACTTCCCGAAAAAAACCTAAAATCGCTGGCAGTAATTTGTGATGGCAATCGGCGAGCAGCTCAAGAAAGAAACTTAAATTCCTATTTTGGCCACCGAGCCGGAGTAGAAGTAATCAAGGGAGTGGCCAGAGCTTCTCGCCGTTGGGGAATTAAACATCTTACTTTCTGGACCTGGTCAACAGAAAATTGGAAGCGGGAAAAAAACCAAATTAAATATGTAATGGGTTTAGCAACAAGAGTTCTAGCTGAGTCAGAATTCAGGGATGAACTAATTAAGAACGAAGTTCGCTTTGTTCATTTGGGACGCAAAGATAGGCTGCCAAGAAAAGTAGTTGATGTTGTAACTACCTTAGAGGAAGAAACGAAAGGTTTTGATCAGTACTGGTTAAATCTAGCCATGGATTATGGTGGATTGGATGAAACTGCTCGAGCAACAGCAGAAATGAGCCGGCGAGTAAAGGCGGGAACGCTGTCTCCTGAGGAGATCGAGAATAATCCTTCAATAATTTTAGAATTCCTAGATACTAAAGGACAACCAGTTCCTGATTTAATAATAAGAACAGGAACTAAGGAAGGAGAAATTCCCCATACCAGCGGCTTGATGCCTTTACAGTCGGCCTATGCCTGTTGGGACTTTGCCCCCCATCTTTTCCCTAACTTTACTCCTGACCAGCTTTTAGAATCGGTAAGCGCTTTTGCTGAATATGGAAGAAGATTTGGAAGGTAGGAGGAAATAAAAATTGAAAAAGATTTTTAAAGCAACAGCTAAATCACCAGCCAATATTGCCTTTATTAAATACTGGGGCAAAGCCAATAACAGACTAACAATAGCAAACAACGATAGCATATCTATGAACATTAATAGTTGCTACACTGTTACCACTGTTGATTTTTCTTCTAAATATGAAAAAGATGAGGTAAAAATCAAATTTTTCGGTAACGATTTTCAAGAAGCAAGCGGATCACAATTCGATCGAGTTATTGGGCATATTGAGCGATTCAGAAAATTAAATAACTGTAAATTAAAAGCAAAAGTTTGGTCCAAAAATTCATTTCCTTCAGATGCGGGAATTGCTGCTTCAGCCTCAGCTTTTTCTGCCTTAACTAAAGCCTTAATTGGTTTTTTTCAAATGAAAGTCAATTCAAAGAAGCTATCTATTTTAACTCGATTAGCTGGATCAGGCTCTGCTTGCCGTTCTGTAATAGATGGTTTTGCTGAATGGAAGACAGGTAAAGATAGTGATTCTTCCTATGCAATTCAGCTCGCAGCGGAAAACTATTGGTCGTTGGCGGATCTTGTGGTGGTTGTGAGAGAAGAAAAAAAGGAATTTTCTTCTCTTCATGGTCATGCTTTAGCATCAACCAGCCCATTTTATTCAAAGAGACAAGAATTGCTTAAAAAACGAACCCGCTTAGTTAAAAAAGCGATCAAAAAAAGAGACTTAATGTTGTTAGGAAAATGCATAGAAGAAGAAGCAGTAGAAATGCACATGATAGCCATGACCGCTAGACAACCAATTTTTTATTGGAATGAAGGAACGATGGAAATTATCCGCTTCTTGTATCAGATTCGCAAAAAGGGTCTTTTCGGCTTCTTCACAATTGATGCTGGCCCAAATGTTCACATAATTTGCCATCAAAAAGATATGGAAAAAATAAATCGTCGAGTTAAAAAACTTAAAAATATTGTTTTTACCATTAAAAATAAACCTTGTATTGGTGCTAGACTAAGAAAAAAACATCTTTTTTAAAATGGCCAGAAAACTAATCTTAATAAAACTTGGTGGAAGTTTAATCACGGATAAAAACAGACCCTATACTCCCAAACCAAGAGTTATCTTTCGATTAGCAAAAGAGATAAAAAAAGCTCACTCTTTAGGACATAAGCTTATTGTCTCTCATGGAAGTGGTTCTTTTGGTCATACTTTGGCCAGTAAATATAAGACAGCCAATGGTATCAAAAGTCGACAAGACATCTACGGTCTCTGCCTGGTTCAGCGAGATGCTATCGCCATCAACCGTATTGTCAACGAAATCTTCCTTAAGAATAAAATTAGCTGTTTGTCTTTTATTCCCTCTTCTTTCTCCTTTGCCAGGAATAAAAAACTAAAAGCACTTTTTGTTGAACCGATTATAGCTGCTCTGAAGATAGACGTTATCCCTATTGTTTTTGGTGACATTATTTTAGATGAGCGAATTGGTTGTTGTATTTTTTCCGGAGAAGCTACTCTAGATAACTTATCTTCTCAACTAATGGATCGTGGTTTCAAAATCAAAAAAGTGATCCAGTGTGGAGACACCGATGGAGTTTATGATCTAAAAGGAAAGACTATTTCTAAGATCACACCTGGGAATTTTAAGAAGTTTAAGAAGGCTATTTTGGGCGCCGCAGAAACCGATGTCACTGGTGGAATGCTCCACAAAGTGGAGGAGAGCTTGAGAATGACCAAGTCGGGAATTGATGTTTATATCATCAACGGCAGAAAAAAAGGCAATCTTTATCAAGCGGTTGTCTCTCGTTCTAAAGCAGGAACACTGATTACTCATTGTTAATTTCTTAAATGAAAATTATTAGCCGCAAATTGAACCATTTAAAAATTTGTCTTGAGAAAAAGGTTGAAGTAAGAAGCACTGGGTGGGAAAATTATTCTTTTGTTCATAATGCTCTTCCGGAAATAGATTTTAATAAGATTGATTTATCTGTAAATTTCTTGGGAAAGAAGCTTAAGGCGCCAATTTTAATTTCTTCAATGACCGGGGGAACAAAAGAGGCGGCATTGATTAACCGTAACTTAGCTAAAGCTGCCCAAAAAGCAGGAGTGGCAATGGCTGTTGGCAGTCAACGGGTGGCAGTAGAAAATCCTCGACTTGCCAAGACTTTTCAGGTAAGGCGGTCTGCTCCCAACATCGCCCTTTTAGCTAATTTAGGAGCAGTGCAATTAAATTATGGATTTGGTATCAGGGAATGTCGCAGGGCAGTAAAAATGATTGACGCCGATGCTTTGATTCTACACCTTAACCCGCTCCAAGAAGCAATTCAGCCAGAAGGAAACACCAATTTCTCTGGATTATTAACTAAAATTAAAAAGATCGCCAAAAACTTAACTGTTCCCTTAGTCATTAAAGAAGTAGGTGGGGGTATTTCAAAAAATACGGCAAAAAAGCTTTTAAAAGCAGGGGTAAAAATTACTGATGTGGCTGGGTGGGGTGGAACAAATTGGGCCCTAATCGAAAGTTTAAGGCGAAAGGATCAATTAACAAGCCGGATCTTTTCCCAATGGGGTATTCCTACTAGTGAGGCAATAAAACAGTGTCATCAGATTAGTGGATTAACTATTATTGGTAGTGGTGGAATAAGAAATGGTATAGAAATAGCCAAAGCGCTAGCTTTAGGGGCAGACTTAGTCGGAATAGCTCTACCGCTTTTGGAGCCAGCGACTAAATCCTCGACTGCGGTAGAAAAAAAATTACAAGCGTTTATTTTCCAACTCAAAGTAACCATGTTTTGTCTGGGCGCCAAGAAGATAAAAGCATTAAGAGGGAAAGTGCAATCCCACTGACCCCAACAAAATTAACCTCCGGAAACGCCAGCTCCGGAAAATATGGTGTTAAAAAGAGAGGGTGGGGGAGTACTCCAGCCGCGAAAAACCCTGACTCGCCGACTGACTTTCTCACTTGCGTCTCTGACAATCTCCCCTGTAGAATAAACTACATACCCTTGAGCTGGAATTGGTTGAACTCCTGAGGTTGCAACTTGAGTCTCCTCATAAAAAGGACGGATGAGCAAAAATAAAGGAGTATTGCCAGCCGCCCAACTAACATTAGCGCCCACATCTAAGCCCGCGCAACCTGCTAAAGGATCACTAACATCGGAAAAATGATTATTGTCTCTCCTGCCGGTATCATCAGGGTCAAAAGCATAACGAGAAACAGCATAAACTGCCCCGCTTTTATAAAAATAGATTATTTCCAAAGCGGCGTTGTTTCTCCAACAAACATCAATATTATCTTCATCATAGCCGCTGGTTTCATCAAGCTCGCCCTCAGCGGTATGATCACGCAGCCAAACTACCACTGTTTCTCCGGGATTAATTGATTCCTCCGGGTAAACAAAATCATTGGCTCCGCCAACCACAGAAATATCAACTTGTAAACTATCTACTCCGAAATCGCCAGGATCAATATCAACAGTTGTTTCCCCAACTCTTAGCCTTCTTAGGGCTTCTTCTATCCCTGCCTCAGCAGCAGAAAAAGCCTTAGATGATTCTTGTTCTTGTTCGCTAATTCGAAGATCAGTTAAGACACGATGAGATAAAGAAATGCCTAGAGTAAAAGTTATCGCCATTACTGCTAAAATAACTAAAGCTACCTGCCCCCTCTCCTTCATGGATTTATCTCCTCCCAGTCTAAAGACAATTCAAAGACTCCAATTG
>CAYRYE010000002.1:0-66819 GCA_964428655.1 uncultured Gammaproteobacteria bacterium
GAACAAGTGCTTCCGCAACCATCTGGTTGGCCACAAAGGGGAGAGGGGCAAGAGGGGGAGCAAAGACTACACCCTGCGCAAGTATTATATGATGGCGATTGAGTTACCCTGCAACTGAAACCGCCGTTGGTTATTTCACAATTCTGACTTCCTGGAACATTATAACAACAGCCGAAAGAAATGGGACCGCAACCGCTAACTCCGTGCGTGGTTTTATCGCATACATAAGTGGTAATAGGGGCAACCCAAACACATTCAGCGTCAGTATATGTTGCGGTAGGACTCCCCAAACAAATCTGGGCCATGATCTCATTTGCCTGCAGAAAAAAGCCTATTAAAAAGATAACAAAAAATGAAATTGCATAAATAAATCTAAATTGTTTCATCACTCAAAAATTCTAATTACTCTTGTAAATCCAATTTCCTCCAACGATTTATTCTTCTCATTGTAAAGATTCCATTTCTCTTCAAATAATTCGTATAAGGGTAGCATTTCCTGACACTTTTCGTTACAAGAGTTGGTGTTATAAAATTCTTTTTTGTAAATCAAAACTTCAATTTCTATCTCCCTGCCAATGTAAAGTTTTTCTTCTGCCTCCTCAATTGGCACTGATTGGGAAGATAATGGCCTTTCTTCCTTTATAGTCGTGATGGGCAAGCTCCCTGCTTCCGCAGGCAATAAAAATACTTTCAAGGAATTTCTCTTTGTATGTTTAGGAGTAATTTCCAATTTATAAAAGTCATCCTCGATAAACAATGATTTTGAAATTAACCCAATAATCTTAATAAGATCTCCCTCCACTGCATTGCCTTCTATTAGTTGAATAAATTCTGACCCCGGCGCTTCTTCGCCTTCTGTTTTCCGTTTACCAAAAGCCTGAAAAAACAAATAAAAAATAGAAGAAAAAAAGAGTAAGATTGCTAAAACAAAAATCAACAAGCGAAAATTTATATTCCTCACTAGTTAAAAGTATTGAACAACTACCGCTTCTTGTCAAATATAGAAGTGTTAAGTGTGGGTAAAATTACTATTAGGCTCTTTCTAATTTCATCACTGTTCTTCCTGGAGGGTTATCAGAACGCCAATCCTCTGGCGGGTAACATGAAGTTAAGAATAGAGCGGCTGGCTCTTTATTGCCATATACCATCTCTACTCCTTTCTCGGCAGGCATAATGCCAGCCCAAACACAGCGAAATTCAACAAAGGGCTCATTAAAATCCGGCATCACAATACTCCCTTGCTGCCTTCCTTTTAAAAAGACTAAGCGATCAGAAGGATTGTTTGGATCCAGGGGGTATCTCGTAAGGCCTATGGGGTGGGTGTCTTTCCTGTTATAGCCCTCAAAACCAATATAGCGAGTGCCATCGCTTCCCTCATAAACTCCGTTATATACTCCAAATCGTCTAAGGGTATCATTATGAATAAATAGTCCATTGCCTGGATAATGAGGCTCCACTGTGGCCGGAGGAACAGTAAAGGCAGGAACAGTTAAGGGATCACGAGACCAAACCTGTTTTCCTGCATGAACTACTGTTTCTAACGACTCTATCTCAATAACAGAGGGATGGCCATTGGTCTCTCCATATATTCCGGCTATTGGTTTTCCATTAATTACAAATCCTACGTAAGGATGAATGCGCAAAAACTCATAGATTTCAGTATTCCATCCCGGTCCCATTTCGGGAGCCGAATGTACTCTATTAGCTTGAGGAATAAAAGAATTGTGAGCCCTATATAACTCCTCAGCGGCGGCGCAAACCTTCTTAAGCGGCCAAGCACTTGCTAAGACGCCGGCGCCAGTGGCAGCGAGCATATATCTCAAAAGATCTTTTCTACTAATTCTATTAGGTTCTCTCAACATGTTATTTAGCCACTGACAAATTTATCTTTTGGGAACATGAGGTAAAGAAGAATTATTCCTACTCCTATAACGAACATCTGGTCGAGGGGATCCTCCTCGACATCTCTTACCTGTCCAAAAAACTTGATTTCCTTCTTGGGTGGAACAATCATTTCTTAGCATTGGATGTGTCCATATTGTGGAAGGCCCAGTATTAACCATCTGCCCTCGGCCGGCAACTTCAACTCTTTCCTCATCAACACACCACGCCGAGCAAGTTCCTCTGTTGGGAAAATTCTCATCAATAAAAGAACGTGCTTGTCCGAATATACAGCTTCCTAAATACTCGGGCTCGGTACATCTTTCATCAGCTGGTGTTACCAATCCAGAAAAAGACCTTGCATGGTTTATCCTTAACGGAGGAGCAGTAACTGGAGGAGTGGGAGATGGTTTCGGGACCTGCGGTGCAGCCATCGTCGCGCCTCTTTCTTTTGCGCCAGAAGCACAAAGAAGGCTTAAACTAAGTAAGCTTAAAGTAGTTCCTATTCCTCTTTTATTTGCCATTATTCCAACAACATCTTATAATAATCCCTATAGTTTGTCAACTATGGGTTGTTTTGTTATTAAATTCTGCTGGCTGCAATTTTGTAAACTTCTTAGAGTTAATAGGGGAGAAGGGAAGAGCTTTTTTGGGGGAACAATGAATTTTAGGAAAAGAAAAGCTAGGGGACAGATACAATCATTACTAATATGAGATTGTTCAGATTGAAATCTCATTAGCCTTTAATTTCATACTACAATATCCTTTAGATTTGTCAAGAAGGAAAAATGGGTGGAAAAAATAAAGGGGGTTTTTGGGCTAAGAAGTCTAATTTCTAAGCATGTCTATTCCTGGATTCTCAATAGCATAGTCTACTTTTCCATTATCAAAGTGCCGCTCCTCAATCAGTCCTTTTTCTACCATGTAGAATAAATAAGTCCTTAATTTATCGAAGATTCCCTTTTTATCTAAATTGAGGCTTAATTTTTCTGCAATGCCAAGATAACTCGTTTCCTTAAGCGGTCCACCTTCCCCGTATTCATCAAGAATCTCAAGGATTTTCCTGACTAAGTCCTCGTCTAGAGGAATGCTTTTTATTTTTATTTTATCCATTGTTTTTATTTAATTAATAATACCAGTTTCGTGTTGCCAGAGAGAGAAGGAAGAAGTAAGAAAAGGGTTTGTGTTGCTTGAGTTTTGGAACTCACCCTAATCTAGACTTCTCGCCTTCCCTCTCCTTGCAGTGATGTTGCGATGTGCCTACTACCGGCCTCCTGGAATGTGCACGCGCCTAACACGCGAAACCCTGCCGCCCGGTTCGTGCCGGTAGAGATCAGCGTCAGTGTGCCGCCCATGTCTTCGGCTTGTGTGTGGATGCTGAGGATCCCATACGGTAGCTTCTTCACGCGGCCTTGTATGGTTACGAACAAGGGTTCGCTGCTCACCAGCCTGTCCACCACTTGCTCTTCCTTGCTGGTCCACAGAAAGACTCCTTTCTCCCGCTAACGGGAAATTGTTGGCTCTACCGCTATGTCAATTACATTGTGCTGGAGCAATCCAATACTATGTCACTAAAAGTATACCATAAAAAGGAGTTTCCACCTTTCAGGCGTTTTCATGTTTTCACCTTTCAGGTACTTTACCCACTACAAAATAGCTATACCAAATATTTCAATTTCAAAAGAAAAAGAATTGGATCTCTGTTTCAGGGAATATTTAAAGCCATCAGAGTGGAAACAGATGAACAATTAATCCATCTCTCAAGATATATTCACCTTAATCCCTATTCATCATATATAGTAAAATCAATTAAAGACTTAAAAACCTATCCTTGGTCATCTTTACCTGATTACTTAGGAAAACAAAAGTACCCTTTTCTTAAAAAGAAATTTATTCTTGATTTTTTCAAGAGCAAAAGGGATTACCAAGAGTTTGTTTTTAATCAGGCTGATTACCAGAAAGAGTTGGAAAAAATCAAGCATCTAACCTGGGAAGACTAATTGTCCCAGGGTGCAGCAGCTGTTGCACCTGAAAGGTGCTATAGACATAGACAAGAAAACGGGATGTGCCTGTAAAGCCGGCGATGATAATCCTTATTAAAAGTAGTGTATGAAAATATGAACAATAATATTCGACTCTACATGAGTCTAGAGGGTTTTGTGCTAAATTCAATTATTAAACAAAAGAAAATAGATCTTTTTAAGAAGGCCCTTAGTTTAGAAGTAATCCCCAAAAAAGGAAATTTCACCAAATATGTCCGTCATGTAACCAGTAATAAAGACCTTCTCATTGCGGAATACAAATACGTTAAAAATATTCTTAAAAATGGTAATTCGTGGGGCGAAATCTTAGTTATCAAAAACAAAGATAATCAAATTGTTGGCAGTTTCGGCCCAAACAGGATCGGGAAAGAAGATGGTAAAAAAAGAGCAATGCCAGGTTATTTTTTTGTTCTTCCGGAATGGAGAAATCTTGGAATAGGGACTGTTCTTTGGAATATAGGAATTGAAAGAATGAAGAAAAAAGGAGCTGATTTTATTATCTGCGCGGTAGAATCAACTAATACTCTTGCTCTTAAGATATATACACAAATGGGTATGAAACAAATGACTAACGAAACTTATGAAAACTGAGAGCGTGGAGTTTCAGTAATTTCTCGGAATAATGGTGGTTCTGAATTGGACTGAACTCGCTTGTTCTGCTTCTCCTTGACTCAGGCCGAAATTAATTGTTACTTTCGGAGTCTCTCCTGGATTAAAACTGCAAAGCGCAAATTCACTGCAATCAATGTCAACATTTTGAACCAGTATTGCCGGATTAGCGCTATCAGAGGCTATTTGGCTTGCACTACAAGTAAAGGTAGTCCACAAACCATCTCTACTTCTAATAGAAATGCTCCCCATGACAAGACCATCACAAATATCTCCAATGGTCTCTATCCCATTCGGATCTCCTATTTCCTCGGCGCCGCGAATCTTCCTCTCCACCACCCCTATGGCAAATGTGCCTTTTTGCTTTAATGTTTTGATTATTTTGGACTTAGTACTGCTCCTTACAACAACTAAGAAAATACTGGCTGTTATCACTCCAATAATTCCCAAGATGGCAGTGGCTACCATTAATTCGATAATGGTAAAACCCTTATTATTAGCGGTCAACATCCCAATCAGTGAAATAACTAGTAACCTCAAACTCTCTTTCCTGACTGCCATCATTCCAGGTAACTGTGACAAGTATCTCTACTTTTCTTGTTGAAGGAGTAGTGCTTCCATCCAACTCATAGTTTTGAAAGCTAAAAACGCGCTGGATTAAACCAAAATCGCTCATGTCCTCGGGGCTACTGATATATCCATCTTCTGCCCAAGTCCAGAAATCATCCAACTCATTCCTTTTCATGGCTTTTAAATCTTCCATTTTCTCCTGGGTTAGTTTGACTGCTACTGATCTTAATTTGGCCCCTCGAGCAATACGATTGAAATAGATAACCGCAAAAACAAAACCGGATAAAATTAATCCGGTGATGCCAATAACAAAAACTACTTCAATCAAGGTTTGCCCCCTGCTAGCTATATCCTTCATAATCACACTCAGGACAATTCTATCTCCCCTGATTCGGAAATATCAATCTGTTTTGTTTTATTATTATAAGTCACAGTGATTGATTCTACCTCATCCACCACTCCCGATAAGCTTTGAAACTTAAAGCTGGCAATCCCGCATTGAGCAAGGGAATCTAACTCTATTGTCTCGGGACTAATACTCACTTCACTCCCTGTTCCATCACGACAATTGGCAGTGACAACAAGATCGCAGTCGGCGGCAACATCAATTTGGTAATTACTGAAAAACAAACACTCAGGGTTAACTGGTTTTTCTCCGTTGATCGCTTTAAACCTAATCAACCGAAACTGAGAAACCAATTCCAGGCCCACTGATTCTACAACTTTTTTTTCGCGATAATTAGTCCAGCTCGCCAAACTAAAACTGGTCATAATTCCCATAATAGTAACCACAACCATTAACTCAACTAAAGTGAAGCCGTTCTTCTTCATCAAGGATTAGTCACTTGATAATTACAATTCCCAGGAGCAGTTCCACAATTGCTTCCACAATCGTCGGTTCCACCCGCATCAAGATAAGCGCAGAGAACATAAGAATAACCAGTAGCAGAATTGTAATAATAAGAATAGCCTTTTGGATCTTGAAGCGTTGTTGTAAGATAATCACCGGCACTTAAAGTGGGAACTAAATTGTCCCAATTTACTGCCGGGTAAGTCGCGTTATCGGACCGATGCATCTCCAAAGCTGCCCGAACTTGTTCCAAATCAGATTTTCTTTTTGAGTCGCGTCCTTTTTCTCGAGCGGCTCGATAGCTGGTTACTCCAATTGCAGAAAGAAGAATAACAATAGAAATAGCTACCAATAGTTCGATTAGTGTAAATCCTTTTTTCATTGTAAATGTTTAATACAAAATTTATCTGTTCCCGCGCTAAAACTACAACTGTCACCTCCACAAGTACACCCGCCGCAATTACCACCAGTAGTATCATCTAAACCAGCAAAAAAACAATAATAGTCAGCCGAGCAATTAGTCATATCGTAACTCCCTGAAGAAGTCGGATCGCTGGGCACTTTTTCTAAAAGCGTATAGCCTCCTGTAGCAAAGGTGCTTCCGCTTGACGGACAACTTGCTCCCGAAGGATAGCTTTCCGCGATTGTCAAGTACTGCTCCATTGCTTGCTGAATACTTAAAAGGTCATCTCGACGGCGAGCATCACGAGCTCGTCTCTTTCCCCCCTGATACGAAATAATTCCTATAATCATAAGAACGCCAATTATTGAGGCTGTTACCAGGAGTTCAATAAGTGTAAAACCTCCGAGTCGGAGGTCAAACTCTTTTTTCATTATTTGTATTTATCCTTACTGTTGACTGGGCATACAATAATAAGTCCCATCATTAGCCCAGGGATCACAATCACTATCACTCGCATTACCGCCACTACCTTGCTCTAAAAGTGCGCAAACACAATAACTGGCGGCGCTACAGTTGCCGTCATTCACATAATAGCTGTAATCGGCTTCACCTCTATTTCTCCCTCTCGGATCAGTGGGCGGCCAAGCTCCTTGCCAAACTGTCGCTGCCATTGTGTCACAACTGGCATAAGCATCATTAACAGCATAATATTGCTCAAAAGAGTCACTAATTGCTTTAATATCTGATTTAGCTCGGCTATCACGGGCTTTTTTTTGAGCATTAGAATAAGAAACAACACCAAGAGCTACTAAAATTCCAATAATTGAAATTACTACTAAAAGTTCAAAAAGCGTAAAGCCCAAATTTGATTTTTGATTTTTCATCACTCTCCACAAGCATAATAACAATTAACAGTACAATCGCAAACACAAATGGTGCCGCAGCGACTTAGTGACGCGCTTATTTCCTGATCGCCAGCATTTTCCAGCGAGGCACAAACAAGAAAGTTGTCACCATCAGCCCCAACACAATAATTATATTCTCGACCGTCAACTGAATCCTGAGGAACCTGCTGCATATAGGGAGACCAAGAGCTGCCAAAAGAAAAAGTCCCCGCCAAAGGATAGGATTGATTATCATTATAGTAAAGTCTTAGGGCGCTCCTTACTTCATTCAAATCACTTTTCCTTCGAGAATCCCTAGCTCTTTCTCGAGAGCTGACAAAATTTGGCAAAATCACACCAGCCAAAATGCCAATGATAAAAATGACTACCAGTAATTCAATTAAGGTAAAGCCCTTATTGTTCATGGATTGGGTGTTGGTCTAATATTAGAACTGCTCATTACGTAACAATAACTGCCGCCATAACAGGTATATAAATCTTGGCAGTCAGGATCTTGGTCATTTTCCAGAGCAGCGAATAAATAAAAATAACTGCCGTCACCGTTATAACAATATTGACCATCAGATGATGGATCTTTAGGCAGCACTTTCATGTAGATAGCATTATTAGTGGAAAACTCTGTCCCCCAATCAAGACCCACTCCATCTACTTCAATTATTCCTGTGTCGACGGAGGGAGGATAGGCCTCATGATCGTTATAATACATCTCTACAGCCCGGGTCACATTACCTAAATCAGCTTTTCTTTGGGCGTCACGAGCTTTCACCTGGCTGGTCCGGTACTGACCAAACCCAACTGTGGCCAAAATCCCCAAAATAGCCATCACTACCAATAATTCTAATAGGGTAAAACCCTCCCTGAGTTTTGACATCTTTATCCGCATGTTTCATCCGGACAACAATAATAATCGTTTGGGCCTTGAAATATCCTTTCACCCTGAAAACAACTACACACGCCGCAATCACCCACCATGTCATAAGGATTCGGACAACTGGCTGTATGAGGCGCCGGTTCTCTGGTTGTTGGACAAATAAAAGTAGTGGCTGGAACATCGCCAACAGCCACATTGGGGCTGGAAACACCGTAATTCACTTCTTCTCCATCAATCGTCTCCCCCTCTTCCAGACCTAATCTCGAAATAGCTGGATCATCCTCATTTTCCAAAAAAGTATAAGCCTTATACCAAACATAACAAGAACCTTCAATGTAAGTACCCACAAGACCTTTATAGGATTGATTAGTTGCCGGATCACAAGGAACTTTCTTCAAGTAAGGATCCAAATCATCGCTGCCGCAATTTTCAAGGATGGCAATGTCTGGATAACAGCCGTTGTCATTATAATAATCTTCAAAAGCAACTCTAATTCTTTCTAAATCATCCTTTCTTTTGGCATCCCTGCCTTTATTTAGCTGCCCCCGCAGTCCAAAATAAATTAAAAGAAGGGCTAAAATAATCGTTATAACAATCAGAATCTCTATTAAACTCACACCCTTATTTTTATTCATTTGAAAATTGAGAATTGAAAATTGAAAATTTCCAGCATCTTTTCTCCCCAAAACCAACTAACAAAAGTCGCTAAAACTAAAAACGGACCAAAGGCGATTTGCTGGCCAAATTTCTTTTTTTTCAACAAAATCAGTATGACACCCAAAACAGCCCCAGTCAAGAAAGCAAGATAAAAGCCCAAAACAGCTTTGGGAAATCCTAAGAAAAACCCTATGAAAAAGGAAAACTTGACATCCCCTAATCCCATACCTCGACCCCTAGTAATTAAATGTAAAAAAAGAAAAAAAGCGGCCGATACCAAGCCGGTTAACAAATAATTTCCCCAAATTCCTCCGAGGTGAAGAAAAAAAGTCAAAACGATTAACCCTCCCACTGCCCAATCAGGAATAATTTGGTAATGGAGATCAAAAAGAAAAACAGCAATCAAGATAGTAGATAATAGATAGTAGATAATAGATAATAAAATATTGGTGGATGAAATGGCAAATTTCCACGTTAATAAATAAACAACTCCCGTTCCCAACTCCACCAGCAAATACTCCCAGGGGATAGGGGAATGACAAGTGCGGCAACGACCGCGAAGCAACAAGAAAGAAACAATCGGAATGTTTTCCCACCATTTCAATTGCTGACCGCAATGGTCACACAGTGATCTCCCCCTTAGCCAATCTAATTTTTTTTGACTCTTTTTATCACCTTGCCCTGAACCGCGCTTCAGGGACCGCCAAACCACAACATTCAAAAAGCTGCCCACCGCAGTACCTAAACCAAAGACTAAAGCCCTAAATAAAAGTACCATCTCTAAAACAACTCGGGCACACAAATCATACACCGCCCCTCAGTAAACGGAGGAGGACAAGCTATCGGGGGGTTATTGTAACCACCACCAGCATCTTTCGCTTCAGCACTTCCAGTGGCCACCTTATTAGTATTAGCTTTGGGTTCGTAACAAACATAAGTTGACTGCTCCGTACTATTATAAATAACGTGTAGCCTATCAATATCGTCCGATCCACTGGCAAATTGTTCTTTTTTTCTAAAGGACGATTTTAATTCTCCGGTCGTTATTAATTCTCCACTGGTTGCACAAGTAGCATCACCGCAGACACCGGAAAGAACCGCCTCGCCCACATCATCATAATCTTCAGTTCCATCTCCCCAGGAATAGTCCTGGTTAGAAGCGTAATATCTTTCAACCGCCGCTAATAATTCAGCCGCGTCGTTTTTAAATCTGGAATCTCTAGCCTTATTAATTTGCTCAATTGGATTCAAAGTAGCTATTAAGGCTGCTGCCAAAATACCAATCAGGGCAATAACAATCAATAACTCAACTAATGTGAAACCTGATTTTTGATTTTTGATTTTTGATTTTTGATTTTTCATATTCACCTCCTTTCAAAGTTAACTAAAACTGACTTGTTAAATTATAAATCGGCATAATGATCGCAATTACCAAAAAACCAACTCCCAGCCCTAATAAAATCATGATAAGCGGCTCTATTGCGCTTGTCAAGGTTTTAACTCTCTGTTCTGCTTCCATTTCAAAATATCGCGAAATATTGTTTAAAATTTCATCCAACTTGCCGGTCTGCTCACCAGTAGCAACCAATTGGGAAACTATTGGCGGAAAAGCTGGATTCTCAGCAATTGAATCTGATAAAAGTAATCCTTTCTCCACCCTTTTTGCCGATCGGTTCAGACCTTGATGAAATACTTCGTTGCCCGAAGCTTCACCGACAATTTTTAAAGCATCCACTAGGGGAACTCCTGTTCCCAACAGGGTCCCCAATGTCCTGGATATCTCTGTTAGAATCATTGCCTTAGTCAGAGGACCCATAACAGGAACTTTTAATTTTAACTCGTCAAGTTTTTTTCTAGTTTCTTTGTTTTTCTGAGCGGCACGAAAAGCTATTACCAACCCAACAATTAACAAGGGAAACAACCAGACATTTCTAGAAACAAAATCAGCAATGCCGATTAAAACTCTCGTTGCCAGCGGCATTTCGGTACCAAATTCAGAATAAAGTGAAGTCATCTTGGGAATTACAAAAATCATCATAATAAAACTAACCACAACCATACCGATAATAATGATTGCCGGATAGATCATGGCTCCTTTCACTTTGCCCACAAACTCCTTTTTTTTCTCTAAATTATTCGCTAGCCTAAGCAAAACTTTATCCAAAACCCCTCCTTCCTCACCAGCTTTAATTGAGGCGATATAAACATTTCCAAAAACTTTTTTCTCTTTCTCCAAGGCTTTTCCCAAAGGATCACCTCCCTGCACCTTGGCTAAAACCTCCTCAATTATCTGTTCCATCCTGCCGCTGACTTGTTCTTTAATCAGTCCAAGGGCTTCAGTTAGAGGCAAACCAACATTAATCATTGTTGACAATTGTCTGGTAAAGCCTACTATTTGGTTCGAAGAAATCCGCATTAAAAAAATCGACCTGAAATAGCCCAAAATCGTTTTCCGCTGAGACTCCAAAGACAAAACAACTAGATCTCTCTCCTTCAATAAAACAATGGCTCCCTTGCGCTCCTTTGCTTCAACAACACCCTTGATAGTTTTTCCCTGCCAATTTTTAGCTTTGAAAACAAATTTCTTCATCTCATTTAGCAATCGTTATTTTTTGCTGTCTCAGATAACGATTAAGCTCGTCTGGCCTGATCGCATATGATTGAGCTGTTTCCAAATTGACTTTGCCTTGACGTATCCAACTTGCCAATGAGCGCTCCAAAAGGACCATGCCTGATTCTAAAGAGGTTTGAATTATATTATCGATCATGTGGGTTTTGTTCTCCCGGATAGCTGTTTTGACCGCGGGATTAGATAAGAGAATTTCTACTGCCGGCACTCGCGAATTGTCAACCGTCGGTATTAACCTCTGAGAAACAACCGCCCCTAAAACACTAGCTAATTGCAAACTAATCTGTCGCTTTGATCCTTCGGGAAAAACATCAATGATTCTATCGATTGTCTGAGGAGCTGAATTGGTGTGAAGGGTAGAAAGAACTAAATGACCGGTTTCAGCAATAGTCAGAGCTGAAGCAATCGTTTCTAAATCTCTCATTTCGCCGACAAAAACAACATCAGGATCTTCTCTTAAACACGAACGCAAAGCCTTCTTCCAACTTAAAGTATCATGACCAACTTCCCTTTGAGAGATAATCGACTTTCGCGGTTCCAATATGTATTCAATCGGATCTTCAATGGAAACAATGTGAACTTTTTGATTCTCATTAATTTCTTTTAGGATCGAGGCCACTGTTGTTGATTTTCCATGACCGGTTGGCCCAGTCACCAGAATAAACCCTTGTCTTAAAGCGGCAAATTGATAAAGAATTTCAGGTAAATTCAATTCCTTGATAGTAGGAACCTCAGCCTGAATTGCCCTGAGGGCGATTGCCATACTGCCTTGGGCAAAATAGGCGTTGGCTCTAAAGCGGGAGCCATCCGGCAAGGCGTAAGAAAAATCTATCTCTTTATTGTCTAAAAACAATTGTTTTTGTTTTTCGTCTAAAGTGGCAAGAACCAGAGATTTTGCCTGTTCTGACTCAAGAACGCCGGCACCAGTAACGGCCTGTAGATCACCATTAATCCGCAATGTTGGTGGAATACCAACAATCAGGTGCAAATCAGAAGCTTTGTTTTTTATTGTTAATTCCAAAAGCTGTCTTATATTCATGTTTAGAATTCTGCTACTCGCAAGACCTCCTCAATAGTGGTGATTCCTTCCAAAACTTTTAAATATCCATCCTGCTTGATGGTAATCATGCCTTTTTTTCTAGCCTCTCTCTCAATATCTAAAGCCGCTGATTTCTCAATAATTAACTTTGAAATTTGTTCATCAATCTCCATCACTTCAAAAATGCCAATCCTGCCATGATAACCAGTTTTCCCACACTCGTCACAACCCTTACCTCTCCAAAAGGTTAACTCATTTCTTACCGTCTGCTTCTGCTGACTTCCCAAGGCTGTTTGATAAAGGTTGCCCAAAACAGCTTTAAAGTTTTCAATTACTTTTGCATCTGGAAGATAACTTTCCTTACAATTAGAACAAATCTTGCGCAAAACCCTTTGGGCAACAACACAGGTTAAAGACGATACTAACAAGAAAGGCTCCGCTCCCATATCAATCAGTCGAGGCGGCGCCCCGGCGGCATCATTAGTGTGAAGGGTAGAAAAAACTAAATGGCCAGTTAGGGCGGCATGAACAGCCAACTGGGTGGTTTCTTCATCTCTGATCTCACCAACCATAATGATATCTGGATCCTGACGCAGAAATGAACGAAGAGCTGAAGAAAAAGTCAAGCCTGCCTGAGGATTTACTTGGACCTGATTAACTCCTTCCAATTGATACTCAACTGGATCTTCAATCGTCATCACATTAACTTTAATCGTACTTATTTTGCGCAGGGCTGAATACAAAGTAGTTGTTTTCCCTGAACCAGTTGGGCCGCAAACAATTAACATTCCCTGGGGTCGGCTTATAGCCTCCTGGACACTTCTCAATCCTCTTCCCCTAAGGCCCAGCTCCGTTAAGCTGGGAATTTTTGACTGTTTTTTCAAAAGCCGCATCACTGTCTTTTCCCCATAAACTGTTGGGGCAGTCGAAACTCGCAGATCAACCTCATCGCCATCAGCAATAAAATTAAACCTCCCATCTTGGGGAATCCTTCTTTCGTCAATCTTCATATCAGATAAAATCTTTATTCTGGAAACTACGGCATCATGAACGCGTTTGGGTAAAATCAGTTTTTCTTGAAGGATTCCATCAACGCGATACCGGACTCGTGTGTCTTTTTCTTGAGGCTCAATGTGAACATCTGAAGCCCGAGAACGAATGGCAAATTGTAAAATTGTCGAAACAACCTTAGCTACCGGAGCCTCACGGATTACCTCATCTATATGCTCAAGATCAAGTAATTTACCCTTCTTTTCAGTTTCTTTCAATGCATGCTTTACTTGGGTCGTCAACTCTTGGTCATATCTGTCACTGATGGCTCTCTTTACCTGCTCAAGCAAAGCCATGTGGGGCACAATTCTCATTTCTGTTTTTTTCTCCAAAAACTCGATTGTCTCCAAATCCAAGGGATTAGCCATGGCCACCAAAAGCCTTTTTGTCTTTTCGTCAAAATCAAAGGGAATTAACCAATACTTCTCTGCTACACTCCGGGGAACAAAGGAAACCGATACTGGAGAAAAGCCAACCTTGTCTAGATCAACAAATGGAACTCCATATAACTCTGCTTTTGCCTGGAAAATTTTTTCTCTACCAGCCAGCTTCTTCTTCTCAATGATTTCTTCTTCTGCCTCGCCAGTCTGTAAATGAAAAAGCTCTATTTTCTTAGCCTGCTCTTCGGTCAATATGCCTTTTTCTTTCAAAATAGAAGCGATTGTTCTTTTGGTTATAGCTGTCATCGCTACTATTCATATTGGCACAACAAAAAAACAAATTCAAGAGCGCCAAAAATGTTAGAATAGCAATAATAGATTATGGCGCATATCATTATCGGTGGCACCAGTAGGCAACAACGAAAAAGGGTTCAAAAAATCGTTGAAAAACCGAGTGCCGATCTCAATAGAAATAATCCTGATTTTATAAAAATAGAATCAGAAAACAGTATTGGGATTGAGGTAATTCGCCAAATTAAAAGATTCCTTTCTAAGAAAAGCTGGCAGGGCGGGAGTAAAAAATTGGTAGTCGTGTATGATGCTCATAAAATGACTGTTGAGGCTCAAAATGCCTTTCTTAAAACTTTAGAAGAGCCTCCTCCTGATTCCTTGATCATTTTAACTGTCAATAATAAAACATCGTTATTGCCAACAATTATTTCTCGCTGTCAGATAATTAAAATCAAAACTAAAACAAAGCAAAAACTCAAAGGTTATTGGCAGAAATGGCAAGAAATAACAACCAGTCCTCTTAATAAAAGATTAGACCAAACACCCCAACAACTTGAAAAATGGATTAATAACTATATTCTAGTGCTCCAAAAACAACTAACCAAGCCAAACGAAAATACAAAACAGATATCCAATTGGCTAAAAGAATTAATCATTGCTAAGCAAATGCTTGCAAATAATGTCAATCAACAAAGAGTCGCTGATTGGTTAATGATCAGAATATAGTAAAATAAATAATAAATGTTCCAGCCAAAATTTACTATCACCAGCAAAATCCTTCAAAATATTTCCCGAGTTGAGGGGTCTAGGGCGATTATTGACGCCTCACCCATTATCCCTGCCTATAAAAAACAATTTCAACAGGACGCCATTGTCCGCGCAGTCCATTATGGCACTAAACTGGAGGGCAATGATCTGAGTTTCAACCAAGTAGCCAAAGTAATTGAAGGCAAAAGAGTCCTAGCCGCTAAAAGAGACATTCAAGAAGTAATTAACTACCGTGAAGTAATGAATTTTTTAGAAAGAAAAGTCGCTAACCCTGAAAAAAAAGAAAATCTCTACTCTGAAGATAATTTACTCAAAATCCACCGCCTGACGGTAGAGAAAATCGTTCCTCAAAAACAAACCGGACGCTTCCGTAAAATGCAAGTTACTATTCGCAACAGCGCCACTGATGAAATTTTCTTCCGACCGCCTTCTCCGGTTGAAGTTCCTTATCTTATCGGGGACTTTTTCTCTTGGCTGAACAGCCGGCCGGCCCAGCAAGTTCACTCAATCCTTCGCTCAGGCATTACTCACTATATTCTAGTCGCCATTCACCCCTTTACTGAGGGCAATGGTCGAACTTCCCGAGCCATGGCAACTTTGGTTCTAATGGCAGAAGGATATAATATCAAACGCCTCTTTGCCCTTGAGGAATATTTCGATCATCATGCCGAAGAATATTACAACTCCCTTCAGGCTGTTTCACTCCAACCAGGCGAACTCAGCCAAAAAGATCAAACTCCCTGGCTGGAATTACTCACCACCGCCCTTGTCACCGAATTCAAAAAGATCGAAGAAAAGGTACGCCAATTATCATCTGACATTCACTTAAAGAAAAAGCTGGGAGATAAACAAATTCCCATCAATGAAAGACAGATTAAATTGGTTGAACACATGCGCCAGTTCGGCGCTCTAACCATGTCTGATGCTCAAGAAATCGTCCCCATGGTTTCTGACGATACTATTTGGCGGGATTTAAGAAAGCTAATCGAGACCGGCATTGTTGAAAAAAAAGGAAGCACTAAAGGCGCTTATTACCGTTTGGTTAGCTAATCATGAAAATAAGGGAATTTACCAAATACCTGGTTAAACTGGAAGAAACTGCCGCTAGAAACGAAATCACTGTCATTTTGGCCAATCTGTTTAATCAAGCCTCAGTTAAAGAAATTGATAAGATATGCTATTTGGTTTTAGGTCAATTAGCTCCGCTCCATCGCTCAATCGAATTTAATTTAGCGGAAAAAATGATGATTCGGGTTTTAGCTCATACCTTTAAAAAACCAAAAAAAAAGGTACTTAGGTTATTTAAAAAAGTAGGCGATCTGGGTGACATCGCCCATCAATTATCAAATAAAAAGAAAGCCAAACCATTAAAGATCAGCGAGCTTTACACTGAACTCGCTACTATTGCTAAACAAGGGGGGTTGGGATCGCAGGAAAGAAAAATAAAATTGTTTTCCCAGCTTATTGATAAACTCGATCCTTTAGCCGCTAAATATATAGTCAGAATCCCAATGGCAAAGCTAAGGCTGGGCTTTTCCGATCTGACTATTCTTGATGCTCTTTCCTGGATGAAAAGCGGTGATAAAACTCTAAGGCCAAAATTAGAAAGGGCCTACAGTGTCAGTGCCGATATCGGTCTAGTGGCAAAAATCTTTAAGGAAAAAGGGGTAAAAGGGATTGAAAAAATAACTCCTCAAGTCGGCATTCCCATCAGGCCCGCCTTGGCAGGAAGGTTAAACAACTCAGAAGAAATTATCGCCAAGCTAGAAAAACATGCCATCGAATGTAAATACGATGGTCTAAGAGTGCAAATACATATAGATAAAAACCGTTTTTTTAAAGAACAAGGTGATTCATTATTTAAAGATCAGAAATCATATGTTCGAATCTTTTCCAGAAGAATGGATGATACTACTAATATGTTCCCTGATATTGCTAGTGCTGTCCAAGATTTAGCGGTAAAATCAGCCATTTTTGATGGTGAAGCAATTGGATTTGATCCAAAAACCGGAAAATTCCTACCATTTCAAGAAACAGCTCAGAGAAAAAGAAAATATGATATCAAGAAAACAGCTAAGAAAATACCCCTGAAGGCATTCCTCTTTGATTTGCTTTATCTTAACGGCAAATCTCTTCTAAAGAAACCCTTTAAAGAAAGAAGGCAGGCTTTGGAAAAAATCCTTAAAAAGCAAAAAAAAGGCCGGACAATTAATCTCACTCCTCAGAGAATAGTTAAAAACCAAAAAGAAATCGATGAATACTTTCAGGAATGTGTTAAACAAGGGTTTGAGGGCACTTTATCGAAAAAGCTGGATAGTCCTTATCAGGCCGGAGCAAGAGATTTTACCTGGGTTAAATATAAACGGGCCATGAAATCTAAACTGGTTGATACAGTTGATTGTTTGGTTTTGGGCTACTACCGAGGCAAAGGAAAGCGATCTAAGTTCGGCATTGGCGCCTTCCTAACAGGCATTTGGGAGCCAAAGAAAAGAGCTTTCCTGACGATTGCTAAAATTGGTACTGGTTTAACCGATAATCAGTGGAAAGAAATCCGTCAAAAAGCAGACAAAATCAAAGCTAAAGAAAAACCAAAGCAGTATCAAGTCCCCAAGGAGCTTGCCCCTGATGTTTGGGCCAATCCAGAAATAGTAGTAGAAATCAAGGCTGATGAAGTCACCAAATCGCCAATCCACTCAAGTAAATATGCTCTTCGCTTCCCAAGAATGGAGCGGTTTAGGGCCAAAAAGATAGAAGACGTTACCAGTTTGAATGAGATTATAAAACTGTATAAAATGCAATAAGTTATGTATCTTCATTTTGTATTATTAATCACTTTTTCTATTATCCTAGCTCTTTCTACTACTTTGGTCTTAAAATCAATAAAAGAACTCTCAAAAACAACAGGACTAAATAACTATTATCTGTCAGGCTTAATTCTGGCAATGGGAACCTCCTTGCCAGAATTACTTATTGCCATTCAATCAGCCATGGCAAACCAAGCCTCCCTTTCACTGGGCAATGTTTTGGGCAGCAACATTGCCAATTTATCAATAGTTATTGGCGGAGCAACACTCCTGGGGGGAAGTCTGAAAATAGGGAAAAATGTTATTAGCAACGACATTTACTATGCCTTCTTAATAAGCGCCGCTCCATTGATGCTCTTGATCGACGGCAAACTTAGTCGCCTAGATGGTATTCTGCTTCTTGCCCTCTTTATTCTTTGGCAAGCGATTTCTTTGAAACTTAATCACAAGAAACAAGGCGGCAGGGTTTTCGCTTTCTTAAAACAAGGCGTAGATCAAAAAGAAGCACCCAATAACTTTGCCCCCACTTTTGCCAGATTAAGTGTTGGCTTAACAGGATTATTATTTGCTTCCCATCAATTAGTCAAAAGCGCCCGCTTCCTTGCCCTTGAATTCAACATCTCTCCCTTAATCGTCGGCGTTTTCATTATTGGCCTGGGAAGCTCAATGCCGGAATTAGCTTTAGAGGCAAAAGCAATCAAAAACAAGGAATCGGAAATAGCCTTAGGTGATCTTTTGGGGTCAATTGTTATCAACTCCTCTTTAATCGCCGGCATTACCACCATCTCAAATACAGTCATTTTATCCCAACCCCAGTTATACTTAACTACCACTTTGTTCTTTCTGCTGATATTCTTCATTTTTTACCTTTTCATTCGCACTAAAAATATACTAGAAAGATGGGAAGGGGCAATATTATTAATGCTCTACTTTATTCTAGTGGCAGTAGAACTTTTATGAAATTTATCGCCGATCTTCATTTTCACTCCAAATACTCACGAGCGGTTAGTCCCCAGATGGAATTGGTTAACTTGGCAGAGTGGGGGAGAAAAAAAGGAATTGACATTTTAACCACCACTGATTTTACCCATCCTCTTTGGTTCCGGGAAATAAAAGTAAAACTAAAAGAAATTCGTTCGGGAATCTATCAATTAAACAAAAACGGGCTTTGCTTTATCCTTACCACCGAAATTTCTTTAATTTTTCCTCAACACCGGATCCACCTTATTATTTTAGCTCCAAATTTAAATGTAGTTGGGAAAATTAATCAAGTTTTAACTAGGCGAAACTTCAACTTGCTTTCTGATGGCCGGCCAATTTTTGGTATCTCCGCTCATGATTTTGTTGGTTTGATAAAAGATATTGACCCTTTAATAACTTTTATTCCCGCGCATATTTGGACCCCATGGTTTTCCCTTTATGGATCGCGTTCGGGCTTTGATTCTATTAATCAATGTTTTGGCGAATATGCTTCGGAAATTCCGGCCATTGAAACAGGTCTCTCCAGCGATCCATTAATGAACTGGCAGATTAAAGAGCTTGACTCAAAAACCATCATCAGCGGTTCAGACTCACATAGTCTTAAAAATCTAGGCCGTAATGCCACCATTTTTGAACTGCCAAAAAACTTCACCTATCAAGATATTGTCACTGCTTTGAAAACTCCTTATTCTGAAAATTTAAAATCAAAACCTCACGTTTCTCTTACTATTGAATTCTACCCGGAACAAGGAAAATATCATTACACCGGCCATCGCAAATGCGGTGTTTGCCACTCCCCGGAAGACTCAGAAAAACTAGGCACTACCTGTCCGGTTTGCGGTAAACCTCTCACGGTAGGTGTAATGCACCAAGTTAAAAAACTTTCTAGAAAAGAAAAAATTAATCCTAAAGTAAAAGAAGTCAATGGCTTAAGAATTTTTTATCACCCGGAAAATCTTCACCATCCCTTTATCTCTTTAATCCAATTAAGAGAAATTATTTCTGAAGTCGAAGGAGTCGGACCCCAATCTCAAAAAGTGAAAAACAAATATAATTTGGCTATTGGCCAGCTTGGAAATGAGTTAAACATTCTTACAAAAATTCCGATTTCAACGATATCTAAAATTTTAGGAGAAAGAATTGCTGAAGGGATAGAAAAAAACAGAAAAGGAGATATCTATATCGGCCCGGGTTATGACGGAATTTACGGCAAGGTTAAAGTGTGGAAAAAAGAAGAAAAGACGGGAAGCGAAAAAGAGCAAATAGCCCTATTTTAATGGTAAAATATGAACAATCGGGCTTGTAGGTAAATGGCATACCACTCCGGTCGCATCGGAGAATTCCGGGTTCAACTCCCGGCAAGTCCACACCGTGATCAAAACAATCGGACAATCAAAGACCCTTGCCAACCTCCTGGATAAACTAGACATGCGGCGGAAGTATATTAAAAAAGAGTTTCAGTCTTATGGATTGGAATTGGCTGAAGAATTAAATGACTGGAAAAATCGTTCGCTCTATATCAAGCTGGCCAAACAGCTGCCAAGAGAGATTTTGGAACAAGCGCGGCTATTTATTAAAGATCACCCACCGGGAAAAATAAAAAGCAAGGCGCGCCTTTTTATGTGGAAACTAAAAGAACTAAAAGAAAAATATGGGAAGAAATGAGCTGCCCCCCGTATATGCTAAAATTAACTTAATGAAAAAGGTTTTTATTCTACTCACAGCAACGGCAGTAATTTTACCATTAGGATTACTGCTTCCTGTAAACAACAGTAAGGTGTCAGCGCCGCAGGTTTCGTCTCAAGAAGAGGAAGAAGAGGAATTAATCATCTCTGGCGTCATAGAAGCAGAAAAGAAAGTTGATTTAAAATTTAAAACTTCAGGGGAACTAGTTTGGGTAGGAATTAAAAAAGGAGATAAGGTCAAGAAAGGCCAAGCAATTGCTTCTCTGGATAAAAGAGAACTGGAAAAGAAATTTAAAAAAGAGATGAATGATTATCTTAATGAACGCTGGGATTTTGAACAAACTCAAGACGATTATAAAGAAACCAAAGACAGACATTTAATCACTGACGCTATTCAGCGGATTTTGGACAAAGCACAGTTTGACTTAGACAATAGTGTTTTAGATCTTGAAATCCAAAAACTTGCCGTAGAATACTCCGTCATTGCCACTCCTATTAGCGGCATTGTCACCCACATTGATCAGCCAATCGCCGGAGTCAATATCACGCCGGCCACGGCTGTTTTTACTATTGCTGATCCGACCAGTGTCTATTTTAAAGCCGAAGCTGATGAAGAAGAAGTAGTTAGATTAAAAAACGGACTAAAGGGCAAGATCCTTCTGGATGCTTATCTTGATCAAGAATTTGACTCACAAATTGATTCAATAGACTTCGCGCCAATATTAGACAAAAGCGGCCCCAATTATGCTGTCAAATGCGCTCTGCCAGAAAACACTGATCTTCGATTCAGACTGGGAATGAGAGGAGAGATAGAAATAAAGGAATGATTAAAAAGAATTCAGGAAATTAAAATCCTATGCTGCAGCTTCATAATGTTTCTAAAATCTATCAAATGGGTGATTCCCTAATTAAAGCCTTAGACAATGTTTCTATGAAAATAACAAGAGGGGAATTTATAGCCATTAGGGGAGTCTCAGGTTCGGGAAAATCAACCTTGCTTCATGTCCTTGGCGGCCTTGATCGTCCTGACAAGGGAACAATCATCTGGGATAAAAAAGATCTTTCCAAATTGTCGGACAAAAAGCTGGCCGAGTTTAGAAACCAAAAAATAGGTTTTGTGTTTCAACAATTTCACCTTCTCCCCAAAACCAGCGTATTAGAAAATGTCCTCTTGCCAACAATCTATTCCGGGTCACTCCGGGAGTGGCCGCAAGACTCTCCGGACCGCTCATCGGAAAAACCCTATCAACGGGCGTTGCAAATTTTAAAAAAACTAAACCTTAGTGACAGATCCAGCCACACTCCCGCTCAACTATCCGGAGGCCAGCAGCAAAGGGTAGCCATTGCCCGAGCCTTAATAAATAACCCACAAACTATTCTGGCTGATGAACCAACAGGCAATCTTGATTCAAAATCCGGAAGCCAAATTCTAAAAATACTTGAGAAGCTCAACAAAGAGGATGGTTTAACCATAATTGTCGTTAGTCATGACCGAGAAATTGCCAAAAAGGCCAAAAGAATTATTAAAATGAAAGACGGCAGGATCATTAAAGACAGCGAAAAATGACAGCTAAAAGCATATCGTCAATTCAAAACTGGAAATATATTTTCAAAACCCTAGCTAAAAATAAGGCCAGGTCTGCGCTGACAGCACTAGGGATTATTATCGGCGTCTGGGCAGTCATTGTCTTAATTGCCATTGGCAATGGACTAAAAAACCATATTAACGAACAATTTGAGAGTCTAGGCTCTAATGTTGTATTTGTTATGCCAATGAATCAATCACATATACAAGGAGGGGGAAGTTTTGGTCCCCCAGCCATGATTACCTTTGAAGAAAAAGATCTTAAAGAACTAAAAAGGATTAAACTCGCTAAAGATGTTGTCCCAACGGCCAACAAGTCCACCATTGTCAGCTATAAAAAAGATGAGACCTTTACCGAAATCCTTGGCACTACAAAAGAAATGGAAAATTCCAGCGGTCTAACTGCGGAATTTGGGAGATTTTTTACCTCTGCAGAAGAAGAGAGGGGGAGGCGAATCGTTGTCATTGGTTGGAAAGTTAAAGACGAACTCTTTGGCAATCAGGATCCGGTAGGAAAAAAAATAAAAATCGAGGATAAAATATTTACCGTCATCGGTAGTATTATCAAAAAGGGAGGCGGCGGCGCGCTGGGCGCCGATTACGACAACAAAGTTTATATTCCCTATAAAGCAATGTGGCGGCTAACAAATGAGAAAAAATTTAATTTCATTCTTGTCAGCGCAAAAAGCCAAGAAGACATAGATTCATTAAAAAAAGAGATCCAGACTGTGCTTGAAAAAAACTATGATAAGGATGATTTTTCCGTTGTTGATCAATCGGAATTGCTCAGTACCATTGACAACATTCTTAATATCTTTACCGCCGCATTGTCGGGTATAGCGGCAATATCTTTAATAGTCGGCGGGGTTGGCATTATGAATGTAATGCTGGTTTCAGTAAAAGAACGCACAAGGGAAATTGGTTTGAGAAAAGCTGTTGGCGCCAATAATGCTAACATTTTAACCCAATTTTTATCTGAATCGGTAATATTAAGTGTTATCGGCGGAACAGTTGGATTTCTTCTGGCCCTCCTAACCGCCAAAATTATCAGCCGCTTTTTCCCATCAAGTGTTACTCCGTGGTCAATAGTCTTGGCTTTGTTGGTTTCAAGCGCAGTAGGCATTATTTTCGGCATTGCTCCTGCCAGAAAAGCTAGCAAACTCTCGCCGGTTGAAGCGCTGAGATACGAATAAAAGCACGTCTTGTATTTCTTGTTATTTTTTGTTTATATTGTATCTATTACTTTATTTTTCCAAAAGGATTGAGAGGGGGTGAAACTGAATGGATCAACCAATTAACAATGATGATGACCAGCAACCAGTTCAGCCAGCTGCGCCAACAGCAGGAATAACAGAACCAACAACCCCAGCAATGAGCGGAGCAAAACCAACGGCTCCGGAAACAACCCCATTAGAAGAGCCAGCTCAATCGACAGTTGAACAACCAGAGTCAACCTTTGCTGGCTCTACCGCTGAACCAAAGAAAATGGTAACTTGCCCTCACTGCGGTCAGCAACATGAAGTCAGCGCAGAATAGTTCTTATGCTTGAACAACCAAAATTCGATGGCGCGCCTTTGGTACACCTGGAAAATGTATTGCTTTTGATATCCAAGTGAAGTTTATGTGAAAAGAAATAAATTATGATTCGGGCATTCCACTTTAAAACAATTTCTTGCTAAATTAAGCTTAAATACTATATACTACATATCAAATCCCAAGAAGAACCAGGGGTGGCGGAGTGGTCAAACGCACGAGTCTGTAAAACTCGCGGGTTATCCCTACGTAGGTTCGAATCCTACCCCCTGGACCAGTTGAGACTTTTTAAAGTAACCCCTCTATTGGATTGTACCGCCTTTTAGAATTCTAAACTTCTTTTCGGTTTCCCATATTTCCCTTAAATCGGCGTGATTTCTATCTGACTCCTGCATTAATCTCGCAAGGTTATCTAATTCTTCTAATTGTTGCTTGGTCAATTGATCGAATTGGCCATACCCGTATTTAGGATAGTGCTGATAAATTATTTCATTACCCATAAGAGAATGAAAATCGTAAAAAAAGGCTTCGGAAATTGCCGGTAATCCACCCCACCCTGCCTGATTCCAAAATCGGCTTGCATCGATTTCTCCTTGACGAGCTGCCAGCCAAACATTAGCCGGAAAGTCAAAAGCCTCTTTTGGAATATCGTAGGGATCAAATTTTAAGTAAGGTTCGAGGCTGGCATCAACATCGATTAAAACCCACTTTTTTCCAACTTTGTCCCAATATTCATTTACCCAATGATCAACACTTTTATCTTGACCATAAATTTCAAAATAAGGGGCAAATCCGGAGCGAACCCGAGCAGGAATTCCTTTTGATTTTAAGATTGAGGCCATTAGAATTGAAGTAAACCGGCAGGTAACTACCAGCCGGTCTTTTTCTGATCGGCCAGCAACAAGACCTCTGTTGTCTCGTCTATATAGTTCGGCCAACATCGCCGCAACCGTAGGGAAATTATCATCTTCTCGCTGTCGATACCAAGGAAGCTTGCTCATATCGCCATATCTTAGATCCGAATTAGAACTTGTGTTTCCCATTTGGACAATGGCAACAGGTATTAGTTGGGCCCTGACCAGTCGCCCTATTTCTCTAACATCATCTGGTAGCCTTTTCAAATCTTCCTGAAATGGCCCAGGATGAGTGAAAGCGCTAAACTCGCGATGGTGGCTTAAGACCTCTTCACTTATTGGTTTTTCTTTACTTCTTTCATTCATACTGTCTATATTGTACTAAATAAAAAAAATTCGCGCTGGGCACTGGAGAAAGGAGTGTGGGCAACAACAAATGACTGGGTTTTATTCATGGATTCAGATTGCTTATTTGAAAATGGGGCCATCGCTAATTTTTATCAATCTATGATTAAGGGAAGTCCAGAAAAAGAAGTCTTTAAAGGAAAAGTTATTTTTGATGACTCAGGGAATTTAATTAGCAAAATAATTGCCAAGTCACGTCAACACAATACTGCTGAAATGCTTACTGCTTACAAGCCTCCCCTTGCTTTATCTAAAAAAATCGTGGATAAAACCGGAGGCTACTTCTTTAATAAAAAGCTTATATGGAGAGAGGATGCCGATTTAGATAACAGGCTAAGGATTGCCGGCATCAAAATCCGTCCTGTTCCTGGCGGTGTAATACACCATGGAGCATTGGATCTAAAAACAGATTTAAGAAGTACTTTTAGGTATGGAATTGGAGGAGCAATCGCTAAATCGCTAAACATCAGGCTCACCGACGTACCAAGATCTTTTTGGAGCACTTTCAAAAGTCAAGGATATTTGCCGGCGCTGTATATGCTTTTTATAAATAGATTTTATACCGCAGGATACTATTATCAAATGGCAAAAGATTTGTTTTGTAAAAAACAGCTAGTGTGGTCTAATAGATAAATTTTGCGCGAGTAATGTCATCAAAACACAAAACAATTCTCACTGATCAAATAAGAAAAATGGCTCAGGAGACTATTGAAATGTCTAAAGACTTACTTACGATTGACGTTAACCTAATAGAGAAAGTTCTTGTTGATGAACTACTGACTTTTCAAAAAAAAGCAGGAGATAATTCGGACGCATTTGCTAAAAATGACCTAAATCTAAAAACAGAGTTGGGACTTCAAGTTTTTTTTAACATCGTTAACTTTTGTTTCAAGGACCCACTTACTGGTAAAGAATATCGGTACATTTCACAAAATGGCAACATTATTAAAAGATCCACGGGCCTATTTTCCGCTTTGGCAGAATCAGATATTGATTGGAATAATTTGGATGAAGTCTCAAATATCTCTCAGGAGAATTGGAAAAAGCTGGCTCAGTTAAATAAGGGAAACAATCTTTATTTAAGTGAAGAAAGAGGTGAAAGATTAAGGAATTTTGCCCGCTATTTAATAAGCAAAGGTTACAGAACAATACAGATGTTTTTAGAGTCTACTGCCTATGACACTGTTTTAATCCTCCAGAACTTGATAGATAGTGGGTATTTTAAAGACGAGTTTTTAAAAAGAGCCCAGGTCACAGTTCGCAGAATAGATAACATTTTGAAACGCAGAGGTGAAGGTAAAATAGAAAGCGTTGAGACCCTCACTTGTATGGCGGATTACAGGATCCCGCAGGTTTTTTATAATCTTGGAGTGGTTAAGTTGAATTCTGATTTAAGTCGTAAACTTGAAGCTGAAAAACAAATAGGGTCAAATAGTAGGGAAGAGCTGGCTCTTAGAGCCGCAGTGGTAACCATTGGCAAACGACTCGCTGAAACTTTAAACATATTTGAATTCGAGGTTGATGGATTGTTGTGGAACATGTCTCAAAAAATGATGAAAGAAGGGAAATTAACAACTCCGCACATGATTGTAGCTACGGACAAGTATTAAAGTATTTAACTGCGGAAGGCTTCGGCTGAAGCCGAGCCGGAGCAAGAAGCGAACCCCGCGAAACGGTGTGAGCACAACATCAGCCATTGATGCCAAGGCTGAATATGAAATTTTCCAACAAATTCACAAGTTTGAAAAAAACAAAAACGTAATCATGATTTCTCACGGCCTCACTGACTTATTAAGTTTGACCGTACGGACAAATAAAGTTGCAATACCAGATTTGTTTATGAAAAAAAATGTAAGAGGTGGAAGAGTGTCTGGCCCAAATTAAACATCGTTTCATGGGAATACGAAAACGATTAAATTTCCTTTCCTGAAAATCAGGCGCGCATAAAAATAATTAGTCCCGAGTCACATAAGATACAGAGTAAACTTCGGGGCAGGGTTAGAATAAGTTTTCGTTCAAATATTAATTTTTGCCCTCTCCTTCTCGATAATTTCAGGGTCAATTTTTTTAAATAATGGCTTGGGAGAAACAATTTTAACTTCAGGCAAAAAGTTTGTTAAATACTTAATTATTTTCTCGGCGGGCCAAGTTTTAATTTTAATATTAAGCATTTTGGCTAACTTATAATTTGTTTCCGGCATTAAAGGCTCGGAAACTAAGTTAATAGCGAGAATAATTAACAAAGCATTTGTCATTACTTTTTTAAACTCTTTTGAATTCTTTTCCAAGCTCCAGGGAGATTTTTGATTTAAATATTTATTGCCAAATGAGGCAATATCAATAAGTGTCTGAGAAAAAGATTTAAATTCACAATTCAAAGCATGGTCCCTTGCCTTTTGAATCAACTTTTCTATTTTAGCGCTCACGCTTTTTTCTATGTCCTTATTTGAAAAACCGCCCAATTCGCTTGATAGTTTCAGGACCCTGTTTATAAAGTTGCCAAGATCGGCTATTAAAACATTATTGTTTATCTCGACAAAATGCGCCCAGGAAAAAGAAGCATCTGAAGTCTCGGGAAAGATCAAGCTAATATAAAACCTAACCGGATCAACACCATATTTTTTCCCAATATAATTCGAGTCAACAATAACATTGCGGCTTTTAGAAAACTTGCATCCCTCTAAGTTAAGAAAATGATTAATTACCGGAAAATCAGGCAAATGGATATTCTTGTAAGCTCCGTAAAGCTGGGCTGGCCAAAAAAGAGTATGGAAAGCCAAATTATCCTTGCCCATAAAATAATAATGAGTGGCTGATTGTTTCGAATACCAAAAATCTCTCCATTTATCAGTGCCTTTGGCCCACTCGATTGAGGCAGAAAGATAGCCAATTACCGCCTCAAACCAAACATAAATCCTCTTATTTTCCGCTCCTTCTATCCGTAAATTCTTTGACAGCTTTTCAACAGGGATTTTTATCCCCCAATCCAAATCTCTGGTAACGCACCTTGCCCTAAGGCCTTTTTTAAGCCACCCCAATGTTTCTTTTAAAACCCAATTCCGCCAATGAGGTCCTTTATCGCTAACATATCTTTTAAGAAAAGATTCTAATTTTGGAAGGTCAAAGTAATAATGTTCTGTTTCTTTCAGTATCAATCGTTGATCAGTAAGTTTACTTTTCGGGTCAATTAACTCACCCTGCTCCAACACTTTGCCGCAACCGTCGCACTGGTCGCCCCGCGCCTCGCCAGATTTGCAAAAAGGGCAAACTCCTTCCACATATCTGTCGGGAAGAAACCGATTTTCATCCGGAGAAAAATATTGGCGGGATCTCTTTTTAAAAAGATAGCCGTTTTTAGCCAACCTGGCAAATACCTCATGGACTACTTTTTGGTGGTTTTTGGTAGTGGTTTTGGTGTAAATATCAAAAGAAAGTTTATAAAGTTCGAAAAGAGCCTTATGTTTAGGATGATATAAATCAACAACTTTTTTCGGGGAAATACTTTTCTCCTCAGCCTCAACCGTAATCGGCGTGCCATAGCAATCAGATCCGGAAACCATCAAAACATTGTTGCCAATATACCTATGAAAACGAGCGCAAATATCAGCCGGAATTAAATATCCCGCTAAATGACCCACATGAAGTTCGCCATTTACATAAGGCCAGGCTACTCCAATAAAAATATTTTTTTTATTCATCATCACTAAAATTATACCAGAACAAAATCACCAACTCTGCCCATACGAGGTGGTTTTTCTTTTCAAAAAAGATTACTATCCTCACAGTGACAATAAAAATTTTGCCCTCAAGAAAAAAAATACTTCAGAAAGCCTCTCTAATTTTGCTTTTCACCACCTTTGTCTCTTTATTACTTTCCTTTATCTTCATCATAAAATACAAAAAATTAAGTCAGTACATGCCTTACACCTCAATACCTTTTTCCCAATCCAAGCCCAATGTTACTACCTGTCAGCAAAGAATTGATCCCTCTGGCTGGAAAATCGAAGATGGACAATTAATTACTTTTCCCCACTGTCTCACAGTAGTCAATTCCAGATTTGGATCCCGGTTCAGCTTTAATTGGTACTTTTCCCAACAAGAAGTTACCTCTAGCGTCCTAGGCACTTTAGAAGACAGAAATACTCATTTAGTCATAAGAATCAAACGGGGTAATCAAGAAGAGCAGATTTTTCCTCTCCTACCCAACGGAAATTTTACGACCCAGTCTGTTAACCTAGGTTTGACCAGCCAGAAAACTGTCTTTAAAAATAATCATCTTGATTTTCTCTTAGATATTATTTCTCCTTTTTCACCAAGTGATTCAGCTGAAAGTAGAACTAACCAAATAAATAGCGCTCCATTTTTTTATCTTGATCTTTCCCTAGTCAACAGGAGCGATTCCGAGGAAGAAGTAGTAATTGACTTTCTTTTAACTAATTATCAGGAAGTTAAGCAGCGAAAACATTATGAGACCATTTACCTAAACGATCAAGTGAGAAGTGACGGAATAAGAGCTTTAAGCTGGGCTAAAGATCCAGGAGTGAAGGCAATTACTGGTAACAAATTGACTGGTGCCAGTTGGAAAGTAAAATTAGCTCCACTAAGTTCCCAAACAAAAACTTTAGTCTACGCTGGATTCTTAGATAAAGAAATACTGATTGACGCTAGCTCAGAGAAAGAAAGAAAATTAATATTTGCCTACAATCGTTGGTTTGATGATATTGATGAGGTAATTGACTTTGCTTTTTTAAATGAAAAAGAAATCAGGAAAAAAAGTGAAGATTTTGAAAAAATGGTTTTAACTTCGTCTCTTTCTCCTCAACAAAAATGGCTTTTGGCCCAAACTTTTCATTCTTATTTAAGCAACACTTGGTTAGTCTATGAGCCAAAGAAAAAGAATGAATTAGAATATTACGTTTGGGAAGGGGAGTTTAAGTATCTTAATACTGTTGATGTTGCTTACGATTATGCCCTTTTTGAAGGGAAATATTTTCCCTGGGTAATTAAACTAGAGCTTGAATCCTGGAAAAAACACGCCAAAAAGGATGAGAAGGGGATAGTAATCCCTCATGACTTGGGTAGGCGCTTTCGGATTGCTGGCTCCCAAGCTTATACTTTCACTAAAAAGGGGGATGAGGAAAGAAATAAAACTTCCATCATGCCTGTTGAAGAAAATGCTAATTTCATTCTTTTAACTTACTGGTATTGGAAAAAAAGCAACGATAATCAGTTTCTCGATAATTTGCTGCCTCTAATAAATAATCTTGTTGATTCTTTAATTGCCCGAGATAGCAACAACAATGGAATCGCCGACAAAGATATCGGCATTACCACCTATGATAATGATGGCAATTTGGCTTTAAAAGAAGGTCCTGACAACAGCTATCTAGCCTTAAAACAATTGGCCGCTTACTTAACAGTCGAGGAAATGTCTCAATTTCTCAATAATCACGATCTCAAGGAGAAAAGTGGCAAGCAAGCTCAATTAATAACTCAAAGTCTTAAAGAAGCGTACCAAAACCATGGTTTAATTCCTTTGTCTTTGGACCCTCAGTTTGTGAAAGAAGAAAGTCATACTATTATTACCGGCCTTCTTTATCCGGCCATTACCAATCTTAAATCAAAATACCTAGAAGAACTAATTCCTATTTTAAAGGAAAATTATCGCAGGACTTATGAAAAAAGTTTAGTAAAAGATTCAAAAGGAAAAATAATTGGTCTCAAACTGGCTGAAAATCAATCCTTAGACTTAGGCTGGTTCTCCCATAGTGTTGTTGCTGATATTGTTGCCCAAAAGCTCTTTAATCAAAATTATCAATCAGAGATAGTTTTCTTCCCCTATCTTTATGATAATCCTTATAGTTTTGCTGACGGTCAATATTTTAAAAAACCTTTTGACTCAATCAAAACTTCTCTTATTTTTTACCCTCGAGGGGTTGTTATTTTCGGAAAGGAATGGTGAGCCAGCAGTTAAGCCACTTGACAATTGGCTTGACAAAAAACTTTACAATTATTCCCTTTTAGTTTACAATTAATTTATGTTCAAACCAAAGTACAAATTAACCCCCGAACTGCTTAAAATAATTTTGGAGACAGAGCGTTTTTATGGTCAACTGATGGCTCTCAGAATCCCCAAAGAATTGGAAATCAACTTAAAAAGGGACAACCTTCTCCAATCCACTTATATTTCCAACAGCATTGAGGGCAATCCTTTAACCCTGCCAGAGGTGACTAACCTACTGTTGGACAACCGCGTTCCGGTTAATCGAGATGAAAAAGAAATAGTAAATTATTTTTCTGCTCTTGAGAATCTAGAAAATCATCTTGACAAGTCTCCATCAATTTCTTTAATGAAAGCAATCCACAAACAGGTGTTAGAGGGAGTCAACAACCAAATTGCCGGTAAGGTCAGAAGTGAAAGAGTAGCCGTCGGCAGATATGCTAAGGAAAAAAACACTTCTACTTTTAGAATCAAACATCGGCCTCCTTACCACAAAAAAGAAGAAATTGAAAACTATCTTAAAAAACTTTTTGACTGGACCAAAGCCTCGGATAATCTATCTGTGGTTTTAAAAGCAGGAATTTTCCATCACCATTTTGTTTATCTTCATCCCTTTGTTGACGGCAACGGACGAACTTGCCGTCTGCTAACCACTTTGATTTTTTTAAAAAATAACTACTTAATTAATAAATATTTTGTTTTAGACGATTATTACGACATTGACCGCTATCTTTATTTTGATAAGCTCCACTCTGCTGATAAAGGAGATAAAACAGAGTGGCTGGAATATTTTAGCGAAGGCGTTAAATATTCAATGCAGAGCGCTTTAAGTAAAGTCAAAACAGCTCTTGAAAAACTCAGTTTTCAAAAACAACTCACTAACCAGGAGAAAAAAGTCTTAACTATTGTTAGGGAAATGGAAAGGGTCACTTCTAATTATCTTGGCCAAAAATTAAAAGTCTCCCGCCAACAGGCTCACAGCCTACTCAGTTCTTTGGTTGAAAAAGGATTTTTAGACAAAAAGGGTTCGACAAAATCAAGCTATTATTTTTTGAAATAGCTGCATGGACAGATCAATAGTGTTAATAAATCGAAAGATATTACTTTTGTTTATCTCTCGGGATAGCCTGCAGCATTTACCCTAAAAATACGCCTCGCCCTTTTACCTAAATACAACTCTCTTTTCCCTCTTAAGGCAGCTATTGCTCCCGCACCTCTCGCTGGAAAAAAAGCTAATTGCTCGACCTCACGACCAGCTCTTCTAGCAAGCATAGAAGAAAGGCTTTCTCCTTTGTGAGCATCGGGTAAGGAAAATGGCGGTTCATCTGCCAGTTTTCCATAAACTATTCTTTCCACAAGTACTTTCTTATCCTCTCTAGAATGCCCTCCGCCCAACAATCTTTGGGTAGCACGATGTCCTGTTCTTGCTTGCTGCAAAATCTCTAATCCTAATTGCTGACGACAACTTAAGTTTTCATTAACCATAAAATTAAAATTGTTTTACAACCTATAAGTTAACATTATTATAGCAACAAAAATAAACATGTCAACAAAGTTTTATTGGAAGCTAAATCTCTTAAATCAAACAAAACAAACTTTCAGTAATTACAGGTGAATAAAGCGGTGGAAAAGGAAAATGGATAAATGTATCACGTATCATTTTTCCCGGTGTTACTACAGGTGTCAACTCCAGCGTTGACAAGATTTACAAAAAACTTGACAATTAACTTGACAATTGTCTACTTTTTAGAAAAAATTTGGAAATCTGTTATTATTTAAAGAGAAATCGATGAAAAAAGTAAAAACATTTGAAAAAATCTCTGAAAAAATCAAAAAGTTGTCAATCCCTTTTGAGGAAATAAGTTTTACTGATAAGACTGTTTCAACGAGACAGAAAGATACTTCTATTAAGGGAAATTATATTCCTGAAGAAGCAGTTAAAACTATTGTTGTTAAGACTAAAAAGGGAATTAAAGCGGTCATTCTTAAAGGAACAAACCAAATTGACCAACTGGCCCTGAAAGCAATTGTTGATAAATGGAGTATTGTTAGCCCTGAGGTTTTAGAAAAAGAAACCGGTTTTTTACCCGGCTGTGTCTGCCCCCTTGATCTTGACGTGCCAATTTTAATTGACAAATCGGTTTTGGAAATGGAAAATTGGAATATGGGCGCAGGTAATATTTACAAAGGAATCGCTATAAAGAAGAACGACGCCCTTAAAATAATTGGTTCTTTCCAAACAGTCGATGTGACCAAAAAAAGCAAAGTAGAAAAAACTAAAAGCATAAACAATATAGAAGAAAAACTATCTTTAATTACCAGAAACACTGAAGAGGTTTTAACTAAAGAGGATTTAAAAAACCTAATTACTTCTGGGACAAAACTGAAACACTATATTGGTTTTGAGATCTCGGGCAAAGTGCATTTGGGGACGGGATTGATGTCCATGGGCAAAGTAGCTGATTTTCTCCGAGCTGGAGTTAAATGCACTCTCTTTTTAGCTGATTTTCACTCTTATTTAAACAATAAATTGGGAAGGAGCTGGGATAATATCAGAAGGGCAAGCGAGGGTTATTTTAAAGAAGGACTAATTGCCTCCCTGAAGTGCTTTAAGATTGATGTTGAAAAAGAAATTAGGGAAAGTAATTTGCGGTTTGTGATGGGGGCCGATTTATACAAGAATAATTTAGTCCATTGGGAAACCTTTATGGAAGTAGGAAAACACCTCACCTTGTCCCGAAACTTAAGGTCAATCTCAATTATGGGTAAGAAAATGGACCGGGACGTAGATATGGCCACTTTGTTTTATCCGCCGCTCCAAGTGGCGGATATTTTCACTCTTGGCGTGAACATCGCTCATGCGGGCATTGATCAAAGAAAAGCTCATGTGATTGCTAGAGAAGTAGCTAAAAAACTAACCATCAATCCTTTAAAAAATAAAAAAGGAGAGGTAATTGCTCCGGTAGCAATTCACCATAAGACTATTGCTGGCTTAGAGGGACCAAAAAAAACTGATAAGCAAAAAGGGGATGAATTGGCCACTGATTTAAAAATGAGTAAGTCAAAACCAGACTCGGCTATATTTGTTCATGATTCACCTAATGAAATCCGCCGAAAAATCACTAAAGCCTTTTGCCCACCCAGAGAAACGGAATTTAACCCAATTATTAATTGGTCTGAATGTTTAATTTTTTGGGGACAGGCCCGCCTTGACTCGGCGAGACAGGCGGGGTTAGAAATCAAACGGCCAGCGAAATTTGGCGGGAATAAAAAATATCAAACAATTAAAGAAATAAAAGAAGATTATAAAAAAGGTAATTTACATCCAGCTGATCTTAAAAATGCAGTTGCCGAGTGGTTAATCACCAAGCTTGAGCCAGCCAGAAAACACTTTAACAGCGGAAAAGCAAAAAATGGCTTAGATTTTCTAGAAAAAATAACAACTAAAACTTAAGATGAAATTTTTACCTAAAAAACTAAGCTCTGAATGGATTGCTTATTTAGTAGTGGCTGCAATCTGGGAACTTTTCCTCTTTCTTGCTCAATCTAATTGGTTAAATTTTATCCTTATGCCGGCTGGAGCAATTATTGGGCTTTTCATCCTGGAAATTAATTGGCTATTCCCTAAAAAAGAAGTTTTAAAAATACTGCCAATTATCCTTCTTCCGTTAGCTCTTTTCATCCTTACTTCCACTAGCGGCGCTTTTGGAAAATCAATAATTGTCTTTCTTAACCTCCGTCTCTTCCTTGACAAAAACAGATTAATCAAAGATAATTGAGCGTTGACAATGAGGGTAGTTATAGATCCTGATCTTTGCCTCAAATGCGGAGCCTGCACAGTCATGGCTCCCGGCGCGTTTGTTCTTGATCAAAAATCAGGAGAGGTGAAAGTTGTCTCTCAATCATCATTGGTTAGCGAAGAGGTTAAAATAGCTAAGGAAAACTGTCCTGTTGATGCCATTAAAATAATCGATGAACAAAAAGGTGAAAGGAAAAACAAATAGCAATTTTCTAATTTTGGTTTTGATAATTATTGCCGTTTTTTTTGCCGGCAGTATCTGGGGTAAAAAATCAGCTTTAAAGGACAAGGTGGCTGGTGTTAAAACCGAAGTTAAAGATGAAAATACGGTTGAATTCACTCCGGAAAGTCGGAAAAAACCTAACTTAAAGTTCTTTGTCATGAGTCATTGTCCTTTTGGCAACCAGGCAGAAGCGGGACTAAAACCAGTAGCAGAACTGTTAGGAAACAAGGTAGAATGGGAACCGCACTATATCTTTGACAAACGCACTGATAAGCAGCTCCAACAAATGTGCCAATCAGAAGTTTACAGCGAAGAACTTTGCCAGCAGTATGTCAGTCAAGGATATTTTCCTGACTCAAAAGCTTGCCAAGAAAGACTATACTCTTCAGAAGATGAATGCTTTGAAAAAAAATCAAGTGATTGCTTGGCCAGCGCTGAAGGGAGTTACTATTGTTCGCTTCACGGTAAAAAAGAATTAAACCAGGGAATCCGAGAAATCTGCGCTTGGAACTTAACCGATGACAAAAATAAATGGTGGCAATTTATTTCTCTAGTTAACAGCAACTGTCCGCTGGAAGAAATTGATTCTTGTTGGCAAGCTCAAGCCAAGGAGGCAAATATTGATGAAAATAAAGTTCAAGAATGCTTTAACAAAAAAGCCATTGAAATTTTAGATAAAGAAATTGCCATAACCGAGCAATTTAACGTTTCCGGTTCGCCAAGTATTTTTGTCAATGATAAGCCTTACCCGCCAGAAAGCGCTTATGACCGGGAAGGAAAAGCAACCATGAAAATAGGCGGAGAAATCTTTCAGCAAGAAAAATACCGCTCACCCGAGGCATTTAAACAAGCTGTTTGCGCCGCTTTCGAGAAAGCGCCAAAAGAATGCAAAACTGAATTATCCAGAGAAAGCGATCTGGGCAGCGCAGGCTCATGCGATTAAACGCTAAACAACTTCGAGTCAGTCAGCCAACCCAAGAGGATCTTAAAAAGGTAAAACACCAACCTATATCAATCATCCTTGATAATGTTTTGGATACCTTTAATATTGGCTCTTTTTTCCGCCTGGCCGATGCTATTGCCGCTGAAAAAATCTATCTTTGTGGAAAAACAGTTACTCCTCCAAACGTTAAAATCCACCGGGCTTCGATAGGCACTTGGCGCTGGGTGTCATGGCAGCACCATAAGTCTGCTGTCAAGCTAGTAAGGAATCTTAAAAAAGAAGGCTGTTTTGTTGCTGCTGCCGAGCAAACAAAAAAGAGTATCAATTACGCAAAATTAAAATTAAAGACGCCAATAGCCTTGGTGGTGGGCCATGAAACCAATGGTGTTTCCCAAGAGGTTCTTAAAGAAGCAAACAAAGTCATAGAAGTGCCCCTACTAGGCGTCAATAGGTCTCTCAATGTGCTCGTTGCCGCTTCAGCAATTCTCTACAATTGGTTGGAAAGATTGGAAAAATACTGCTCTTGAACCTAGGTGTGTATTCCTCTATAATTATATTTAGCATAACAATATAAGTGGAATTTTTGCGGAGAAATCCGCTTATTTTTTGCTCCAAAAATTAAAAACAATGGCAAAAAAGAGTAAGTCCGCCAAAGCGGCAGACAAATACACAGGTAAACAAATAATTGTTCTGGAGGGGTTAGCTCCGGTTCGAAAGCGGCCAGCCATGTATATTGGCTCTACCAGTTCCTATGGCCTCCACCATTGTCTTTATGAAATAGTCGATAATTCAATTGACGAAGCCTTGGCAGGTTTTGCCGACAACATCTGGGTTATCCTTCATAAAGATGGTTCAGCTACTGTAGCTGATGACGGCAGGGGATTCCCGGTAGATATTATGCCCAAATACGGCAAGTCTGCTCTAGAAATTCTTATGACCAAACTTCATGCCGGAGGTAAATTTGAAGGAAAAGCCTACAAAGTATCCGGCGGTCTCCATGGGGTGGGCTCAAGCGTTGTCAACGCCTTATCAGAATGGTTAAGGATGGAAGTAAGAAGGAATGGCAAAATATACAGCCAAGAATACGCCAGAGGCAAAGCAAAGGGAAATGTGACCACAATTAGAAAAACTAAAACTAAAAAGCTGGAGGAGTTAATCCCTCCGGGTGGTACCGGATCAATAACTACATTTAAACCCGATCCTGTAATCTTCAAAGAAACAACAGAATTCGACTCAGGGCTTATCAAAAAGTCTCTGCGAGACCGAGCTTATTTAGTTTCGGGTCTTTTTTTCCACTTCTACAATGAAATTGACAACAATGAATATCATTTCTGTTTTGAGGGGGGCCTTGTTTCTTTAGTCAAGAACCTCAATAAAAACAAAAATGTTTTTCACCCGCCGATCTATATTCAGGGAGATGAAGAAGGGAAAAATCTCGAAGTGGTAATTCAGTACAACGAAACTACAAGAGAGAATCTTATTTCTTTCGTCAACATCATCAAAACCAGAGAGGGGGGTACTCATGTAGCCGGTTTCAAAACTGCCCTAACCAAATCAATTAAAGACTACGCTCAGAAAATTGACGCTTTAAAAGATGGCAAAAATGGTGAGATAACCGGAAATGACACCTTAGAGGGGTTGACGACTATTATTTCGCTTAAAATGTCTTCAAAAAATCTCCAGTTTGAAGGCCAAACTAAGGCCAAATTAGGCAACAGTGAAGTCAAACCGCTGGTTGCTAAAATTGTCAAACAGGGTCTGGATACTTATTTTGAAGAACATCCTGCTGATGCGAAAATAATTCTGTCCAAAATTCTCCTGACTGTTAAAGCCAGGAGAGCGGCCAAAGCGGCCAGAGAAGCAGTCACCCGAAAAGGCATTTTTGATTCTCTCGGTCTGCCGGGAAAATTAGCTGACTGTCAATCGCAAGATCCCAAAAATTCAGAGCTTTATATTGTTGAGGGTCCCTCAGCCGGCGGCTCAGCTAAACAAGGAAGAGACCGAAAATTCCAAGCCATTTTGCCTCTCAGGGGCAAAATCCTCAATACTGAAAAAGCCCGGCTGGACAAGATCATCGAATTTGCCGAATTAAAGGATCTGGTGATTGCTTTAGGTATAGGCATCGGCGAAACAATTGATATTAAAAAACTACGCTATCACCAAATTATCATTATGACTGATGCTGATGTTGATGGCGCCCATATTGCCACCCTGCTCTTAACCTTCTTTTACCGCCACTTACCTCAAATTGTAGAGGGAGGCTATCTTTACTTGGCCCAGCCGCCCCTTTACAAAATATCTCTCGGTAAAAACATAAGATACGCTTACACTGAAGAAGAAAAAGATGAGACTATCCGGGAATTAAAGAAACAAAAGGGCTCTATTATTCTTCAAAGATACAAGGGTTTGGGAGAAATGAACCCGGAACAACTCTGGAAAACAACTATGAATCCTAAAAACAGGATTCTTAAACAACTAACCATTGAAGACGCCCAAAGGGCTGATGAAGCTTTCACTATTTTAATGGGTCCAGAAGTACCACCCAGGCGTCACTTTATCCAAACCCACGCCAAAATGGCAACAATAGACATTTAATCAAAATTTAAACATGAAAAAAAGCAGGGTAGAAAAGGCAGAAATTACTCAGGTTATGCGCAAGGCATATCTGGATTATGCCATGAGCGTTATCATTGCCCGAGCTTTGCCTGATGTCCGTGACGGTTTGAAGCCTGCTCATCGACGAATCCTCTATGCTATGCACCAGATGGGTTTAACTTCAAGCGGCAGGCATAGTAAATCAGCCAAAATAGTCGGTGAGGTTTTAGGTAAATACCATCCCCATGGTGATGCTGCTGTTTATGACACTCTAGTGAGAATGGCCCAAGATTTCTCGATGCGCTACCTCTTGGTTAATGGCCAGGGAAATTTTGGCTCAATTGATAATGATCCTCCGGCGGCCATGAGGTACACAGAGGCAAGAATGGGAAAAATAAGCCAAGAGATGCTCAGGGACATTAATAAAGAAACAACTGACTTTGTTGATAATTTTGACAGCACCTTGCAGGAACCAACAGTTCTACCGGCAAAAATCCCAAACTTACTGTTAAACGGCGCTGACGGGATTGCTGTCGGTATGGCAACTAAGATTCCACCTCATAATCTAACTGAGATTATCGACGCCCTGATCTACATGCTAGAAGAGGGGAGACTTAAAAAGATTAAAGAGCCCAAGGAGATAGAGTTTAAAAAATTACTTTTAGACAAAAAGAAATCAGCGGAAAAACTAATCGCGGCTGAAGTTGAGCGGTTAGCCGCTTGGAAATTTGAATTTGAGAGCGAAACCTCATCGATTGAACTGACGAAATTTGTTAAAGGCCCGGATTTCCCTACCGGCGGTCAGATCTTTGATCAAGAGGCCATTGCTGAAATTTACACCACCGGAAAGGGGAAAATTCCCCTCAGGGGAGTAGTAAAAATCGGGGAGAGTAAAAGGGGTAAATTTAGAATCATTGCCACGGAAATACCTTACCAAGTTAATAAAGCTAACCTGGTAGCCAAAATCGCCAGCCTTGTCAAAGATAAGAAAATTATTGGCATCTCCGACCTTCGTGATGAATCTGATCGAGCCGGGATAAGGATCGTGATCGAATTAAAAAGAACTGCCAGACCAAAATCCGTCCTGAACAAATTATACAAATATACCCAACTGCAAATTAATTACCCGGCCAACATGCTAGCTATTGTTGACGGTGTTCCTCAAACTCTGAATCTACGCCAATTTTTATTGCTCTACCTTAGACACCGTCACGAAGTTATTCAACGAAAAACGGTTTTTGAATTCCGAGAAGCAAAATTCCGGGCCCACATTCTAGAAGGTTTGAAAATCGCTCTTGATAATTTAGACGCAGTGATTGAAACCATTAAAAAATCCAAAGATGCCGAAACAGCCAAAACTAACTTAATGAATAAATTCGACTTAACTGACCTTCAAGCAAGAGCAATTCTAGATATGCAACTAAGACGACTGGCGGCTCTAGAGAGGCAAAAAATAGAAGCGGAATATGAGGAAATTAAAAAGAAATTAGATGAATTGAGAATTTTGCTGACTAAGCCTGAAACAATGATTAAGGTTATCCAAGACGAACTAAGAGAAGTTAAAGAGAAATACGGCGATAAAAGAAGAACTAAAGTTTTCAGACAAAGACTAGGTGAGTTCAGTGAGGAAGATCTAGTCCCAGACGAAGAAACAATCGTCACTACCACTAAAACAGGTTACGTGAAAAGAGTCCCTCGTGGTACTTATCGAACCCAGCGGCGGGGAGGCAAGGGCGTTATTGGCATGACTACTAAAAAAGAGGACGAAATCGAACATTTAATTGCTTGCTCAACCCACGATTATCTTCTTTTCTTCACCAATAAAGGAAGGGTATTCCAATTAAGAGTTTGGGAAATCCCGGAAGGAAGCAGAAAATCCAAAGGCCAAGCAGTGATTAATTTAATCAATATTGAGCAAGCTGAAAAAGTTCAGGCAATTCTTAAAAGATCGGCCAAGAGGACCAACGAAGAAAAATATATTTTTATTGCCACTAAAAAAGGGACAGTTAAAAGAACCAAGATAGAGAGCTTTAAAAATATAAGATCTTCCGGATTAATTGCCATAAAATTAAAAGATGAAGATGAACTGATTGAAGCCAGAATTACTAATGGCAAAAATCAAGTGTTTCTGGTTACTAAAGAAGGAAAATGTATTAGATTTTCAGAAAACAATGTCCGGGCAATGGGACGAGGAGCTCAAGGAGTAAGGGGAATTAATCTTAAAGAAAACAATGAAGTAGTCAGCACCAATATCATCCCTGAAAAACTCCCTCAGCCAGAAGATAAAAGAAGAAAGGTATTTCGCCATCTAATGGTAATTATGGAAAATGGAATTGGTAAAAGGAGCGATGTTTATAAGTATCCTCTCCAAAAACGAGGCGGGGTAGGGGTAAAGGTAGCAAACATTACTCAAAAAACAGGAAAAGTTGCTTGCGCCAGCGTTATCAGTGAAAAGGAAGAACAGATAGTATTCACTTCAAGAAGGGCTCAGATAATAAAACTGCCAACTAAAAATATACCGATTCTAAGCCGAGCTACCCAGGGAGTAATTCTTATGAGGTTTAAAAACAAGGCTGACGCTGTTTCCGCTATGACTTGTCTCCGAAGAAAGTTCTAAAACTACTGGTTTCCGCCATGAAACTTTTCATGGATTTCCCTAAGGCGTTGGTCGGTTACATGAGTATAGACTTGAGTGGTAGCAATATTTTTATGACCCAAAAGCTCTTGGACTGAACGGAGATCGGCGCCATGAAAAAGCAAGTCGGTAGCAAACGAATGGCGTAAAACATGGGGAGTCGCCTTGATGGGAATTCTGGCTTTCTTCCGGTATTTTTCAACCATTCTTTGAATCGACCTAGCTGTCAATCTCATCTGCTCATCTTTCATAGCCAAATCTCTTTTCCCAGAATAGCGGATAAATAACGGCCTGTAATGATCATCTCGAGATACTAAATACCTTCCTAGCCAAGAAACGGCTCGCTTGGAGAGAAAAACTACTCTAGCTCTACCGCCCTTGCCAATTATTCCCAACTCCCGAGTTTTCAAATTGATCTGGTCTTTATTTAAAGCTGTTAATTCACTTACCCGCAAGCCGGTTGAGAAAAATGTCTCCATTATTGCCTTATCTCGTAAACCAATAATTTTAGAAATCTGGGGTTGATTAATTAATCTTTTCAATTGGTCTGGAGACAGGAATTTGACCGATCTCTCCTGAATTTTTGGCAATTCAATTTTCTCTGGCGCCAAAACTCTATAATCATTTCTTACCAACCAGCGAAGAAAGGCCCGGATAGCGATTATGTGATATCCCTGAGTAACCTTCTTTAAATAACTCCCTTTAACTGTTTTTATTCTTGCTAAAAAAATCCTAAATTTCCGAATATTTTCCTGATTAAAATCGGCTAGAGTAGGGGAGTGGTTAGACTTTTTCTCCAAAAAGCGGCGAAAACGCATTAAATAATGCCGATAGTTGCGGATAGTAAGCGGTGAACAATTACGTTCGATTTCAAGATAATCAAGAAATCTGTTAATAAGTTTATAAAGACTCATTATTTGCTTTATTACATTGTTACATTGTTGTACTTCACTTGTCAAGATTGTGCGACGCCAAGGGAATACTTAGAGCTAAGAGTTGTGGTGAAAAAAGACCTTGGAGGGTGTTTATAGTCCCAGTAACGCATGACTTGTCAAAAGAGACCCAGCTCTAGGATCCCTTCCACCCTCCAGGTGAAAGAAAAAGACACCTGGAGGGTGTCCGCGAAAGGTGTTCCGCTGGCAAATGAGAAATAATAGATCCGAGCATGAAAAATTCAAAGATTTAACAATTAAAAACCGGGCAAAGTAAGAGCAGTTTTTGTCTATGTTTATTAAAAACCACTTACACAAGGTGAATTATGAATGAAATATTAAAAATCAGTAATTTTGGGCTCCCCTCTAGCCTGTTTTTCACCGCGTCGTAAAAGAAACATTGTACGACACTAACGATTTCTAAGAGATAGGCCCACTAGAGAAGAAAGTCTAATCACTAATCAATTAAAGGCATTACAGCTCCTAGAGAATCCATAACGGTAATCTTGCTGGAAAAATACCCATTCGGAACCAGTAATACCAAGACTCCACTTTCAAGAAAGCGAGGCTGTCAAATTGGTTTTTCCACAAATGATAAAAGTTTTACCCATTTGTGGGGAATATATATTAATCCAGGTATTAATAGCAACCTTATTTTACAACTGCCAAATGTGAAAATAGTCCTATAGTTTTCACAATTCGGATCCAGTATTATAGGATAATTGTTATGGGAAGAATTGTTGTGCCTATCCCCTCTTCCCCACTTGGCTCTGCCTCAAAAATCGCCACCCCAGTTGGTTACCAAAAACAAGGCTAAAAAAGTTCCCAAGCCTATCCAAATAAACTCCCAAATGGTCTTTTTGAATAATCTTTGACGGACCTGGGCTTGGGCCAATCCCCCAAATACATAGAAAAGGCTAACTATATACAAAGACCCTTTATTAACTCCAACAGGCCAAAATGATAAGGCAATAGATATTTCCGAAATTACAAAAGACAATACCAAAACCAGACTAAGATTATCTTTTTCAAATGGTAAAGATAAGGTCAAACTCCAAAAAAAATGGTTCAAAAGCAAGGCTGTCACCCCAAAAACTGCCAACCCATTGGCCCAGCTTGGTAATCGGAAAGACAGAATAACATTAAAGAGCAAAAAGGCGCTAGTCAACATTAACAATAATCCAACCGTGGAGGCGGCTCTGTAAAGAGGAACTGTTTTAAACTCCGAAGAAACCAGAAAAACATTCTCCACTAAAAGCAATGTATAGACTCCTAAAAAAAAGACAGATAAGAGAAGCGCTTGCCAAAGCCACCCTTGAGAAAAAAGAAAGTGGAACAAGCTAATCCCTGTTACAAAACTAACTGGTAAAAATGTAGCCACAATTATTTTTTGCCTGTTTTTAGTCAATTGGCTGAATAAGAGATAAAGGTAGAAAAAAACAAAAAGAGCCAGGCCAAAAATCGCTTGGTACCTCCAAAAAAAGGGCACTAGATTGACTAAGAAGTAGGAAATGGTAATTACCAAAGTGGCAATAACAAACTGCCGTCGTTTACTCATCGGCTAGCCTTTGGAGAATTGACTCAGGAATATCTAAATTAGCAAAAACCCTTTGAATATCATCGTGTTCCTCAATAGTCTCCAGAAACTCAAGTAACTTCTTAGCCTCATTAATGTCATTGATTCTAACTTCTATTTTAGGTTTCATAACCAAATCCATCCCCTTAACTTTAAAACCCAGCTTTTCCGCCTGATTGATGAAATTATCTAAATTAATAGGTTTTAGCCAAACTATCAATAATTTACCTTCTTCCTCAATGTCCTCTGCGCCAACGTCAATCAATTTCAATATTTGTTCCTCATTACCAGAGCCAGAAACCCTCACCTGACCTTTTTTCTCAAACTGAAATGCTACTGCGCCCGGCTCAGTTAAAGAACCGCCATTACTCCGGAAAATATTTTTTATTTCCTGTATGGTTCGCTGGCGATTATCAGTAAGCACTTCTAGTAAAATAGCAATGCCGCTCGGTCCATAACCTTCAAGAACAAACTCCTGTATTGACTCTTTTTTCTTATCCGCGTTCTCAATAGCCCGCTGGATATTCTTCTTGGGCATATTTTCAACCTTAGCTCTATCAACAGCTAACTTAAGACCAGGGTTCAAGCCTGGATCAGATGAACCTCCCTGTTTTACAGCTACTGTAATCAAACGAGAAAGCTTACCAAAAACCTTGCCCCTTTTTTGATCCTGAGCTTCTTTTCTTCTCTTAATATTGGACCATTTTGAATGCCCTGACACAGTTATCTTATTTTAACATCCCCGACAAATAGTTGAATGTCTCCCCTTACTTGATCGGCCAGTTTTATCTCACATCCAAAATTCTTTTCAAGACGCCGGACGGTAACCGTCTTCATTAGTTCCGATCTCCTGATAAACAACAGGCAGTAATGACTGCCCTCAAAATCCTTATCGCCAACCTCAACTACCCTTCCTCCCATATTATTAATAATTTCGCCCATTCTTTGGGCTAAACCAGTAATATCACCTGTGTTAAAAATGCTAACGGCCAAATCTTCATTTTTAACCAATGGATCTGTGAAAAAACCCCCAATTTCCTCCTCGACTCTTCCTGGGTCAATTACCAAGAGCTGAGAACCATCAGGAAGGGTTTTCTTTTCTGCAAAAATAGACAAATCAGTCATCTGCCAAACCAATTCCCGGTTCTTCAAAAATCGCCAAAGTCTCCAGTAGTCAATTGACAAGGGTGGAAAGAAAAACTTCTGTAATTGAGTTTTTATTGACCCTCTCCACTCCGAATTTACTACTAAATCGTTATTAGCTACTATTCCCCTATCAATTGGCAATTTCAGAAAATAAGACAAGCTGTGGATAAAAATATTAATGCTCTCTTCTTGCTCTGCCAAAAGAGAGAGTTTTCCGGCCTGATACTTGCCAAACCAAGGCGTTTCAATTTCTAAATCTGATGGTACCAACACCAAAGCAACAACACTTTTCGCTGGCGTAACTGCCAGAATCAAGATGTCTTTCTCTCTAGTCTCAATCGCTAAAGTAATCTGGCTTTTTCCATCCCATTGATTATGAAACCAAGGCAAAAGCCCTCTTCCCAGTCCAAGAATTAATAAAACAACAAAAACAAATAAAACAATCCTCATGATGTCTTAATTATGGAGGCTAATGAGCTAGGCAGCTCTACTGAAAATTTCATTCTTTTTTCAGTTTGTGGGTGAGTGAACTCTATCTCTTTAGCTACTAAAAACATTAGCTTACCTCGCTCCTTTCTCCCCCCATAAAGGTTATCGCCAAATATCGGGTGACCTAAATATTTAAGATGCACTCTTAATTGATGAGTTCTGCCTGTTTTAGGTTTTACTTTAATTAGAGTAAAATTATCTCCGTCAATTATAATATTTTTAATTACTTGATACCATGTTTCCGCTGACCTTCCTCCCGGTATCACTCCAAATCTGAATCGTTTCCAGGGCACTCGTCCTAAAGGAGCAACTATCTTGCCCGATCCCGATAAAAACCCTTTCACCAATGCCCAATATGTTTTCTCAACTTCCCTCTTTTTGAATTGATACTGCAGATCTACGAAAGCTGATTTCTTTTTCGCCACTAAAATTATTCCCCATGTTTCCTTGTCTAGCCGATGAACAATACCTGCTCTTCCTTCAATACGTATTCCAAATTCTTCTTCCACCCAATTTTGAAGCGTTTTCCCTTTGTAACTTGCTGTTCTCAAAGTTACTAAGCCACCCGGTTTATTGAGGATCAAAAGAAATTTATCCTGGTGTATTACTTCCACCGCCCTATTTCTTTTTGCTCTTTTTCTGCATACATTTAACACAAATCGTTGTCTCGGGATAAATCATTAACCTCTTGGTAATAATAAACTCGCCACACTTTTCACAAATACCATATCGGCCGACTTTAACTCTTGATAAAGCTTTCTTTATCTGAATCATTCTCTTAGTTATCTGCTTACCTACTGCCTCAAGCCGGGCGTGGCCAAACTGTTCATCCGCTTCAAAATCAGGCGCAGCGTTATCATTTACTCTATCTTCATTAGCAAAGGGATCATCTTTTTTTACCTGCTTTCTATGCCTTTTGAGCTTCCTCAATTCGTCCATCAAGAACGATTTAACCGGTTCCAGAACTACCGCTGGAAACTTAAATTTAGAATTTTTTTTCTTTGCCATTTAATTCTCTTTTCCTAATCACTAATCCTACCATTTTTCGTCTCTTTTTTTCTTCCCGAAAGTAAAAGTGCTACCCCTAAACAAATCAAAAAGACAACTAACCAAACTACTGATTTTAACAGTCTCTGCTGCCAAAAATCAAGAAGAATATTGAACAGTGACAATATTGCCAAATTTACTAGGAATAAAAATCCCATCTTACCGCTGGGATACCAAGAAAAGCGGCGATAATTTCTCCAAACAAGATTAGATAAGATTACCAGTAAATAAACAGCCGATTCCCATTGGATAAACTTGGCTATAAATAAACTCACCAAACCAGGCAAGGCGGCTGATTCCAAAACTTCCCAAAACCGCCAAGAATAATAGTGGGAAAATATAAAAACCACAATAACTAAACCCATTAAAATAGCAAAAAGGCCTAATTCATATCTTTTTCCCAGCCACCAAAGTGAAAAACAAACCACTACTCCCAACAAGCTGGCTTTTACTACCTCTTCATCATCGTAGTCTTCTTTAAGTTTACGGAAAATTTGAAATAGAAAAAACAAAACGGCAAGACCAACCAAGCCTAATCTTAAATGTTCCATTTGCTCCAAATAATACCACTCCTCTACTCGGTTGTCACCTCTATTGATAATCTGGTAAACTAGAGTAATTTTTGCCGCCGTGGTGCTGGAATTGGCAGACAGGCTGGTCTCAAAAACCAGTGTCCCTTTGGGACATGAGGGTTCGACTCCCTCCCACGGCACAGTTGCGGATTTTTCAATCGCGCGCGAGCCGCGCCAAGCTTCGCGGCGAGCGCGCTAAAGGCTAAATCGTAAGAAAATTCAAGGCGGCCGGTTTTTAAGATTTACCAATATTTTTTAATCCCCTTTATTGAAAGCAGTTTTTTGTCAAAAGAGGCCAGCTCCCTTCCAAAAGAATAAGCGGCTATTAAACAATCAGCCATATCTAATTTACTAGATTCAAAGATCTCTACGGCCTTCTTCACTGTTTTGCTAAGCTTAATGTTTTTTTGGGAAATTAAAAACTTAAATATAGAAATTATTTTATTTCGCCCGGTTTTATAGCTTCCGGTTAACACATATTCCAGTTCCGGAAAAACAACTTCGGGAATAAAAATATCCTTTTTGCCTTCCAGAAGAGTTTTAACCTTTAACGCTTTTTCAGGCTCATCATTAGTAAAAAAGCGAATCAAAGAATTAGTATCCAAACAAATCATTGCTTTTTAAATTTTTTAATCACTCTTTTAGTAATGACCTTTTTATATTCCTCTTTAGAAATAACTCTTTTAGACTTGATCGTCCCAAACATCTCATCTACAGAAATAATTGGCCTAGCTACTATTTTATCGTCCTCTATCCCAAAAAAAAGCCTATCTGAAGGTTTAAGATTGAAAAATTGCCTAATTGGTTGAGGAATAACTACTTGCCCTCTTTGAGTAATTGTTGCAATGCCATTCATAATAGTAATTACCTTATACGATCTTACTCTATTTGTCAAGTATTACTTTCTGATTAAAGTCTTATTTACAGTTTACTTACTCGCGTTGAAGAAGCTGATTCTGTTAGGATTAAAGTAGAGACCAAAGGAACCAACCCGGCCATTGCGGTGTTTGGCAATCTCAGAGGTAACCGCCTCCTTATTTTCTTCATCCTCTTTATAAATAAAAATAACCACATCAGCATCTTGCTCAATTGACCCACTTTCTCTCAAATCAGCTAAACGAGGCCTCGCGCTTCCTCGGGTTTCAACTGCTCTGGAAAGCTGAGAAAGAGCCAAGACCGGCACCTTAAGCTCTCGGGCTAAATTTTTCAAACCCTGAGAAATTTCAGAGACCTCTTGAACCCTGCTGTCCCAACGGCGCTTAGTTCTCATTAATTGGAGATAATCGACTACAATCATCTTTAAATCAACATCTATTTGTAATCTTCTAGCTTTTGTCCTTATTTCCAAGATAGATGAAGCTGGAGTATCATCAACATATAAAGGCGCCTCTGCTAAAATACCCATTGCATCGGATAATTTAGACAGATCGCCATCATCCAATCGACCAGTTTTCATTTTCCAAGCATCAATATCAGCTTGTCCCACTAACAATCGATCAACTAACTCTTCTTTGCTCATCTCCAGGGAAAAGAAACAGACCGGCAACTTTTCCTCAACAGCTATATAGCGAGCCATATTTAGTGCCCAAGCTGTTTTTCCTATGCCTGGCCGAGCCGCCAAAATGATTAGGTTGCTGGCTTGAAAACCAGCCAGAAGATTATCTAAATCTTTAAATCCGCTAGAAACCCCTCTTAGGCCCGAAGTTCTCTTCTGCAGTTCATCTAAACGATCAAAGCTTTCTGCCAGAGCATCTCTTAAAGAGGTAGGCGTCTGTTTCAGATGCCGCTGACTCAAGGAAAATATCTCTTGCTCTGCCCGATCAAGAACTTCCTGAGTATCCAATCTTTCATCAAAAGCAGCTTCATTTATCAACGCTGAAGCAGCAATCAGTTCTCTTTTGATATATAAATCCCTAATGATCTGGGCATAAGAAACAACATGGGCTGAAGTGGGCACCGCATTGGTTAACCTTGCCAGATAAGTCCTCCCCCCCACCCTACTTAGACTTTTTTTCTTTTTCAAATTTTCTGCAATAGTAATCAAATCAATGGGCGTTCTCTTTTCATAAAGTTCTAAAGTAGTCTCAAAAATCAGACCATGGCTGGGATTGTAAAAACACTCGGGGTGAAGAATATCGGCAATTTCTACAATTGCATTCTTATCAATTAGAACAGAGCCTAAAAGCGAAATCTCCGCTTCTTCTGAGTGGGGCGGAATTTTCAGTTTTTGAGGTTTGTCAGCCATGTTTCGATTTTAGCAGGACAAGCCTTGTTTCGTCCGGCAATTCATTATGTTTCAACACTAACTTTTCTTTGGGTTCTAAATCTTCTTGATCCATCTCGTCCAAAAATGAATTTAAACATCCTAAAGTCCAATCACCCTCTCCCGCTGTACCAGGAATAACAATCAATGGAGAAAGTCTCTTAATTGCCTCCTTTGCCTTCCCGACCTTCCTTTTTTTATTGGGCAAAATCAAAAACAGGATATCAATCTGCCCCAATGACTCCACTTTCTTATCGTCAGGAATTTTCCAGCTATTATTCATGAAGCAAAAATGCCAGTAGCCAATCTTAATCTGCCAGTAGCCATCTCTCCCTCCCCAAACTTCTATTCCACCAATTTCATATTCGCCTGGGCCGATGATAAAAAAAGGTTTATCTCTACTCTTTGCCGAAATTCTATTCCTGAACTTTTCCACATCAGCGCTAGTTACAACCAAATCAGCTTCTACTTTCCCACTGGGTTGCCCCAAAAGCAAATAACTGCCTTTTTCACGAATACGAAAGCAATCCCCACCAAGATATTTAATCTCCATAATTGATCTTTTTAATTTTATCAGTTATTGAATGACAGAACAAGATACGCCTAGATAATATCTAAATATCACAAACTATAACATATTTCCCATCTTGACAGAAATAAATAATTCCCATATATTGAAGTTGTAGGAAAATGAAAAAAGAGTTGGGTTTAGCAATTCTGTTCGGCAGTATCTTAGGATTTACAATTACCGGTCTTTTTTGGGCTAAAAAAGAAGGTAAACTAAATTTTAGAAAACAAACTTCCCCCGGTGAAGAAGAACAATCGGAAACAACGCCAACTTCCCCCCCGGCTGAAAAGTCAGAAAAGGCATCTGTTTTTTTGGAAATCAAAGAACCTGAAAACGAGATCATTAGTCGAGAAGAAAGTCTAGTTATTAAGGGCGAAACTGTTGCCGAGGCTACTGTAGTTGTTATCTGGGAAGAAGGCGAGGATATTTTGGTTGCTGATGAAAACGGTCAATTTGAAACTGAAATTACCCTTATTGGCGGCGAAAACGTAATTGAAATTTCTTCATACGATGACGAAGGAAACGACGCTTCCGAAAATCTAATAGTTACCTATTCCACGGCAAAAATATAAAAATCTCTTTAATAATGAGTAAAAAAAGAATCCTTTTAATCACCATTATTCTTCTAATTCTAGTTTTTGGTCCAATAACTATTCTGGCTACGGAAACGAACAATGAAGAGGGCACCATTGCTGGGGAACTTAGCAATGAAATGGACGAAAACCAAGAAAAAATAGACGAGCTGAGAAAAAGTATCCAGGAAAAAGTCGAAGAAAAACTCAACAGCATCATTAACGATCAAGAAAGACGCAGTTGGATCGGAATCATTAAAGAAAAAATGGAAACCGGCTTCAAGTTAGAAAGCGGGGATAAAACCAGAACAGTTACTATCAATGACGAGGTTGTAATTATTAACGAAAAAAGAAAAAGTATTGAATTTGATGATCTAGAAGTCAATCAGAGGCTGGTTGCTATGGGCTACGCCCAAATTGACAATACTTTAGAGGCCAAAAGAATTGTCCTTCTTCCAAAGGCAGTAGAGAGGAAAATTAAAGTGATTTTTGGAACCATTAAAGACAAATCAGAAGAGAACGAAATCCTATTAGTTACCACTCATGATGAACAAGAGTATGAATTAATATTGGGAAAGGAAACAAAATTAAAACAACGGGTCGAAAATAAAATGGAGGAAATAAAATATCAGGAAATTAAAACTGGTCAGAAAATAATTGCCGTCATAACCCCGACTAAAAGCAATAGCTCTACTTATGACGTCAAGTCTGTTTTAGTTATATCACCCTCCCCCGCCCCAACAGAATAATTTGCAATATTTGACAGGACAGAATTCTATGTTATGATAATTATCAAGATGATAGAAAATATTGTTGTTAAAAGGAGTTGTGAAAACCATCATCACCAATTAATTAAAGAGTTGGCGGTGGTGCTATGCCGTTAGTAAGTAAATAAAGAAATAATAATTCACCCCGTCAACCGACGGGGTTTTTTGGTGGCTGTAGCTCAGTGGTTAGAGCATCTCGCTGTGAACGAGAAGGTCAGGGGTTCAAATCCCCCCAGCCACCCTAGAATTGGAGCCAAGCGGCGGAATTAAGTTTAAAAAGTCAGAAAAAATATTTAAAAAAATTATTACTCAATTGCTCAACTAGCCTATCCCAATCTGTGATATTATAAAAAGTAAGCATGATTAAAAAATCAAAAAAAATCATCAGTCCGCAAACCCTTAAGGGTTTCAGGGATTTTTATGGCTCTGATGCTAGAACTAGAGAATATATAATTAGTGTCTTTAAATCAGTATTCGAAAAATACGGCTACGAACCTTTGGAAACACCGGCTCTGGAATACGCTGAAGTTCTCTTGGGAAAAAGCGGTGAAGAAATAGATAAATTATCTTATATCTTTAAAGATCCTGGCGGAAGGATAATTGGCCTCAAATACGATATGACTGTTCCTGCTTGTAGATTTGTGGCCCAAAATTATCAAAAACTAATTTTTCCTTTTAAAAGATATCAAATTCAATTTGCCTGGCGGGCGGAGAAACCTCAAAAGGGTCGTTTCAGAGAATTTATGCAGTGCGATGCCGATGTCTGGGGAACAGAATCTGTTTTGGTCGACGCTGAATTTATTCAAATGGGGATCGAAGTTACCCAAAAGCTTGGTTTTAAGAATTTTGTTACCCGAATTAACAATCGAAAAATTATTAACGGCATTCTTCAATATTGCGGCGCTGAAAAAAAACAGTTTTATAATATTTCCATCTCCGTTGATAAGCTAGAAAAAATTGGTTTGGATGGAGTGGAAAACGAGCTTAAAAAAAGAGATATTAAGGAAAAAATCTCCCAAAAAATTTTAGAATTAATCTCTATCGATGGTAATTCCAAAGAAAAACTTAAAATACTTAAAAAGAAATTGAAAGAATACCCTAAAGCAATTGAAGGCATTGAAGAAATAGAAAAAATATTTTCCTATCTTAAAACTGTTGGGGTTGAAACAAAATATTACAAATATGACCCTTCAATCATTCGAGGTATGGCTTACTACACTGGCCCAATCTGGGAATTCACTGTTATTGAAGGAGGCGTTGGCTCCATTGGCGGCTGCGGCCGTTATGATAAATTAACTGGCGCCTACACTAATAAAGACATCCCTGCCTCAGGCGGCTCTTTTGGCATTGAAAGAATCATTGAAGTCATGAAAGATAGAGAAATGATTAGTTTTGACAAAAGCGCTACTAAAGTTCTGGTTACTATTTTTTCTCCGGAATTGCAGGAACAATCAATCAAGTTGGCTAATAAATTAAGAGGCTCCGGTATTGTCACTGAATTATATTTAGATCCCAAAGTAAAACTGGACAAGCAGTTGAAATACGCCGATCGGAAGGGAATTCCTTATATCATTATTATCGGCCCGGAGGAAGCAGCTAAAAAGATGGTGGTCATCAAAAATCTTAGCAAACGGACACAAAAAACTATTCCTCTTTCTAAAGTTATCCCGGTGTTACAATAGTAACTTCGCTAATAAAGTTTTTAGCGGTAAAACCTCGTGTCTGGACATTGCCAAATTCCATGTCGCTTAGTAAATTGACCTTCTCTGATCTGTCCCAATCGAGGACGAACACTTGGAGGAACATATCTTTCACACCCTAATCTCACGCATCTCCATCTTGGACTGCCCCGAGACGAATCGTCTCCCTCTAGTAATATAATTTCCTTCCCAACAAATCGACAAGGAACATTTTTGGTTTTCCTGCGGCGAATTTTTCTCTCAGTTGCTCTCATGTAAAAAAACTAGCTAAGAATAAGATTAAGACTGCCGTCTAGAATTTCTTCCAAGCGGCGAATTTTTTTGTTGGTGCGGTGGTCGGTAACACGGTTTTGGGGAAAATTGTAAGTGCGAATTTTTTCCGAACGGCGTCCGGTACCGGCAGATTGACGAATATCGTCAATAAAGCCTGTTTGTTTTTCCTGCTCTTTTTGCCATAACTTGCTTGCTAAAACCCCTAAGGCTATTTCCCTATTCTTTTGCTGGCTTCTTTCTCTCCGGCTTTCAACAATAATGCCTGTTGGTTTATGTTTCAAGCGAACCGCTGTAGAAACTTTATTTACATTCTGCCCGCCATGACCTCCGGCCCGAAAAAAATCCCACTCTAAATTCTCTTCTTTTATCTCATCTTTGTCAGTAATAACTCTGGGCATGACTATTGTCACTGCCGTTGAAGTATGAATCCTGCCCCTTTTTTCAGTAGCCGGAATTCTTTGAACACGATGAGTTCCCATTTCTCCCTTTAAAGTTTTATAGCTGTTATCTCCTGTTATAGCAAGAGTCGTCTCATCTACCTGAACTACTTTCCAATTCTTCTTTTGGGCAAAACGAAAATACATCCGCAACAAATCTTGAGCCCAAAGTTTGGCCTCCAAACCTCCAGGGCCAGAGTAAATTTCAACAATAGTAGTGTTGGGATCAATACGCATATGCCGGCTACGAGTCCTATTTACTCTTAATTTCTAACTTTTTCCCATTCTTCTTTTTCTTTTTTGTTTTTTGGGAGTCTTTTTTCTTTTGCAGCTTTGTCCGAGAAACAGCGGCTACTTTTCGTTTTCTCTCAAATCGTTCAATTCTTCCCTCAGTATCGATATATTTGGCTTGTCCAGTGTAAAAAGGATGACAAGCGGCGCAAATCTCCACCTTAATTTCTGACACTGTCGAACCGGTAACAAATTTATTACCGCAAGCGCAAGTTACCTGACAATCATCATAGTATTTCGGGTGAATGCCCTTTTTCATAGCAAAACATTATACCATACGCCTATTTTCTCTCTTCCAACTTTGCCTTCACTGTTTCTTCTTTTCCATCACGCCAATACCTGATTTCAATTTCATCACCGACTTTTTTTTGGTTAATGATCTTGGCCAAGCCCGATTCATCTTCTCCTAAATTTTTACCATCAAGACTAAGAATAATATCACCCTCTTTTAAGCCGGCCTTATCAGAAGAAGAACCCTCAACTACCCGACGGATATACGCTCCCTGAGGCACTTCATTTAAAATAGCCGCTTTTTTAGAAATCATTTGATACTCAACTCCTAAAAATGGCCTTTTAAACTCGCCAGTCTCCTTAAAAAGCTTTAAACTATCCTTAACAACATTCACGGGAATAGCAAAGCCAATATTCTCCGCTCCTCCGACTACGGCAACATTAATTCCAATCACTTGCCCCATAGAGTTCAAGAGCGGCCCGCCGGAATTGCCAGGATTAATAGCGGCATCAGTTTGAATAACATTATCCAAACGCTCAACGTACCCTTCAAAAACCGAACCCGCAGTAATACCCCGACCCAGTCCAGAAATCACTCCTGAAGTTACAGTATGACGAAACTCACCCAAAGCAGTTCCAATAGCCACCACTAACTGCCCTACCTTTAAACCATCAGAACTACTAAGTTCCAATGGAACTATTTCAGCATCTATCTTTAAAATCGCCAGATCATTGGCTGGATCACGATAAATTGCCTTAACCTCATGAATATTATCATCTTTATCAATCACTCTGTATTTAGCCGAAGCATCAGAAACGACATGTTTATTAGTAACAATCAGACCTCCCTCAATGACAAAACCACTCCCAATATCCTGCTCTATCTTTCTCTCTCTGTCACTAAGGTTAAAAAGGCCAAAAGGGTCAAAATCAAAGAAGGGTATTTTTTCTGTTTTACTAATGGAAACCGTAACTGCCGAAGGAGCTGCTTTTTCGGCCACATCTATAATCACTGAATCTTCTCTTAATAGCTTTTGTTCAACATAACCGGGAGCGGGCTGGCTGACTCTAAGCGGGAGAAGCCGATCTAAAACACCCAACCAACCTAATCGCTCCATAATGCCGCCAGCAATAACAGAGCCCAAAAGAAAAACACCAAAGGCAAAACCGGTGAGAAAAAACTTCGCTTTTTTCATAAATTTCTAATTTCTATTAGAATTTAGGATTTATTTTAAAAGTGTATCTATTCCTCTTTCTAAAATCAAATCGTTTTCTTGATTGGAGTCAACAGTATTAAGATCAACTTTGATGGTTGGTTCTATGCCGTCTTTATGGATCGATCTCCCATTAGGCAACAGCCACTTGGCAATAGTAATATGCAGCCCTGCCCCGCCAGGCAGCTCTTCTGGTTCCTGGATTGTCCCTTTTCCAAAAGTCTTTGTTCCCACCACCTCCGCTTTTTGATAATCGTCCAAAGCGCCAGCAAGAATCTCCGCCGCTGAAGCCGAACCATTATTAACCAAAACCACTAAAGGAACATCAAGCAGCCTGCCCTGCCGATCAACAACAAATTTGGTTCTCTTCTTCTCTCGATCTTCCTGCCAAACAATTACTTTTCCCCTTGGTAAAAATTCACCGGCGACAAAAACAGCCCCCTGTAGGTAACCACCAGGATTATTACGAAGATCTAAAATTACTCCCCCGAAATCAGACTGATTCTTGACCTGTTCTATGCTGACTGCCCACTTGAGCCAATCTTGGTTCATCTGTTCTGTGAATTGAAGCAAATGCACATAAGCAAAGCGTTCCCCATTTTTCTCTTCCCAATGAGACTCCAGCGCAGGAACAGAAATCCTCCCCCTGGCAATATTCGAATCAAATGGTTTATCTACCTCTTTACGCATTAAAGTTAAAGTAACTATTGTTCCTTCTTTGCCTCGGATTATCTTAACCGCTTCCGGTAAAGAGATATCGCTGGTAGAGCGGTCTATTTTCTTCCCATCGTCTTTAATTTTTAGAATCAAATCACCGGCTTTAATGCCCGCTTTTTCTGCCGGTGTTCCCTTCAACGGCGATATTACAGCCAACACCTCGTCCTTGTATCCCAACTGAATTCCCACCCCTCCAAATTTACCAGCAAGATCCTCTTTATTCATTTTATTATCGTCTGGCCGCAAGAAAACAGTATAAGGGTCGTCTAAAGAAGCCACCATGCCTGAAATAGCTCCCTCAATCATTTTCTGAGAATCAATATTTTCCCTATCCAGATATTTTGTTTCCAACCGATGCCAAACTAACCAAAATAAAGAGAGGTCGGTACCTTCAACCGGGGAACCGATTCTGGTAACGCCAATCCTGTAACCAACAAAACCTACTCCTAGAAGCAAGATCAGAAAAAGAATAAACCGGCGAATTTTTTTAAGAGTCAATTTAACAATCATCTATTGGGTTATTTAGGCACTAAAAGATAACCATTAGCCACATCAAGCAAACACTTTACTCCCTGACCTTTCTCGATAACAAGCTTGATCCCCCCATCATCACTAACAATTAAAATTGGCAAAGTATCATCTTTGCTTAATTCCTTTTCGTAAATACAACAAATAATCCCTCCAATTTCAAGAGTGGCTGCTTTACTAACAAAAAGAGGACTTGCTTTGTTAACAAAGACAATTCTATCTTTATAAGAGACGTCTAAATCAAGAAAGCTTATTTCAGGCACGAAACTCAATTCTCCCCATTTATGTCTGTTTCCCAAACCAGTGCCTTTCACTCTCCACGCCTTAAAGCATAGCTCTATTTTATTTTTACTGATCCCAGTTATTTTACCCTTAGTGGGAGATTGAAAAACCTCTCCCTTCCTACCCCTGGCTAACTCATCACCACAAGAAACCCTATCACCTTCGCTAACTAGAACTTTAGTTTTTTTGGGCAAATGAAGCACCCACAGGGCTTTTAACATAAAACTAACGATTTATTCGGGTAACAAAAGGAAGCAATCCCAAATGTCGAGCCTGCTTAATCACCTCGCTTAAACAACGTTGATGCTTGGCGCAAACTCCAGTCCTCGCTCTCGGCAAAATTCTTGATCTTGGTGAGAGGTGTTTTGACAATAATTCACAATCGCGCCAATAAGGATTCACTTTGGATTTACAAAAATAACAATCCTTCCTAACTGGCCTTGGTTTGATCCTTTTACTCTTCCTCTTAATTCTCACCATATTAGTCCTTTAACCTTTAAAAAGGAATATCACTGGATTCTTTCTTCCCTGCTCCATCTTTTTTAACCTCATTATCATCAACACCTGTTTCAACCTCGGCATTCTCCGCTCCCCCTTCGTCCACTTTTTCCTCGGCTGTTCCCTCAATTTGATCACCAACTCCTTCATCATCCATTTGATCACTAACGCCGTCATCGCCTGCGGCGGCGATTGGTTGACCAGTAGTAGATGATGATCGATTGATTTCTAAAAGGACCATATCGCTAATTACTATTTCTGTAGTCTGGCGCTTGAGATTATCTGTCCCTGTCCATTCACGATACTGCAATCTGCCCTCAACATAAACTTTGGCACCTTTAGTCAATAGTTGGGAGCAAATCTCGGCCAACTGACTCCAGGCTACAACGCGGTGGAACTGAGCTTCGTCCTTTTTCTCTCCATCTTGAGTAGTCCAACGACGATTGGTGGCAACACCAAAGCTGCAAACAGCCACTCCGCTGGGAGTATAACGCAACTCAGGATCACGAGTTAAATTACCAATTAACATCGCCTTATTAAGACAGCGGGCTGACATTCTACCTCCTTCTCTTTCTCTCTCTCAAAAACAAATAACGAATAATTTCTGGCTCTCTGTTTAAAAAAATATTAATAGAAGAAAAACTAACTTTATCTTTTAAAATAAGCCGCCAAACCCAAAAAGAAGCCTGGGTCTCTTTATTAATAGGAAAAGCCAAATCTTTCTTTCCCAAATTCTCTTCCTTTTCTATTTTTCCCTTAGCTTTTTTTATTTCTTCCCGCAAAGCTAAGAAAATTTTCTCCAATTTACTTTTCTTTAATCCAGAGCGAGTCAAAAAAACAAACTCATACTTCTTCATCCAAAATACCCATCTGTAAACTCTGTAAACATCAGATAATTATACTGATTAAACTATGTCTTCGTCAAGAGAGAAGGTCACGAGGAACAACCATTGTTCCTCCACTGGGGTTAGACCTAAGATCAAAGCCCATTTTTCCAGCCTTTTCCCTTAATTTATCAGACTCACTATATTTCCCTTTTTTTCTTAACTCTTCGTGTTCTTTTCTTAAATTTTCTATCTCTTCTGGAATGGCTATTTTTTGGGGAACATTTTCAGCGATATTGAATCCGAGAATCTGATCTAAGTCAACCAGAAGTACCTTTTTCTCTTTTTCTATAAGGCCAGGAGATTTTACAATATCCCAAACTACCGCCATCGCCTTTGGCCAATTAAGATCATCTGACAAAACACTAATAAACTTGCTCTTCCAGCTTTCGACCTTCTCACTATCTTTTTTTCCCTCCTCAGACCAATAAGCAAAAGCCGTATAGAGATTATTCAAGGCTTTCTCTGCCCCATCTAAAGCTTCCCAGCTGAAATCTAAACCTTTACGATAATGGGAGGTTAAAACCAGATACCTAAAAACCAAGGGGCTATAACCTTTTTCTTTTAAATCGCTTATTGTTATAAACTTGCCCTCACTCTTACTCATCTTCTTTTCTTTAACCACCAACCAGGCATTATGAATCCAAAAATTAGCTATCTGGCCTCCAAAAGCGCCAAATCCCTGTGCAATCTCGTTGGTATGATGAACCGGAATATGTTCTAAACCACCAGTATGGATGTCGAACTTTTTTCCCAAATAATGAGTCGACATAGCAGTACACTCAATATGCCAACCGGGAAAGCCCTTTCCCCAAGAACTATCCCATTGCATTACATGATCGGGTTGATTAGTAACCCAAAGTAAAAAATCCCAAGGTTTCTTTTTTTCCGGATCAATTTCCACCCTGATTCCGGCAGCTTGTTTCTTTAAATTCAAACGAGCAAATTCAGCATAACCAGAAAATTTAGAAGTATCAAAAACAATCCCTGTCTTAGTTTTATAAGTGAAACCTCTCTTCTCCATCTTTTTAATTAAAGCTATTTGTTGATCAATGTGTTCTGTCGCCCGACAAAGAACGTCTGGCCGAGTAATGTTAAGAAGTTTCAAACTTTGCAAAAATTGCTGGAGATACCTCTCGGCAACTTCCCAAACTGTTAACCCCTCTCTCTTGGCTCCTTTTTCCATTTTATCTTCGCCAGCGTCCTCATCTGAAGTCATATGGCCAACATCAGTAATATTCATTACCCATTTAACTTTATAGCCCAAATATTTTAAAAATCTAGTTAGGGAGTCCCATTGAGTATAGGCATACATATGGCCAATATGCTGATTCCAATAAACTGTTGGTCCGCAAGAATAAATACCCACAAGTCCTGGCTTAATAGGCTTAAATTCTTCAATCCGCCTGGTTAAAGTATTGTAAAGCTTTAGTCTCATATGGATAAATAATTAATGTTTTGCGCCTCTACCTGTTTCCGCCTTTGTCTGTTTTTGCCGAATAGCAAAAGCAGATCCTTTTTTAGACTTCCTTCCAGTTGCTTGTAAAACGGCAGCGTCTTCTTGGACTGCCTTCTCCTCCTCTTCTCTTTGTTTAGCTATCTTTGCCAAAAGCTCTTCCTCATCCTTCTTTTTTTCCTTTTCCTGTTTTTCTTCTCTCACCTCTTTAATTTCTTTTTCTACATCCCGTTTGGGACCACTGGGTTTGGCCGCCTGGGGAGGTTCATCACCCTTGTTCATTTGTTCTCTCAACTGAGTTACTTCTTCTCTGGTTCTTAACTCCTCCGTCCTGACTAGTCGGTCAAAATCACTCACCCCTGTCTGGTCTTGCTGTTTAGACTGTCCACTACCGGAACTGCCACCGGCAACTATCTCTCCAACGGTATCCCCGGCCACCTTGGTTGTCTGCTTCACTGCCTCAAAAACTGTTCCCTTGGCAACATCAGCCAAGCCCTTAGCAGCCTGAGGAATAATTCTTTTAGAGTTCATTACATCCCTGGTAAACCAAAATCGCCACCCATGCCACGCAGCTTTTGGGCTGCTAATTTTTGTGACTTTTTAATTGCCTTATTTAAAGCATTAAGCAAGGCTTTATTTGTTTCGCCGGCGATAATTACTTCTTTGAACTTCTGATCTCCGCCAATCACAACTTTTATATTCCCCTCTTCAACAGTTATTTCCTCAACCGCCAGAACTTTTTTTAAAGCCACTGCCTGATCACGCAGCTTCTTTAATTTTCCCAACTGTTTAAATTTATCAAGCATGAAACCTCCTTATTTTAACTTCCAAATATTTCCTTGGCAATCTCATACAAATCACCATTCTTGTTCTGCTGGCTGTTTTCACTCTCTGTTTGGTTATCAATTTTAATCTCTTCCGGCTTATTTTCACTTCTCACAACCTTGTTTTCTCCCAAAACACACCTCATTTTAAGCCCTGGACAATAGATCTCCCCTAAACATTTCTCAACTATTTCTCTGTTTCTATTCTCTTCCAGTTTATCTTTGTGAAATTGATAAAAGACTTCCAGGGTGACCGTTTCTCCATCAAAAGCTTTTGGCCGAGTAGCTCTTAAAAAAGCAGCGACAGAGTGATTCATCGGTTTGATTGCCTCCAAAACTTCTCTCCACCGCTTTTCAATTTCCCCCAGTTCCTTCAGTTTTTTTTCTGTTCCAGTGCCAAGGGACTCTTCCGAGTCGGAAGAGGACGTTCCTGGATTGTCTAAAGATTCGTCAGGACTTTTCCGATCCCGGGCCTGCCCGCCATCGCTGTGCTCAGGCACTTGCAAGCGGGTCGTCTGCGTCCTTGTGCCGGATTTGACAAAATCTATCATTGCCAACTGGAATGGCAATTGAGGTAAAACTGTTGTTTTTTGCTCTACTAAAGCTCGGGAAAACAATCTAGAAAGTTTTACCAGCTCCCCTATCTCGAAAAGTTTAATCAGTTCAGTCAACTCAACGCTCCCTTTATCAACTTTCACCTTCAGCAAAATCAACTTCTGAATCAAATTGAGAAGAGCATTGAAATAATTACTGAAATCAGTTCCATCTTTAGCTAATGTCTCAGAAATTTCCAAAGCATCTTTCAATTTTTTTTCTCCCAACAGTCTCAAAATCTTTTCTGGTTTTTGACTCTGCCAATAACCAAGAGATATTTTGGCATCCTTCCATTTTATCTTTTTACCAAAAGATAAAACCAAACTTTCCAGTATTTTCTGGGCATCACGAAAACTACCATCAGCTAGCTGGACAATGGAATCAATTATTTTTTTATCAATAGTCAACTTTTCTCCCTTAATTACCTTGTTTAAACAACAATTAACTTCACTCGGATTTCCTTTGTGGAAATTAATTCTTAATAACCTTGAGAGAACTGTGGGAATAATTTTTTCTGGATTGGTAGTACAGAGAACAAAAACAACATGGAGCGGCGGTTCTTCCAAGGTTTTCAATAAGGCATTAAACGCCTCTCTTGTCAACATATGAACTTCATCAATGATGTATACTTTGTATTTTGTTTTAATTGGAGCCAAACCAACTCTTTCTTTAAGTTGACGGATGTCGTCAATACCTCTGTTGGAAGCGGCATCAATTTCCAAAATATCCAAACTGATTCCCTTGATAATCTCCTGGCAAATATCGCATCGGTTGCAAGACTCAACTCTAATACGTGAAACACTATCGGGACAATTAATTACTTTAGCTAAAATCCGAGCCGCTGAAGTTTTCCCAACTCCTTTCGGACCTGCAAAAAGAAAAGCGTGAGGAATCTTTTTTTGTTTTAATATTTTTTTTAGCTGATTCCTAACACCCTGCAAATCCAATTCTTCAATGGTTTGAGGACGATACTTTAAAAAATACATTAGAATAAAATTCAAAACATAAACGACCAAAATACAAAAAAAGTTTAAATATTTGAATTTTGGATTTAGATATTGTTTAGGATTTAGAAATTAGGATTTAGGATTTAACTATATTTCTAATTCCGTGTTCCAATAACTCCTCAATTATTTCGTTTACCATCCTTTTTCTCTTCATGGCTTGGTTACGAGCAAGCGGGAAACAAACTACCACATCACCAAGATGTAAAAAACCATCTGGCTCCTTGTCATGCATGGGAAAAGCAAGAACTTCAGGAACATAGTTCACTTTTCGATAATCTATATTTAATTGCTCAGCCTTTCTTTTACCAACAAAGTTAAGGCTAAGTTTTACCTTATCTTTCAAACTAAATTTCCGAAGAATCTTTTGGGTCATTCGACGAATTTCACCAATATCCAATGGGTAACGCGGATCCTTCTTGATCAAAATCTTTACCTTGCTATTTCCTTTCATTTCTCATTTAGCCACTGCTTTTCTTTCTTAATTTTTCCTTTGCCTTTTTCTCCTCGTATCTCTTTCTGGCCCCTTTAACATACTCTATTCGGCTTTTAATTTCGTCAATAATTTCCTCCTCAATAAAAAGCCGGCGAAACCGACCAATCAAATCATCTTTAGTCTCCCCTTTTTGTTTTTTAACAACAATCGGCATTTAAAAAAACACCTCCCTCCCATTAAAAACAGTTTAACAAAGAAATAATAGAGAGACAATAATCAATTATTGAAGATTTGCCCTAGTCACTCATTGTCATTCAGACACTTGATCCAGTCTTTAGTATTGACAAGTCCATTACTATCAAGGTCATACTTGGCGTCTTTAGTTCCAAACTTCTCTTTGAATTCTGATATTGTACATTGAGTCACTTTTCCCCCCGCTGACGCCGTCGGCGCGGCAGCAACCGAAGTTGGTGTGGCTACAACCACCGTCGGCGCAGCAACAACTGAAGTCGGAGTCACCACACCCGCTTCCCCAGTAGCACTCTTAGTTTTGAAAGAATAGGGAATACCATTGTTGTCATAAATTGTCTCCCCTACTCTAACCCGAAAATAATAAGTTGTACTTTCTTTCAAAGGAGAAAGAACAACTCGATGAACCGTGCTTGGCTGAGTTTCCAACGCCCGAAGCAAAAGACTAGCCGGAGTTGTTCCATATTCAACTACTCCTTGGGACTCTTTCTCCGTCTGCCAAGAAATACTTGCTGACTTAACATCAGGTTGAGCGCGCACACTTTTAGGCTCGGTACCGGCGGCCGCTCCGCTCAGATAAGTTTTAGCGGCCCGCAAACCAACTACTGCCAAAACGCCGCTTAAGAGTAAAATCACAATAATGATAACTGTTTTTATGTTTTTCATTTTTACAAAGCCATCAAGGTGCCTAATAAAACCATTATCCCCCCACCAAGCAATGAAATCAATAATGGAGTCTCAATTCCTGTTTCCGGTAGCTGACTGGGGGTTGCAGTGGGCTCTCCCGGAACACTCGTGGGAGCAGTTGTGGGAGCAGTTGTAGGAACAGTTGTAGGCTCACCAGCGCCGCTACCAATAGTATAAGTTCCAGAGCCATTAGCAGCACAATCAATCAAGTCATTGCCCTGAGCATCCCAAATCGCCGAGTCACTATCATTACCAGACTGGCAAAGAAAAGAAACGGAAGCAGGTCCTTCGGCGATTGCCTTAAAAGTAATCGTAGCTAAAGTACCAACTTCGCTTTTAGTTTGAAGCGCTTGAGTTGAAAAGGAGTAAATAGTCATTCGGCCGTTATCATTCTCAATATTATAATCAAAACCACTAAAGTATCCTCCATCAGCAACTTGTTTTACCTCCAGCCTGCTATTATCAAAATTAATCAATGCATCAGCAGCCATCGCTTCTTTGTTGCCAGGATCAATCTCTACCAGCACATCAAACTCACTACTATTAGCGGGACTACTTGATGATGGATCAAGATAAAGTCTTGGGCCGGCCCCAGCTCGAATTGGACCGACAAATAAGGCCAAGAACAAAAAAAGACCGCCTAAACAAACAATTCTTTTTTTAATCATTATTATTTACTCAACAGTGATAGTAAAATCCTCAGTCAAAAAGAGTACTTTTTCTGCTGTTGTATTTTCAGCTAAAACTGTTCCCGCTTCGCCCTCTCCGCCAATAATTTTCAAGCCAGTCCTGCCTGGCTGTTTGGCTGAGTATTGAATAGTAACTAAATTCACTTCATCCCCCGCCTCAAAACTAATTCCCTCGGGTAATTCAGTCTCGAGCAAAGAAACTAAAACCCGCTTTTTCTCTGGCTCAATCCAGTTTCTAGCCACATAAGAAAACCTATCAGAGGGGATAATTCCAAGAACTTCCAAATAGTCAGGGTCATACTCAATTAAAATATCAACCCCGTCTAGAGAAACATTCTTAAAAGGAGTCATAATTACACTTACCTCAGACTCTTCATTGATTTTTACGGCCTCTTCTCCCGAAAAGGTAATCAATGCCTCCTTTTCTTCCTCGAGGATTGCCGGAACTGTTGTTTCAGTAGATAAATCTTCCGAAGTTCTCTTAGTTATTTTCTGAACAATTAAAACACTCTCCAAAATAACCAAAATTGCCAAAACAGGAATTAACCACTTTACTTTTTTAAAATTCATTTTACCTCCCTAATAACTTTCTATAATTGTAGAACTATTTAAACATATAATTATCAAGATATGCAAGCATTAAATTTCCTCTTCATATTTGGTGCTGAGTGTAGCCAAGAGAAAGACAATATCTTGCGGATTAACTACACCGTTGAAATTAAGATCCTCTTTTAACCCCTCACCCCTGGTTCCCAAAGCTTGTTTTAATTGAGAAAAGTCGGTGCTGTCTACTACCCCATCTTGGTTTATATCCCCTGGCTCTAGTTCTAAACCTGTCCAATCATAGTTATTTTCTCCCGGACCAAACTCTACACCCTCTTCACTTAACCAGCAACGTTCTTTTTGCTCATCATAGCAAAATTTCCTGGCCAGGTGCACTGGACCTTTAATTAAAACGGCATAATTCTTTCCAATAGGAACACCAATTAACTCAAGATTGCCAGTACCAACTGCATTTTCATCAAAGGTTACCAGCACATCTTTGAACTCCTCCCTGAAATCTCCCTTCTTAACAACAATCACAACTTTTTGATCAGGAATATCGCTAACTGTTACCTGTTCCTCACCAACCCTATAACTAGTTCCCACCAGTTTAATTTTGAAAGTTAACTCTGGCCAATCCCCTAGTCCTTCGGTTGGAGTAATTTCTCCAGTCGGAGTCACCTGTGTTGGTTCCTCTTCTACCACCTCCACAGAGGCTGGAGTAAAACTATCCAAACTCAAAGTTCTATCAATGTTACCTTCTTGACCCCTGGAACCAACAATTCTATACTCGCCCACTCGATCAACACTACTCGAGCCAATTTGGGCTGCTCCAAAAGTAATCACGGCAAAATCAAACACATCTTGATATAATTGCTCCCTGCTAATTGTAGAAACTGCAGAAATCCTTAACTCTCCAGTTTGGTTGGCCTGTTCAATTCTAGCCATTCCTTGAAAAAGAGCATCTAACTGAACATCAACCACAGTTAAAATTGATTTGTCAAAAGACAAAACTAAATCAACCCCATTAACAAGATAAGCATTATCCCCCTGGCCTGGATTAATATTCACCCTTAAGTTGAAAGTATCACCAAGGCCTACTTCCCTCTCACTTGGTAAAACTCTGGCTGTGACTCCGCCATAAAAAGCTTTTCTTCTTGTTTCTTGGGATTGTCTAAGCAAAATTAATCCGGCAACCAAAGCTATTCCTAAAATGATCAAGAAAACAAATTGATTCTTTTTTACCTTTTTCATTCTTTATTTATATTAAGCAAAAAAATTAATTAAAAATCAACTTCCAATCCATTCATCATACCAGAAACCGAAATCTTCCAAGCCAACTGTCCCGTCACAACTAAAATCAGCATAAAGATTATCACTTTCCAATATAAAATCATCATACCAACCGGCAAAATCTTCTATACCAATTACCCCATCACAATTATAATCAGGAGAAGCTTCAATTCTTCTTCCATCCGGACAAAGTTTGCAACCCTCGGGCCCAGTTGGAACACTTGTCGCCGTTGGTTGGCCCGGCGCTGTTGTTGCTGTGGGGCCGCTGGGCGGCTGAGTCGGCTGGCTATCCGAAACACAAGCACTATAACCATCAGTCCAGTGAGTCCCGCTTGGCGGATAGAGCTGACAATTCAAAGCGCCGGCTGAACCCTCTCTTTTTCCACAACCGGAATTTCCTGGACAATAAGCAGTAACACATTGAACCGCACAGCCCGGCTTTGTCGCACTCCCGCAGTCGGCATCGCTCCCGCAAACTTGACCAGGCTGAGGTGTTACCGTTGGCCAAACCTGACCCGGCGTTGCTGTTGGCCTAACTCCTCCCGGCACTGTGGGGGTTGGATTAACTCCCGAACAATATACATCAGAACACTCTATGGTTCCACCTCGACACTCACTCATAAGAGAACATGGATCACCAAAAACACATCTTCTCTCACAACAACACTTCTGCCCTGCTGGGGGCGGAGTCAACATTGGCCCGCAACATGTTCTTCCTGAAGGACAAGTTTTCCCCGAAAGACTAGAGCGCCCATAAAAGGCACAACCATTACTTGTGAGAAAACAGTTAGCCCTCCAAATAGGGCAAGTATAACTCTGAGTTGGGGTTGGACTAGCTCCTGGCCTTGTTGTTGGGGTTGGACTAGCTCCTGGCCGCAACTTGCAAGTTGCGGTTGCGCTATCGCATCCATAAGTACATGTGCCTCCACAAGTTATCGACCCATTGTTGCAAGAACAAGCTCTATCACGAGAACACCACTTATCCCCATTAGGACGAGACCCACATGCACCGGCCCCTGGCCCTGCTGTTGGGGTTGGAGCTGGACCACACCGGCCCGTAGTGCCCACT
>CAYRYE010000002.1:66919-257415 GCA_964428655.1 uncultured Gammaproteobacteria bacterium
CGGTAATATCCATTACAACAATCACTGCAATTTGCCATTGCTGTAGTATCAGAAAGTTCGCAAACTGTCCTGTTAGAAAGACACCCTGGCTTTGGAGTTGGGGTTGGTGACAAGCTCGTATGAGCACAACATACTTCGCCAACATAACATGGTGAAGTATGACCCAAGTTCTTATCACCCCAACACGCGGCAAAGAATTTACACACTCCCGATCTTCCATCCTTTGTACATGTACGACCAGAACTAGTCGTTGGAGTTGGGGCTGGAGCTGGACCACACCGGCCCGTAGTGCCCACTCGGTAATATCCATTACAACAATCACTGCAATTTGCCATTGCTGTAGTATCAGAAAATTCGCAAACTGTGTTGTTAGAAAGACACCCTGGCTTTGTTGTTGGGGTTGGAGTTGGAGCTGCTACACAAGAACCATTTTTACAAACTTTGTTCTGGCTGCTACAATTTCCAACCCAATCCCACTTACCATCTGATTTACATTGAAAACGGGCTGTATTGTTACCCCACCATGAACCACAACTAAAAGAGTAAAGGGCGCCACTAGGATTGGCACAACCTGTTACTGAGGTTGGTTTCGGGGTTGGAGTTGGAGCTGCAACACATCCACAACGATACATGCCTATAGCTTTACAAGTACCAACAGAACAATTTCCAACACAAGCAGTAACTGCAGTAGACCAACGACAAGCATTATATGGAGTTGATGTTGGCCTTGTTGTTGGTCTTGGAGTTGGGGTCGACGTTCTAAATTCACAACAAACTTGACCGCTGGGACAATCCATTTGTCCACGAGATGTGCCTAGGCGGTAACAATCATAAGAACTTTGGCAACTGTCATATAGGCGTATACACTGGGTGCCAGCCGGAGTTGTTGGCCTTGGGGTTGGAGCTGAGGTTGGCACAGAAATACAACTCCCCCCCCTACAAGTATAACTGCAGGTTTCTTTATAAATATACCTTCCACTCGAGCAACAATAGACCTGATCTCTTCTACACTCACAAGAAGTTCCAGAACACTCTGGTGCGGAAGTTGGTCTTACTGTTGGTCTTGCTGTTGGCCTTGGGGTTGAAGTTGGGGTTGATTTACAGTTTATATTGCTGCTACACTCATTTTTTGAATGACTGCAATGAGGCGGACTAGCAACTTCTCGGCAATAGTTTCCAACGCATATTTTACAAGGTTCATCTATTGCCGCGCTCCTCCTTGTTTCCTGTCTCTCCCTCACTAATCTCATTGCCGCCGGCAAAGCTAAGCCAATCAAAAGAAGACCCAAAATCAAAGGAACTTGAGCTATACCTCGCTGAGAACGATGTTTTCTTTTCATTATCGCTTTTCTCATTTAAGCATTTTAAAAAAACGCTTGTCAAGGGGGAGTTTTAAGAAAAAACTATTAATCTTAGAAACACCAAGCCTCCTCTTGCTAAACAAAGCAAATCCTTCCAAAAATTTCTATTTTTCACATATTCCAAGTCTGATTCCATCCATTTTTCAAAAGAAACCTGATGATAGCCAACAAAAATCCAGGGAGAAATTATTCCTGGTAAAACTTGGCGGCGATATTTTTGATATTCTACAGCGATTTTACTCTCTTCTTTAGAGGGCAACGGCCGTGGTCCCACAAAGGCCATTTCTCCTCTCAAAATATTCCAAAGTTGAGGTAATTCGTCTATTCCCCTCTCAGATAAAAATTTGCCTAGCTTGGTAAACCTAGGATCATTTTTAATCTTAAAGACCGGGCCACCAGCTTCGTTTAAATAACAATATCGCTCCTTCTCCCTTTCTGCGTCCTTAATCATAGTCCGAAACTTCCAAATCCTAAAAAATTTCCCATCCTTCCCTACCCTTTGCTGTCCAAAGATTATTGGCCAACCATCATCTAGCCAAATAACAACTCCAATAAAAATGAAAACTGGCGAAAGGGCCGCTAGCCCAATCAAGGCTAACCACTGCCAAAACAACTTTTCCAATTTTGCTCCATCCATATATAATAGTATTACTTAATTAAATGAAAAATAATTCGTTATTCATATTAACAATCATTTTTCTCTTTGTCATTCTTGAGGGCGGCAACAATTGGCTAGGTTTACCAATGCTGCTTTTTTCAAACATAATTCTCCTAATAAAAGTTAAAAAAGTCTCCCTACCAAATACTAGAATCATTAAAACCTATCTTTTCTGGCTAGTCATTGCCACCATCACTCTCTTATACTCCTGGGACAAAGAAAGCACAATCGTTGCCCTTATTTGGGAATGGGCAATTTTTATCTCCTTTCTTATCCTCTATCAATTTAAGGCTTCGCCTAAAAAAATTCAAAAGATTTTGACTTCCTTCTCTATTTTCTCCATTCTTATCTCTCTTGTTTGGACTGTTTTCCCTAAACTTTTACCAAAAATAATTGCTTTTGAAAACCCGCTTACTTTTATCATGGGCCAGAATCATCTTGCTGATTTACTAATCTATCCCACTTTATTCTTAATAATCTCCAGCAGCCACTTTTGGCTTTCATCTTTATTCTTGTTTGCCATTCTCCTTTCAATGTCAAGATCCGTTTGGCTCTCACTGGCCATTACTATTATTACTTTCACCAAAAAGAAAATATTAAAAACAGTCGGCATCGCTCTTCTTATTTTGTCGATATCGTTTTCTTTCGCTACTGCCAAATTCCCCCAAATTTCTAAACTAACTCTAAAAGATCCTTTTGGATCGCGTCAATATTACTGGAAACAGGCCGCCTCGGGAATTATTTATCACCCCTTTGGAATTGGGTTGGGGAATTTTGGTTATATCTCTCAAAAATACACCTCTTCCCCATCTGTCGTCTCGGTTTACTCTCATAATTTTTTCTTAGAAAAGTTTGCTGAAACCGGCGTCATCGGTGGAACAACTTTCCTGTTTTTAATAATCATCATTCTTCTTTCCTCCCGAAAATCGCAATACTTTCCCCTTCTTTTTGCCGCCGCTATCAACGCTGGCCTAGGCTTTTCTTGGAACTTTCCCGCTTATAGGCTTTTATTCCTATATTTTGCCGCTCAATCAATTCCCAGGAAAACAAAAAAACAAAAAACCACCTTAATATATAAGAGTAGTTTTTACAATGGGCTTGTTCTAATTCTCTTGATTTTTTGGACAGCTATTTCTTACTGGCTTATTCTCCAACCAAAATCAGCAGATCAAAAGAGACCCATTGAGGAAAAAATTCGCCTCTCTCCCAAAAACCCAGGTTTATATCTTCAAATACCCAAAAGTGATCAACAATTAAGACGGAATTTGTTCCAACAATATTTTGAACTTACCCAAGATTTTGATTTTTCTCAAACTAACTCCTACTTCCGCCGCAAAGCCAGTAATCTCTTTTTAGAGGCCGCTGAACTAGAAATAGAAAATCAAAACTATCAAAAAGCATTTCAGTATACGGAAGCAATATTTCGAAGCTGGCCTTGGGAAAGAGATTGGTTCACTGAAATCGGTCAAATACTTCCCAATGACCTTGGAGTAAAAAGACAATACGCTGAAGTATTCATGGATAAAAATTATCAGAATCTCAATAACGATAGAATTTTCATTGGCAAATTATTTTTTGAACTTTGGAGAAAAACAAAAGAAAAAGAGTACCTTCTTAGACTAACAAAAATTGATCCCTTTGCGGCCGAATACTATCACGAAATCCTAAATCACTATCCAAACGACAGCGATGAATTCAAAAAAACACTTTCCAAATGTCTAGAAATTTTTCCTAGCGAACCCTATTGCAATGAACTTAAACAAAAAATATAGTTTTTTTTCTCTATTGGGAACTAAAATAGCTGCGATAACTCCAAAGGAGGTCGTTAATTTTATTGAAAAAACAATTAGGACAAAGAGGCAAAGATTAATCTTCACCATTAATCTTGATCATCTTCAAAAAATGTCAAAAGATAAAGCGTTCAAAAAAATATATTGCCAAGTTGATTTAGTTGTGGCCGACGGAATGCCAATTGTCTGGCTCTCACGAATTTTCAGCCCAATACCACTTCCCGCTCGGATTAACGGCACCAATTTGGTAGAAAAGATTTTAATGAAATCAAAAGCAAGTAATTTTAGAATCTTCCTCTTTGGTGCAAAAAAACAAATATTAGAAAAATTAAGGCAAAAATATACCCAGGCCAAAATCGTTGGCACTATCTCTCCCCCCTCTAATACGCCACCCAATCGCTGGCCAAATGGTCAATTTTGTCAACAAATCAGAAAAAGCAAAACTAATATTCTCTTGGTTGCCTTGGGTCCTCCAAAACAGGAAAAATGGCTGGTTAATAATTTTGACAAAACAGGAGCAAATATTGGCATTGGTGTCGGTTCTGCTTTTGACCTTCTTGCCGGAATTAAAAAACGAGCGCCAAAGTGGATGCAAAACACAGGGCTAGAATGGCTTTTTCGCCTAATTCAAGAACCAAGACGATTAGGCCCGCGCTATTCCCGCCAAATATTGTTTATTCCTGCTCTTCTGGTAAAATTATTTCATGAAGGTTGCTCTGATTCATGATTATCTAACTACTTTCGGCGGCGGTGAACAAGTGTTACTGGCATTAGCAAAAATGTTCCCTAAAGCGCCGATTTACACTGCCGTCGCTGATAAAAAATTTATAAACAAAATTCCTGAGTTAAAAGAGCGCAAAATCATCACCTCATGGTTTAATTATCTACCCTGCGCCGGCCGACTGCTTTCTCCCTTGAGATTCTTAATTCCTTTTATTTGGGAAGGCTTTGATTTTTCCAAATTCGATTTAGTTATTATCTCTTCTGCAGCCATGAACCCCCGAGGCATCCTGACTAAACCAGGAACAAAGACTATTGCTTATATTCATACCCCGCCGCGAAATCTCTATGGATACGAGACTGGTTCACTTTGGAAAAAGTACAAATTAATCCGTGTTTACGGTCGGTTCATCAACCATTTTTTGAGATTCTATGACTTTTATACCGCTCAAAAACCAGATATTTTAATCGCCAATTCTGAAACAACTTCCGCCAGAATTAAAAAATTTTGGCGGCGAGAAGCGAAAATTGTCCACCCTCCAGTAAAACTGCCAAATTTTTCCCTGAAAACGATCACTCCGCCAAACTCTGTTTTGCCAAAAAGATTTAGAAAAAAAAGATTTTACTTAAGTGTTTCTCGTCTTCAATACTCAAAAAGAGTTGATCTAATTATTAAAACCTTCAATAAGTTGAAAAAACCTTTGATTATTGTCGGTAGTGGTGAAGAGTTAAAAAGAGGTTTAAAGGGACTCAGCGCCAACTCAAACACTTTTTTCACAGGCTTCATTGCTAATAAATACTTACCCTGGTTTTACCAACATGCTAAAGCTTTTATATTTGCCGCAAAAGACGAAGATTTTGGCATTGTTCCTGTGGAGGCCCAGGCTTATGGATTACCGGTAATCGCCCATTTTTCCGGCGGCCCTCGGGAAACAATCACTGAGGGTAAAACCGGAACTTTCTTTAAACTCCATACTACTAAGTCACTTATTAAGGCCATTGAAAAATTGGATAAACTTCTAAAAGAGGGTAAAATCAAACCAGAATTTTGCCGCCAAAATGCCCAAAAATTTTCTGAAAAAAGGTTTACCCAAAAAATAAGGCAATTAATCAAAAATTTAGTATAAAAAGATGAAATTGAAAAAACTGACATTAGTCGTTCTATTGTTTTTAACGGGGCTGACTACTTTATTAACAATAAAAAAACTTTTAATTGCAGAGCAAAAATGGATTGAAATTCAAACGCTGTCCATGGCTGGAAGCTGGTGGTGGCAGTCACCGGCGCCGCCAATCTGGCTGTCTTCTCCACTAAAACTTGGCAGCCAGGAATTAAATTTCGCTGGAAAACCAATCGCAAAAATTCTTAAAATCGAGTCGTGGTCTGTACCCAGTGATAACTCTTCTTCCCTGCGTGATTATGCCGCCGCTAAATATCTTATCACCGCTAAAATCAGAGTTTCACAAAGCCCTGGCTCAGGAAAAATTTGGTTTAAAGACAACCCTGTTGCCGTTGGCCAACCGATTGTTTTGGAAATCAACAACACTCTAATCAACGGCAACATCACCTGGATTGAAAACCAATCAAAAGCAATAATAAAGAAGGCCAATGTCGAAATGATTCTCTATCACCGTTATCCTTGGGAGGCAAAACTAATTCAAAATAATCCCCCACTTTTAATAGGTGGCAAGGAAATATTTAAAATCAATTCCGTGGCAACTTCATATTCGCCGCTGGAATGGCTTGAAAAGGGGCGATTAGTCTACCAAAAAGAATTAGTAGATATCAATGTCAAAGCAATAATTGAAACGGAGATTATCAACAACGAGCCTGTTTTCTTAAAAGAGCAAACAATTAAAACCGGCAAAACTTTATTCGTACCTCTTAAAAATTATGAACTCGACGGGGCTAAAATCAAAAAGATTGAATGGCTGGACTAACCATCTCGGAATTTTAATTCTGATCATTTTCCTCCTCCCGCCAATCAAACTCCCATTCCTTGACAAAACAACTTATGGGTTAGCAAAAGGCCTAATTTTAATTTTTATTTTATTGAAAAAACCTTTATCGCTTCTGTCTCGTCCATTCAAGCCTTTTCAAATCACCCTCCTTTTCTATTTTCTCATCATAAACTTTTCTATTCTTCTATCACCGATGAACTCACTCCCGTTTAAGACATATTCTACTTTCGCTCTTTTTTCACTTCTCTTCTTTTTCCCACCCAAAATCACAAAAAACATAATTAAGAAAATAAGTCTTGGTGTCACTGTTTTCTTTATCTCAATAGCTTTAATCCAAAAATTTACCCCTTCCCTGGCAAAAATTCTTGCCAATTTCTTTCTGCAAAAAAGTGACTATCGACTAACTTTCTTCAACTTAGCCCGCAGCCGCACCTATCCTCTTGGTTACCCTGAATTTTTTCTTCCTTGGCTTTTTTATTTTTACTCAAAAGCAAAAGGAGGGAAAGAAAAAACTATTTTTTTATCTCTTATTGGCGGCCTTTTTCTATTTGTTGTCTTTTCCGGTTTCCGCTGGAGGTTTCTAACTTTTTTCCTGGCATTAACTACTTATCTCTTTTTCAGTTTCAAAAAAAACATAAAAACAAAAATGGCCCTCGTCCTGCTCCCGCTAGCACTACTTTTGATTACAACAGGCTTACAAATCCCTTTATACCAGCGATTGCTTTTTAAAACTCAAGAAAGTAAAAATACTGCTCTCTCCCGAATAGAAATGGCCCGCAAATCAATCTATCTTTGGCGTGAATCTCCCATTCTGGGTGTTGGCTTCGGCAACTGGAATAAATTGGCGCCGCTACCTTTTGACTATGCCGGCCTACCTCTCTTCTATCAAGGATTTGAAACTTACTCAGAAACAATTTGGGAAATTAAAGAAGGTTGGAAAAATGCCCACAACTGGTTTTTTGCCATGCTGGCGGAAACAGGAATTGTTGGCCTTGGGGCAACTTTGTTATTAGCTGGCTATATCTTTAAAACAGCCGTCAAAAACATCTACCACCCCGCCAGCCAATCTCTCCTTCTTTTTTTATTCGCCACTCTCTTTGAAAACACCCACCTGGCAATCTCGGCACTAACATTTTTAATTCTAAACATGAACGTTCCCAAAACTAAACTACTTGATAAACAGTAATTAAATCATCCTTATAGAAAATTTCAAATTCACCTTTAAAAAAATCTAATAGCTCATACAATAGTTGTTCTAATTCATTCTCAATAAAAAATTCGTTATGAATTACTAAATAATCAATGTTCAGGCCCAACAAGCTGGTTTGAAATGTTTTTATGTTTGTTTCCCTAATAAAATCATCAAAGTTAAAGTCTATTGGCTTTTCTAAATTCAATTTTGAATATAACTCATCTTGAAATTTAATCAATCCATCCAAAAAATCATCTTTTTTGTACAACTCAACCTGTTTTCTCGGCAAACGGCTGAGGAATCCTCCCAAGATGGGTTTCTGGTGAATAGTTTGATAGTAAACCGACCTTCCGGGATCTCTCCAAAAGGCCAACGGAATATCTAAAATAACTATTTCGCGCTTATCTTCCCTTAGACTTTTGTAAAATTGAGATATCCTTCTTCGCTCAATTAAAATTGGCGCTGAGAATAAATCTACCAAACCAACCAAAAAAATCACCCCATATAATAAAAGTCTCCTATTATTGCTTGAGTTTTTTTCTGGCAGTAAATCTTTAATCTCAAATACTAAAACTAGAGAAAAGAAGAGTATCACCAAAACAGTAAGCCTACCTGAGACCCTAAAATCACGAAGAAATGGGATCAATGAAAGTAAATAATAAGGCATCTTGGCTCCTGTTGCCCAACCCATTACACTAAGCTCGTCGCCAAGAGACAAAACTAACGAAAAGATGCCGGCAAAAAAGGCAAATTTTTGCCACCGAGAAACAAAACGTCTTTTCCTTAAAATCCTTAACAGGAAGAACACTGGGATAATTCCCAAATAGACAATTCCCTCTGTAAATCCAGCGCTAAAACCACAAGTAATATTTGTAGATAAATTTACTCTCTTAAACAATCTTCTCCAAAATGTTCCCACACAATGAGGGATGAAAAACGAGGCCAAGTCTGTGGTATAACGATCTCCTCCCAATAAATAGAATTCATTGCCAAGATAAGTGCTGTAGAGTGTAACCATAATTGGCAATAAGACAACCCCCAAAATAGCCCCTGACAAAAAAAGATGGGAAAGAAAATCGCCAATCTTTTTTTTCTCTTTCAGATGAAAAGCAACGAAAAAAAGAACTAAAAGAATACCGCAGAAAAGATAAAAATAATCGGTTAAAAGCAAACCTATTAGTACCAACCCCAAAAAGAAGGCTTTTTTAATATTAGGTTTTTGCCAAAGCTTTATCAAAAGTAGTAGTAAAAGAGGAAAAAATTCTATTGAAGTAAAATTATAGTGTCCGCGCAAATGAGCGAAAACGTACGGAGAAAAAGCATAACTCATTCCGGCCATAAAAGAAGCAAATTTGTGCTTCGTTAATTCATAAGCCAGAAGAAACATAAAAAAAGCAGATAAAATAAAAGAGCCAAAAATCAAAATATTATTAGCAATAATCAAGCCAAAAATTAGCTGAAGAGGAATCGAAACAAAATTCCTCAAAGGAGTAAAGGTGTTATAAAGTAGGCTAGTTCCCCAAGGATAATAAATGTAATTAGAAAAGAATGGATTCGTTTTTAAATCTAACAAGGCAAACTTTGTCCACCATAAATTCCAAAGATATTGAATTGCGTCTCCTCCGTCACTAGGGAAGGCCGTTCTGAAATTAAGAATTAAAGGAAAAGTGAAAATTATTGTTAAACCCAAATAAGCTAAAATCAACCAAAGCCAAATCTTTTTCAAGTTGCCTTTATGCATCCTTTTAATATAATTAAACCATGATAAGAAGTAAATTTTCTATCATCATCCCCGTTTATAATGAAGAAGAAATTCTCGAAAAACAAACTGCCTTATTGTCCAAAGAGCTTAGGCACCGCTTTCCCTCCCATAATTATCAATGGGAAATTATTCTTGTTGAAAATGGGAGCAAAGACAACTCAAAAAAAATAACTAAAAAGCTTAAAACAAAACATCATTTCATTAAAAGTATTCATTTACCACATCCCAGTTATGGCAAAGCTTTAAAAGCTGGTCTTCAAAAAGCAAAATATCCTCTAGCAGTCATTTTTAACCTTGACTTCTTTGACACTAAATTTTTAAAAAAATCTTTAAAACTTCTAAATAACTGTGATATTATTGTTGGCTCAAAAACGCTTCCTCAGTCAGAAGACAAAAGATCAATTGTCCGCTCGCTAGGCACCTACCTTTTTAATGTTCTCCTTCGAATAATTTTCAACTATTCCGGAACAGATACTCATGGAATAAAAGTTTTAAAACTAAAACCAATATTACCGATGCTACCAAAGATAATTGCTAAAAAAGAATTGTTTGACACCGAACTCTTACTGCGTGCTTATCGTAAAGGGTTAATTATCACTGAATTACCTGTAAATGTAGCCGAAATTAGGCCATCGCGATATAATAACTTCAAAAGAGTCTGGAATACATTTGTTGATGGCTGCTTAATATTTAGAAAAAAATATCTCAATGGATTCAATGATCACCGCCGATGATTTCGGCTTGAATTCTCGAACTAATAAAGAAATTGTAAATTTATTTCTAAAGAAAAAAATTCATCGTGCTTCCTTGCTAACTAATCTTCCACACAGCAAAGAAGCTGCAATATTAGCTAAAAAATACAATGTCCCTACTGGACTCCACTTTAATCTTATTGAAGGCAAACCTTCATCTCTAAAATCAAAAGTAAAAAGCTTAACCAATTCAAAAGGATTTTTTTACCCCACTCCAATTTTCCTTTTGAGATTATTATTTAACAAAATCAAAGATAAAGAAATTAAAAAAGAATTTTTAAGTCAAATAAATTTTTTAAGAAAACATAATTTAGAGCCAGAATTTGTTAACTCTCACCAAAACATTCACTTATTCCCACCGGTTTATAAAGTCATTAAAACCTGCGAGCCATTATTGCCGCTAAGACCATTCCAGGTTATCACCAAGAGATTCTTAAAATTTCCTTTTAAATTAGTGTTTATTAAATTCATTTCTAAATTAGTTAACCTTTACTCAGAAAATAATGAAAAAGGGGAAATAATTATCCATCCGGGGACTGATTATGACTTTAGCTTTTTAGAAAAGATTTTAGGCTTAACGACTATTAAAAAATGAGGGTAGGGCAAAATACTAAAAACTCTTTTGCTTTTCAAAACACAAAAACCCGCTTTCTTAAGCATATTTTCATATTCTTCCGCTGAGGCAAAGAAAGTTTTTTTATAACGAGAAAAAGTCAAACCAAAAAAGCTCTGCATTGCTTTTTCCTGAAATTTTAACCACCAATAGCTTAATCCCCTCTTCACGCCATTAACCTTGATTATTAACCTAGAAGAATCTTTGTGTTTCAACAGCTTATAAGCTTGCTTTAAAAGAAGCAATTTCTCATTACCAGGTAAAAGATAAAGAACATCAATTATCGTTATGGTATCAAAAAAATGAGAAAACTGTTTCACAAATTTAGAACCAACAGTATCACTGATAATTCTCAATTTATTGCTTGCAATCCAAGTGGTCTTGCTTTTATCAGGATCAAGAGAGAAAACTTCGCATTCTGGATATTTAGATGAAATATTTAAACCAAAAATTCCATGACCCCCACCCAGGTCTAATAGTTTACCTTTTTGAGGAACTGCGCCTTCTACATCAGCAAAAGGACATGACAAAAAACGGAGCCAAACAAATAACTTAGTTTTCCATCCGATTCTATTCTTAGCCAAAATCGCAAAACTGCTTTTTATAAACCGATTATTTCTCTGCCAAGACTTAAACATAATAAACATGATAGAATTTCTTATTGTGACAGAACAAGTTTATCAACAGAAACAAAGTATTATTCAAGAAACAATTGATAATCAAACTTTTATTCTTTTGCCAAAAAAGGGTAAACTCGTCGAGCTAAACAAAACTGCTTCCTTTATTTGGGAAAAGCTTAGGAAACCACAAACTATTAATCAAATAATTAAATCCCTTTGCCATAAATTTGAAATACCCTCCTCCGCAGCTGAAAAAGACGTCCGCGCCACCATTGACAAGTTTTCCAAGCTAAAATTGATAAAGGGGGTAAAAGCGAAAAATAAACGAAAAACAAGCGCCAAAAGCGAGAGGAAAAAATAAATCTTGCCATAATGGCCGCTTTTCTCCAAACAGGCACTGGCCAAAGTAAAAAACGGAGAATAGTATTTAAATAGAGATTCTTTTTTCTTTCTAGTATTGGATTAATTGGTTTGAAAAAAGTTTTTTCATTAATAAATAATTTCACTATCTTTCCCCCAGGGGCTTCAAAATTATTTTTTAAACCAAACATCCGCCTGACCCAATAAATGTTTAGTTTAACTATAGGCAAACAATCATGAGAATCTGCTAATTGCCACAATTTTTTCCAATTAATTTTTTTATTAAGAACGATATTAGCAATATCGGCCAATTGCCAAATGCCACGCATATTGTGGTTAAGGAAAAAATTCAAAGAAGCGTAGAATAACCATTCTGTTGGTTCTAAAAAATGGCCCTTTTTTATTTTCATTAATTCTTTTGATATTTTTTGGATCTTCTTTTTATTAAAAGGCCACTGAAAGAACTGACCACTAGTCCAAGCAAAGGGTTCCAGGTGCAAGTCAATTTTTAATTCGACTTTCTTTTTAATAAAACTTATTTCCCCGGCAACAGGATCATTCCCCCGACAATGCTCGCATTCCACTCCCTGCTCAATTTTAATCTTCCAACCTTGGCTATTCAAAATTCTTTTTGCTTGAAAATAATTATCCCTGCTTATTAACACATCCAGGTCAATAAATGGCTTATTGGGAAAACAGCCAAAATACTTTTTCTGCCAGAGGGGGCCTTTTAAAATCAAATAATCAATTGATTTCTTTTTTAGCTCACTAGCAACTCTTTCCCATTCAAAAAGATAAACCAAGGCCAATTTTGGCCAAAAATCTCTTTTTACTTTTCCTAAAAACAGTTTTGAAGAAAACCAACCATCAAAATAATTATTTGCCTCACCCCAAGTCAAACCCTTTTTTCCATGCTTTAATAACAAATAATGCAAAACCCCTTTTCTTGAAATCTTAACAAAAACTAAATCGCCGATTTTTAACTCATCAAAACTTACAGGAGAAATTTTTACCAACTTTTTAGAACTAATTACCGTACCCATACTTTTCCCTGTTGGTTTTAGATTCACTGACTTTCCTTTTTTTAAAGATGATACAATTAATTTATGAGAAAATTCAGAACTATTCATCTAAAGATAGCTGATTTAATATTTAAAATTAAAATTAACGCCGCTTTTAAAATCGTTGCCAAAATCTGGTTAACTAATTTACAAACATATTATAAATCTTTTCTTCTTAAAAATGGCCAATCCAAAAAAACTGCAGCCGCTACTATTAGTTTAGAGCCAAAAATAGATTGGCAAATAAAACATGGAAAAAAAATAACCAATTACTCAATTATCACAAAAAAAACAAAAACCAAATTAGGCTTTTTTAATCATCGAACTTCTAAAGGAGATTTTGATATTTTTTCCTCCTTTTATTCTTTTGATTTATTTTTCCGCTCAGTTTTCACTCAACTTATTAAAAATTACCAAGGAGCTGTTCTTCATGCCTCGTCAATCGCCGTAAACAAAGAAATCTTTGTTTTTTGCGCTCCTAAACAAACAGGCAAAAGCACCATTGCCGCGCTTTGTCCCTTTTCTTGCCAAATTTATTCAGACGACAATACTATTATCCGCCGAATAAAAGAAAAAATATTTGTTTTCCCAACTCCTTTTATAGAAAGAAAAGGGCCTCTTTTGAAGAAAAAGGTTGACCATTTAGAGCTAAAAAAACTATATTTTATCTCTCAGGGAAAAAGGGATGGACTTAAATTAGTTAAATCCAAAAAAGAAAAACTTTTGCTTCTTTGGGAAAATATTAAAACCACCCCAGACCTATCTAAATCTCTAATGAAACTTATTGATTTCTACCAACTGAAGTTTGCCCCCAAAAAAGGAATCTGGCAATTGCTAATCTCATCCTCCTGCGTATCAAACTAAAAACACATTCCCCAAGCTAAAAATACTGTTGTGTAATGAAATTATCACCGTAGCCATTTCTCCTAAAAGAAGAGCCAAGTAAAACTTCTGTTTTAAACTCAGAAACTTTTACTTTTGGCTTTTGATAACTTTCTTTTTTAGAAAACTTCTGCTTTACTCTCATCAATTAACTAATTTATAAACTAATACTAAAGTTCTTGTCAAGTATCAATTTAATTAGTGATATTAAAGGCTATTTTTAATTGCCCAAAGGCAAACAGCCAGCAGGAAGCAGGAATAATCGATTACCAACTAAGAATTTTAATTGACGACAATTTATTGTAAACTAATAAAATGGGAAAAATTCCAACCATCCTTGCTTTACTGCTTTTGTGCGCGCTTCCCCTGACTCTTTTTGCTGTTTTTCAAAATCATGATTTAAGAAGAGCCGCCTTTGGCAAGAAGGCCGATATTGTTATTGATGTTTCCCAGCCTGGCGGGTCAATTTCTCAAAATTTATGGCAAAATTTTGCCCAAGGCGGCGAAGAGACCAAAGATATGATTGCCACGGTAATTAATGAGGTTAAGGCTTTAAGCCCTAAAATTATCCGAATTGATCATCTTTTTGACCACCATGTGAAAATTAACAGTGATCAATATGACTTCTCAGCCTTAGATGAAATTGTCCAGACTATTTTGCAAACCGGAGCGGTGCCAATGCTGGCTCTATCCTATATGCCCCCAGCCTTGTCTCAAGACGGCAAAAACGTTTCTCCGCCAAAAGATTGGAACCAATGGCGCCGTTTAGTGAGTGCCACTGTCTCGCGCTATAGCGGCCATAACGGTCTTAATATAAACAATGTATATTACGAAGTCTGGAATGAGCCTGATTTATTTGGCAAGTGGCATTATGGCAAAAGCCCCAATTACTCAACCCTTTATCACCACACTGTCAGTGCCATCCAATCAGTTGCCAATACTAATCCCCTTAAAGTTGGCGGACCGGCTACGACTGGCTTTTATCCTAACTGGATTAAGGCCTTGCTAAAACTCTGCCATAAAAATAACCTCAGAATTGACTTTATTTCTTGGCATCGATACAGCAAAAATTTAGAAGACTACGAAAAAGATTTCCAAAAATTAAATCAGATTTTGACTGACTACCCCGAGTATTTTAATCTGGAGCGGCAAATCACAGAATTCGGTCCTGATTCTGAAAACTCAGCTTGGTACGACAACAAACTATCCGCTATCCATGCTATTGCCGGCATGACTAAACTCTTGGGGAAAGTTCACCGAATTTTTACATTTGAAATTAAAGATGGTCCTGACCCGTCGGGACAACAGTATTGGGGTCGATGGGGTTTAATCACTCATGAAAAACACGGCATTGCTAAAAAACCACGCTACTTTGCCTACCAATTCCTGAACCAACTAACCGGCAACCGATTGCCTCTTGAGGGTGAAGGCAGTTGGGTCTCGGCAGTCGCTACCCAAACTAAGGGAACGACTAAAGTTTTAGTGGTTAACTATGATCCTCAAAACCGGCATTACGAAATGCCGCCAATTACCTTAAAAAATATCACCCCGGGAACTTATAATTTCAAATTAAGCTATTTTCAGGGGAAAAGCACCACCACTCAAGAAGAAATTTCTCAATCAACAATAGTCAAAAAAGTAATCCTCCAACCTAATTCCGCGGCTATCCTAGAATGGCAAAAAGTCTCACCATAATTACAATAGAAATCTTTTTATATCAGCGAAAAGAATCAAGAAGAATAAAGTCAGAAGAATTATCATCCCGACCTGATTAACTTTTCTCTTTGTTTCTTCACTAATCGCCTTGCCCTTAATCTTTTCAAAAATCAAAAGACTAATATGCCAGCCGTCAGTCCCGGGTAATGGAAGAAGATTAACTACCACCAAGTTAACAGAAACAACAGCAAAAAAATGAATCACTGACAAAAAACCGCTTTCCTGGTAAATATCACTTGAGACTTTATAAATCCCAATTGGCCCGGCAATATCGGCCGGCGGTTTCCCTTTAAAAAGACCCAAGAGCATCTCGGTAACACCAATGATAATTTTTTCGCCCCAGAAAATACCTTCTTTAAATCCGTACCAAACACCTAATGGAATTCGCTGCCATAGAGGCAGTTTTACCAACTCGGAATCAGAAATTATCACTCCTAGTGATCCCTCGCCTTCCGGTGTTTCCTTTCTGGGAGTAATTTTAAATTCCTTTCCGTCCTCAGCTCTTAAAGTCACTTCCTGGCCAGCCCAGTTCTCGACAGCCTTAACCAGCTCTTCACTTTCCTTTATCTCAATTACCAGGCCTTTGTTTTCAATACTAACAACAACTGTGTCCTTCCCAACCCCAACCTTGTCAGCAGGTGAATTAGGTTCTACTTCAACTATCTTAACTTTACCGGTTGCTTGAGGCACCCCCTTAATTCCGTAAATGGTGCCAAAAACCATAACGGCCACCAGAAAATTCATAATCACGCCGCCAATTAAAATCAGGCCTTGAGCTTTTTTTGATTGGTTATAAAAAGCTCGTTTTTTTTCTGTTTTTACTCTCTGCTCCATCCCCCAAACGCGGACAAAACCGCCCATGGGAATAAGATTAAGGGAATAAATCGTCTCACCAATTCTTTTACCAAAGAGCCTTGGAGGGTAGCCAAAACCAAACTCCTCTACTTTAACTCCCCTTTTTTTAGCCAGCAAAAAATGGCCCAACTCGTGGGCAAAAATCATCAAAGATAAAGCGACAAAAAAAATCAGAAAAGACATTAGCCCCCTTTTATCTCTCTCTCTTTCACTTTTGCCATTGTTTCTAATTTGCCAATATACTCATCCGTCAACTCTTGAAGCTCTTTTTCCAGCCGGTGAAAAGCATCTTCGCTTAATTCTCTTTTTTGAAGCTGGCTTTGGAGCTGGTGACGGACATTACTACGAATATTACGGATCATCACTTTAATCGCCTCAAGTTTTTTCCCTAACAGTTTTAAATAATCTTGCCTTTTTTGGGTAGTTAAGGCAGGTAAATTAATCCGGATTTTGTCGCTATCAATAATCGGACTCAAGCCTAAATCACTTTGAGAAATACTATTTTTAATTTCATTGATAATTGACTTATCCCAAGGCTGAAAAAGCAAGCTTCTAGCTTCTTCGACTGAAATTGTCCCCAACTCCATTAATTTCATTTTCTGTCCGGTACCATAGACAGTCACTTCAATTCCATCAATTAAAGCCGGCGTGGCTCTACCGGTACGAATAACAGCAATTTCTTCCTTAAAGATTTGAAGTATCTCGTCCATCTGACCGGAGATGATATCTTTATCCATAAGTGCAGTATATATTAGATCTCGAATCTTTTGAAACGACCAATTTTAATATTTTCGCCAAATTTAGCAATCATTGATTTAAGAAGTTCATCAATGGTCCTCTTAGGATCACGGATATATTCTTGGGATTTTAATTCCTTTACATTTTTTGGGCTCATGGCAGCAACCTGCAAACAAAGATCTTGAGCAAACTGGCGGAAATCATCACCCCGAGCCACAAAATCAGTCTCAGATAACACTTCAACCACAACACCAATTTTGCCCGTGCCGTGAGTATAAGTAGCTACATATCCCTGTTTTGTCTCCCGACCGGCTCTTTTCCCGGCTTTAGTCATCCCTTCTTTTTCTAACAATTTTTTAGCTTTTTCAAGATCACCGTCTGTTTCCTCCAAGGTCTTCTTGCACTCCATTACCCCTGCGCCTGTTTTTTCTCTCAACTGCTTGACTAACTCAATTAATTTTTTATTCATCTTTTACCCTACTTCTTAATTGCTTTCCCAATTTCTCTAACTAATAATTGAATGCTCTTAACGGCATCATCATTAGCCGGAATTGGATAATCTACCAAGGTTGGATCACAATTACTATCAATAATAGCTAGTATCGGAATCCCTTTTGCTCTTGCTTCTTTCACAGCTGTTTCCTCAACTTTAATATCGACAATAAACAAAGCGTCAAAGAGTTCCTCCAAATCGGCCAAACCACCAACCAATTGTTCCAGGCGATTAGTCTCTCTTCGAATAACCGACTGCTCCCTTTTAGTCCTCTTTTTAAATTTCCCTGACTCCCAATCCTTCTTAAGTTGATTAAATTTATCAATACTATTCTTTTTAATCTCACTCCAATTAGTGATTGTTCCCCCTAGCCAGCGGTTCACCACATAGGGCATACCCACCCTCTTTGCTTCCTCAAGAATGATTTCTCTTACCTGTCTTTTAGTACCCAATAAAACAATTTTCTTATCCTTTTTTACCAAACCAGTAATAAATTTTTTAGCTCTCTCCAGCTCCTTTTTTGTCTTAGCGAGGTCAAAAATAACAACCCCATCACGAACGGTATAAATATAGTCTTCTACTCTTGGATTAGTTTTAGAACGTTTGTGACCAAAATGACAACCCGCCTCCAAAAGATCTTTTAAAGAAACTTCCCTCTTTACTGCTCGCTTTTTAACTTTAGGGGTCGTTTTAGCAGAACTTTTGGCTTTTGGTTTTTGGTTTTTGGTTTTTTTCACCATTCAAGATTATAACACAGAAAGAATTCTTGCCGCTAGGCCGCTGAGTAATTGCCACTGAGTAATTTTATCGCCTAATCTCTTTTCTAGCCCTAAGGCTGTCATCGCCCCCTCGGTTAGTTTTTTAAATTTTTCCCCTTTAGCCAACTTAACTCCTAATTGAAAATTACTTGAGTGGAGACTGAAACCAGTGGCAATCAAATCACTAATGCCGGCCACAGAAAAAGCAGTTTCTTTTTTGCCTCCAAAAAATTTAATAATTTCTCCCATCTCTTCAACAGCTTCTTGAACAAAACAACCTTTATAGTTATTTCCCTTTTCCTCTCCTTCGGACATTCCCAGCCCAATGGCATAAATGTTTTTCAAAGGTCCGCACCAAGAAAGGCCAATCAAATCATTGGTTTCTTTTAAGTCTAAAATTGTGTTCTTAAAAAGATTAACTACTAATTGACAATTGTTGCCGGCAATTACAGCTTTAGCCTCTTTTCCTTGTAAAATTTCTTCAGCTATCATTGGCCCGGAAATGTTTATTATTGAATCAGTCCATTGTTCTCTTGTTGTTTCCACAGCGGTTTTTCCTTCAGGGGTTAAGCCTTTACTCAAAACCACTAAGACAGGACTATGATTTTTTATCTTCGAAACGACCTGAGAAATCGCTTTGGTTGGCACAGCTAGAAAAATAATATCCGCCTCAGGCAAATTAGGATTCCGCCCCCACAAAATCACTTCGTTGTTCAAGCTTTGTTTTAAAACAAAGCTTAGAGCTGTTCCTAGTTCACCAGTTCCAATAATTAAAATTTTACTTTTCATATTCCCCTTATTATCATGAATTGATTCATGCAAATCAAGCTAGCTGGAAAGAAGTTTGCGCCGGAGGAGAACAGCAATAATTTTTCGGTGAATTTTATTTGGCGGTAAAATATTGCCTTTGTTATCTAAACAATCAATCTTTACCCAATGCTTGAATTTTTCAGTAAGTTCAAGATACATATTTTCAGCTTTCTTTAAATGTCCTAAACTCGCCTCATGAAGATCTCGCTTACTAATATAGCCTCTTTTTTCTTTCTTATCCACCAATTTTTGTCCTACTCTAGCTGGAAGATGGAGAAAAATTACAATATCCTCCTTAGGCAACTTGTGAACCTTGTACTCCATATCCAACAACCAGTTCAAAAATTCTTTTCTTTTACTCTTCTTAATCCTGCCTGTTTGATGGGCCATGTTTGAAGAAGTATAGCGATTGGCAACAACAATATTACCCGCCCGCAGCCAATCTTCCAATTCCTCCTTGGCTGTCAACCTGTCTAAAGCATAAGTGAGCGAGGCTAAATAGGGATTAACTTCGCTTAAACCACCAAACTCTCCTTTTAAATAGCGACCAACCATGCCGCCATGAAAAGACGAATAATAACGAGGAAAATCAATATATTTAACTCGGCAGTCTTTTTTCTTTAAATAATTCACCAGTAATTTAGCTTGAGTTGCTTTGCCTGAACCATCGGTGCCATCGATAACAATCAGTTTACCCCGCAGTTTTCGCTGTTGACGAATGAATTTTAAAAAGTGGCGTAAAACCGAACGAATATTTTCTTTGTCAAAACATTCAACATACAAAAGCTCCTCACTTTTCCACTTTGCCATTTTTTCTTTAGCAATAGACTGCCAAAAAAGTCCTAAAACCGGTTTTTGGCTCGCCAAAGCTTTTGAAACCAAAAAACCTGTCTTAAAATCAGGATCGCTCAGGTCGGCAATGGCCAAATCAGTTTTTTTTAAAAGTTGAACTTCGTTCTGATAAAAGAGTTGGGGGAAAAGTGAAAGACGAAAAGTCTTTTTCTTTGGCGGGCGGCCAGGATAAGGATTAAGAAGTTTTGTTTTTAAATCTTCTAAAGCCCGAATAATCAACCGTCTTTTTTCTCTGCTTGCTTTATCTTTTTTTTCCGGACTTAAAACCAAAATCTTCATTACCCTATTTTATCATCTTCTTCCACGAGGAAACGAGTCAGCGCCCCTTTGAGGATCTCTTGTCGTTCTTAGTCTTCTTTTTCCTTTAAGACTCTCCAAACATCTGCCATTTGGAAAATGAAGGCACCTTGCTCTCAAACAAATTAGAAATCCCTTTGGTTTTTTACAGCCCGGCACTGGTCTAGTGATGATATCTGGATTTTTAGCCATTTTTTAATTCTTTGTCTTGCTCAAATTTTAATCCTAGTTTAACGGCATCTTCGGCCCGACCTAACTGCTCGCCAATATCTAAAGCGTGGTCAATTCTGGAAATAACATTACCACTCAGGAGTTTTTGGACCATTTTCAAAGCTGCTTTTTTTACTTTTCCATCTTGGCGATACTCGGCTAATATTTTACCATCTAGTGACAAATGCTGAACAATGATTTCTTTTTTTCTCACCTCAATTATCAAACTTCCCCGAGGATCAATCTGGCAAAACAACTGTTGATTTTTCTCAATAATCTTCTGTGCTCCAGATAAATCTCCTTCATCAATATGGGCACAGTGAGAAATTATTGTTAAATCTCCAGGTTTTTTGCCAATCCTTTCAGCAATCTCTGTTTGTAGTTTTTTTAGGGCAAAAGCGTTTTGAGGCCAAGCGGTAAACATATCATTGGATCGAAAATAAGCAGTCAAATGAAACTTGTTATCTAGACAAAAACCTTGAACTAAAGTTAAGCAAGGTGTTCGCCAAGGCTGGCGAATGGGAAAATTATCAATCTGCGGCTGCCATAAAACAGCCATGGCTCCTTTATTGTAGGGGAATTTTTTTAATTTTTTAACCATCATTGCCACCTGATCAACTGCTTTCTTTTCTGTTTGATAACTGAATAGTCTTTCTCCATAACTATACGGTTCTTTACCTCGATCGACCGAGAAAAAATTTTTAAAATAGTCTCGTAATCGATCTTTAGTAAAACCAAGAAAAGGCCGCAATTTTGGTTTTTTAATATTTTCACCAGTAATTACTGCCGCCAAATTTAAAAGGGTCCTTTCATAACCGCCATAAACAAGACCTCTGGGTACCCGGCGGCCAAATTTAATAATCAAATTTAGAATTTGAAGCCAAGCTTCGCCAATGGTTTTTGCCTCAACGCGAAAGACAGAATTTTCAGAAGGAAAATCAATTCCCTTTGGTTTGATTTCTGGAAAAAGTTTTCCTTTTTTGGCAAAAGCTGGTTTGGAAACCAAAGAATTAATTAATTTTTTTAATTCAGCCATTGATCGATTGCGATAATCAATTATTTCAACATTTTTAGAAAAAATATCAATAAATTTATCCGGCACTGTTTCTAAGAAGCTTTTAATTTCGTCTGATTGGCCCCTTGCCTTTAACAAAGGGTCAGCACTGCCAACTTGGTCATTGCCGGTGATAATTAAGTAGCGAATCTTAGGATTAGCCCAAATGTTGCGAAAAATAAACTCAATTCCTCTTTTAGTATAAAGCTGGCCAATCACAGCCACTTTTTCTTTTGACTTCTTATCTAAAGCCCAAATAATCTTTTCTTTCGGCGTCCATAAAGTGGCAATGCCAATAAAGCCGTTTTTAACGTTGCCTAACCAAAGTCTTTCTCGATAATAAAGAGGCCATCTAGCCATTTAACTATTCAGCTATTTAGCCATCCAATTATTTATAATCATTTTTGTCCGCTGGTGTCCCTCAATCTTTGTTCTGATCTATCGCCTTTTAGTTCAACCCTTTCACATTTAACCCCCATTTTTCCCAAAAGAGTGACGGCTGTCCGATCGCCATAACAATCTAAATAATAAATTTCTTTGATCCCTGAAACTAAAATCAGCTTGGCGCAATTCATGCAAGGCATACAGGTAATATAGGCAGATGCGTTTTTAAGAGAAATTCCTTTTTTTGCGGCTAAGGAAATAGCTTGGGCTTCAGCATGAACGCTGCGGCATTTTTCCAGATCTTTTCCCAATCCTAACTTAAGCTTGTCCCGTAAACAACCATGCTTTTGGCAAAAATCATTAGTTGGATAAACTTTATTGAAAGCTTCAACCAAAACTTCGCCATCTTTAGCAATCACTGCTCCTCTTTTCCCCCGAACACAACCTGATTCCAAAGCCAATTTCGCCGCTCGTTTAAGAAAATATCGCCTGTTTTTCTTCATCTCAATTTTCTCGCCATATCAATTGGCTTTATTGTTAATTTTGTGTCCACCATTTTAATCACCTTTGAATCATAGGGAATCAAATGAAAATGCAAATGGTCAACTGTCTTGCCGGCTTTTATCCCCTGACCCTCTCGAAGCAAAAACCAAAAATTTTTAATCCCCAATTTTCTCCTTAAAATTTCTTCTCCTTTTTTATTCAAATAGAAAACCGCCTGCCACTCTGTTTTAGTTAATTCCTGAATTGATTTAATGTGACGCCAAGGAATAATTAATAAATGACCGTCAATATAAGGGTAAAGAGCCACAGTTAAAACTACCCCATCTTTTTCCTCAACCAAATACTTATTTTTAAGATCGCAAAAAACACATTTCCCTCTCTTAGCCACTTCTGCCAAAACTTTTTCATAAAAGCCTTTTTCCCGAGCCGCCAATTGTGCCTCCGGAGCAAAGGCGTCAAAATCAGCATTTAAAACTGGCGTTTCTTCGGCCGTTTTTAAAACATTAAAAAATCTGGTTTTAATTAGCTCACCAGCCGCCTTGTCAATCATTTTTGAAGCGGAAAGGTAAGGGGCTTGTCTTTTGGATCTGACAATTTTGCCGCCGATTGATTTCATAAATCGAGCCTCAGGAGAATTAGCCAAACCATTATTCCAACCCTCGTCAACCGTAAAAAAAACATCGGGTTTAAGTTTTCGCAAACAACTCAAGATTGTTCTTTCATCAAAAACAACTACCCAATCAACATTACCCAGTGCTGACAAGAGTAGAGCCCTCGCCGTTTCGTCAACCATCGGCCGCCCCCGTCCTTTTAAAGCCCTAACGCTTTTGTTGCTAGGAACACCAACTACCAAAATGTCAGCTAAACTTTTGGCTTTTTGAATAAACCGAGCATGGCCGAGATGAAACAAATCGGCGGTTAAGCTAGTAAAAACAATTGTTTTCTTTTTCGGATGTAATTTTTTTCCCAACCTGTCAAGATCTTTAAATTTAACCTCCTTGGGATTTTTTTTACCATCATTAACTTTCAACATTGGTTGTCTTTTAACCCCACTAAAAAGAACGTTTTTAATTTTCAAGAGGGCTACTTTCTCTACCATCTTTGAAGAAGAAACTCTTGGCATTGAATAAAAGGCTTTAATTACCTTACCGTCAATTTTTTTTAGAAAGTCAACTTCTTTCGCCTTTCTAACTTTTTGCTGCCAATCTTTTTTTGATATGTAGAAAATATTAGGTTTTAATTTCTTAAGGGGCTCCAAAACATCATCCTCATCAATAATAACAACAGCATCTACAAAATCAAAAAAGCATAAAGTTTCGGCTCGAGTTTTATCACCCACTATTGGAAAAGAGTTTCCCTTAAGTCTTTTTCTTGAAGCGTCGGAGCCAACACCAACAACTAATAAATCACCCTGCTTTTTGGCTTTTTTTAGAAAATCCAAATGACCCCAATGCAAAAGCCCCCAAGCTCCAACCACAAAAACAATGCTTCTGGTTCTATTTTTACTCCGAAAATTAGACAGCTGGGGAACCTTAAGAAGCTTGGACTCCACCCCCTTTTGGTAACTTTCTAACTTTTTCTTAGCCAGCAGTAAAAAAGCTTGTCTATTTCCCTCTTTGGTCCTCATCTTCAAAAACTTTGGCAAATAATAATCGATTCTACCATAGTCAATTCTTAGTCCCGTTTGCTGGTAACCCCTGAAAAACTCTTTTTGATTACCACCACTAATTAAAACCCAAGAAAGAGTGTTGGCTAAATCAACCGCAAGCCATTTCTTGCCTTGTTTTAACTCTTCAAAATCAATTAAAGCCAAAATTTTATTATTACTCCACAAAACATTACCAGGCTTGATATCAAGATGGCAGATTCTTTTTTGATGAAGTCTGGCTGAAAATTGGCCAATAGCATACGACTCTTTTTCTCTCCATTGCCATTTAACTTTTCCTGGTAAAAATTTAAAAACAACCAGCCAAAAGTCATCAACTTCTTGAAAATCAAGTAGTTCCCTCCCTTCAAATTTCTCTTCAAAATGACTAGCTTTCAGCAACTTCCTTTTGGAAATCGAGCTTTTAGGAACTAAGCAAACAACCTTTTTTTCTTTAGCCTTAATTAAAAAAGTCTTCTTTCGCCAACCACCAGCAAGAGGAGCAATTCTTACTTTTCCAAGACCAAGCTCTTTTCTGATAAGTTTTTCATTGCTGTTCATGGAATAAACTTAGCCAATTTTGAGAAACATCTTGCCAATTATCAATTCCAGCCCAATTACCCCATCGGCCAAACTGCCATTCAGTTCGCCAAGAATCCAAGGCTCGATTAAGTTTTTCTCTCAACTTTTCTTGATTATACTGCCAAAAACCAAAACCATTTTGTCCATCCTTGATCTGATCCTGCAAGCCGTCAACTAAATGAACAATTGGAATTGCACCATATTTTCTTGCCTCAGCTGCAGCAATGCCAAAAGGCTCGCTTGTTGAGGGTAAAACAAAAAAATCTGCTCCGGCAAAAACTTGATGAGGCAAGTCAAAATCAGCTTCCAACTTTGTTCCCACCTGGGTTGGAAAATCAGACTTTAATTTATTGATTAATTGAAGCAATTTCCTTCTTCCGGTACCAACAAAAACAAACTGAACACTATTTTTAGCTAAAAATTTGGGCAAAACGTCAAGCAATAATCTCACTCCTTTTTGGGGCACTACACGAGAAACAAAAGAAAAAACAGGAATATTTTCGACTGGTAAATTAAATTTTTCTTGAAGAATTTGCCTGTTTTTATTTTTAAACTCTAACCAAGAATCTTTAAACTTAAAACCAATTAATCTATCTTTTTCAGGATTCCAATTCTCACCATCAATACCATTTTTAACACCAACAATAGACTCAACATCTTGAAATAGCCTGTTCCTTACAAGCCTTCGGGCAAAACTGGGAGAGACAGTAGTTACTAAATCTGTCATGGCAACTCCTTGATTAACTAAAGCTGCAAAGTCAAAAAAAGAATCACCCCAATCAATTGGTTCAGCGTCATCCTCACAATAACCATAACCATATTCATAACCATAGTTATCACCCACCGGACTGTGAACTGTCCAAATGATTTTAGATGTCTTAGCTTTAAGGAACTCTGCCGCCGCCCAAACTCCACCCCAGTCATGAATCCAAAGCCAGTCTGGCTGCCATTTATCCCTCTGACATTGCCAAACCGCTTCCAAACCCAACTTTCGATAATCATCTTTTGTTTCTTTTTTCCAAAGAGGATTATAAATATTCTCACCCGGAGAAACAATTTTTACTTCAACATCCATTTCCATCAAACCCTTTACCACTCCAGCCACCATTTTTCCCAATCCACCCACTTTTACTTCAGGATAAACCTCTGGAGAAATAAATAATATTTTCTTGGCCATTGTTAATGATATTAATCTTGTAGACTCAGTTTTTCAACCCCATCATCCGCCTTATTTTGGCCTGGCAAGAATTAAAAGCCTTTTAAATATTGTTCCCGGCGGCCAACAAGTTTGAAGAATTAAAGTTTCTCCTCCTGACGCGTCGGGATCAACTAAATAAGAAATCTCACCGGCAGCAACTATTTTTTGCTCAGTGACTACATAAGGATAAAGCTTTTTGTTGTAAACCAACCAAACTTCATCCCCGGCGACTAAATTTCTAAGCAGGAAAAAAACGGCATTGTAGCGAATAATGTTCCATTGGGCATTAGTTGAATGGGCAAAAAGATAAATTGTTTTGCCTGAACCGGGAAGACCACTTCCAGCCGCATGAGCTACTCCCTCTTTAAGAGCCTCTTGATAAATTTCTACTCTGCCTGGATCAACATTGGCAACCACTTTTGATTCAGCATTGATCTTTGGAATCAAAATAGAAAAAGACTGATCCGGCACTGGAGGCAAAGTGGGCGTTGGCTGGGCCGGCGCTGGAGTCACCTTTCTGACTCTCTTTGTTAACTCGCTTTCATAAAACCACTGCCGCAACTGATAAGAAACCAGTTCTTTTCCTAGAGGAAAATATAAATAAGCGACATAGGCAACCGCCAAGAGAAAAGCGGTGGTGCCAATACCAAAAACAAAAGCTCTTTTTTTAGAAGGATTGTAAAAGAGAACCTCCTTCTTCTTTTTTCCCAGTTTAATAGTTTTCTTTAATCGAGGGCTAAAAAAATCTTCCATAAAATTATTATACCTCAAGGCACTTGATTACAAATTCCTAATAATTCTTGACAAGACCCATAACATAAGATATAATACCCGAATATGAAAAAAGTCATTCTGAGTTTAGCCTTGATTTTGTTTCTCAGCTTAATTCGCCAACCGGCGAACGCTTATATGTATGGCGAAGAACAGCCAACTAGTCAACTTATAGTTGACAAAAGGATTAAAACTACTGCCGTGGCTGAATGGCAGGATAATTTACCCGCTTCTCAAATTGTTTTAAAAGAAGGCAATATTGTTGAATTTGAAATTAAAATTAAAAATACAGGTGACACGGAATTAAAAAACATTGATGTCACTGATTATCTGCCTTCCTATCTAAAGTTCATCTTTGGCCCATCTACCCCAAACGAAAGTGAAAAAGAAATCAATTGGAAAATCGAAAAACTTGAGGCCGGCAAAGAAGAATCCTTCAAAATCAGAGCTCAAATTGAAAATGCCGATCAAATCAATAGTGACGGTGCTTTCTGCCTCATTAACAAAGCCAAAGCTGTGGCTGAATCTGGAGAATCTGATGAAGATACGGCCTCTTTTTGTTTAGTCAGCGCTGAAAAACTTCCTGAAGCAGGATTTGATAATCTAATTACAGGCACTTTAATTGCCGGGTTAATTGGCACTCTTGGTGTTAGTTTAAGAAAATTTGGTAGGGGCGAAATTCTTGCCTAAAATACTACCAAATAAGTTGAAATATATCCTAAAAATAGTATAATATAGGATACATTAACAAATAGAAAATAGTGATAGAGGAGAGATCTGGGGTGAGGCTCCTTTTGAGCAGCACTCCGTTTCTCCCCTGTTCGCTATCGCGAGCAGAAAATCTTTGACAAACTCAAGTGGTTCAAAAAGCGAACCAATTTGAGAATGTCGAGGCACTTTTAAAATTTGCTTGCCTGTATAAAAACAGGGATTATTCCTTGTTTGTTCTCTATTATTCTCAAGACCATCGCTTGGGCAAAGCGCCTCCTTATAAAAAGGGTTGAAAAGCTCGTTGGCTGCGAGATGGGTGGATAGCACAAATTTACTATCCAGCCACATCGCAGCCTCAACATAGCTTTAGTCAATCTCCATATTTTTAGGAAAGCGAGGTGATACACATGCGCAACGAAGATGGCAAACTGAAGTGGTGGGTCTGGGCGCTTGGAGTGCTCGTGGCGATCGCGCTACTCATCGGAGCCGCCGCCATCGGCAGAAGCACCGCACCAGCCGCCGTCGAAACGCCGCCCGTCACCGGCTGTGGCGACGAGTGCGACACTGGCCGTGGAGGCACCGAAATCGCCGACGAACCCGAGACCATCGCCCCCCAAGGCTGTCAGGGCTGGGACCCGGGAAACACCCGTGACTTGCAACCCGGCCAAAGTTGTGCCGGTGATGTCGTTGTCAATGGAGCCATCCAGTACAACACCAACGACACCATTGAGGGCACCGTGGTCATCAACCAATCGTCGGGAAACGTCAAAGTGAAGGCGCCTTGGGGTGCCGGATGCGTCAAAACCGACTCCGTAACTTACATGGTCAACCGCGAGTTCGAAAGCGGATGCGGAGACGGTTGCGATAGCGTTCGCACTGTAGTGATAACCGACGAGAGCACTGAGGTCGAGTTCCACTCCGAGCCGATCGAGTAGGACACTTTGGCGGCCCGGCCGGCCCGCACAAACCAAGAGGAGTCGGGAGCCCGCAAGGGTTCCTGGCTCCTCAAGGAGGGAAAAGACAAAAACAAACAGAGAGAAAAGAGGAAAAAGAGAACACGGGCAAGCAAAAAAAAGAAAAATCCAATCACAATTCGTTAAACAAAATATTTAGAATTTTATTTATTATATGAAAAACATAATCGAAATAGGGAGATATCTGGCTTTAGCGGCTGTCACTTTTATTTTAGGCAGTCAATTTTTGGCGGCTTATAAAAACAAAATTCGCAATGAGGCAATTGACGGCTGTGCGTCTCAATCAACTTATCAAGCTAGCTTTGGGGAAAATGGCCGTCAAATGACTATTAGCGAACCGCAAAAATATCTTTATGAACAATGCCTTTCAAACAAAGGCGTTGTATTAAGTCCGAGTGAATAAAAACACTTTCGTTTTATCAGGAATGTTAAATTCCTTTTCCAGTTTCCATTGTTTGGGATGCTGCCAAACCCAATCTCCAAGCTGTTGCAATGCCCTTAAATTTTTAGCATAAAAAGGTGCTGGCTCAGCATCCTGCTGGAGAACGAGAGCTAGGTCAAAATTGCCAATAAAGGATTCTATTTCCTGATCATCCGCAAATTCTGTTATCAAACCAATTGAGCGAAGTTCAAAAAACTGACTACCATTAACTGAAAATAAATCTCTTTCCAGAATAAGGTTATTATCATTAACTTCTGCCCAATTAACAACTGCTAAACATTTTCGTTTCCTTCGAATCATACCAAGTCGATATAATTCTTTTACTATTTGTCCGTTTGGCCAAACAGTGTTTCTGGCTGGGCGAACTGGGTAATCATCCAACCCTAACCATTCTATATCGCCAAGTAGAAATGTTTTACCGCTCAACACCCAATTCTTTACTGGCCAACCAAAACTGTTATTTATATAAATAACTGCCCAAAAAACTGCTAACAGAGAAATTATTATGCGACGATGGATTTTTTTCATCCTAATAATCTGCACAGCCATAATTATTGCTATTACAGATAATAACGGCATTGTATAGCGGAAATCTTTATTTTTAATTATCGTGAAAATAATATAAAGGGATAATAACCACCAAGTTAAACTTTTTTCGGCTTCAGAAAATTTCTCCTTTTTCCAACGCTTAACCCATTGGAATAAACAGGCTATAAAAACAAATCCCGGAATGGGCTGAACTTGATGTTGAAAAAAAAGTCTAAAATAATGTATCCACGTCTGCCAGTTCACCAGGTTCATTGGATCTGTCAACGCTTCACCTTCTTTATTCGCAACAGCTATATTGTAGTAAACATTATCCCAATTAATAATCCACCACCAACCAACCAGTAAAATCCAAAACACTCCTCCTAAGATCAGCTTTTTAAGTTGTTTGGGATTCGGATTTTTAAACCAATAAATTAAAGCAATTATTCCCATTGGAGCAAAATAAATAAAGCCGTTCAATTTAGTCAACGAAGCTAGAATTAACATTAACCACCAACCCCAAGAATATTTTCTTTTTCTTAGGTATCCAGACTTTAACCAAAACCAAATACCCCAAATAACTATTGCCGTTAAAGGTAAATCAAGCAAAAATCCCCGTGAAATATCATAAATCACCGGCATAAATGAAAATATTATTGCTGAAATCAAGGCTTCTTTTTCACCCCAAATTTTCTCTGCTATCTTGTAAATTCCAATTATTGCCAAAATCAAAGAAAAAGTATTAACAAAACTAATTTGGTCAATTCCTAAGCCAGCTAACAGACCCCAAACACCGCCAAAAAAATAAATCAAGGGTGGGTATGCGTAAAAATTTTTGATTAGCTGAACAAAACTAATTTTTTGTTCTCCGCTAATCCACCTGCCAGCCATCACTGCCGATCGAATATGAGCCGCCTGGTCCCAAGCTGGTGGTGTTTTGTCCAAGGACAACCAAAGGAGATTAAAAAATAAGTGAAATAAAATTAGGCCAATCAATGGCAAGTGTTTACGATGCCGATTTGACATTATATACTGATTATATTGCATGAAAAAGAAAATTAAAACAAACTTTTATCCCCTAGCATTAATTGCCATTGGTCTTTTTATTTGTTTGCTAAATTATACCCCGGAAACTTTTTTAACTGGTTGGGACACGCTCCATCCCGAGTTTGATTTTCCTTTGAATTTTAAACGGCTAATTTTTGGTGTTTGGAGACAAGAGCAGGGGCTAGGAGCAGTCGCCGGCCATTCCCACATGGCTGACTTGCCCAGAGTTTTTATTCTTTGGCTGTTTCATTTTTTCCTACCTCTAAATACTCTCCGCTATGCCTATGTTTTCTCGTGTCTGATCTTAGGACCATTAGGAATTTATTATTTGATATCTTTCCTGTTTCGCCGAAGAACCCCATTATTAATTGCTTTTCTAGGCGCATTATTTTATCTTTTCAACCCCTCGACAGTTCAGCAGTTTTACGTCCCATTTGAAATGTTTCCCACACAATATGCTTTTTTGCCTTGGATAATCTTATTTGCTCTAAAATTCCTCAAACGATCGTCTAGAAAAAACTTACTAATCTTTGCCATTTTTTCCCTGTTTTCCACTTCTCAAGCCTACGCCGCCCATCTCTGGTATCCTTTTTTTATTATCTTTTGTTCATTTCTCGCCCTAAATTGGTTTCTTAACCGCCCAAAAATCAAATTAAAGCCAAACATTATCTTAATTTCAATAACCCTCTTGGTTAATTCTTACTGGCTGCTTCCAAATCTCTATTACATTGCCACCTCATCAGAGGCTCCCCGACTTCATAAAAGTAACCGACTCCATTCTCAAGAATTCCGTCTTAGAAACCAGGAAACAGGCTACTTAAAAGATGTAGCTTTAAATCGAGGCTTCTATTTTAATTGGGAAATATTTAATTTTAACAAATGGAAACCTGAAACTCTTATGCCAGAATGGAACTCTCATCTTCAAAACCATGATGTCCTTCTTATTGGCTACCTTATCTTTTTTCTGGCTCTATCTAACCTAATTATTGCCTTTGTTCGCAAAGAGAAAAAACTTATTCCATTCTCTGTTTTTTTTATTTTGCCATTCATTTTTCTTGGCAATAGAATTATTTTTCTTGACAAAATCTTTGACTGGTTATCTCAAATTCCTATTCTGAACGAAGGCTTAAGATTCGTTTTTACCAAATTTTCTATTCTTTTCCAATTCAGCATAACTATATTTTTTGCATACTGCCTCTTTAACCTCTTTCGTTGGTTGAAAAAACCATTTTGGTTCCATAAGGCCGCCATTTTTCTCTCTTTTGCTTTTGTAGTTTACGGCTACCCTATGTTAGACGGTAAATTAATTTCATCTAAAGTAAAGATTAAAATTCCCAATTATTACTTCCAGTTCTGGCAATTTATGAAGGAACAGCCCGACGGAAGAGTACTTTCCCTGCCCCTCCACCAAACGTCCGGCTGGCAATATTATGACTGGGGCTATCAGGGCGCCGGTTTTATCTGGTTTGGCCTTAAACAGCCGATTTTAGATCGCGATTTTGACAGGTGGGAAACCAAAAATGAAGAAAGTTTTAGGGAAGCCTTTTGCTCCATTTATTCTAATAATCCCTATAACTTCGCCAAAATACTCAAAAAGTATAATATAAACTATATTGTTTGGGATCAGGCTTTAACCAGTACTGCCTTAAAAAATGTCAATCAAATAACTTTTAAATTTGAAATTAATAGATTGATTAGCCAACTTGAAAACAAAGGTATTGTTGAAAAACTAGCTCATTTTGACCAGATCAGTGTCTACAAAATAAACACTGCAATCAATCCAATCGCCTCACTCCAACATATTGATGTTTCTGTTTCCCCAAACTATCTATGGGGTTACACTGATGCTGCCTATGAAAGTCGCGGAGACTACTTCAGTTATCTTGCTAAAGAACATGCTGATTTTTACTACCCATTCCGAGACATTTTAAACAAATATTCTAAAATAGATGTCCAAAAACTGAACATTGCCAAAAAAAATAACCTCTGGCAAGTCGATTTAAAAAAAATTCCAGAATATTCTCAAATATTTTTTCCAGAGCCGAACGAGGCAGAAAAAGAATTAAGCCAGCAAATTTCAATAACAAATGAAAATCGCGTCTCTTTTAGTGCCGTTTCTTACTTGGAACTTAGTGCAGAAGAAATATTCAATTTAAACCCAGATTCTCCTGGAATAAGTTTAGATCAAAATGCGCAGCCGCTTATACTATATACTTCTTTAGACAGTACTACGGGGAGCAATATTCTTTTAGAAAATGCACCTCACTCAATTGGTTATATTATTGGCTTTAAATCGAAAAATATAAATAGTTTGCCTTTGCGTTTTTGCCTTAAAAATCTCTATACCAACTTATGTTCTCTAGAAGAAGAATTGAGCAGGAACAAAAGTTTAGGCTGGGATTATTTTTTAATCCCTCCAACTGATGAAGCATATGGCTACAACCTCATTCTTAGCAACATTTCATACGGCCACATTAAAACAGTAAACCAACTAATGGAAACGGTGATTATTCCTATTCCTTATCGCTTCCTAAGCCATATTTATTTAAGCGATAAAAAAGAGATAACATTTGAGCCAAAAGCAAACAGATCTCAAGCCAACTCACTCTTTCCCGGTTTCGTCAAATTGAAAGTTGAAAAAGACACAAATTTATTAAAGCGCTTTGCTGTTTTAAATCAATCTTTTAATGGTGGTTGGCTGGCTTTTTACTTTGACGGCTTAAAGCCAGTGTTTTTGAAAGACCATGTTTTAGTCAACAACTGGGCGAATGGGTGGAGGCTTGCGTCCACAGAGTCCGCTGCCACTTCATACTACATACTATTTTGGCCGCAGATTTTGGAGTTTTTGGGATTTGGATTACTGGGAATCACTTTGGTGAAAGTCATCAAAAGCAAAAAGCAACTCAACTTTTAAGTTCAATGCCTCTATTCCCAAACCACAACTTCCTCACTGGGGGTAGCAATCTCATTTTCGCCAGCAGTATCAGCCGGCAATTCGCTTTCTTCTAAAGTATGGCTTCCTTCTATTAAATTGTTAGTTTCACTTTCTCTCAAATACCAAACTCCCACCCCGAACAAAACCAAAGCTATTGAAAAGGCAATAGCTAAAACTGTTTTGTTTTTCATATTTAGTTTACCATCTTAACAAGTATTTTTGCTTCCTGCATGGCTGCCAAAATAACATTAATTCTTTCTTCCGCCTCTTTTAAGGAAAGTCTATGTAAATTATGGGGAAAATAGTGAAAAATCAGGTTTCTTCCTGTTTTCCAGGCCTGCCAAAGATGCTCGGCTAATCTTTCGCCTGTCTGATGATACTCTTCCAGCTTTCTAAAAACAGACCATTTTTTATCCCTTAAGGCCGGATTGAGCACCTTTCCTACCCGAAAACGATCAGAGTTATAGTCTCTTTCAGTAATCAGGCCTAATTTTAAAAAAAATCTTTTTAAAAATCCCTCATAGGCCTTAGCAAAAGGGGCAACGACAAAGGAATAATCAGAAAATCCGTTTTTATCTGGCTTATTCTTGATCCAATTTAGCAAGCGTTTGCCGTCTCTTAAAAGTTTTGTTTGCTCAATGGTGAGTAACGTCATTTTCATTCGGTAGGGATTATTATACAATGAAAGGCAATGAATCCAAAACCGCCATCCGAAAAGACAATGATTTTAACTTCAGATAATAAAAAATATCCGGATAGATTGCGAAGAATAGAACTAGTGCCGCCCAAGATCTATGTTAAAGGAAATGATTTTTCAATTTTTAAAAAACCGGCCATTGCTGTTGTTGGCAGTAGAAAGGCTTCTTACTATGGCCGCCAAACAACTAGAAAATTAGTCAGCCAATTAGTTAAAAAGGGTTTTGTTCTTGTCTCAGGCATGGCCCGAGGCATTGACAGCGTTGCTCATGCGACCGCCCTAGAGGCGGGTGGGCAAACAATAGCTGTTCTGGGCTCAGGCATTGATGTTATTTATCCTCCAGAAAACAAAAATTTATATTTGAAAATAAACTTAATTATCTCCGAATTCCCGCCGGGAACACCTCCTGAGCGGAAAAACTTTCTTATTCGCAACCGCATTATCGCTGGCTTAAGTGATGGTCTCTTGGTAGTAGAGGCGGCTAAAAGATCAGGTACTTTAAATACTGCCAAGTATGCCGCTGAACAAGGCAAAGAGGTTTTTGCTGTCCCTGGGCCAATTAACAGTCCACTCTCTGAGGGCACTGCTTGGCTAATCAAGCAGGGAGCGAAACTTGTTTACTCGATAGAAGACGTTCTTGAAGAGTTAAAACATGATGATATAATTGCCAAGAAATTATGAAATTAATAGTAGTAGAATCACCAACTAAGGCGCGAACAATCGGCCGGTATATCAGCAAAGAATATCAGATTCTCGCCACCATGGGGCATATTAGGGATCTGCCCAAAAGTAAATTCGGAGTGGAAATTAAAAAGAAAAACAATAAATTCAAATTTATTCCAGACTACATCACTGATTCAAGAAAAAACAAAGCTATTAGTCAATTGAAACAGGCCGCTAGTAAAGCAAAAGAAATATTTTTAGCCACTGACCCTGATCGAGAAGGAGAAGCTATCTCCTGGCATGTAACTAAAATCATCAAACATAAATTTAAAAGGGTTAGTTTTCATGAAATAACCAAATCAGCGATTGAAAAAGCTTTTCAAAACCCGCACAAGATTGATATGCACCTAGTCAATGCTCAGCAGGCAAGAAGAATTTTAGACCGTTTAGTGGGCTATTCCCTTTCCCCTCTTCTCTGGAAAAAAATCAGAAGAGGGCTATCAGCTGGAAGGGTTCAATCGGTGGCTGTTAGGTTAATTGTTGAGCGGGAAAGAGAAATTGAGAAATTCAAAAAAGAAAAATATTATCGAGTGCTTGTCTCTTTGGGCAAAAAACAATTCCTCGCTCAATTGGCATCAGTTGATAATAAATCAATTGAGAAAAAAGAAAAACATAAGTTGTTTGCCGGCACCCATATCATCACTAAAACAAACTTAAACACTCCTAAAAAGGCAGAGAAAATCATTCTTAACTTGGAAGCGAAATTACTGATTTCTAAAATAAAAAAAAGGGAAGCCCTAAAAAGGCCCTATGTTCCTTTTATTACCTCTACTCTTCAACAAGAGGTTTCTCGCCGCTTTAGCTGGTCATCAAAACAAACAATGAGAATTGCTCAGTCATTGTTTGAAAAAGGTCATATCACTTATCACCGAACTGATTCCATTTCTTTAGCCCAACCGGCAATTAACAGCATTAGAAAACTTATCGAGAGAGATTACGGCAAAAATTATCTTCCTGAAAAGCCGGTCTTCTACAAAACAAGATCCAAGTTAGCTCAGGAAGCCCACGAAGCAATTAGGCCCACAAAATTAAGCACGAAATTCGAAGCACGAAATTCGAAACTAGAGGGCAAAGAAAAAAGACTTTATCAACTCATCTGGCAAAGAACTGTTGCCTGCCAAATGACCCCGGCCAAACTGGCCCAAACAAAAGTAGAGCTATTAGATAATAAATGCTTATTTGTTGCTAATGGCAGTCAGATAATCTTTGATGGCTTTACTAAAGTTTATCCCCTAACTTTATCAGAGAATATTCTTCCTTCATTAAAAGAGGGAGAGAAAGTAAAAATCGGCTCTCTGGGCATTACCAAACATGAAACTCAACCACCGCCGCGATACAACGAGGCCTCTTTAATTGCCGCTTTAGAAAAAAACGGCATTGGCCGGCCGTCAACTTATGCCCCAACTATCTCCACTATTCAAAATCGTCTTTATGTAGAAAAAAAAGAAAAACGTTTTTATCCCAGTCCGGTCGGAATGACCACTAATGACTTTTTGGTTCAACATTTTCCAGATATAGTTGATCTTCCCTTTACCGCAGAAATGGAAGAGTTTTTAGATAAAATTGCTGAAGGAAAAAAAGAATGGCAACCAATTCTTTCTGATTTTTGGAAACCATTTTCTCAAAAACTGTATACTGCTGAAAAGAAGGCTGAAAGAATGAAAGTGCCGGTAGAAGAAACTAATAAAAAATGTCCGAAGTGTAAAAAAGGAAAACTGGTGATTCGAACCGGCAGATTTGGTAAATTCATTGCCTGCGACCAATTTCCCAATTGCGATTATAAAGAATCTTACTACGAGAAGGTTGATTTTAAATGCCCTGAGTGTAATTCAGAAGTAGTTATTAAAAGAACTAAAAGAGGAGCTAAATTCTATTCCTGCAAACAATGGCCAAAATGCTCTTGGTCCAGCTGGCGAAAACCCAAAATTCCTTAGGTGTCAATAGTGTTCTGTCTCACACCACGGCTGGAACTTATCTCAAGTAACGGGAAATTGGAGGTCTGAGAATTAGAGGAAGATCAATTTCATATACATCCGCTCGCCCAAATTTCGATTTCCACGTTGATCCTTTTCCGTCATAAGCCAGATAGCCTCCACTACGAATTCGCCTTGTTCTTACAAGCCTTATTCCTGGCCTAGCAAAAGATAACGGTTTGTCCCTCGCGCTTCCTCTTCTTTCTCTCTCTGCTTGTCTTCTGGTCCTTACTCTTCGCAAAACCTCTACTGCACTACTAGTCATATCTACCTCCCCCGACCTCTAGAAGGTCCGAACACACGACCACGGTGTCCTCTAGCGCTATATCTTCTATATATTGGTATTTTCCGCCACCTTAACTCTACTTTCCTCTCTTCTACTACTTCCCTCTTTGTGGGTACACTTTTAGCCCTCAACACATTCCCCACTATATCTGGTGACCTTCTTACTCCGTCAATAATAACGCTTTTTCTAATCATTGATCTCTTTTCACTCCTCTCCTTCCGCCTCTAGTAACCGGTCGATAAGACCCTTCTCCCCTTCTGGGCGGCCTCTGTTCTCTTACCGTCTGCCTCGGAAGTTGAAAGCCTCTTCGCGACAATATGGGGCAACTATCAGCCGTGCCGCATGTATGGCATCTATTTCCCACCCCTTTACATTCCGCCAATTTAATCACCTTCCCTTACTAAACTAACCTCTAACATTACAAATTTATAAAGATTTGAGAAAGATGATAGCATATATTATGGGGTTTTGGCAAGTTGCAAATCCCTGCTCCTTTTTTCTTTTCTGTTTTTGACTTCTACCAATTTCTCCCCAACTACTCTTTTGCTCACCACTAATCGCCAGGGAACGCCGATTAAATCAGCGTCTTTGAACTTTTCTCCCGGCGAAGCATCCTCACGATCGTCAAATAAAACCTCCTCGCCTTTATTAACTAAATATTGATAAACTTTTTCTGCCCAAGCTTTGACTTTTTTGTTATGTAAATCTAAACCCACCAAATGGTATTTATAAGGCGCTACTGCCTCAGGCCAGATAATACCGTTTTTATCGTAGTGGGTTTCAACAATTGTTGCCATTGAGCGGCCAATGCCAATGCCGTAAGACCCCATCCACATTGGTTTTCGCCTGCCTTTTTTATCAGTAAAATATCCTTTTTGAGGCTTGGTGTAAAAATGATCAATTTTAAAACAATGGCCCCATTCAATTGCTTTTTTGGCTTTTAACTTCCCCTTCTTGCACTCAGAACAAATGTCGTTTTCTTTAGCATTAACAATGTCAGCCAAAATTTTGTATTTAAAATCGCGGCCATAATTAACATTAATTGAATCAGTTTTATCCTCTTTTTGGCCGCCAACATAATTACTTACCATTGGCAAACCAAGATCGCCAATAAAAGTCACTCCTTTGATTCCCCAAGAATGAACATAGCCCGGCTTAGTGCCGATTTTGGCTAAATCTTTCTCTGTTGCCGGCTCCATCTTCTCAACCTCTAAAACCCGCTTTAATTTAATTTCATTAACTTCTTGATCGCCTCGAACAGAGGCAATAATAATCCTGCCTTTTTCATCTTTGTAAACAACATTTTTTAAATACCGCCATAAAGGCCCACCATAATGTTTGATATTGTCTTCCATAGTGCAAACCCACTTTGGCTGATCAATAATTTTGAACTTCTTTTCTTTCTCCTCTGAATTAATGGGCATTCTTTCAAACGTAGCTTTTTCAATATTAGCGGCATAACCGCACTTGCTGCAGACAAAAAAAGTATTATCACCCACTGAAGCTTCCACCATAAATTCGTGAGACAAACTACCTCCAATCGCCCCTGAATCAGCCAAAACTGGAGTCACTTTTAAACCAAGCTTTTTGGCAATTTTCAAGTAGGCGTTGTAAAATCTCTGGTAACTCTCCATAAATTGTTTTTCATCAGCACAAAAGTTGTAAGCATCTTTCATCATGAACTCTCTAACCCGAAGCAAACCCCCTCGAGGCCGTTTATCATCTCTAAATTTTTGGGAAAACTGATAAATTTCAATTGGTAAATCTTTGTAAGAAGGCGAAAACATCTTAACCAATTCAACCATCATTCCCTCAGCTGTCGCGCCAATCGCGAAAGTTGAACCATGATGATCGTCAACAATCATCATTTCTTCGCCAAAGGCTTGATCTCTGTTAGTTGCCTGCCAAATTTCAATGGAATGCAAAGTGGGAACAATCAGTTTTTGGCAACCGATAGCCTCCATTTCTTCTTCAATAATCTGATAAATCTTTAACCAAACGCGCATTCCTAGGGGTAAAAAGCCCCAACGACCGGTAGAAAAGCGGCGAATAAAGCCTCCCTGCCAAAGAAGTTTATGACCAGTCATTACTGCATCTGAAGGAACAGTTTTAATTGTCTTGCCAAACAGCTTTGAATAACGCATGGAATTATTATATCAAACCTTATTCTTCATCTCTAATTCTTTAAATTCCCCCCGGTATCTTTCTATTATCTCTTTGGCGATCGGGGCGGCAACATAAGAACCGGAGCCGCCGCGCTCAACTAAAACGGTAATTACTACTTCTGGATTATCGCTTGGGTAGAACAGAGTAAACCAGGCATGGGCATCATCAGTGCCGTCTCCCACCTCGGCGGTGCCTGTCTTACAAGCTACGCGAGGTTTAAAATCAAAAAAGGGAAAGCCTGTTCCACCGGAAGAACAGGCTTCAATCATGCCCTGTTTAATTAATTCTAAATGCTTTTGTTGAATATTTAGATCGCGGCAATTATCTACTACTGTTAAGTGTGGCTGACAGAGTTTGCCGCCATTAGCAATTACTGCTGTTACCGCTGCTATTTGAAGCGGCGTTGTCGTCAAATCGCCCTGGCCAATGGCCAAATGATAAGTATTGCCCAAAAACCAGCGTTCACCCTTTACTTCTTCCTTCCATTCTGGCGACGGCAAGAAGCCATTAATCTCCCCAGGCAAATCAATCCCTGTTGGCTCACCCAAGCCAAACCTCCCGGCCCAATCTAGCAGTCCTTGGGCTCCCAGCCATTCACCCACTTTGTAGAAATAAATATCATTTGATCTCTTAATTGCCCTAATTAAACTCACCATCCCTTCGGTTTGACCATACTGAAGCCAATACCAATTGCCAAACCGCCACTCACCAATTCTTATTTCACCCACATCTTCAACCTCTTTGTCAGCATCAATCTTGCCCTCTTCCAACCCTGCGGCAGCGGTTATCATTTTAAAGACAGATCCTGGATGATAAGCACCACCAATGGCCCGATTCAACAAGGGCAAATCGCCATCATTTAGTAATTGCCCTATCTTCCCCTCATCTCTTCCCTTAGTGAAAATATTAGGATCAAAAGAGGGAGAAGAAACTAGAGCCAAAACTTCTCCATTTTGAGAATTTAAAACTACTATCGCCCCTTTTTTGTTTTCAAACGCTTGCCAAGCCGCCTTCTGCCATCTTAAGTCAAGAGTGGTTAATAAATCCCCCCCTGACTGAGATTCCCTTCTCCCTAACTCCCTAACTGTTTCACCAATGGCAGTAACCTCAACTAATTTCTCTCCTGGTTTGCCCCTCAAGAGCTCATCATAAAACTGTTCTACTCCTCCTCTCCCTACTAGATCTCCCGATTGTATCCCCTCATTAGCGCTAACCTCCTCTTTTGTTGCTTCTCCTAAATAGCCGCTTAAATGAGCCGTGATTTTGCCCTCTGGATATTCTCTTAACCAAACCTTTTCTAATTCCTCCCCTTTTGCTTCTAAGCGCAAAGCTTCGCCTCTTTCAACTACTTCACCTTGACTGTCAAAATATCTAATAGAGTTTCTGACTAATTCTTTGTGGTTTTTATCCGAAATTCGCCCTCTGGGTGCCGGAATTCTAACTCTTTTTATTCTATTGCCTTCGGCGAGCTGGCGAAAGTAGGCGCCGCGAATGAGCATTAAGTCTGCCGCTCGGGTTAAGAAGAGACCAAAAATAAGAAACAAAAGCCAGTGGAAAAACTTAATAATCATATAAGTTTTATTTTATGATTCCTACCGTCAATAACTTCTTTGGGTCAATCAGCCACTTTACTTTAGCCTCTTGAAAAACTTTATCTTCAGAAGGAAAAATCTCAGTAATTTCACCAATAAGAAAAACTTCACCAGTTTCTATCAAAGCGCCAACTAAATCACTGACTCTAATTTTATCACTAGCCAAAATCTCTTTTATCCGCAAATTGTGGCCATCGCCAACCAATATCCCTTCAGCTACAGTTGGACTATTTTTTTTAGCTTCCGCTTCATTCAACCAAATCTTAACTGGAATCTTTATTCCTGAAGAATTCAACAAGCCAATTCTCGCTCCCTGGCCAGAAATTCTCTGGACTTTCCCAACGAGAACCCTGCCGCTGACTACTGAAGCTCCTTCTTTAAACTCCTCTTGGCTAGTGAGAGAAGCCAAAATTTCTCTATCGCTTCCTCCAACCAGCTTGGCTAAAATAACTCTTGTTTTCGGCTTAATGCCCGCGTCAAGCAATCTCCTCGCCTGGCTATTTTCTTCCCTGAGTTCTAAAACCTCTCCTTGACAAGAAATCAATTGCCTCTCTAAATGTTCTAATTCTTCTACTGGACCAATGATTTTTTGATAAACCTTTTCTCTGGAAGCCCCCAACAACTGACCAACTCCATTTTTGAACGGATTTAAAAAACCCAAGCTATCTAGGCCCCAAAAAAACAAACCCAAAGCTAAAATTAACCACCAATTTTTAAACCTAAAATCCAATTTTGACTTTCCCATTTTAATTAATCTAGGCCTCCGACTATTTTTATTCCCCTAAGCAATTTCTCATTCTCCAGCAGTTTCAAACAGCCATAGACAACACTAGCTAATGGATTTTTTGCTGTCCAAACCGGCATTTTAGTACTTTGGCCAACCATTTTTTCCATCCCCAACAATTGAGAACAGCCTCCGCTTAAAACAATACCTCGCTTTGAAATATCAGCGGTTAACTCTGGCGGCGTTTCTTCTAAAAGCTCATTAACTTGAGAAAGAATTTCCTGAATAATCGGCGAAAGCGCCTCTCTTACCTCTTCCTCGCTAATTTCAACGCTCTTGGGCAGCCCTGTTTCTAAATCTCGACCTTTAACCAACTCGCTTCTCGATTCATGTTCGCCATTCTGGGGCATAACGCTGCCAATTTCAATTTTCAATTTTTCGGCAGTCGGCAAACCAATAAGCACTCCGTACTTTAAACGGAGAAAATTAAGAATGGCTTCATCCATTTCCCGACCAGCGAGCTTAAGACAACGGCTCAAAACAACTCCCCCCAAAGAGATAACAGCAATTTCTGTGGTTCCCCCGCCAATATCAATCAGTAAATTTCCGGCTGCTTTTTCAATTGTTAAGTCAACGCCAATCGCAGTCGCCATCGGCTCTTCAACAAGAAAAACTTTACCCACTCCCGCGCTTAAAGCAACTGACTTAACCGCTCTTTTTTCTACCTCTGTTATTCCTGAAGGAACACCAATTACTACCCTAGGTTTCAAAAAGCGAGGAAAGCGAGAGGGCAACTCATTAATTGAACTAACTAGGTGATCCAAAAAGGCAACTGTAGCGTCAAAATCAGCGATCGCCCCATCTAGTAATGGTTCAACTATCTCTATCTCTCGAGGTTCTTTGCCCACCATCTGTTTCACTTTGTTACCAAAAAACAAAACCTTCCCTGGCTTACCCAGCTTCTTCTTCTGCCTGGCAACTAGAGTCGGTTCTTCAAAAATAATCCCTTTGCCGGGAACGCCGGCCAAAGTATTAGAAGTTCCTAAATCAATACCAATGGACAAATTTAAATTGTTTAATAACATATGTCTTAAAAACTCTAAATCCTAAGCTAGAAATTAGAGTTTATCCTTATTTTATATGATAAACTCTCTTAATGAAACTTTGGGATAAAATAATCTTTTGGACCTACGCCGTCCTCTTCTTTTTGGTTCCCCTGATTCTAAGTCCTTGGAACTACGAGCTTTTTGAGTTTAACAAAATGCTGGTTGTTTATTTGGCAGCCGTGGTTATCGGCTGGGCCTGGGTTTGCAAAATGATCACTTGCCGAAAATTCATTTTTCGCTACAGCTTTTGGGATCTTCCCTTGCTTTTATTTCTAACTTCACAAATAATTTCCACCGTTATCTCCATCGACCGATACACTAGCATTTTTGGCTATTACTCCCGATTCCACGGTGGGCTGTTATCAACAATCAGCTACCTTTTGCTCTACTGGGGATTGGTGAGCAATCTCGATAAAAAAAAAGCAAGCAGGTTGATTAAAGTTATTCTGATTTCCGGTTTATTGGTTTCTCTTTACGGCATCGCTGAGCATTTTGGTATTGATAAAAATCTTTGGGTCCAAGATGTTCAGAACCGGGTTTTTTCAACTTTAGGCCAGCCAAACTGGTTAGCCGCCTATCTAAATATTCTTATTTTTATTGCTTTGGGACTCTTTATCAATTCCTCCACCGCTCACCCCATCTACTATCTACTACTATCTACTATCTACTATCTTTGCCTTCTCTACACTAAGTCCCGTTCTGGGTTCCTTGGCTTTATTATTCCCTTTGTTCTTTTTTTAATTATCAATTTTTTCCTTTCTCTAAAACAAAAAAAAGATAAGGCAAAACTAAAAAAAATCTCATTAATTCTAACCACATTTATAATCCTTTCTCTTTTAATTGGAACTCCCTTTAGCCCAAGATTAGGGAAAACCAAAATTAGAAAAACTGAAAATGATCAGACTAAAAAAGAGAGTGTCGATATCACCCCCTCATCCGAAATTCGCAAAATTGTTTGGAAAGGGGCAATTGATCTGGGGAAAAAATACCCCTTTTTTGGCACCGGTGTAGAAACTTTTGCCTATAGCTACTATTGGGCCAGACCGGCTGAGCACAATCTTACCTCCGAATGGGATTTTCTTTACAATAAAGCCCACAATGAGTATTTGAATTTTGCCGCTACCACAGGCACGCTTGGCTTGTTAGCCTATCTAACCCTAATTGTCTCTGCTTTAATTTTTACGATTAAAAAATTTCCCTCATGTTTTATATTCTATGTTCTAATTTCTATTTGTATCACTAATTTTTTTGGTTTTTCCGTTGTTGCTGTCGCTGCTTTATTTTTCCTTTTGCCAGCAATGAGTGTATCATTTAAACCCGCTTCTTTGAAAAAATACAAACTCTGTCTAGGTAAATTAGAGACAAAAAAATTAATCACGGTGGCCACTATTATTGCCGCTTGGGGAATTTTTGAAATTGCCAGTTACTGGCTGGCTGATTATCACTTTAATCAAGGGTACAAATTAGAAAAGGCAGGCTTCCTAGATTCAGGCCTAAGCCACCTCAATAAAGCCGTAAGGCTAAATTCCCATGAGTCTAATTTTTACTCTGAACGAGCTATCATCCTAGCTAAAACCGCCGCCGCCTTAACCCAAAATGATCAATCTACTGCTGCCACTGAATTAGCCCAACCAGCAATTGAGGACTCTCGAAAAGCTCTTCAACTCTCCCCCTATCATATCAATTTGTATAAAAACCAAGCCAAAGTTTTCTATTATCTCGCTTTTCATGAATTAAAATATCTCCGGGAAGGTATAAAAACATTGCTAACGGCTGAGAAACTGGCCCTTACTGATCCTAAAATTCCCTATAGTATTGCCGTTATTTATCAAACCCTAGATGAGAATAAACTTGCTAAAGAGTATTTTCAAAAAGCTATAGAATTAAAACCGAATTATGAGGCGGCTAAATCAGCTTTGGAGAAAATTTGATTAATTTCCCCTTTTCTTCTTTAAAAAGCTTGCCGTTATCTTTTTTAATATGATCCACAAATAAAACGCCGTTTAAATGATCCAGCTCATGCTGGAAAATGACTGCGCAAAAGTCCTGGAGTTTTTCTTCTTTCTCAACTAATTTGTTTGTCTTTCCAATAGTCTGATACTTTACTTTTATCTTCAGCCAGCGGCGGACAGCTCCATGAAAATTAGGAAATGAAAGGCAGCCCTCCAAAAAATCTTCCTTTTCACCATCACTTTTTAAAATCTGAGGATAAGTTTTCTTTTCACTAAAGGTATCAATAATTCTAGGGTTAATATAGAAGCAAATATTATCTTTACAAGAACAGTTGCCATCACGACAACAGTTCACTTTACGCCTAATGGCGAATATCTGACAAACTTGGTTTACTTGAGGAGCAGCTAGGCCAACACCAATCTTTGATTTAGTCAATTCTTTCTCAAGAAGTTTGACTGTTTTTAAAACATCATTATTAAGAGTGGTAACTTTTTTAGACTTTTTCCTTAAAACAGAATTCGGGTAAGTGATAATCATTTCTTTTTGGACTTCTTTTTTTCCGGTGCTTTTTTAGTCATTTTCCCGTCTTTTTTAAGTCTTTTAATGCATCTGGTGCATAATTTCATTGTTTTTTTAATGCCGCCTTGATAGAAGGTTATTTTTTGGACATTGGCGCCAAATTTACGAGACGATCTGTTCTCAGCGTGAGAAACTCTTCGCCCAATAACATTTTTTTTGCCGCAAATCTGACACTTGGCCATAACTGGTATAATATAACAAACAAATTTTTAATTTACAACCTGCCCGGCAAACAGGTTTCGCAATTTCCAATGATAATTTCGATTTTTACCATCTTAATTGCTATCTCAATCCATGAATTTGCTCATGCCTGGGTAGCTAATCGATTGGGTGATCCTACTGCCAGATTAGAGGGAAGAATGACTCTTAACCCCCTGGCTCATCTTGATCCCATAGGAACTATCGCTCTATTTTTAATCGGTTTTGGCTGGGGCAAGCCAGTTCCTATTGATCCCTATAACCTCCGCCAGCCTCGACGAGATCAGGCTTTAATTGCCCTTGCCGGCCCAATCACCAATATCATTTTCGCCATCCTAATCAGCTTTATTTTTAAACTTTTTCACTTTACCCCTATACTTCATACTTTATACTTCATACTAAAAATTAATCTGGCTTTGGCTTTCTTTAATCTGCTCCCTCTTCACCCCTTGGACGGGTCTAAAGTGGTTCTGGGGTTTTTACCTTTTGAAACAGCGGAAAAATGGGAAGAGTTTTTAGAAAGGTACAGTCTACCCATCTTATTGACATCTTTTCTGCCAATATTTTCCGGCAAAACTGCCGTTGGTTTATTTTTATTCCCTCTTATCAATTTTTCCCTTCAACTTTTGATTTAATTGTTGGTCTTTGATACTATTTGACTGTCTTTGCTTATCTTGACAAGTGTTCCCAAATGAAAATAAAATAAAAGTGTCCCGTTAAAGAATTGACAATAAGCAAGAGCTTTTCCTCCACACTCGTTAAAAAAGGGAGGGCGCGTCTCCGATATCTTTTGGGTATCAGGGCAGCTCACCCGCCTTTAATTTCGAGGAAAATTATTGCCATTGCACTCTTGACGGGACTTTAGTACTCCTGGAAACATTTGCCTGCAACCAGGCTTTCGCATATAATATTCATATATTTGGGCCACCTTAGCTCAGTTGGTTAGAGCAACGGTTTTGTAAACCGTAGGTCCTCGGTTCGAATCCGAGAGGTGGCTCCAGCGCCCGTAGCTTAACGGACAGAGTGCTGGTTTGCGGAACCAGTGACGGGGGTTCGATTCCCCCCGGGCGCACAAAGGAGGAGTCGGATAGCGGTCAATTCCACACGCTTGGAAAGCGTGAGCCTTTGGGCTACAGGGGTTCGAATCCCCTCTCCTCCGCCAAGCTCCCGTAGCTCAACGGACAGAGCACTGGTCTTCGGAACCAGGGATGAGAGTTCAATTCCCTCCGGGAGCACCAGGCCTGGATAGCTCAGAGGTGGAGCATTCCCTTGGTAAGGGAAAGGCCGTGGGTTCGAATCCCACTCCAGGCTCAAAAATGTAGTATAATCACCCATTATGGCAAAGAAAAAAGGGCCGAGAATGATTGTTGGCTTAGTTTGTTCAGAGTGTAATTCTTTTAACTACATCACTGAAAGAAACAAAGCCAACACGCCGGAAAAACTAAAATTAAAAAAATACTGCCGAAAGTGCAAAAAGCGGACTGAGCACAAAGAAACGCAAAAGCTGAAGTAAAAGGGGCCCGTAGTATAACGGCTAGTACATCGCCATGGCATGGCGAAAATAGGGGTTCGATTCCCCTCGGGTCCACTAGGGGCGTCGGTTAATGGTAAACCACGGGTCTCCAAAACCCGGACTGGGGGTTCGATTCCCTCCGCCCCTGCCAGCATGAAAAAACGTCAAAAACAATCATCGCAAAATTTGGTCAAAGACATTGCCAAAACTCTAGAACTAGCGCCAGAAAAAGTCAATCTTGCCAAGTTAGGTCAAGAACATCACAAAAAACCTCGCTTTGTTTACGGATTTACTACTCCTTCAGTAAGAAACGGGAAGAAAATCCCAGCTGGTTTTTTCAAAGTATCCGGCTCAAAGCACGCCAAACAAATAAAAAGAGAGAGTTTAGCCATGCAAATAGCAAATGAGCAACTGAATGTTCCTACTGTCGGCATAATCTCACCCACAAAAAAATGCCTGGTGGCGGCATGATTTTGGAACTGGCCTTTTTAGATTTTGAAAAAGATGGTCAAGTCATCATTAATAATGACCAAATTGCTAAAGCCAATCCGAGACTAGGAATCAGAGCGGCGAAAACTCTCTGCTTGTTCAGCGGTCAGGAAATTCCTGAGAGAGTTAACCATCTTGTTTTTAAACGAGGCGACTGGAGAAATAAATCGCCACGGTGTTTTTGGCAGATATGGGAAAAGTGTAGAGGGCGAGTATTTAAGCAAAAGTTCAAAGAAATGGTGGATGATCTAATCGGAGCCCAAAAGTTAAAAAAAATCATTAGATCTGCCAAGAAAGACATAAGCTCACTGTTTGAAACGAAGAAAGAAACTGGAAAAAGGTATTTTGTTCACAATGATGCTTCGCCAAGTAATATGTTTTTCGGCCATGATGGTAAAGCCTTACTCTTGGATTTTGAACACGCCGGGGTAACCCGCCACCAAGTATTGGCTTTAATTACCGATCTTGGTAACTTTTCCGGAAGATGCTGGCCCAATCCCAAAATGCAACAAGAATTTTTGGCAGAATGTCTCAAGACTAAAAATTTAGGAAGTTTAAAAAAACGGTACAAGTTAATAAAAGGCGTGTTGGTATTTGGAACCATCTTTTTGGCAAAATATGGCATGGGTACGCGTCAAAAAGAACATCAGATGTCTGTCTCGCTGTTAGAAAACCTAGAAAAAGCATTGCTGAGAATAGACCAAGAATACAAATCACTTTCTAGCATGGTTCACTAGGTTTACACGCGAAAATCTTAATATAAGAGCAATGACAAAGAAATTTCGGAAATTTAAAAACCTAAAATCACGTCCACCGCTAAAGGAACGGCTTTTTCATAGCAAAGTTGTCAACCAAGCAATTGCTGATATTTCTCAGCGAATCAAGGATCCGGATATCAAACGAATGTTTAGCCACTGTTTACCTAATACCTTAGACACTACTGTTTGCTATCGAGAAAGCAAGGCCGGCAAACCCGATACTTTTATTGTGACAGGAGACATCCCGGCCATGTGGCTCCGTGATTCAACCAGTCAGATTTGGCCGTATCTAAGATTCATCCAACAAGACAAAAAGCTTCAAAAACTTTTTATTGGCCTGATCAATCGTCAAGTAAAAAATATTTTGATTGACCCGTATGCCAATGCCTTTAAAGACATTGGCGCCCCACGCACCAAAAGAAACCCCTGGTGGCCCAAGGGCAAAGCTTGGAAAAAAGGAGTCTGGGAAAGAAAGTATGAGCTTGACAGTCCTTGTGCTTTTTTTCGCCTGTCTGCTGGCTACTACGAAGCAACAATGGATACTGACCCCTTTGATAAAAACTGGCTGAAAGCAGTTAAGCTGGCGATTAAGATTATCAAAGATGAGCAAAATACTCTTGATAAACAAAACCTTAAAACCATGTTTAGGTTTTTCATGCCTAACCGAAAACCCCACCCCGCCATTCGCTTGCGAGGCTATGGCTATCCTGGCAAAAAATGCGGACTCAGCCGAACTGTATTTAGACCGTCTGATGATGAAGCCGTGTTTCCCTATTTAATCCCTGCCAATGCTTTAGCGGTGGTCACTCTTCGCGGCGTTTCAAAAATACTCAAACAAAAAAAGCAAAATCAACTCGCCCAAGCAACAATCCATCTTGCCGGGGAAATTGACCAGGGAATTAAAAAATACGGCGTGGTCGAACACAAAAAGTTTGGCAAGGTCTTTGCCTACGAAATAGATGGCTTCGGCTCACATTGTTTGATGGATGACCCAAACGTACCCAATTTACTGAGCCTGCCTTACTTGGGCTACTGTTTGCCAAACGATCCAACTTATTTGGCAACTAGAAAGTTAGTTCTTAGTAACTCAAATCCATTTTATGCTAAAGGTAAAGTAGCTTTCGGAATGACTAGCCCTCATCGGGGCACAGTTAACCAATTTTGGCCGATGGGAACAATCATGCAAGCCATGACGTCCAGCGATGAAAACGAAATTACTTCCTGTTTGAAAACACTTAAAAAAACCCATGCCGGTACTTACTTTATGCATGAAAGCGTCCATGTTGATAATCCCAAGAAATTCACCAGATCGTGGTTTGCCTGGGCCAATTCGCTTTTTGGAGAATTAATCCTCAAGATTGCTGAAAAATATCCCAAGATTCTAGAAAAAAACTTATGAAAATTATCAAACGGGTTCTAACATAGTCCATTAGCCCCTGCAGATTTGAAATTTACAAGAGAAATAAAATGAACAAAAAAAAGAACGTTCTGATTCACTTTTTACAGCTGACGGTGAGTATAAGGACCCAGGAGGCGGAGGAAGAACCCGGCCTCTTCCAGAGCCTGGGATTTGTCCAAGATCACCAAGAGGTCAGCGTCCTGTTATTACCTTCCCAGGAATAGAATGCCCCCACTGTGGAGAAACACACACGAGAGAAAACTTGTCTCCAGTTCGTCGAGCTGGAATAACTCGAAGAAGAACTTAAGCAATCAAAGCCAAGATAGCGCTGGCCGCTATTTTCCAAAGGTGTTAATCTGAGATATCTGGAGGGTGTATGCGTTTTTGAATTCGGTTCGAAGTTTTCGATATAGCCCCTGCCGCTTTGAAATCTTTTTGGCGCTACCCAAAACTCACTTGAAAAATAGAATAATATAGGACTATAATAACAAAGATTATTAATCCAATCATTTTATAAATCAAAATGACGACAGAACATGGTGCCCCAGTGAACGAAGCGGAAGCGGTAAGGCTAGCTGCCCAAGAAATAGCAGCCCCCCTTTACCGCGCAGTCGCAAGAGGGCTTAGAGAGAAGGGACCAGTAATTGGAACGATTGGGCTGATATTGCAGGCAACTCAGCGAGGATCTCCCATTAGACAAATTCTTGAAGGAACTTGCAAGAGACACAGAGTTCCCCTTGACAAAGCAGGCGGACCAACGCACTCCAAAGCCGGCGCAACAATCGCCAGAGCTGTTTGGAGAGGATAGTGAAAAAGATTGCACGCCATTGATGTGGCTAGGTACTGACCGCTAAACAAAGTTCATCAACTCCTACCACTTCCAGGACTAGAGGCAACACATTGTACATGATTTGTTACTAGTTTAGGCCCATAGACTCGATCCACTATTGTCTTCCCACACTAAACAATACCAAATCTTTTTCGGTGTAAAGTTCTTTGCCTAGAACATGTCTCAGGCCTATGTGAGCACGTTGAAAAACGAACACCACGACCCTCAGAAAGCACTCTCAAGTTACCCAAATCTGTCCCCTTCGGAAGCTCACTTCCTTCAGCTAAAATTAGCCTCATTTTATTTATTATAAAAATTGAAGAAGTTCTTGTCAATAACAATACTATAAAACACCTGAAAAGTGTATCTATTAATCCGGGATCCTTTTACCTCGTTGATCGTGGCAGCGATTTTCTTTCTCATCACAAGCTTCTTCGCAGGTAGGATCGTTTTCAAAAATTCGAGGACACTCACTAATAAATGGATCTTCAAACTCGGCGCATTCTCCACTAGGTGTACAGGCATAATAAACAACGCAGCCATCATTAATACGAATATTGCTGCTGGAAACGCCGTAATTGTACTCACAATCAGAACCACAACCACTCTGACAACCAGCCTTTTCGATCCCTGAATCTTGAAAATTTTCTAAATTAGCTAGAACCTTAAACCATTGACTGCAATCATCATCTTCAGTTTGATATCCATAACCACTTCTTTTTGGATCACAAGGAAAATTAGGCAAATAAATCATATTGCCCAGCTCAAGTTTTTCCCCACACTCAGGAAGATCGCCAGGAAAACAACCAGCATCAAAAAAATAATCATAAAGAGCAGTTTTTATTTTCTCCAGTTCAGCTTTCCTTTTCCCGTCCCTGGCCTTTTTCATTTGAGTCGAGATTAACAATGAACTAAATAAGATAATAAGGCCGATAAGAACAATAATTACTAGGAGTTCAAAGAGACTAACCCCTTTAAAAGAATTGCCTCTGGAAGCAATTGTCATATTTCAATATAACACACTGATTAACTTACACACTCCCGGAGCGCGTAATATCAGGAGTTCAGCCATTTTTGACGGCGGAGATAGGCCCAGAAAAGAAGAATACCGCCAATACCCACAATGCCCATGCTTAAAATCATCTCCCATTTATCTAGCCCTTCTGAAACAACGAGAAGGGCTTCCCCACTCTGCCATCCCAACCAGCCCAACAACATTCCTCTGACTAATAACCCCAGAGCTGTAGATAGATAGAAACCCAGAGGGCGAATCCTCACCGCCCCGCAAACAGCTGAAATCAAGGAAGACGGGATAACCGGAATAGCTCTGAAAACAAAGATTAACAATTCATCAACAACTCGTCCTTTAAAATATTTATCCTTAATTTTCACCACATCAGACCACTTAAAATCTAACCACTTGCTGAATTTATCAATCAACCATTTCCCCCCAAACCAAGCGGCTAAATAGATCATGGTTGAACCAATGGTTGAACCAATAGCAAAAGGCAAAGCCGCTTTGAAGAAAACTTTTTCAATTACCTGCCAAAAATTGGAGATTTCTCTGGGAACAAAGAAAAAACCAGCCGCCATTGGCACCAGAGGCGAAGGAATAGGAACAATTATCTGTTCAATTAACCCAGCCAAGGCAACACTGGCAACACCATTACCTTTTATTGTCTCAAAAATCAAGTTATTAAAATCCATCATAAGAATTAGTATTTAGTATATAGCATGTGGGGATAATTTAAAAAAATAAACTAAAAGAAATCTGTTTTTTTACCTTTTGAACCCACTGATTAATCTTTTTTTCAGAATAAGGTTTCAGTTTTTCAAATCTTGGATCAAGGGTGTTTTTGGGTTGAAAGTTTTGCCACTTCCAGATCACGTTCCTTCTACCAACTATTTCTTTAAGCTGGTTTGCCATTTTCAATAAAATCTTTTTTTTATGAATTTCGGGAACGATTGTAGTGTGAACTTCAAACAGCTTTTTAGATTTTAAAATCAATTTTAATGCTTTCTTAATTTCTCCTGTTGCTTCAAAATCAGTAATTTTTGGATATTCTTCCCAAACAGTTTTAAAATCAACTGCCCAAAAATCAACCAAATTCTCTTTAATAAGCTTCCCAATCATTTCTGGTAAACTGCCATTAGTTTCAATCATTATCTCTAAACCAATATTTTTTACCTTTTTACAAAAGACGTCCAAATCTTTTTGAAGTATCGGTTCACCGCCCGTGATCACTAATCCATCCACCCATTTTTTTCTTTTTTCCAAATCAGCCAAAATTTCTTGTGCCGGAATCAGCCTCGTTGTGTTCATTTCAACTAAATCTTTATTATGGCAAAAAGGACAACGAAAATTACAGCCTGGAGTAAAAATAACCGCCGCAATTTTCCCCGGCCATTCAATTAGTGAAGTTTGCAAATACCCGGCAATTTTCATAGTTCTTTTTTTTCTTCATACTGACCCGGACTCCAAGCTGGAGAACTAGCCATAACTACTCTCATATCTCCCTCGACCTGATACCATTTCCCTTTTTCAATCATCACCAAATCACCAACACTAATCTCAAATATTTCATCACCAAGGTAAAACTTCCCTCCACCTTTTAAAACAAAATAAGTCATATCAACTTTTTCATTTTTCGCCCAGCCCTTTTCCGGATAACCCCCTTTAATATCTACAATTGCCAAATCTAGATTTTTAGTTCCTCCATACTCAAAAACCGTGCAGGTTGGTTTTTTAAAAACTTGTGCTTTTTGTTTTTTAACTAGCATAGTTTTAACAGGTTTCTTTAACTTTAATTTTTAATTTTGGCTTTTAAATCTCTAAGGCTTGGCACTTCGCCACGCCAACTAGCAATTTCTTTACCCCCATCGTTGCATAATAATATTGTTGGCGTGCTCATGACCATGTAAAAGGCGGCTTCGGCCATACCGTCGACAGTATCGATGTCAAACTTTTCAAGTTTAGGCTTCTTGCCACCCGTCCCACCGTCCCGATGTAACATCGTGAGGAGGGACTTCACCACTTTTTTCGCTGCCGGACATTTTGGGCAATTCTTTTTAGTAAAGAGTTTTAAAATCACTTCTGCTCCTTTGCCAATTCAAATCTATAAAAAGCTTTACCATTGCGGGTTATTTTTTCCAAAAACATATCTTTGGGCCTAACCCAAATCCGACCATCGTCTAAATGAATATAAACCACCATATCTTCTTCTGTTTCGCTATGCTTCGCTTCAAACAAAACTTTCATTTTATAACCTTTAAAATGATTGTAAAGACCACCAATAATTAACTTTCTTGACATTAAAACCTCCCTTCATTCTTATAACGATCTTTTAATTCGGCGATTTTACCTTTATTCCACCGACTAGTGAGGCTGAAAAAGCCAGAAACGCGAGTAATATAGTCAACATTTTTACTCTTGCAATAGGGACATTTTTTCAATAACCCTCGAGCTGTTTTTCGGCAATCATCGCAAAGGGTAAATTCAGGAGAAAAAGCAACCAGCTGGTTTTGTGTTTGATAAAAAGTCTTTTCAATAAAATTGGCAATTGACTGCGGCGGCGGCTTTTGCTCACCCAGCCAAATATGCGTCATAGCACCAGCATCAATCAAGGGGTGGAATAAGCCTTCTTTAGCCACCCGCTCAATAGGATCTATATTAGCGGAAACATTCATCTGAGTTGAATTAGTATAATAGACTGCCCCTGTTTTAAGATTGCCTTTAACCACTTGCTTTGCCTGCTCCGGGAACCATTCCAAATCCAGTTTAGCCAAACGATAAGAAGTCCCTTCTGCCGGAGTCTGTTCAGTGCAAATCCGAATTCCTAATTCCTTACTCTGCTTCTGGGTACAAAGCCTCATAAAGGAAATTACTTTTAGGCCAAATTTTATAGCCTCATCTGATTGATGAAGCTCCTGTCCCAAATGATACTGAATCATCTCGTTTAAACCATAAATAGTAGTCAGCTCAACTGAACGGTCAAAACGATAATAAGGATAAGGATCATTTTCCTGCCGTGTGCAAAGGACCGCCAAAGGCCCAGCCGCTCCCAAGTCAAGAATCCTTTTAATAAAACGCCGTTTTTGAAGATGCGCTTGGGCAATTAAATCCAGCCGCTTTTTTAACAAAGAAAAAAGTTTCTTTTCATTATGTCCTGCTTTGTAAGCGATCCGCGGCAAATTAACCGTCAGCCAGCTGGTAGAGGAATGTCTCATTAATTCCGGCTTTTTGGTTTCAAGCAGATCCTGCTTGTCCAACTTAAAGGATAAACGACAGCACTGAGAAATCCGCACACTGCTTCCCCGATCAAAAAAGAACTCGGTATTCCCCTTTTCAATAGCTACCTGGGCGGCTAATTCCAAAAATTCTTTATGCCCCGGAGTCTGCCAAAATTTTTCCGTCATATGAAAATTCGGCTTAGGCCAAAAAAAGGGTCTCCCGACTCCGTCTCCGCCAAGATAAACTTTCATCAAGGCAGTCAAAAATCGCTGAGCGTCCTTTTGATAATATTTATAAGTTTTGCCTGTATATTTACCTCCTGGGCCAATGGCCGGAGTGTTAGCATAATGATCTGGTATCTCCCAATAAAGATTAATGTCGGAAAAAACCGCCTGGCCGCCCTTGGCAACATTTTGCATATTAAATTCGTAAACCATTAATTGAGCCAAATCATAAAGTTCTTTATCAGACATCCCAGTCAAAAAGGGAGCTAGAAAGATGTTGACTGCCTCCCAACCAATTGCTCCGGAAAAATTAACCTGCAGCATACAGGAAAATTTTATCAAATGCAGAATTAAAACATGAGCGTGCTTAGCAGGCTTGGCCATTGCCAACGAAGCAGCTACATTCAAACCGTATTTTTTAACATATTCAAGATTATTACCACAGCAATAAGGCCGATCAGGAAAAGTCAACTTGTGCAAATGAATATCCCCGCGTAAATGAGCATCGGCCACTCGAGGCGAATAGATCTCAGTCAAAGCATAATCTTTTTTCATTGAACCGGCCAAAGTCATATTGGTTGTTTCCGGAGTGTGGGGATTATTAGAAGAAACCTGCTCGTTATGAGCTAAGATAACATTGCCCACATCATAAATCGGCAATCCCAAGCGCCGATATTTACGGTATTCTCTCTGCAAGCCCCGGTTAAGCAATTCCGCTCCCACTAAAGCCCGAACCAGGGCGCCGGTAATACGCTTGATCTTTAATCGCCGAACTTTTCGTTCTACTTTTTCGGCAACTTCTTTTAATAAACCATCAGTTAAACCGGTTTCTTGCTTCAAAGATTTAATAATATAACAGTTATCCCAAGAGCCAATTTCCTCACTGGTAGTTCTCACTTGCATAGTTAAATCCCTAATCTCGTCGCGTTTTGTTGGTACCGGGCTCATAGTTTCTTATTTCTAAATCGCTCTTTTAACTCGTGCCTCTTCCCTTTATTCCATTGCTTAACAAAAGAATAATAACCGACTACTCTTGTTATCCAATCCACATCTTCACTACCGCAAAAACTGCATTTCTTTTTAATACCCCGCATTACCCGCCCGCAATCATCACAAATAGTGAACTCCGGACTAAAAGCTACTTGGACATTCTGCGTCTGATTAAAAATTTTCCAAATCAACCTGGCCATCGACTGCGGCGACGGTCGAGACTCCCCTAGCCAAATATGACTCAAAGCGCCACCCTGCATCATTGGGTGAAACTTTCCTTCAACCTCAATTCTTTCCAAAACATCTATTTCGGCGTCAACATCTAATTGGGAAGAATTTGTGTAGTAAACTTCATCTGTTTTTGGATTGCCGTGAACAATTTTTTTACTCTCTTCCGGATAGCAAATCAAGTCTAGCTTGGCAAAACGATAGTTAGTTGATTCCGCCGGGTCTTGGTCTAAAAGTATTTTTAACCCCGACTTCTTACTTTCCTCCTCACACTTTTTTTTCATAAAAGCGGTTATCCGCAAGCCAAATTTAAGCGCTTCATCAGACTGGTGCAGAGCCCTACCCAAATGGAATCTGACCGCATCAGAAAGACCGCCAACTGCATTCATGAAAGTCATTTTATCAATTCGTAAATAAGGTTCTTTGTCACTTTTGGCAGTTATGGTCAACATACCCAAAGGCCCGGCAAGCCCCATTGCTAACAACTTTTTCAAAAATTTATACTTCTGCAGGTGAGCTTTAGTCAACAGTTGCAATTTCTCCTCTAAAATCTTGAAAAAATTCTCATCATTATGTTTCGCTTGATAAGCTATCCGAGGTAGATTGATGGTCAAATAAGGACAGGCGGCATAACGCATCCGCCATGGCTTTTTGGCATCTTTTAAATCTTCTTTGGATAACTCGAACTGAACCCGACAGCACTCAGAAATTTTAGCAGTTGCTCCCCGGTCAAAAATAAAATAAGGATTGCCCATTTTCGAAGCAACATCACAGACATGTTCCAAAAACTCTTTATGACCCGGTGTCTTCCAAAATTTAGTAGTAATATGCACATTTGGTTTTGGCCAGAAAAAGGGCCTGCCCTTAGCATCGCCCCTTTTATAAATATTCAGTATTTGCCAAACCAAAGCCTGCGATTCTTTAACATAGTCTTTATAAAGCTTGCCCGTATATTCACCTCGGGGGCCAATGGCCGGCACATTGGCAAAATGATCAGGAATTTCCCAATAAAGATTAATGTCGGAAAAAACCGGCTGGGCCCCATGGGGACCAACTGTTTGATTAAATTGATAAATTATCCTCTGGGCTACCTGTCTTATTTCCCTATCCCCCATCCCTCCTAAATACGGGGCCATATACATATTTAGGGCATCCCAGCCAATGGCGCCGCCGAAATGGGCCCGCAGAGCCATGGTCATTCTCATCATATGATCAACCAGAGCATCAATGTGGCCGGCTGGTTTAACAGCGGCAAAAGAAGCATATTTAGTTAAGCCAAATTTTTTGACATATTCCAAGCTCTGGCCAGAACAATAGGGTCTGTCAATAAAGCCCAGCTTGTGAAGCTTTATATCTCCTTTTCTATGAGCTTCAGCAACATCTTTGGAAAAAACGTTCCGCAAAGCATATTCTTTTTTTAAAAACTCGGAAAGAGTAAAAGAGGTGCCTTCCGGACTATTTATTTTGTTGGCATCATCTTTGCTGCCTTCCGAGGCAATAACACCGCCTATTTCACCCAAAGTGATAATAATTTTTTTTCCCAGGCCATTGACTCTCCCTATTTCGGTGAAATCAGTGGGGTCAAAACTATCGGTTTCTTTTTTTCTAATTGGCATTTTCCAAACAAAAACACAAAAAAATAAAAACGCGCGCCGTTATACTCTATTCAAGGGGCAGCCAGAACAAATCAAAAAGCAAGTTACAAGTTAAATAATAATATACACCAAAAGGCAATCTCGCTGTCAACTGGCAATCTCTGTATCAAATTCTCTCAAAGATTAAAGATGGCTGTCGACCGCCCTAGAGTAGATCCCAAACAATAAATTTGTTATTATATGACACAGTGTTGGAAAGAATCAGAGAATTTATCACCGATGTTAAGCGAGTCATCAAAGAAGTCACTTGGCCCAAAGCTAATGATTTAACTCAACTAACAGTTGTAGTAGTATTAATTTCAATCGTAGCTGGAGCCTTTTTGGGGACTGCGGATTTTTTATTCACCAAATTAATCAGCTGGGTGACACTGCAATGAAAACCAAAAAGTATCGCTACCCAATTAGTAATGCCAAGCCAATCGGTAATGTCCAATGGTTTGTGGTTCACACTTATTCTGGTCATGAATACAAAGTAACTCAGGCCTTAAAACAGCGCGTTCAAACTATGGGCCTTGAAGACAAGGTTTTCGAAGTTATCATTCCCATCCAAGATAAGTTCTCCATTCGCCAAGGACAAAAAATTAAAACCCAAGAAAAAGTATTCCCTGGCTATATTCTCGTCCATATGGTCCTTAATGACAATTCATGGTTAGTGGTCCGAACTACGCCAGGCGTTACCGGATTCATTGGTGTGGACAACAAACCAACTCCTATCTCCAATAAAGAAGTGGAAAAAATTGTCAGCACTATTAAAAAAGGTAAACCAAGATTTAAAACTAAGTTTTCAGTTGGAGAGGCAGTTAAAATTACTGATGGGCCCTTTATTGAATTTTTGGGCACCATTGAAGAGGTTAATAAGGAAAAGGGCAAACTAAAAGTTCTAGTCTCCATTTTTGGCCGAGAAACACCAGTGGAGTTGGATTTCCTACAGGTTAGTAAAATATAAACAAGGTGGCTAAGAAAATCAAAACAATCATTAAATTAAATCTTCCCGCCGGAGAAGCGAACCCGGGACCTCCGGCTGGGCCAGCTTTGGGACAACACGGTGTTTCAATCATGGATTTTATTAATCAATATAACGAAAAAACAAAAGATCAAAAAGGCAATATTATTCCGGTAGTTATCACTGTCTATGAAGACAGAACTTTTAACTTCATCACTAAACTCCCCCCAGTCTCAGCCTTAATTAAGAAAAAATTAGCTCTTAAAAAAGGTGCTGAAAAAACAAAACTGGAAAAAGTGGGAAAGTTAACCAAACAACAAATTGAAAACATTGCTAAAGAAAAAATGCCCGATTTAAATACCAACAACTTAGAAGCGGCAATGAAAATTGTTGAGGGAACAGCTAAAAGTATGGGAGTAGAGGTAATCTAGTGGGTCAGAAAAAAATCAAAGTCATTGGTGAAAAACCAAAACCAGAAAAAAAAGAAAAAGAGCCAAAAAAAATTCGAGTGGCAGGATTAAAGGGTGGCGAGCGAATTAAGGTCGTTGATGCTAATGCTGAGCCAATTAAAACCACAGAAGAAAAGACAGAGGAAGAAAAAAAGAAAACAGAAAGAAAACCAAAAGTCCGGGGCAAAAAATACAAAACTGCTAAAAACAGAGTTGATTCAAATAAACTTTACTCTCTTCCTGAGGCAATAGAATTAGTGAAAAAAACTTCAATTGGCAAATTCGTTGGCAACCTAGAAGCTCACATTGTTGTTAGACAAACTGGTGATTTGGGTGAAGTTAAACTTCCCTATTTTAAAGCCAAGACAAAGAAAATTGCTATCGCCGACGAAAAAATTGTCGAAAAAATCAAAAACGGCAAAATTGACTTTGATATTCTTCTAGCTAGTCCCCGAATAATGCCTAAATTAATTCCATTTGCCAAGGTTTTAGGGCCAAAAGGGCTGATGCCAAATCCCAAAAGCGGCACTCTTGTTGATGACCCCAAAAAGGTCAAGGCTAAATTTGCTAAAAAAACTTTAAAAATAAAAACTGAGAAAAAAGCTCCGGTGGCTCATCTTGTGGCAGGAAAGCTTGATCAGCCAGACAAGGAGTTAATCGCTAATATTAAGGCTTTAATAAAAACCATCAATCCCAACCAAATAAAGAAACTGGTTCTTAAGGCCACTATGGGCCCAGGAGTAAAAGTAAAAGTGTGAGTTGTAAAACAGGTCTTAAAATCTTGAAACAATTAATCAGTAAAAGGATCGTCAAGGTCCTAGCTTTCTTAAAAAACATTTTTTTAAATCAAAACTCATTTAAGGATGGAGATCATCATCTTGAAGGTGAATTTCCATTTCAGTCTCAATTTGACAGCGACAGGTCTTCTTCGGGTTGGAAATCTCAAAAAAAATACAAATTTTGGAGCCAACGAGCTTGTGGTATTGCCTGTGTTAGGATGATTATAAAAAGTAAAAAACAAGCGGCGCTCACAATGGCTGAACTCGCCAAAAGAGCACAACAATTAGGGGGCTATAAACTTTATGATCAAAAGGGGAATTTTATAGATAAAGGTTGGTATTACAAAGCTTTGCTTAAAGTCTTAGCAGACTTTGGCTTTTTAGGTAACGTGAATAAGGTTTTACCAACCAACCAAATCGCCAGGAAGATTAAAAAAGGTTGTTTTGCAGTGGTTTCTGTTAACAACCAAGTCCTAAACAATAAAAAAGTGGCCTTCTTCAATTTCAGTAATCACTTGGTCCTCGTAACGGGTTTTAGAGCCAAAAATGGCAAGGTTGTTGGTTTCTACCTCCATAATCCTTACGACACAACAAGAAAATCACAAAAAGGCAATTTTGTTGATATTGCTTTATTTAAAAAGGCCTTTGGCTACCGTGGCTTCTATTGCTGGCCAATCTCATCTCGCAACAAAGCCAGCAATTCAGGCAAAGAACACTCTGCAAAGCCAGCTAAACAAGAGTTCTTAATCCATGGCAAACATTTGCCCTCTTTTCTCAAATGAAACACCTCTAATCAATATCCTATAACATATCACGCCCTATCAAAATTAAAAATACACCCATGATAAAATAGGATCATGGGTTTTAAAAAACAGGTTGTTAGCCACTATAAAAATCTTAAACACTTTCTGGTCTCGATTAAAGAAACTCTCAAACACGCCTATCCCGCCAGAAAACTAATGGTCATTGGTGTCACTGGAACTGACGGAAAGACCACCACTTGTCATTTAATCTACCAGATTCTAAATGAGGCCCAGAAATCAACAGCCCTTATTTCTACAATCGGCGCTTATTTTAAAGATAAAAAAATTGACACTGGTCTTCACACTACTACTCCCGACGCTACTGTTCTCCAACCCCTAATCAGTGAATTGGCCAAAAAGGGAGCCAAATATTTAGTTCTGGAAGCAACCTCCCATGGGTTAGATCAACACCGAGTATTGGGGTGTAACTTTTCTGTTGGAGTGTTGACGAACATCACCCACGAACATCTTGATTATCATCAAACATTTGAAAAATACAGAAAAACCAAGGCAAAACTATTTAAAAAAGTAAAAGTTGCTATTCTTAATAAAGACGATTCTTCCTTCTCTTTTATTAAAAACAAAATAAAAGGAAAAGTTATTTCCTATAGTATTAGTCAACCAGCTAATTTAAGAGTGATTTCCAGAAAGCTGAGTCCTCTAGGAACAGAATTTACCATTAAGGAGATAAGGAAAAGAATTAAGTTAAAAACCAAGCTTGTTGGCGACTACAATATCTCAAATATTCTAGCGGCTATAGCGGTTACTCGCAGTCTGGGGATCAGTTGGGAAATTATTCAAAATGCAATTAGCAATTTTAAAGGGATCCCTGGAAGAATGGAAGTTATAGACATGGGGCAAAACTTTACTGCCATTGTTGACTTTGCCCATACCCCCAATGCCCTAGAAAAGGTTCTAAAAACATTGAGAAAATTAAAGGGCAAAGGTCGGATTATTGCCGTCCTTGGTTGCGCCGGGAAAAGAGATGTTTTAAAGCGGCCAATTATGGGTAAAATTGCTACCAAATTAGCTAATATTAGTATTTTTACTGCTGAAGATCCCAGATGCGAAAAAATTGAAGACATTATTGGCCAAATTGCAAAAGGAGCTGTTAAAAATAATTTTCTGATTGAGCCCGACAGACAAAAAGCGATTAATCTGGCAATTAAAACCGCCCGTGCAGACGATATTGTTATTCTCTGCGGCAAAGGGCATGAGCAAAGCATGGCCTACGGAAACCAAGAAATTCCCTGGGATGATCGAAAAGCAGCTAAAAAAGCCCTGGCAAAATTAATGGAATAGTAATCATAAAATGGAGCTAGAAACTCTCTCCTTAAAAACCAAACAGTTACTCAAACATTACTTTTCTCTCCGCATTGCCAACAAGAAAATTGTTTGCCCCTGAAGGAAATTATTTTAATCAAAAACCAGACTTTACCTTTAGAAAAACAAATGCTGCCTGAATTTCGGGGTCACCGTAACCTTTTCCCATAGTAAGAATAACTAGAATCGTTTCATCTACCATATTAAAACAAATATTTATCCTGCTCTTACTCTAACACTTGGCCCACATGAACTCGCTTTATCATACACCTCGTGCAGATTACAACCCCTCCTGCGTCCCCTGCTAGGACAAACATTATTCTTTACCTGATTATCATGCACTCTAGGCAAACAGTATTCTTTACTTTTAAAAGGCAAAAGGCATCGGCATTTTGTTTCTCCTGGAAAAAGAATAATCATTTTTTCACCTCTTTAACAACTTTTACTTTCCCCTTATTTTAACACCTACTCCCAAACCTTGCAATTTTTCCGCAATTTTTTCATATCCTCTTTCAACGTGTTCAACTCCAAAAACCGTTGATTTCCCTTTAGCAATCGCCGCGGCTAACAAATAAGAAAAACCAGCCCGAATATCAGGCATCTCAATTTTTGTTCCTTTTAATTTAGTCGGACCAAAAATAATAGCGCTGTGATTAAATCTCTCCCCTTCAAACCGACAGGGCAAAGAACCAAGACAGCGAGTAGAGAGCTTAATGTTAGCTCCCATTTTGTCAAGCTCCTTAACATATTCAAAACGATTTTCAAAAACTGTTTCATGAACAATTGATTCTCCATGAGCTTGAGTCAATAAAACAACAAACGGTTGTTGCCAATCAGTCATAAAGCCAGGGTGAGTGCTTGTTTCAATCGAAATTGATTTGAGAGGTGTTTTAGTAGCGAAAAAACGAATTCCCTCTTTTTGAACTTCGATTCCCCCACCAACTAGTCTGATTTTGTTCAGAAAAGTAACCATGTGTCTCTGTTCTGCGCCCTTAACCAAAACGTCGCCTCCTGAGGCAATTGCGGCACAAGCAAAAGAAGCTGCCTCTATTCTATCAGTGATCACTTGATGATCATATCCTCCCAACTTATCAATACCATCAATGATATAAGTTCTATCCTCTCTCATTTCAACTATCGCTCCCATTTTTTGTAAAACCATTACCAAATCAATCACTTCAGGCTCAATAGCTGCATTTCTTAAAACTGTTCTCCCTTGAGCAAGAACCGACGACAATAAAACATTCTCAGTCGCCCCAACACTGGGATAAGGTAAAAGGATTTCTGCCCCATGAAGCCGGTCAGCAGAAATTAGATATTCATCATTTTGGCGTTCAATCTTCGCCCCCATTTTCTCTAGAGCCATAAAGTGAAAATTGACTGGCCTCTTGCCAATCTCATCTCCACCCACTATTGGAACCCTTGCCCAACCACAGCGATGAAGTAAAGGACCAATCATTAAGATAGGAATTCTATTGCGACCCGTATATGACTGGGAAACAGCAGGTATTTTAATCTTGGAAGTTTGAATTTTAATCCTTCTTCCCCTACCTCGGCAGTCAACTTTACCACCTAATTCCCGACACATCTGAAGAGTAAGTTGAGTATCTTCAATATTTGGAGCATTATCCAAAACGCAGACTTCTTTAGTTAACAAAGAAGCGACTATCTCTTTTGTCGCTGCGTTTTTAGCTCCAGAAATCTCAACTTCACCTCTCAGTGGACCAATCGGAAAAATTTCATAGTGGCACTTCTTTTTGAGAGGCTCTTCATTTTTCATCATAAAGGTGCTTTTTATTATACTAGTTCACGAAAATAAAATTAAAAACGAACTACTTTGAGAGTTCCTTAAAAATTGGAAAACTTTTGTTCTACCCTTGCACTCATCCCAAAGCAAGCCACAAGCCGAAAATTCCTAGAATTATTCCTGTCAACCAAGCCCGCATAACAATTTTCGGTTCCTGCCAACCAATTTTCTCAAAGGCATGGTGAAGGGGGGCCAGGGGAAAAACTTTCTTATCAAAAAATTTTATTGAAAGCAATTGAATTGAACTAGATATAATCTCTACAACAAAAATCCCGCCAATAAAAACCAAGGCAAATATCTTACCTGTTAGCAGACCAACTAAACCTAGAGTGGCTCCAAAAGATAAAGCGCCTGCATCACCTAACCAAATCCTAGCCGGATAAACATTAAAATACAAAAAGGCAATCAAAGCCCCAATCCAAATGGCCAAAAATATGGATAGGGGTATATCTAAATTTGAAAACGAAATGACCATAAAAGCAACCAAACAGATTAAAAGAAGCCCTGAAGAAAGCCCATCCAATCCATCAGTAACATTGTAAGCATTAGAAAAGGCAACAAGTACAAAAGCGGCAAAAGGAATAAAAAACCACCCCATAGAGACAACGATTGAGGTAAAAGGAAGATGAACAAAATCTAAGCCTAAATTAAAGTATAAAAGGCCACCAATTAAAAGGCCTAGTGCCCATTGGAGAATGAACTTCATTTTTCCTGAAATACCAAATTTTAAGCCTATTTTTCCCTTTTCAGGTTTGCCAAAAATCTTGACCCAGTCATCAAAAAGACCTAGAAATCCAAAACCCAAAAATGTTAAAAGTAAAACATGGACCTCATCTGTAAAAGAGTAAGTAGAGTACTTTCTCCAATCAATTTTAAGAAGATAAATTGTCAACAAAAAAATAATTGTCGTTAAAACAATAATCAAGACGCCACCTCCGATTGGGGTGCCTGCTTTCCAATCATGAAGTTTATCAAAAACAGGTACTTTTCCTTTTTTTGGCGCTTCTTTTCTACGAGTAAATTTTAAATGATAGAGAAAGTCTATAAAGGGAACAATTCCAACCGAGTTAATAAAGAATGAAGCTAAAAGCAAGCTCAAGTAGTAATGAATCATTAGTGTTTTTAAGTATAGCCTTTTCTTTACTTTTCCGCAACCTAAATCTGACTACGGCTTAGTTTCTCAAGGACTCCTCCCCATCCTGCTAATTGTATATTAAATAGACCTAATAATTCTATCGAACTTTTTTCCTCTATTAAACTCATTAGCAAACATTTCAAAACTAGAGCCTCCAGGAGAGAAAAGCAAAATGTCCCCACTGCTGCTTAAATTTACAGCCTTATTTGCGGCTTCAGATAAATTATCAAAATCCCAAAATGTTGGAATACTACCTATATTCAGTTTCTCTACCTCTCTCTTCAATTTCTCCGAACCGCTGCCCCTGAGAACAACAACAGACTTCGGCTTATACATTCTGATCGCTTTGGCCAATGGTCTATAATTCAGGTCCTTATCTGTACCGCCAGTGAGCAGAATCACTTCTTTGCCCCTGCCGGTAAACCTCTTTAGAGCTACCGCTACTGCTTCCGGAACAGTAGCGCATGTATCATTCACTACATGAATTCCATTGAACTTTCCCAAATACATCTGTCTGCCATAAAGGCCCTGGTAGTTTTTAATCGCACCTAAAACAATATCATCAGAAACATCTAAGTATTTCGCTACTACGGCAGCAAGAAGAAGATTATGCCTGTTATGATCCCCAGCAAGAGGATGGAAATCGCTGAAAACCAAATCTTGTAAAAAACCAAACTGGGAAAACTTAGGAGTAATAACTTTTTCCAAAGCTTCCTCACTAAATCCCTTAGTCATTTTGTCATAGAAATTGGAAATCAAGAGGTCGCCTTTATTTTGAAATTTAAAGATTGTCTTCTTAGCATCAACATATTTACCCATGGTGCCGTGACGGTCTAAATGATCTCTCATTATATTAGTTATCACCGCAATTTGGGGGCTTTGCCGTTTTAACCTCATCCACTCCAACATAAAACTGGATATTTCTAAAACCGAAATAGAGTCTTCATCAAGTTCATCTAAAATATTGAAAGCAGAAACACCAATATTACCCCCCAGGAAGGCTTTTTTCTTTGCCTTCTTGAGAATTTGATAAATAATATTAGTTGTCGTCGACTTTCCTCTCGTTCCCGTCACGCCAATTGATAGACCTTTTTTATTGGCAAAAAAGTAAGACATGGGGCAAAAAACCGGAATATTACTTTTAATGGCAGTGTCTATATATTTATTACCTGGCGGAACTGCTGGGGAGGCAATTACAATTTCTGCATTCCTAAAGTCTCCTTCCCTATGCTCACCTAAAATAAATTTTATCCTAGAAAATTCTTTTAAGGCCTTTACCGAAGAGAAAAGGATCTTTTCGTCTTTAAGGTCAGTAACTAGAACATCGCGTCCTTTTTGGGCAAAATATCTAGCGGCTCCTACCCCACCCTGGTTCAAACCTAAACCCATTACTAAAATATAGTTCCCACTCATCACGAGGAAGAAAACTTTTGTCCTTTTAAAAAGGTATCAATTGGTCCAGCGCTCAAAACAATGATAACACAAGCGGTTTGGCCCTCTTTTTTAAACTCATCCCAGAGTTCTTGGTAGTTTTCTAGCAACTTAACCTTCACTCCATGAGCAACAATTCCTTTTTTTACTTCTTTAATGTTTACCCCCTCGACTGCCTCTTTTGATTCTCTGCCTTTAACATAATAAATTGGCAAAAGAATTAATTTATCTACTCCCTGCCAACAAGTTACAAGCTGGTCAAATAGGCGCCAGGTACGTTCATACTGATGGGGCTCAAAAACAGCTATTAGCCTTTCTTTAGAAAAAACGCTCCTTAAGGCACTAATTACTGCTTTAATTTGGTCTGGGTGGTGACCATAGTCATTAATCACCACTGCTCGACCAATTTTCCCCATTCTTTCTAATCTTCTTGAGCAACCAGTGAAGCTAGCCAAGGCTTTGACTGCCTGCCCTGGAGCCACTTTTACTCCTGCTGTTGCCCTAATTGCAGCTAGGGCATTGAAAACATTGTGTTTGCCCGGCACCTTTAATTCTAATTTAAACTCAGAGCTTCCAAACTTCACCACAGATTCAGAACCCCATTTTTTTGGCTGAAATTTTTCTATCTCTTCTCCATATTCTTGAGTTTTTTTGCCCTGTTCCCTTGCTTTAGCTAAGACTTTTTTTACATAAGGATCTTTAACATAACCAATAACTAAAGAGCCCTTCTTCATCTGAGAAACTAACCGGATAAAGGCTTTAAGCGTGTCTTCTTTGCTTTGATAACAATCAGGATGATCGTAGGCAATATTGGTAATAACCAGAAGATCAGGTTTTAAAGACAAAAACTGCTTTTTATATTCACAGGCCTCAACAACAAAAATATCACTGGTGCCGCTTCGATATATTCCCTCACCAATAATAGCATTGGGGTCTCTGCCTATCTGTTCTAAAATAGTCTTGATCATCAAGGTGGTTGTAGTTTTTCCATGGGCACCACAAACAGCAATCGTAAAATAATCAGAAACTGCCTCGCCCAAAGCTTCGAAATAAGTAGAAGTTTTAATCCCCTGTTTTTTAGCTTCAACAATTTCCGGATGGGACTGGTTGATATTGGGAAAGATTAACCAGTCAACTCCCTTCTTAACGTGTTCACGACTATTGCCTTCAAAGAATTTTACTCCTTTTTCAATTAGTGGCTTAGTTCGCTCGTTGACAGCAACATCACAACCACTGACTTGATAGCCCTTATCATTCATCCACCCTGCCAAAGCACTTAATCCTGCCCCACCAATGCCTAGAAAGTGAACCCGCATTAGCACTCCTTTAATTCCTGCAAAACTTCAACAAAAATTTTTTCTGTCTTCTCTTCCTTACCAAAAAGCATTAAAACAAAATCTTCTGGTTCAATATTAGCAGGAGGCTTCCCAATACCAATTCTGATCCGCCAAAAATCTTTAGTCCCTAAGTTTTCGATAACTGATTCTACTCCATGATGCCCGGCGGCTCCTTTTCCAAATTGAATTTTAAATTCACCAAAGGGAATGTCCAAGTCGTCGTGAATGAGATATAAATGATTGATGATTGATGATTGCCGTGCGTCGCCAAAGGTTTTGCCGACAACACGATGATTAATAAATTTAAGAAGTTTTTTTAGGCAGTTTCCCGATTCGTTCATAAAACAGTTAAGAAAAACTATCTTCCAATTATTCTCCAACCTTATAATTTCTCCACTCTTTCGACTGTTCACTATCGCCCCATCATTCCGCTTCCTGATTAAATACTGACCAAACATTTTTCCCACATTGTGGCGTGTTTTGGAATATTTCTCTCCAGGGTTTCCAAGACAGACAAAGATCATTCTATTCTCGCTCTACTAGGGATTCTATTATTTCTGCTCCGGCATCCTTTTCTCCAGTCACCCCATCCAAAAACTCTTCCAGCCTACGAGTAGCTAGAAATCTATCTTGCGGATCGTTTTGTTCGCCTTTCAAGTGTTTCACAAGAATAACCAAAGCCCCGGCTACTAACGCACCATTTTCGTCTGCAATAAGGGCAGCCAAAAGTTGTTTCACTCCTTCTCTGACAGTCTCAACATTTCCCTTTTCTTGTTTCTCTTCTCCAAGGGATCGAAAACCCTTAACAACCCCAACTTCTAGAGCTTGTTGCTGACTTTGAAGCTTACTACCTCTATCTTCCGCCACTTTTTACCCCCTTGCTTTTTAATCTATAATTTTAACTGCTTTTCTAGATTTTCTAATTCTCCTGGTAATTGCAAATTATTTAAATCTAAATTCTTCGGTAAATTTGGGATATTTGGTGCTGGCATGATTCTTTCCCACTGAATCTGCTGCAAAGTCTTTTCTACCCAACCACTCATTATGCGGCTCAAATTCATCTGGGAAAAAAGATAAGCAATTACCCCAAAAATCACAATATAGCCAAAAAGAGTTCCTAACGTATGAAAAACGCCGGCCAGAAAATTAAAGAAGGCAAATTTAAAAGGATTGGCCGAGTAAATCATGTGCCGGCCGGAAGTTTTCAACTCACCAAGCTGCTGGTTCAACTTTTTAAGTTGTTCGGTTAAATCTTTCTCTTGCTCCATTGTGGGCACGCCAGGATTCGAACCTGGGACCCCTGACTTATAAGATCAGTGCTCTAACCACTGAGCTACGCGCCCGCCTGTGGCGGCTAAATCTGCTTTTCAATTAAAGTATACCAAATTGCCAGCAATTTCAACAAATTTTATTTTTGTCAACACCGGGTAGCCTGTCCCGACGTTACATCGGGGTTGACTTATACCTAAACACCGGCCGTGCGTCGCCAAAGGCTTTGCCGGCGGCATGGAGGCAATCGGAATATAATTATCTGATAAGCCTTTGCCATCTGGCCAAACAATGGCCATTGCCTTTTTGCCAATCTGACTTTGCCAGAATCGCAAGCGAAGCTCTTTTTCCAGTTTAGCTAATTTTTTGGCCCTAATTTTTTTAGTCCTCTCATCAATTTGATTTTCCATTTCAGCCGCTGGCGTTCCTTTTCTTAACGAATATCTAAAAATGTGAATTTTGCCAAATTTAATTTTTTTCACAAAGTCTAAAGTTTTCTGAAAATCTTTTTCCGTCTCGCCGGGAAAACCAACAATAATATCAGTGGTGATATTCAATCCTTTTCCTATTCTGCGTCGCACAATTTTGACTATTTTTTCGAACTGCTCGGTTGTGTAACACCGATTCATTAATTTTAAAATCCGATTACTGCCAGACTGCAAACTCAGATGTAAATGCCTGGCTAATCTATCCCTTCCTATTTTTTTATAAATAGAAATCAGCTTTTCGACATCAATCATTGGGTTTATGGAGCCCAGCCGCAAAAGTTTAACATCAGTTTTTTTCAAAACTTCTTCAACCAAGTCAATCCAACTCTTGCCATTATCACTGTATTGGGAAACGTTTTGACCGGTTAAAACTATTTCCAAAGCGCCGTTGTTAATTGCTCTCTCTGACTGACAAACTATTTCCTTTACAGGAACACTAATAGGTTTTCCTCGAATCAAACAAGGTAAGCAATAACTACAGGCGTTAGCACAGCCGGTTTGGATTTTGATTAAAACTCTTGAATCTTTGTCTCTTTTGCCAGCCGCGAGTCCTACTGGAGTGTTTTTATTACTAATTTTTTCCCACTTTTTCTCATTCTCCAACAGTTCATCTATTCTCTCTGGAACTCGGCCGCCAAACTTTTGAATTTTGTCCACCCAACAACCAGCAACTACTAACTTTGCTTTGGGATTCTTACGCCGCAACTGCCGAATCGCCTGCCGAGTTTCTTTCTCTGCCTTATGAGTAACTACACAGGTATTTAAAACCAATAAATCTGCCTTCTCGGCCTCTTTTGCTTTCTTCCAGCCACTTCCCAAAAGCAAACCCTCCAGTTTCTGACTCTCCGCCTGATTCAACCGACAACCCAAAGTTTGGATATAAAAAAGATTTTTCATATATTGAAGTTATTTTAACCTAAGAAAGTGAAAAAGTTGAACTGGCAAAAAGCTAAATTGATTCCTCTGCTTATTCTACTGGTTTTACTGGTGTTGCAGAAGCCTCCGGCGATACTTCAGGAACCCTTGCTGCTGGTTGCTCAGAACCTACAGCTTGAGCAAAGATTTTATCTCTTTCCTGCCGTGCTTCAGCTAACTCCTCTACTGCCTGGTAATCACCTGAGGCAATAGCTTCATCTTCAATCTCTTTAAAGAGAGCATCCAAGTAAACCATTACTTCTCGAGAAAGCTCTTCATCCAAGGCCTCCCCTTTGGATAAAGTCTCGACTGCCCCTACATACCTGGCCCTTACTTCCTCATCCAAGGTATTATCTTCTTTAATAAAATTAATCATTACCTGGAAATAGTTTTTATTATCTTGATCCATATTTTAAAAAATTATTAACAGTTTTAACCCCTTTTCCTTCTTCGAGTAACTCTGGTTACCACCGCTCTGGCTTTTTCACTCAAAGTAGCTCCAGCGGACAAAGCTGAAACAACCGGAGCAACAACTCTTATTATCGCCCCCTCAACCTTTAAAGTAGTGGCAACTGTCGGACCAATATTCCGAACTCTCTCCCAAAACCGAATACTCCTCATAGCTTCTCCAGCATCACCAATTGCTGTTCCCGCCGCCCCAGTATCGGTGGCCCCCGCAGCTTCAACAACAGCGGTACCGGCTTCACCTAATTGACTCCACAGAGAAGTTAACTTTTCTCCAGCTTGGGCAACTACCCCATCAACACTGACTCCTAAGGCTTCTGCCCCCGCAGCAACCCCTCGGAGAGCAACATAACTTAAAGCGGCTACGGCTGCTGCCTCAGCCACTTTAACTCCTGTTTCTGCCGCTTTAGACATATCCAGTCTTCTACTAACCGAAAAAACTCTTGCCTGAGTCATCTTTTCTAAGGCCACTCTTTCCTTAACACCGTCTTCAATAATCATCATCAGAGCTTTAACTTCGTGCAAAGCGGAAATATTTCCCTGATCCAATTGTTCCGCCAAGCTTTCACTAGTCAATCTTTCAACTGCTGTCTGTTCGGCTAACTCAGTCCTCATTATCCGACCATAAATCCCTTCTGCAAAATCATCTCCCGGTTCTCCAACAGAAGTTTCAACACTACCTTGTCCACCCATAGTTACCTCACAACCCAATTGATCAGCAACATTTAGACGGGGAACAGCATTAAAAGCAGCCCTTTTTAGAGGATCGCTCAATGAATCAGCATGTTCTTCCTCCCAACTCCCTAATTCTCCAGAATTTAAAACATGCTCAGGTAATTCTGCCACCAGAGGATTAAGCGCTTCTCCTACTTGTTTTTGTAAAGCAGCTAAATTTTCTCCCCTTTCTGCTAGAATCCCCTCAAGTCTACCATCAATCTCCCTATCAATTGCCTCCCTCATCGTTTCTGGACCAGTCTCTTCTTCTACTAGAATCTGTCCAATGACTGTCTCATAGAGAGTTGCTACTTCAACCAATCCTGCCCCTCTTAATTTCCTCTTTGCTCTCCGAGCTAATTTTTTCTCTCCCCGAACTCTGACTTGATCAACGACAGAAATTAAGCCTTTATCACCACCAAACCTATCCACCAATTCACTAGGAACAATTCCATCCCTTGCTCTACCAACAACTTGTTGAGCGACAGCATTTTGGCCAGCAACTAAAATAACAGCTGTTTCTTCATGCTGTTCAACCATTTGAAGGACTTCCTGTAATCTGGCCAATAAAATCTTTGCCTCGGCATGGCTAGGAACTTTACCCAATTCTCCGGCAATAACCTGTAGATAGCTGATCCCTCTTTTTTCTACCTTAGCAGCGCTTAAGTCACCTCCTGCTGCAGTAGCTTTTGCTAAAGCTTTAGCAATTTGCTCTGTCAGAATTTGATCAACCTCACCCATGTGGCCAGTATATTCAGTCTCTATTTCTCCTGGCTCCATATCAGGAGCGGATGCCTTCATTGGCTCAACATGCGTTTGGGCCTTCCTAAAACTTTTTCCCTTTCTTTTTGCTTCTTTCCTCTCGTTCCTAGCTCTGTCAATTCTTTCTTGAGCCGCATCTTTCTTTCCCTTAACCTTTTCGACTGCAACTTTCACTTTTGGCTCAGTTTGAGCCACAATTTCAGCCTGTTTACCACCAAGCTCATCTAAAGCTCCCTCTAGAGATTCAAAAGCAAAACCAGTGGTAACAATGTTCCGAGCTGCCTCCATCTGGGCATCGATCTCTCCTTGAGGAACTTTTTCCACTAGCCTTTTTGGAATATCAACTCTCGGAGCAGCAGTTTCGGAAGTAATAACTGGTGTTTCACTCACAATTTTTCGGATTTAGTTAATTTCTAACCTCAAGAGAACTATAAGAGATCAGTGCCCTGTTTGTCAAGAAGAAGTTTGGACTTGTTAAAATCAAGCCAAACTTGATAAAATAACATTAAGTTCCCGTAGCTCAGATGGATAGAGCGTTCGCCTCCTAAGCGAAAGGTCGAGGGTTCGAATCCCTCCGGGAGCACCATGAACCAAAATCAAACCTCTAAAGAGGCAATTGAGATCCATCTTCGCACCTACCGTTCAGTTTTGCGGAGTTCAAATGAAATTGCTGTTTCTACTTTAATTCCCACTTATCTAAAAATGAATCCATTATTACACCCCAAGGCGGGCTTGGAAAATGAAACAGACCAGGAAGCTCTCGCTTATGCTCTCAATCGTTTTCCTAAAGAAATTCTACAGACAAAATTAATTGTTATTGGTCAAACTAAAAAAGTTTTCCTAGAAGCTGACTATAATCTTGGCAAATGGAAAAGAGTCAAGGCTCTTCATCGGCGGCGGCAAACTTTCTTTGATCCAAAAACTAAAACTCTAGCTTGCTTTGCCGCTTCTATCTCTGACGTTGACGATATTGTTAATCTGGCCATTGCTCTTCAAATTGAGCTTAAAAAGAGCGGGGTGAAAAAACACATAAGAATCTCTGGTGAAGTTCCAAACTTTAAAATCAAGCTGCTGGCTGGCACTTGGGTTAATTTTGCCAAAACGGCTCAAAATTGGTGGCAAACGGTGATCAGAAAAACCAAATCCCAATTTGACCTCGTCAATCAACCACTGGTTTTCATTTCCTCCAACAATCATAGCCTGATTAATTCCCTAGATTGTTTTTGTCTTGATCACAAAAGCGAAATCCTTGATCATTTTAAAAAAGAAAGGCCAGAGATCAAATCTAACAAAAATTCCTACTTTATTTATTTTGCTTCTCAATTCGTATTCAAAACCAACAAAAATCTCTGGCAAAAGAAACTGGCTAGAGAAAAAAAATTGGGAATTATCCGCATCCCACCCCAAACTAGTCTCTATTCAGAAACACAAATCATTCCAGGAAAACTTATTAGTAAAAAACTCAAAGATCTAATTATTTTAAACATTGAATATCCTTTAGGTTTTGCTGCTTTTCATCTTCTAGAGGAGGTTTTAGAAAACGCTCAGAAAATACTGGCAGTTTACATTCTAGGTAAAGCGGCTGCCTTAAACACGAAAATTGGTGATATTCTAATTCCTAAAATCGTCTTTGACGAACACACCCAAAATACCTATATGCTGAACAATTGTTTTAACAATAACTTCCCATATAAATTCAAGACTGGTTCTGTCTTGGATAATCAAAAATTAGTCTCTGTCTTAGGCACTTTTCTGGAAAACAAAGATCTTTTCAACATCTACTCAGAAAAAGAATTCAATATTATTGAAATGGAGGCCGGCCCCTACTTAGGAGCCATTGCTCAAGCCACTTACCCCAAGCCTTTGCCTCAAAATACGATTGTTGATCTTCACCAGCCCCCGTTCGACCTTGGTTTAATCTATTATTCTTCAGACAGCCCCTATATTCTCTCACAGCGCTTAGGAGAATTTTTAGGATTAGCTGGAATTGAGGCCACCTATTTAACAACAAAAGCAATTATTGACAGAGTTAAGAAGATTTTTTGAGTTATTCTCTCGGCGCTTTGCCGTAAATAATAATTGTCGTTCCAGGATTATTCCTGCTGGCCGAAATACTCTTTCTTTCTCCCAAATCAGGCCTGGCCCAGTAATATAATTTGCCTGCGTCTTCAGTTCTTAAATTAATGCAACCATGAGACATTGGATGACCAAAATTGCTGTGCCAATAAGTGCCATGGATGCCATAGCCGCGCCAGCTAGGTATTTTCTCATTATAGAAATACATTACATAAGGAACATTGGGAAGATAATAGTAAGTTCGCAAAGCTTTTGAACCGCCTTCCATTTTGCAGTATCGAAGCTTAATCCAAATTTGAAAAACACCGGTTGGTGTCCGGCCCCATTTGCCCGTTGAAATCAAAAAGTTATAAACCATCCGACCATCTTGGTAAGCATAGAGCCGCTGATTGGTCAGATCTATTTCAATTCTTTTTTGACCGGTTGTCTGACCCAAAACTCGAACACTTCCTTCATCACCAAGCAAAGACATATCTACGGGTAAAGCTTGGTTATTGTAAAAAGCAGTTACGCCTGAAGGGTCAAACTGGCCGCTTAAAGCAGGAAGTTTTCCACTTGATCCAAGGAGAACCAAACAGGTAATCAAAAAAACATTAGTCACTACCAAAAAACGGTACCAAAATTTCATTATTCCCGTGCCTCCTCAACAATTTCTACTGCTTTTGAGGTGCCAATCCGATCAGCACCAGCATCTAGATAGGCCCAAACTCGGGCGGCGGTAGAAATTCCTCCTGCCGCCTTAATTTTAACTTTATTAGCCACCACTTCTTTAATCACTTTCACATACTTTATCTTGGCATCACGAGGACCAAACCCAGAAGTAGTTTTGACAAAATCAGCCCCAGAACGCATTACTAAACTAGAGGCTTTTCTAATCTCTTCTTCGTTCAAAAAATAAGCCTCAATAATAAATTTAACAATTATCTGATTATTCTTCTTTTTTACCGCCTTGACTATCATGTCTAATTCTTTAAAATAATCAGTTTCTTTGCCTGCTTTTAACCAGCCAACATTGGCAGAAATATCCAACTCGTCAGCTCCATTCTCAATCGCATTCAAACCAACAGCAATTTTAGCCTCAATTGTATCCTGACCCAAAGGAAATGAAACCACTGTTCCCACTTTACCTTCATCACCCAAAAGCTCCCTGGCTAATTTCACCCAACAGGGGTTAACAAAAGCGGCGTTAAAGCCATACCTTAAAACCTCTTGACAAAGTCGTTGAATTTCTGCCTTAGTCGAAGAAGCGCCATGATTAGCGTGATCCAAAATTTTGGCCAATTTTTTATCACTCATCTATTGACCAATATAGCACCCCAATACAAGAAAGACAATTAAGTCCTAATAAATTTTAACCCATTAAACGCTTTGCTTTCTTCAAAACCGAACCAATATCCCCTCTGTACCCATTGGTGCCAATTCTGATCCTTACCCGTCCTGGAGGCAATGGTCTTCTTTTCGCACCACACTGATTTGCTGTCTCTTTTACTGTCATCCGAGTAGTGCGCCCGTCACCAAACCATTCTTCTACCACACCCCTTATAACGGGAAGCTTTTCTCTATTAACAACAACTTTGTATGATGGCATTAAATAATCAAAAAACCTATAACGTGAACTAAATATAACTTAAATGCTCTTAAATTACAAGAAGCTAACCAGCTTTCTGGAAATAGACTGTGCTAAAATCTCAAACAGAATGATTAATGCTCTCTCAGGCTACTTGGCTGGCCTATCAGTGGGTGTTTACTGCTTAGGACTTTGTCTGCCGGTTTTTCTACCCATTCTTCTTTCTGAAAAAAGAGATAATAAAAAGAGTTTTCTTTTAATTTTAGAATTTTCGGCTGGACGATTGGTTGGCTATTTTCTTTTCGGCCTTATTTTCGGCTGGCTCGGCCAAACAATACGCAATCAGCTAATTCATACTCTTGTTTCTCTGGTTAACCTTTGGATGGGGATCATGTTAATTCTCTACGCTTTAGGCAAAATTGAAAAAAAGCTCTGCGCCCTGATTCCTTTTGCCAAAATTCGCTGGCCGTTTTTAGTTGGTTTCTTAACTGGAGTCAACGTTTGTCCGCCTTTTATTGCCTCTTTAACTCACATTTTCAATCTTAAAAGCGCAATAAAATCAATAATTTACTTTTTAGCCTTCTTTTTAGGCACCAGCACCTACCTAATCCCCGCCGCCTTTTTCGGCATCTTTACCAGATTCCCAATTATTCAGAAGTTGGCCCGAATCAGCGGAGTTTTGGTAGGAATCTACTTTATCAGCCGAAATCTAATTCTTATTTTTTAACCCCTTCATAAAATAGCCCAATCGAGCCATAAGGTGAAAAAAACTTATCACCACAAAAGAAGTTCCTAAATTATTGTGCCAAGAGAAAAGAAATTGATTGCTAACTCCTAAGCCCAAAAGCATACCAAAAACTCCAGCCGGAATAAAGAGAAGGAGTAAACTCACATTCCAAAAATATTTAAAACCAGCTTTAGATAAAAATGTGGTTTTGTTTACCAAATACCAATGAAGAAAATACAAAACGGCCGGAATAAAAATAAACCAAAAAATCGGGTCAGCAGAAGCCTTTATTTGCTCTCCCAAAACTACTTCGCTTCGATCACAAATCTGATTACTGTTCTCATCAATATAGAGACTGCATAATCCAGGATAAGGATCATTGATACGACTATAAGGACAATTCATAGTAAAATATTTAGTAGCATGAGTAAAAAATATCTTGGCTTGTTAATCATTATAGCAGGAATAATTCTCTCCCTGCTGATTGTCATTAAAAATTCAATCAGCCAAAAAGGCCTTTCATCAGAAAATTTACAAGAGGCAAGTTATTATACTCAACTTGAGAACGGCAAGGTTCAATGCAATCTTTGCCCCAACCGCTGTGTTTTAAAACCAGGCCAGCGGGGCATCTGCGGCGTCCGGGAAAATATTAAGGGCAAGCTTTATTCCTTGGTTTACGGCAAACCTGTCTCCATTCATGTTGATCCAATTGAAAAAAAACCGTTTTACCATTTCCTGCCTGGAGCAAGAGTTTACTCTCTAGCCACTGTTGGTTGTAATTTGGATTGCAAATACTGCCAAAACTGGGACATTGCCCATCGAGATCCTGAAGATGTCGAAGCAAGAGATATGACTCCTCAACAAGTAGTCAATGAGGCTCTCCAGAACAAAGCTCAAATAATCGCCTTCACCTACAACGAGCCAACTGTTTGGTACGAATACATGTTGGACATTGCCAAACTGGCTAAAGAAAAAGGTTTGCGAACAGTGATTATCACCAGCGGCTTTATTAATCCTGAACCCTTAAAAGAACTTCTTCCTTATCTTGACGCAATTAAAATTGATCTTAAGGCTTTCAATAATCAAGTTTATTCTGATCTTATCCAAGGCAGACTTGAACCGGTTTTAGACTCAATCAAAACTGTTAAGGAATCAGGTAAGTGGTTGGAATTAGTCAATCTAATTGTTCCCGGCTACACTGACGATCTTGATGAAATTGGCCGAATGTGCCAATGGATCAAAGAAAACATCGGTGATGAAACTCCAATTCACTTCTCTAGATTCTGGCCAAAATATAAACTACTTAATCTGCCGCCAACATCAGAAGAAATCGTCAAACAAGCTCGCCAAACTTGTTTAGATATTGGTTTGAAATATGTTTATACCGGCAACATTGATGATCTGACCGGCAGTACCACTTATTGCCCAGATAACAACCAGTCCTTGCTTCGCCGCCATGGTTATATTATTGAAGAAAACCTAATTGACTCCACCGGCAACTCAAAAGTTTGCCCAAGTCAAATTCCTGGAGTGTGGAATTAATCAATTTACCCGAGTCGGACTGCAAAAAACTACTAAAAGCAGTAAAACTACCAGAAATCCCGAAAGATTAACTATTCCCAACCCCGGCAATAAACAAGTGGCAGTTAATAGGGCGCCGAGAAAACCGCCAAAAAGATCAAAGGCGTAAATAAAGGCTGGATCTTTAGTTTTGGCAAGATAACAGGCGTTGGTTAAAGCATAAACAGCTCCATCAATAAAGCCACTGGCAATGCCAATTACCAGCCAAAACCAAATAAAGCCTTGCCAATGACCACCAATAAACAAAAAGATGAAAATCAAAAGATAACTAACTAAAGCTGGCTTTAGCCATTGCTTTTTCCTTTCAACCCAATCGCCCAGCCAAACTCCTAACGCCATTCCCAACAGCACCGCCGCAATAATTAACCCTAGTTGAGAATAAAGGTAGCCAATCTTGGTTTGAAAAAGAAAAAGAATCAAAGTCTCAACCGCCATTAAAACAAAGCTGGAAGCGCCTGCTATTAAACCTAATCGCCGCTTTGAACTTAATTTGATGTTTAAAACAATTAAACCCGCTAACAAGGCCAATGGCAAAAACCAAATCATCCTCCCCATTATTTTGGGTAACTTAAAACTGGAAATCGTCTGCCAAAACAAGTGATGATAGAAGTAAGCTAAAGGCCAATGATCACGATTTAATTCCTTTGTTCCTTTGTTAAACCTTGCTGTCAGATCTTTCCGCCGCTGATCCTGCCAAACCCAACGAAAATACTCGCCCTCAGTTTCTGGATCAATCTTGATTGGCAACGATGAACCTAAAATAATTACTCTTTCTTCGGCCATCAGTAATTCTGTTTCCGGAAAAACCTGGTTAATGGTTTGGTAAATAATTTTTCCAAAACGCAATGCTTCTTCACTTTGATAATCAACTGGCAAATAAAACATCAAGGTAAAAATTCCTTTTTTGGTTAATTTTGCTTTAACTACCTTGAAGAACTCTAAAGTGAAATAACGATTAGTCAAAAGATTACTGGGGTTGCCCGGGGAAAAAACAATTAAATCCCAGTCATTAGCGCTTGCCAAAAATCGGCGAGGATCACTAACAAACGGCTTAACTGATTGATCCAAAAACTCTTTTTGCAGCTCAAAAAGTTTTCTCTCTGAAGAAAGAAAGACTGACTCCTGTGGCAAAAGTGTACTTGTTAATTCGTTGGCTAAATTTAAATCTCCAAAAGTCAAAATTTTTGCTGGGGTTGACAAAAATACTGGAAACAAACCAGCTATTTGCCGGCTGGAAAATCTTTCTTGATTATTAAAAACTGGATTGCCAGAAGAAAAAATTGTCTGCTGGCCAAGATTTTCAGCAACAATCAATTGACTTCCTTTAGAATAAACAATTTTGGTTAGGTCGGGATACCGCCTTTTTAACGTTTGACAATCAAATTTAGAGGGCAAGGGAAAAGCTGTTTGACTTAAAACAAAAGTATAAAAAAGACCGGCAGCAACAAAACCTATTGTTTCCCAAAAGTAAGCCAGGTTGGGTTTATAGCCCGTTTGACAACCTAAAGTAAACAAGGCTCCGGAAAGAATTGAAAGGGGCAAAACAGCCAAAGCGGTAATTAGCATTGCTTCAAAGAGTGACGGCAGTTCGCCAAAAGGCAAAACACGACTTAAAATCAAACGCAGCAGAATCAACGTTATAGGTACCAATAAAGCAAAAATAAGTTGTAAAAACCAAACCAAACGGAGAAATCGGTAAAGCCTTTTTGCCCACAAGCTCCCCAAACCAACAAAAAGCAGCCAAAAACCTAAACCAAGAGCATAGAAAATCTCATCTCCCCCAAACCAACTAATCAGCTCGCGCAGAACTACTAGTTGACCCAAAAGTGAAAAAACTCCTAATAGAAAAAAGAAAACAAGCATTATTTAATGTTAAAATTAATCAAAGATAATTTAATTATGCCAAACCTAAAGGCCTTTTACCAAAAACAGGCTAAGAATACTATCCGCTGTCTGGCCTGCTCGCATCATTGTCTGATCCACAAAAGTGAAAAGGGTATCTGCGGTGTTCGAGAAAACAACAAGGGAAAATTAAAGCTCCTGGTTAAAGGGAAAGCCGTAGGTATGCACCTTGATCCCATTGAGAAAAAACCGCTATTTCATTTTCTTCCCGGAGAAACAGCTTTGTCGTTTGGCACTCTTGGCTGTAATTTCTCCTGCCAATTTTGCCAAAACTGGACTCAATCCCAATCACCAAAACAAACTGACAATGTCCCTAAACTCATTGAAAAAATCAGCCATAATTATTCGCCAAAAGAAATCGTTGATCTGGCTTTAGAATTCAAATCCCCAACCATTGCCTATACCTACAATGAACCAACGATTTTTATTGAATATGCTCTGGAAACAATGACTCTGGCCAAAGAGGCCGGCTTGAAAAATGTCTGGGTCAGCAATGGCTTCATGAGCCGCCAAACACGAAAGGCTTTGGCCAGTAAACTCGATGGTATTAATATTGACCTTAAAAGTTTTAATCCTGATTTCTACCACCAAATTTGTGGAGCCAAAATCGAACCAGTTCTCGACAACATTAAGTGGCTCTGGAAAAAGGGTGTTTGGGTTGAAGTGACTACTCTGATTATTCCTGACAAGAATGATTCCCCCAGTGAACTGAAAAAGATTGCCAATTTTTTAAAAGACATCTCTTCCAATTTACCTTGGCACATTACTCCTTTTTATCCCAGCTACAAAATGCTTAATAAACCAAGAACTCCGGCAGAAAAATTACTTGAAGCTTGGCAAATCGGCAAAAAAGCAGGCCTAAATTTTGTTTACCCGGGAAATATTATTAATGAGGAACATGCTTCAACACATTGCAGCAAATGCGGCCAATTATTAATAAAAAGAAGCGCTATTGGAGTAAGGGTAACCAGCAATTTTAAAAATGGCAGTTGTCAAAAATGTAGTCAGAAAATTCCGGGAATATGGCGGCGCTAAAACCAATTCTTATCACTGTTTTCTTAGCTGGAATAATCCTGTTTTTGCTTTTTATTTTTCGCTCCCGAAACAATGATAAAATAACAAAAGAAGAGATGAAAACGACTCGCCAATCTGCTGTTTCAGGCAGTTTTTATCCAGCTAATAAAAACGAACTTCAGGAGCAGATCAATGCTTTACTACTATCAAATGAAAAAATTACAAATGACCAAATGATTAAATTGTTAGTAGTTCCCCACGCCGGCTATGATTACTCAGGGGCAGTTGCCGCGGCTGGATTCAAACAGATCGAAGGACAAACAATCAGCCAAGTAATCATCCTCGGCAGTTCCCATCAAGCCTGGTTCAACGGAGCCGTCATTGATGAAAGCGATTCTTGGCAAACTCCTTTAGGAGAAGTGGCTCTTGATAAAGAATTGGCTGAAAAACTAATCAATCAAGAAAACGATATTATTTTTTCCTCCAGCCATCATAGCCAAGAACATTCTCTGGAGGTTGAACTTCCCTTTTTACAAACTGTTCTAAAAAACTTCAAGATTGTGCCAATTCTTTTAGGAAACGCCAATGACCAAACAATTGAAAAATTAGCTGATCTAATTACTCAGAACTTTGATGAAAAAACCCTCACTGTTGTCAGCACTGATCTTTCCCACTACCCCAGTTATGATATTGCCCAACAAGTTGATCAAAACACTATTAACAGTATTATTTCTGGTGATGTTGTTAATTTTGAAAGAACAATCAGCCAACAAATGAGTATTGGCTACCCCAATTTAGACACTTGTGTCTGCGGCGAAAAAGCAGTTAAAACAGGCATGTTGATTGCTCAAAAACTAGGTCAGGCAAATTGGCAGCTGGTCAAATATGCCAACTCTGGGGACTCCACTTCGCCAGAGCTTCGCGGGGCAAGTGAAAGCCGAGTTGTTGGTTATGCGGCAATCATTTGGACGCAAAAAAGCGCTAAAAAGGAACACTATCCGGGATCGTCCCAACTGCTTTTAAAAATCGCCCGAGAAACTCTTGAAACTCATCTCAAAAACAAGAAAACTCCTGAATATAACATTGATGATCCAAAACTAAATGAAAAACTGGGTGTTTTCGTCACTTTAAGAAAAAATGATCAACTCCGCGGCTGTATGGGTGATTTTGATCCCAAAACACCACTTTGGCAAACAGTTCAGCGCCAAGCGATTACTGCCGCCACCGAAGACCCGCGCTTTTCGCCAGTAGGCTATGATGAATTAAAAGAGATTAAAATCGAAATTTCAGTCCTTTCTAAACCTAAAGAAATTGATGACTGGCAAAAAATTGAGTTAGGCAAACACGGCGTTGTTCTTCGTCAAGGCAGCCGCGGCGGCACTTTCTTGCCCCAGGTGGCCACAGAAACCGGCTGGGCTTTGGAAGAATTTCTTTCCCAACTTTGCTCTCAAAAAGCCGGTCTGCCGCCCGAGTGTTATAAAGATCAAAAAACTAAACTTTTAGTTTATACTGCTGAAGTGCTTGGTGAAAATGGAGATTAGAATTAAAAGGCCTACTAAAATTGTCAAACTCATCATCATTACAGCCATATTTGGCCTTGGGATCACTGCCGGCTATTTCTGTCGATCTAAAAAGTCGCCAGCTAATCCGAATCAGGCAGCCAAAGAGAAAAATATTTACATCGCCCTTGTTTTGGAAGTTTATGACAAAATTAAAGAAAATTATTGGCAAAAAATAGATGATGAAAAATTAACCAACACTTTTGTTCTGGGAATCGAAAAACTAACTGGCCAGCCTCAGCACTTAAAAACTCTTGACCGGGCCAATCTTCAAGTAAAACTAAATGAAATTAACAAGCTATTTGACTCGGAAAAGAAGCAAAAAGAATTTGCCACTAAGCTAGTTGATGTGGCTTTAGCTAACTTGGAGCCTTTTGGCCGCAGTCGTCTTTATGTCAAAAAAGACGAAATCGCCCTAAAAAAGAATGTCGAAAACAGAACCGATGTTGATCACTACCAGGTTTTAGGAGTCAACAAAAAGGCTTCGACTGAAGAAATCAATAAAGCCTTTGAAGAAAAAATCAAAGAAGTGGAAAAAGACGATTCTCCTGAAAACGAAGAAAAACAAAAAGCCCTTGCTCAAGCTCACCGCGTTCTCTCCGAATTAGAAGCCCGAGAAATTTACAATGAATCCGGCATTGAACCAACTATTAATTACAAATTGATTCGGCCTGACATTCTTTACATTCATTGGACTAAATTTTCGCCCACCACCCTTGATGACATTAAAAGAGTCACTGAAAAATTTGATGATCGACAAGGTTTAGACACTTTGATTTTAGATCTAAGAGATAATGTTGGCGGAGCAATTGACGGCCTCCCTTATTTCCTTGGTCCTTTTATTGGCAATGATCAATATGCTTACCAATTTTTCCATCAGGGCGAAAAAGAAGACTTTAAAACCAAAATCGGCTGGATGCCTAGTTTAGTTCGGTATAAAAAGGTAATTGTTTTAATCAATGAAGGTACTCAGTCGTCGGCTGAAGTAATGGCCGCTGCTTTGAAAAAATACAATGTTGGCATCTTAGTCGGTACCAAAACTAAAGGCTGGGGCACAGTGGAAAAAGTTTTTAAACTTGACAATCAAATTGATCCTAACGAAGAATACTCTGCGTTTTTAGTCCACCGGCTAACTCTGAGAGACGACGGCCAGCCAATCGAGGGCCACGGCATTGATCCAGTGATTAACATCAATGATCCCGACTGGGAAAAGCAACTTTACTCCTACTTTCACTATGATGAGCTGGCCGAGGTAATAAAAGAGATTTTCGGGAGATAATCGTCATTGATAATTGATAATTAATAATTGATAATTTATTTATGGCCAACGGACATCCAGCCGGTCAACTGTACTTGCCTCACTGGCGTTACCGACCAAAACTCAAGGGGCTTTCGGGGATTTATATTAATACGGCCATCCGAAATCTGGCTAACAGCCTGATTGGTATTTTTATTCCTATCTATATCTATAAAATAACCGGCAATTTCGCTCTTGTCTTTCTTTTTTACGCCATTTTCCGTCTGGCCACAATAGTCACCACTATTCCTGCCGCCAAAATAATTAACAAAATTGGGCCTGACCTTTCAATGTTCATTTCCAGCATTACTCGATCAATTTATTTCATCCTTCTTATTTTGGCTAAAACTTCTTCGTTATCTTTATGGCTAGCGCCGGTTTTTGGTGGAATCACTGCCTTATACTGGCTCTCTTATCACAGCGCTTTTTCGTCTCAAAGTAAAAAAAAGAGGTTGTCGCGACAAGTAGCCAATCTTTCCAACATCACCCGCTTAGCAACGATCTTTGCTCCTCTGCTTGGTGGTTTTATTGCCGATCAACTTGGGTTCCAAGTTCTCTTTCCCGCCGGAGTGCTTCTATTAGTCGCCTCATCACTACCAATCTTTCTGGATGAATACAATAAAAAGGAAAGGGTCTTGCCTCTCCCAAAACTGGAAAAGGAAATTTTTTCTCAAAAAAACAAGAATCTATTTTTTGCCTATTTTTTTCAAGGCATTCATGGCAATGTAACCGGCATTGCCTGGCCTTTAATCCTTTATTTATTCCTCCCCAACTTAGAGAAAATTGGCGGACTGACCACTTTCACCCTGATTATCTCCCTTATCACCGTTAACTGGTTCAGTCGGAGAATCAACCAGTTTAAGATTCTGCCTTTTTCTCTGGGTAATATAGCCAGAAGTCTTTTGTGGCTGCTAAGAGGAATAACTGTTAATCCTTTGCTGATTATTTTTTCTGACCCTGTTTTCCAAGTTTCCTCTGTTTTCGTTAATCTCCCCCACAATATCCTTCTTTATCAATTGGGTAAAAAAAATTCCCTTTCTTTCTTTGTTCAACGAGAACTTGCTCTCCACATGGGCACTTTTGTCTCCAGCTTACTTACTTTCTTTATTCTCTTTCACGGTTTTTCTTGGCCAATTGTCACTCTTCTTGCTGTTTGGGGAATCAATTTAAGCACCATCTTTATGACCAAGTATTCCCAGACAACAAAACCACCCTTTGAAAAATTCAAAATAAAGCTCGCCAGACTTTAAAGAAGTCTTTTCCGGATCAATCAGCTATTTGTGAGCCCAGTGTGAGATATCAATCAAAACTACGTGCTTGTCGTCATAATCACCGGAGTTGGAAACAATTTTCACAGCCCCATCCTTTTTAAGCACTGCTTCATCTTCAATCTCGGGAGAGCAGTAATCTGTGCCATCTGAACCAACCAAAAGAACAACTTGACGCCCAGCCCCATACACCTCGCTAGACGCAAATTCTGCCTTTTTCATTACTCCTATTCTCAGGTTTTTCTCAAATGCGCGGCGCGGCTGACCAAATGCAGTATCGATTGCTCCTTCTAAGTTGTCAACAGTTTCCGCTGCCCCTTGCGGCGTATTCTCTGCTTCTATAAATCTTCCAAGCAATTCCTGCCTTGCTTCACTAACTGCCTGGCTGATTTCTGATGGCGTCATTTCTTCAGTAGAACCAATATATCTCCTCAGTATATTTTGAGGCACTTCTAAAATTCTTTTTTCTTCAGGCTGAGCGCTGGAAATTAATTCAAGTCTTTCATCTCCCGCATAAGCCCAGGCAATATGATCTTCGGTAATCAAAACAACTGCGCCGGCAGTAGAATAATCAAATTTATCTTTTCTTCTCGCTCCTTTATAAGCCTGGTGAATCCGTCCATTCATATAAAGTGCCAATCGGCCGCAAAATTCCTGAGGAGAATCACTGAGACTATTTTCAAAGGCTTCTTCTCCACGAGCCACAGCGCTTACAGCACTCTGCGCGGCTTCTATGCCTTGAGTGGCTGCCATATGCCCATTTCCGCCCTCACTAACACCGTCAAGAGAAACAATTAAAAGAGACTCACCAAACTTTGGGTGTTTAAAAACAGCCGCCAACATTCTGTCGTCACCGCCAACACCTTTTGCCTCCTTATCACTTCTAGCTTGAATAGCGGCGCTGACAAACAATCTGGATTCTGCCAAAGAAACATTTCTTTGCATTTGGTGCATCGGCGGCTTTGCGCCCTCCACCACTTCCCTGCCCAAAGCCAAATAATTATTTCCAAGATGATCTTTTTCTTTTTTTTGAACTGAAATAATATCTTCTCCCATATTTTGCAATCTTTTCCGTAATCTGTTATACACTACATATAACATAAATGAGTCCTGAACATCAAAAAGCAAAAAACATAATTATTATTACTTAGTCGCTTTAAACCCGAAACTTCGGGGTAAAAAGCGGCATGACCAAAATCCTTCGCGAGAAGGGTTTTTTGTTTGTTACAATAGAAATATGGTTAGGAAAAATAAGCCACCAAAAAAATATTTCAAAGAAGTGCCGGCTAAGTTTGATTTTATTGGCAATGAGAAAACGCTTTTGGATTGGTGGTATAAAAGCGGCGTGGTTAAAAAGTATCTAGATAAAAACAAGGACTCTAAAAAGAGATTCTCTTTTATAGATGGGCCTATCACCGCCAACAACCCCATGGGGGTTCATCACGCCTGGGGCCGAACCTTGAAAGATTTATATCAGCGCTACAAAAATATGCAAGGCTTCAAACAGCGCTTCCAAAATGGCTTTGACTGCCAGGGATTATGGATCGAAGTTGAAGTAGAAAAGGAAAGAAAATTTAAAACTAAAAAAGATATTGAAAAATACGGTATTGCTGAATTCGTTGAAGACTGCAAAAACAGGGTTCGAAAATATTCGAAAGTGCAAATTGAACAATCCAAAAAGCTAGGCTACTTTATGGATTGGGGCAACGATTACTACACAATGAGCGATGAAAATAACTACGGCATTTGGAGTTTTCTGAAAAAAGTCTGGCAAGACGACAACCTTTATAAGGGCCGCGACAGCGTGCCCTGGTGCCCCCGCTGCGGCACAGCTATTTCCCAACACGAAATTTTAACTGAAGAATATAAAAAAATAACACACGATTCAATTTATTTTGAACTCCCCATTGTTAGTCGTGACAACGAACGCTTTCTTGTCTGGACAACAACACCATGGACTTTGCCAGGAAACGTTGCTTTAGCTGTTCATCCAGAACTGGAATATTGGCTAATTAAAGGTTTTACTGGTATAAATTTTTGGATAGCCGGCCCACTAGCTAAAACGGTTTTTAATACTGATGTTAAGGCCATAAAAAAAATCAAGGGTAATAAATTGGTAGGGCTTAAATACACTGCGCCCTTTGATGAATGGCCTGCTGTTCAGGCCGCCAAAAAAGAAAATCCCAAAACTTTCCATACCGTAGTCGCCTCTAAAGAAATGGTGGCAGAAGATGAAGGAACCGGAATCGTTCATATTGCCACCGGCTGCGGCACTGAAGATTTCCGCCTTGGACAAGAGAAAAAGCTGCCGGTTTTACCAACGATTGATGAAGCGGCTTGCTACCTAAATGGTTTTGGAGACTTAAGTCATAAGAATGCAAAAAACAATCCTCGACTGGCTTTAGACCATCCATTATTAAAAGTTAAAGTCGGCAATCCTGCTGAAGACTATATTTTTGAAATTAAACCTTACACCCATCGCTATCCTGTCTGCTGGCGTTGCCAAACTGAACTCGTCTGGCGGGTAGTTGATGAGTGGTATATTGCTATGGACAATCAGCATCAACCCAAGGCGAAAAACTATCGTCAACGACTAATGCAGATTATTAAAAAAGTTCATTGGATCCCCTCTTTTGGCTATGCCCGCGAATTAGACTGGCTTCGCAATATGGAAGATTGGCTCATTTCTAAAAAACGCTATTGGGGCTTAGCTTTACCCATTTGGGAATGCTCGTGCGGTCATTTTGAAGTGATTGGCTCAAAAGAAGAATTAGAAAAAAAGGCAGTTGAAGGCTGGAAAGAATTCATTGGCCACACTCCACACCGACCCTGGATAGACAAAGTAAAAATCAAATGCCCCCAATGCGGTCAATTGATTAGCCGAATTTTAGATGTGGGCAATCCTTGGCTAGATGCAGGCATTGTTTCTTTTTCTACCCTGAAATATTTTAAAAAGCGTCAATACTGGCAGAAGTGGTTCCCTGCTGACTTAGTGCTTGAGTGTTTTCCGGGCCAGTTTAAAAACTGGTTCTATTCTCTTTTGGCCATGAGTGCTGTTTTGGAAAAGACAGCCCCTTTTAAAACTCTTTTAGGCCACGCTCTGGTCCGTGACGAAAAGGGCGAGGAAATGCACAAAAGCAAAGGTAATGCTATTTGGTTTGACGAGGCGGCAGAGAAAATGGGGGTTGACGCCATGCGGTGGCTGTATGCGCGGCAGGAACCGAAATTTAATCTCAATTTCGGCTACGGCATTGCTGATGAAGTCAGAAGGCAATATATTTTCCTGCTTTGGAACACTTATCGGTTCTTTGTTACCTATGCCAATTTAAATGGTTGGAAACCAAAGAAAAAATGGCCAAATGGTCAAATGGCCAAATGGTCGAAATTGGATAAATGGATCTTGTCTCGTCTAGAATCAACTAAAAAAGTCGCTAAAGAAAAACTTGACGACTACCACCATCACGAAGCAATTAAAGCTATTGAAAAATTTCTGAATGATCTTTCTTTATGGTACGTTAGAAGATCCAGAGAAAGAGTTAATCCTAACAACAGAGATAAAAAAGACAGAAGCGCTTGCCTCCCCACCTTATATTATGTTCTGAAGAACCTCTCTCTAATTCTGGCTCCATTTGTTCCCTATTTAACAGAGACTATTTGGCAGGGATTAACTAATTCTGACAACTCTGTCCACCTTCAAAATTGGCCAGAAACAAAAAAAGAATTAATTAACAAAAAATTAGAAAAGCAAATGGCATTGGTGCGGGAAATTGTCACTCTCGGTCATAGTCAAAGAAAGGCAAAGCAAATTAAGGTTAGACAACCATTAAAAAAGTTCAAAGTTCAAAGTTCAAAGTTCAAAGTTAGTGAAGTCTTAATTCAACTAATTAAAGACGAATTAAACGCAAAAGAAGTAGAAATTAAAACCGGAAAGGGCGAATTAAAAGTTGAGTTTGATACAAAAATCACCCTGGAACTAAAAGCAGAGGGTGAGGTACGAGAATTGATCCGCCAAGTTCAAATCCTGCGCCGCGAAGCGGGATTATCTTTAGACGACAAAATCACTATCCACGCCCCCTCCTGGCCAAAAAAATGGGAAAAGGAAATACTAACACGAACTGGAGCTAAAGAAATTAAAAAAGGAAAAAAGCTCAAAATTATCACTAATTCTGACTTTAAGAACACCTAAAGAATAATTACCCCTCTATTCTCTTCCAATCTACTCTAACCATCAACTTCCGTGTCCTCCGCTCCTGAGCTCGCCGCCTCGGCCCACCTCCTGGCAGACGCCCTGATTTTGGTCTTCCTGAATCGCTTTTTCTTGTTGAAGCGTGAGTAGTGCCTTTTCTGCTATGTCCAGACATTGCCAATCGGTTAAGCTCTTTTTTATCAAGAGGCTGTGTGCGACCCACTTCCACAATTCGCCTACTAACTCTGGTGTGGGGGCCAAATTGATTAGACCACCTTTCCACTAGAAAAACTGCATCTTTGTGCCCACCTTGCTCCAAGCGTTTAACAACCTGCCCAAGAGTTAGAGTTTCATTTCCCTGTTCTGGTTTTCCTGAATTCATTTTGTTTGACCAGTCAATTATAAATAATTAAACCGGGTTATTATTATAACAGCTCAAAAGCTCGAAGGTTACCAAAGCTTTCTAATCACCTCAGCGATTTTCTGGCAAAAAAGGACTCCGCCGGGGCCAGAGGGGTGGAGATTATCGCCGGCGTTAATATAAGTTAGTTTTCCTTCGCCGTTTGCGTCCATTGAAGGATGATAGGCATCAGCCAGAGAATAACCCTGAGAGGTAGCAAAATTGATTAAGTTTTGCAAATATTTTTTAACTGTTAGCACTCTAGCTCTTTTTTGGTCAGGAGGCCAATCAATACCGTCAATGCCATCGCCATAAACAGATGAATTAGGAGCAATAGTGGCCGCCAAAATGATTTTGGTTTTTGGCGAAAGCTGCTCTACCTTAGTGATTATCTCGGCAATTAAAAGCCATTGTTTATCCAACCCTTCTTGACTATCACCAAAGTTATTATAAGCAAAAGATTCTAAAACTAAAATATCAGGTTGAATCGACACAACCGAGGGAAAGTTTCTACCCAAATACTCATATTCGTTAGTCAGCCTATAAAGAGCATGCCCCAAATTACTGGCGCCAACACCAAAGTTATAGAGACTAAGATTAGTATTGGGAAAATAATTCTTCAAAGCGGTTTGAAGCTGAGGTAAATCTGATTGCAAAACGTCAATCATTGAATCACCTAAGACCGCAACAGCTAGGGACTTTGGTCCTGATTGCTTTTCGACTTCAACACCTAACACCTGTGGTGTTGACCTCGCTTCAGGTGTAGGGGTAGGGGTTGGCTCCTGCGCTAACAGTAAGCCAAAGCCGCTAATTTGGGGCTCACCCAATAATTGGCCAAATTGACTAACTTGAGCTTCTGCCTTTATTGAAACCCAAAAAAGTAAGCAAAGTAAAAAAACAGGGAAAAATGCTAATTTCTGCTTCACAAAATCAGTCTAAGTTTTCTTTTCTAATCTGTCAACCAATTTTTGCTAAAATATACCATATGTTTAAAAAGGCTGCATTGTTGGCTTTAGGCCTGTCTTTGGCAATTGGCGGGATTTGCCTGCTGTTCGGTCCCAACCAATCTCCTTCTAAAATTCTCTCGCCCCTAACCAGGTTTAATAAGCCAACCTCCGTGCCAAAACCTTTAGAAAAATATTATTTTGAGAATCTTAGAAAACAAAAGTTTCCTGGCAGTGAAATTAAATTGGAGAAAATAATTAAAGAGGAAGAAAAATACACTTCCTGGCTATTCTCATTCCAAAGTAATAATAAAAAAGTTACTGGGATGGCTAACATTCCGATGGGGTCGGGAAAATTACCAGTAATTATTATGCTTAGAGGCTATGTTGATGATGAAATCTATTTCACTGGTTTGGGCACCAGAAAAGCAGCTGGAGTATTTGCTGAAAACGGATTTATCACCCTCGCGCCTGATTTTTTGGGGTTTGGCAACTCTGACTCACCTTCAGAAGATATCCTAGAGGCCCGTTTTGCCCGACCAATTACAGTTTTAAACCTCCTGGCGTCAGTAAAAACCCTGCCGCAAGCAAACCTTGAAAAAATCTTTTTCTGGGCCCATTCCAACGGCGGCCAAATTGCTTTATCAGTTCTGGAAATTACTCAAAAAGATATTCCCACCACTCTTTGGGCACCGATTACCAAAGGCTTTCCTGAATCAATTCTCCATTACATGGATGATTATGAAAATTTAGATGAATTGGGTAAGGAGGTTTATGACAAAATCACTAATTTTTGCAAAAATTATAATTCCCAAAAAGTATCTATAAACAATTATTTTGCTGACATCAATGCCCCAATTCAAGTCCATCAAGGCAGTCAAGACCCTTTAATTGACCAAAAATGGTCAGATGAATTTGTCGAAAAAATAAAGAATTTGGGTGAAGATATTACTTATTTCAAATACTCCAAAAGCAATCACCATCTAAAACAAGACTGGGATGAAGTAGTTGAAAAAGATTTAGAGTTTTTTAAAAATTTTTAGATAGGAACAATTTTTTCTCTACCTAACTTCCTTATTTCGCAGAATGGCGGCGCTTCTGCTTGAACCAGTCTGACACCAATAGGGTCTAGGTGAAATATTTAAAAAACGTTCGTTTCTGCAACCGAAAACACAATGTCCTTCGCCCACTTTTTGTCTTGAACCCAAAAATCTAGTACAGTCTCCGCAAAACCTTGGCAGGGGTAATCTAGATAATTTTTTCATTATAAGCTATTTTAACATCAAACGCCCTTTTGGAGAAGATTAAGGATTTAGGTAAGAAGGCAATCTGTACTCAGTGGTGCGCCTAACAATAACCTTTGTTCCGCCCGCCGCAGCTGGTCCCTTCAAAAATCTAACTGTTGCCCCCGGCGCTAATTTCCTGTTCCCAAACAGATCTCTCACTTTCAATCTAGGAGGATGGCCAGGCCGAACCCGTAAGGTTGCTTTACCCAAAACAGTATTGCCTCGTACTGTTAAATCAACTCTCGGATCAATCATTGCCTCACCAGGCCTACCCGGATAAGTTATAATTGTCTCACCTGCCATATTGTCCGATTATATCACAATTTGCGTTATTCTATCTTTCCTTCTTTTCTTCTCCCAAAACTCACCTCGGCGGCAAAGCAAACCTTGAGCCTGGGATTTATCAACCATTAAGGCTTTAACTACTATTTCTAAAAAAATTGTATTTTGGGAACCCTTAACTAAAAGCAATTCCTTGCCTTTCAGATGCCCTTTTAGAAAATCAGCCGCTTGCCAAGCGGTTTTAAAAGCATTGATTTTGCTTTTAACAAATCCTAACTTTAAAGCCTTTGGCAGAAAATACTGTTTCATTTCCAAACCAACCAGAACAATTTCGTCAGCTACTTTAACCGCCTGCCTAGCTGCTTTCTCATGCTCAATTTTTGATTGGCTACCCAGCTCTCTCATATCACCTAAAACAGCGATCTTTTTCCTTTTAGTCTCTTTACCATATTTATCGAGCAAATCCAGCATTGTTGTTACTGCTTTCGGCGAAGAATTATACGAAGAGTCAATTATCAAAGTGTCTTTAATGCCTTTGATTAAACTTGACCTGCCCGGGGGCAAAACAAAATATTTCTTAATCCCGGTAATCGCTTTTTTGGAATTAATGCCTAGCGCTTCAGCTATACCAACGGCTAAGCCAAAATTAATTTCATATACCTCGGGTAAAACACAATCTTTAAAATCTATTGAAACTTTTTCCGCCTTAATTATTTTCGCCTTTGTCAGCTTTGCTCGTTTTTTAACAAATTCATCACCAAAGTTTAAAACCGCATAACCTTCTTTTGACAAATTGGCAATTAGCTTGGCTTTTTCGTCGGCGATAGCGCTAAGCACAGCGGACTCTCCAGGGGTGGCTCTAGACTCTCCCGGAGTGACCACAGAAACAACAGCCTCAAACTGCATGCTGTGAACCGGGGTAACACCGATGAAAACACCAATCTGGGGTTGAATAATTTTCAACAAATAACCCATATTCTTAGGCTCTGTTGGCTCATCCACTCCCATTTCAACTACATAAACGTCATAGTCCTGCCAATTAACCAAGAGCGTTAAGGGAGAAAGAATGGCCACTCTCGCCCAATCAAAGAGAGAAAAATCTTTCATCTTTAAGCCTAAAATATTAAGAGGAATCCCACTTTCAGAATTAGCTTTTTCAGAGTACTTGACTTTGAAACTATCTTTTAGGGCTGCCGCTGTAGCATACATGGTCGAAGTTTTCCCAACCGACCCAGTAATGCCCACAATAACAACTTCTTTCTTTCTCCTCAATCTCCGAAAAAAATTAATCTTCGCCAACTGAATCTTAGAAAGGATCCGCAAATAGTGAAGAAATAATAATCCCACTCTCGATTTGAGTTTCATCGGACATAAACTCAGGGGCAAATTATACCTTTTTCAACAATTAAACATTTAGAGATCGCTTATCAATATTATTTTTTATTAATCCCAAAAACTCAGCTAATTTCTGTTCTTTCTGTTTTTTCTGGCCCCTTTTACGAACATTGACTGATTTGTTTTTTTCCTCTTTATCGCCAAGGACTAAAATATAGGGAACTTTTTGAAGTTCTGCTTGACGAATACGGTAAGAAAGGGTCTGGCTGGAATCGTCAAGCTCAACACGAATATCTTCTTTTTTAAGAGTTTCGGCCACTTTTTGACCATAATCAACATGTTTTTCAGTAATGGGCAAAACTACCACTTGCACTGGTACCAACCAAACCGGAAAAGCGCCAGCAAAATGTTCAGTTAAAAAGGAAATAAATCTGATGTGAGATCCCAATGGAGCCCGGTGAATACAAACTGGTATTTTCTTTTTGCCATCTTCGCCAACATATTCTAAACCAAGGGCTTTGGGAATAAAAAAATCAAGTTGGTTAGTTGAGGCAGAGAAAACTTTTCCAGTCACCGTCCTGATATTAAAGTCTATTTTAGGTCCATAGAAAGCGGCTCCGCCTTCCTCAATTTCATAAGCAATTCCTGATTTTTTAATATATTCCAGAGTGATTTTTTCGGCTTTATCCCACATTTTGTCGTCGCCAAGATACTTGTCTTTATTTTCCTTGTCTCTAATGGCAAAAGAAAGAAAATAATCTTTTTCGATTAAACCCAAAACATCGTAATAATACTTATGCAGTTCCATCACTTTTTGGAATTCTTCCTCAGCCTGTTCTTCAGTGCAAAAAATATGGGCGTCATTTTGATGAATTGGCCCTCGGGCCCGCATTATGCCATGAAGTTCACCAGCCTTTTCATAACGATAAACTGCCCCATATTCAGCAATCCTCAAGGGTAAATCGCGATAACTTCTTGGCTGACTTTTAAAAACTAAATGATGAGCAGCACAATTCATTGGTTTTAAGTAGTAGTTTCCTTTTTCTTTATCTCTCAAGGCTGGATACATTGACTCCAAATAATGGGGAACATGACCAGTTTTCTTAAATAACTCCTCGGTGGCAATATGGGGAGTAAAAACTCGAACATAACCCCACTTCCTCTCAGTTTTTTTGGCCCACTTTTCCAGTTCTTCAGCAATAATCGCCCCGTTGGGTAAAAGAGTCACCAAACCTTGACCAAGTTCATCAGATAGCTGATAAAGTTTAAGACTTTTGTTTAGCTCGCGATGGTCACGTTTTTTGGCTTCTTCAATTTGTTTTAAATAATCATCTAGCTCTTTTTGGGTTGGAAAGGCAGTACCGTAAATGCGGGTGAGCATTTTGTTTTTTTCATCGCCTCGCCAATAAGCGCCGGCAACAGATAAGAGTTTGAAAGCGCCAATTTTACCTGTACTCTTTATATGAGGACCAGCACAGAGATCAACAAATCCTTCGCCTGTGTAATAAAGCATTGCCTTTTCGCCTTTTTCCTCAATTTCATCCAACCATTCCTGCTTGTAAGGATTGCCTTTAAAAAGTTTTTTTGCCTCTTTAACGGCAATTTCTTTCTTAACTAAGGAAAGATTTTTCTTAATAATCTTTCTCATCTCTTTTTCAATCTTGGAAAAGTCACTCTCTGAAATTTTCAAACCACCCCTAATATTAAAGTCAAAATAAAAACCTTCATCTATTGCCGGCCCCATAGCTTTAATTATTTTGCCCGGCCAAAGATTGTCCATTGCCTGCATCAACACATGCTCGGCTGTATGCCTCATTACTTTCAGGGTGTTATTCGGATTTTGTTTCTTCATTTTCTGCTATTAATATACAATTTAAGCAAATAAAAAACCAGCCTTCGCGGCTGGTTTGGTTCTTTTCCAAATTACTCCGCTACAAACCAGCCTCTTATAAGGCAGTAGCTGTAGTGGTAGCAATCAAAGAAATTTTCATTTTATTAGAGATAGTATATCACAACTTATCTTTTCCGAAATCAGCGGCTCCCCACTGCCTCTCTTACCAATCCTGGCCGACAACCATGCGGACAATCTCCACTATGAACACAACAAAGAGCAGGTCTTTCTGTTCTTCCCCATTTTCCTCGACAGCCAACCCGAGTGCCTCCCCCGGTAGTTGTTGGAATAGCCCGACCACAACGAGTAACTTGTTTTACTCGTTCTGTTGTAACTTGCGACATATTTTCACTTATAACAAATTTATAAAAAATCGTCAATTAATAAAAAATGTTTTCTAAATCAAGAACAAGTTTGATTTTGTTAATCGCGGCGTCAACGCAAAAAAATCTATAGTGTATAATATGTACATATATTGAAAATGTCAAAAAAACCTATTGCTCTAATTGCTCCTACGGGTAGACACTGTGAGGGATGTCGAACTCCAGCTGGAAGCATTTGCCCTGTAAACCCCAGAACATCTTTAAAACCCACAAAAGAACAGCCTCGCGGAGAGGCATTATCTCCAAACTTATGTGTGAACACTAGTAGAGGTCTCTCTAAAAAGCAACTCCGTGTAACTAGACGTTGGATAGGTCGAACAGCAAGGACTTGTTAGATACCGGGCTAGGTGTTAAAATCAAATCAAATATAATTAAGGTCCGGTGGTGAAGTGGCTAACACGGCGGTCTGCAAAACCGCTATTCATGGGTTCGAGTCCCATCCGGACCTCTTTTTTGCGCCCGTAGCTCAGCTGGCAGAGCACCGGCCTTTTAAGCCGTGGGTCGGGGGTTCGAATCCCTCCGGGCGCACAGTTTAACTATCATCTTCTGGTCACGTCTCGAGGGATCTGAAGGGGCACTAAGAATCGCAAAAGCCTGCTCTTCTGTTATATCCCCATGAATACTATATCTCCCGTCCACCTCCAACCAGGCACCCTCTGGGCCTACCAAAACCGCAAGACTTAACGCAATTGATTGAGGGCAAACTACTCTAGTTCTAGCCACACCCCCGGCATGTTTAAGTTCGTGCTTCACTACTTTTTTAACAAAAGGTTTTCCTCCTCGAACTCCATTCTTTTCTAAGAAAAACAGCGCTTGACGCCCAACTCTCCTAATTGCCCCAAAAGTATTAGCCCTTCCCTCGACTGGACCAGAAGCAAAATAACCAGCACAATACAACTCCCTTTCTTTAGCCATATTTCTTTATTTTAAACTATTCCTTTCTTTGGCGCTATCTTTTCCTAACTTTTATATTCCTTCATTTTTTGCCCAAACAGAGCCAGTATTTTTTGGCGAACATCACTAGGATGGAAAGCAATAAAATAGGGTGTAATTACTTCTCTTGTCCTTCGTTTTTTCATCCACCAAAATTGGAACCGATAGAAAATTTTCTCAATCAAATTCTGCATTTGGTAAAAAATCTTTAACCCATAAATTAGCTCTTATAAATTTTTGATAAATATTGCCTCTCTGCCATAAAAGCTTTAGTTGATAAATTTCGTAGGCAAGGAATAAATCCTTGTCTTTTACAAAAACATCGAGATGATCTTCATCTAAAAACATATTCAAACAAATCTTGTTCTGAGATTTTTTTTCACCTGGTTTACGTCGGACACCGAGAATAGATAGCAAAAGAGTGGTAAAAAATCGAGTCGTCCAAAGCCAGCCAGAAGAAGAAATGATAAATAAATCAATGTCGTCAATTCTTTCAGCATTCTTCGCGGCCACACTCCCGGTTAGGCCGACAAATTTAATGGTAGGAATAACTTTTAAAATTTTGGCAATTTTTTTGGCTATTTTGAATTTTCTTATTGCTTCAACTCCTCGCTTTTTACGAATTCGAACAATTTTTGTCCGCCCGAGTAAAAAATAGAGACCACTATCCTTTTCTATTCTTTTCTCTTTTTCTATTCTTTCCAAGGCAATATCAAAATCCTCTTTTCTCAGTCGCTTGGGGCCTCGCTTCCAAATCAACCTCTGCCAAATTTCGTCTCTTGTTAAAGGAAAATCAAAAAGATCAGCATAAATAAAAGTCTTTAAAATAGCCTGCTTCACAGATTAATGATAACATGGAATAATAAGTCTTATGACTAAAAAGGTTAGTTGTGTCATTCCTGTTTTTAACGAGGAAAGAACCGTGGCCGGCGTAATTGAAGTCTGCCTCAAAACTCCAGAAATCAATGAAATAATCATTGTCAATGATGGCTCTGAAGACAACACAAAAGAAGAAATAGAAAAATTTTTGACTAAAGTCCAAATAATCAATCTCTCTAAAAACAAAGGCAAGGGTTATGCCGTTGCCCAAGGCGTAGCATCAACCAAATTCAAAACTCTACTTTTCTTAGATGCTGATTTGATCAATATAAAACCATATCATCTCTCTTCCTTAATGCGCCCCGTACTCAACAATGAAGTTGATATGACCATTGCCGACTTAAATGCAGGCTTCAGAAAACCTTATTCTATCATCTGGCCTTTCAGTGGGCAAAGATGTATATCTAAAAAACTGGTTGCTCCCCTTTTGGACAAAATAAGCAAGGCTGGATACGGAATGGAAATCATTCTCAATGAGAAACTTAAAAACAAACGAGTAATAGTTATTCCTATTATTACCAGTAAAAATCTTCACCTCAGAAAACCCAAGAAACAAAAAGACTGGCTAGCTTTTTATATTAAAGAAAGTTGGGATGTCTTCCAGAGTATGGTGAAACTAAAAAGCCGTTATTACCGTCAAAAGGCAAAAGAAAACTTTTTAGACGAACTCTCTGGCTATTTAAAAATCAACATCAAAAAAATAAAAGAGTATTTAGAAGAATGATTTAGGAAGCCATCTCTCTTCTGTTTTCCCAGGCCTGTTTTAAAGTCCAAGCGTCGGCGTAGTCAAGATCAGCGCCAGTGGGCAATCCCTGTCCAATACGAGTAATCTTAATTTTGGGCTTTGAGTTTTGAGTTTTGAGCTCCCGCAACTTGCGGGTTATATACATTGCTGTTGCTTCACCTTCCATGGTAGGATTAGTGGCCAAGATTATTTCTTTGATTTCGCTCTTTTTTACCCGATCAAACAATTCCCTAATGCGCAACTCTTCCGGGCCAATGTGTTCCAAGGGATTAATCACCCCACCCAAAACATGGTAAACGCTATTAAAATCACCCATTTTCTCGAAAGCCACAATATCTAAGGGGTGCTCAACAACACAAATTATTGATTGATCACGCTGAGAATCACCACAAATTGAACACGGGTCAGTCTCATCAAGATTAAAACAAATTGAGCACTGTTTAGTTTTCCGTTTTAAATCCAACAAAGCTTGAGCAAATTTTTCAATATAATGATTGGGCGTTTGCCACAAATAAAAAGTCAGCCGCGCCGCCGTCTTTGGCCCAATTCCCGGTAATTGTTCGAAAGTGGTGATTAGATTTTGTAATGATGAAGGTAATTTCATTTCCTCAGCCACTCTCTTGCTTCAATTGCCGCCTTACAACCCATACCAGCGGCAGTAATTGCCTGCTTATATTTCCAATCAACACAATCGCCGGCCGCAAAGACACCGTCAACTGAAGTGAAAACTTCATTATGGACTTTAACATATCCTTTCTCGTCAAGATCTAAAAACCCCTGCCTTGCCGGCAGGCGGGCCTTCAAAAAATCCGTATTAGGTTTGTGGCCAATAGCTATAAAGCAACCATCCACCGCTAGCCGCCATTTACCCTTGCCAATCGTTTCCAATTCAAGAGTTTTTAATTTATTCTCTCCTAAAAACTTTTTAACTTGGGTGTTAACCAAGGGCTTGATCTTCTTACTGGCTAAAACTCTATCCCGGATTATTTTTTCAGCTCGATATTTTTCCCGACGATGAATCAAATATATTTTTTTGGCAAAGCGGGTCAAAAATTCAGCCTCAGTAAAAGCAGTGTCGCCGCCGCCAACCACTGCTGCTACTTTGTCTTTAAAAAACGGCGCGTCACAAGTGGCGCAAACAGAAATACCTTTACCGCGCAATCTGCCTACTCCAGGAACATTCAACCACTTGGCTGAAGCGCCAGTGGCGACGATAACCACTTTAGCAAAATATTCTTTATTGCTCTGGGTTTTGACAACGAAGCGCTTAAGGTTTCTAATCGAAACTGCCTCACCAGCTACCACCTCGGTGCCAAACTTCTCCACTTGTTTTTGCATTCGACTCATCAGCTCTGGCCCAGCAACACTCTCAAAACCAGGATAATTCTCAATATTGGTAGTTAATACTAACTGCCCTCCGGGTTGGTTACCAGTCAAAACTAAAACTTTAAAACCACCTCGGGAAAGATAAATCGCGGCTGTTAAGCCAGCCGGCCCGGAACCGATAATAACTGCGTCATATTTGTTCATTTGATCATCAGCAACTCCTGGCACTCTAAACTTTTAAAAATTTCTTTCAGGGCTATTTCGTTAGTTCGATCTTTACCCTTCAATTCTATCACTTCACAACCACATTTAATTTTGCCGTCTTTCAATTTTATTAAAATATCAGCCTCGTCAATAAAAGGGCAAGAAATTGGTTGATTGCCAACAATAACCTGGGCCTGGCTCTCGCCGGTACGAATACCTGCTTGGTATTCAGCCAGAAAACTGACAAATTTTCTTGAATCCCGACGCAAAATTTCCTCGGCAATTTTCTTGCCCAACCAGAGCACTCCTTGGCCAGCAAAACCAGTAATAATAATTTTTATATTCTTCATCTTATCTTAAATCCACTCAAAAACTGCCTAATTTCCTTTTCTTGGCTTTTGGCTTTTTTAAATCTTGGGTCATTAACTCGGCAAAAACTAATCACTTCAACAAAAGCAAAGCCCGGATGTTGGTAAGCCGCTTCTATTATTTTGGCAAAATGAGACAGGTTGTAAACAATGGTCCGGCTAAAAAAAACCTTAGGAAAAGAAGTAAAAAGTTTTTTTGGCTCCAACGGCGAATAGGAAGAGCCGGCAGGATGGGTTCCTGTTAACACTCCTTTGGGAGTTGTTGGACTGGTTTGGCCGCCAGTCATGGCATAAATTGAATTATTCAGGCAAATAACTTTGATGGGCGTGTTACGTCTGGCGGTATGAATCAAATGAGAAAGGCCAATGGACAATAAATCACCGTCACCGGAAACAACAAAAACATCTGATTTAGGTTTAGTTAACTTGATTCCCTCTGCTACTGGAATAGCCCGACCATGAGTAGTATGAGCAGTATTGCAAGAAAAATAATTAGCAATCCTGCCAACGCAGCCAATGCCAGAAACCAGCCAAGTATTCTTTTTTTTAAGCCCAAGCCCATTAAACACTTTGGCCAAAGACATCGCTAGCCAGCTATTGGGACAGCCAGGACACCAGATAAAATCAGTGTTAGATAACCAGTTGCTCATTGATAGATTCTAAATTAACCTAATCAAATCCCAATACCCCAATCTCCAATTACCAAAAGAGTTCAGAGAAATTTGTTCATTAGGCATTTTTTTATTGGTCATTGGTTATTTTTTAGATCAATTAGAAATTAGGAATTTCAACCTCTTAAGGTTGATTGTTTCTTCCTTCCACCCTACAAATTTCACCTTCTCTCCCAAGACTCTCTCCACTTCCCTAACATATTGACCCTCATTCATTTCAACAACCACCACCCGCTTCTTGTTTTTGGCTATTTTTCTAATATCGTCTGCCAAAAACGGCCAAATCCTGATTGGGGCAAAGATTTGATAGTCTTTTTCAAAAGCTCTTAGAGCCCGCACCATTGATCCCGTGCCAATCAACAAAACATCTGATTCTTTATTCCCCCACAAATTGTAGAAACGATGACTTTTTTTGGCGATCTTTTTAATCTCAGCTATTTTCTTACTAATATTTTGACGATCAGTCAAACCAGTAAAATGTGTTTCTAGTTTTGAGATTTTAGATGCAGATTTGACATTTGACATTTGACATTTGACATTTTCTCGCATATTCGCCAGATATGCATCAGTCAAAATTATCACTGGTACCTTATGTTCCCAGGCAATTTCAAAAGCTTTAATTGTATAGATATAACACTCCTCTACTGAAGTGGGGTAGAAAACAAAGGGCAAGATATCACCATGAGTGCCAAAACGAGAGGCCAAAATCTCTCCTTGGCCCACCCGAGTTGGCTGGCCGGTTGAAGGGCCGGAACGCTGAACATTAATCACTACAATCGGCGCCTCATAAACAAAAGCCAATCCTAAACCCTCCTGCATCAAGCTGAAACCCGGCCCAGAAGTGGCCGTAAAAGCAGACGTACCAGTCAAAACAGCGCCAATTACATGATGAATAGCCGCAATTTCATCCTCACTTTGAAGAAAAATCAAATCCTTCCTTCTTGCCCATCCCTCCATAATCGAAGAGGCAGGCGTAATCGGATAGCCGGCAAAGAATCTGGCTCCCACCTTTACCGCCCCCTCAATAATCGCTTCATTGCCTGAGTAAAGATTCACTAAATAATCATTATACCCCATTAAAATCGCCTCTTGATAAGAAAATTCAAATTGGTTCAATAGTTGCATTGTCTGGTCTTTTCATTTTAGCCGGGCAGGCCATTGCTAATAGGTGTAAAAGGTGGTAAAAATATTAATTAAAGGAGGTAAAAAGTGGAAGAGGCAAAAAGGATATTGAGCAATAGGGAACACAGAAGATTGTTAAAAAAGATGGCTCTTGCTTCCAGTGGTCTTGAAAGCGCGCTTGAGGCAATAGAGCAAACAGAGCTAAAGATAGTTAAATCCAAGGCAACAGAAAGTAGTCATCCCGCCGCCACGCTTCCAATTTCTGAACGAGTAGGCGAGGTTGAAACAGACAATGTTTTTATAAGGATGACGAAAAAAACTTCTGAATCTTCTGCAGGAGAAGAAGACGAAGGATCACTTATTGTGGACAGAGAGGCTGTTATAGTTTTAAAAAAAGATACTTTATTAAAGGGCCCTTTAGTACTTATTGTTTCAACTACTAATCCTGATAAGATATTATTAATTCAGACTATAAGAGCCAAGGGTTGGGCGAATTTTGATTATGTTGTTAGACTGTACCAAGAAGGAGAGCTTTTAAAACGTGATGCAATAGCTCACGCTGAGCGTTTTTCGATTAAAGCAGGAGATCGAGCAGACAACCTCTATAAGCTTGGACAACAGGTGATAGGCTTAGTAGACGAGAAACTTGTCTCAGAAGAAAGATTGACAGAACAAGGAAAAATTACCGTCTAAAGTCAAGTACAATTTTTTCTCCTTTCGGAACCAGCCAGACAGACACAGAAGAGATGATAAAATATGGGGTATGAAAAAGACCTACTTTATCAAGACTTTTGGCTGTCAGATGAATGTGGCGGATTCGGAGAGAATCGCTGCTGCTTTAGAAAAACAAGATTATAAAGAAATAAAAAACGTTAAAAAGGCTGATTTAGTGGTGATCAACAGCTGTATTGTCCGCGAATCAGCCGAGAATCGTATCTACGGATTAATTAATAAACTCTCAAACATTAAATGGGAAGCATCAAGCATTATCTTAACCGGTTGTTTGGCAGGCTGGGCACTGAGAGATAAAGCTGGAAAGAATTTAAAAAAGCTGAAAAAAAGAATTGGTAATAAGATTAAAATCGTTCTGACTGAAGATTTAACCGACCTTAATACTGAGCCAAAAAGATTATTAAAAGAAGACCTTGCTTACATTCCCATTTCCAACGGCTGCAACCACTTTTGCTCTTACTGCATTGTTCCCTATGCTCGAGGACTAGAAACCTATCGCTCTACCGAAGCAATTCTTAAAGATGTCCACTGCGCCGTAAAGCAAAGTTTCTCAAAAGTTATGCTTTTAGGCCAAAATGTCAACAGTTGGAATCCTCTATTCCCTAGGTGCCAATATGGAGACACCCCGGAGGTGGATAATTTTCCTCGGCTCTTGGAGGTTGTGGCCCAGATTAAAGGAGTTGAAAAACTCAGTTTTATGTCTGCCAATCCTTGGGATTTTTCAGATGAGTTAATTGAGGTGATCACCCAAAATGCCAATGTCTCTCGAGAAATTCACTTGCCTGTTCAGTCAGGTGATGATGAAATCTTAAGAAAAATGAACCGGCCTTACACGGCAAAGAAGTATCTTAAACTAATCAACAAGATTCGAACTAAAATCCCTAAAGCGCAATTTACTACTGATATTATTGTGGGTTTTCCCGGCGAAACCAAAAAAGCGTTCCAAAACACGGTTAAGCTTTGCAAAAAAGCAGGCTTTAAAAAAGCTTTTATTGCTAAATACTCTCCCCGCCCGAGCACGGCTGCCGTCAAACTTTATCAAGATAACATCAGCTCCCAAGAAAAAAAGAAAAGATGGAGAGTTTTAGAAAACCTAATTAACGACTGAGGCAAAGGTAAAAGTGACACTAATTTCACACGGGACTATTCCGAATCGAAATCGGGATCGGAGGAATTGGCAGCACTATTTTCGTTCCTGGATTGAAAAAAATCTTATGCGAGAACAGACTCATCTATAGGCACTGGTACTTTTTCAGCAACCTGAACGTGTTGACCAAATAACCCATCATATGGGCCAGCCAAAGCCGTTCGTTCCAAAAGCAGCTGCAGTGATAAACCAGCTCCTGCCAGAAAAGCGGTTGTATTATTACTGACAAATTTCAGTTTAGGAAACATCCTTTTCACCTCCTGCAATTCAGTCAACACTTCCGGTTGATGCATGACATTAATTAGGGGTGAAACAAAAATTGGCCATTGATTAACTAAGGCTTGCCCATTACTGTCTAGGTTTTTATACCAATCCAAAAACCATTGATAGTGATCATCCAAATGAAGAGTAATTGGAGATCTCTCTTCAACATGTTTCAAAATTAAATCCAAGCAACCTTCTGCCTCTTTTTCTCTAGTTTGAAGACCAAAATGAATCATCAATTTGCCTTGATAGTTTTCCTCATCCAAAGTTACTAGAGTCTGCTCCAAAGTCTCTGCTGTTGGCAACCCTCCCAAACTAATGCCATAACTTCGTTCTTCAGGCAACTCAGTCGTCAATAATGCGTTTAACTTGTCTGGGCTGTCCTGATCTAGCCTGAAAGTGGAAGTTACCCCCTGAATCCTCCCCCAATTTCCTTGATTCTCATCTAAAACACCGACTAAATTAGCCAAAAATCCTTCTTCATAAGCAAAAGGGGCAATGTGCAAATCGCTAGAACTGTTCTCTTTTCTCATTAATTCATTAATTTGGTCCAGCATTAGAGTAATAAACTCTTGCTTTTTTTCTTCGGAAACAGCTTTATAAATCTCTCTAATTGCTGCCGTAGCCAAACTGGCAAACCTACTAGGATCAGCGGCATCTAAATTACCCATAAATTCTTTTGAATAACCAATCAGCGCCCCTTGTACTAGTCTATTCTCAAGCAATCCCAAGCCTTCGGCCATTTGGTATAAATCAACCGGAGTAAGACCACCTTCAAACCGAAGCTGGTCGCTCTTCGGCTCTCCCCTAATCTTTTCCAAAACCTCCACAAGTTTGTGATCCTGCTTTCGAACAACCTCTGCCTCTAGCGGCAAATAATTCTCGTAAAGCTGGAAAACTTTTTTTCGAAAGTCACTCGTTAACCACTGGGCATAATCTTCCATTGGCGGCTTTAGACAAACCAAGTTTCCTTCACTATTCAAATAAACCTCCATCAATTCTGCCCAAAGCGCCATCACCCTAATAATAGACGAGGGTTCCATATAATAGGAAGCGTAGTCAGCTCCATCTATAATTCGGACTATCTCCAACAAATCATTAGCTTTCCAACCAAACTCGTTTTTCAAGGTCCTTGCGCTGTCCTCAGTCATTTTTTTCAAGAGCTCTAGCTTTCTCCTTTCAACACCCTGAATCTCTTCAGGAACCTTCCACAACTCTACTACTTTTTCCCCTGACTCCTGTGCCTCCTGCTGAAAAACAGTCCTCACTATTTTTGATATTGGCAAGTCTTCCAGCGTCTCCTCTACCTCTACTTCTTCATAACTCACATCCAAACCAGGGTTGGTGCTAACAATCAGCAGTTGAGCCAAGGCGATAAGTTCCTTACACTCTCCATCTGAAAGCAGACCTTCTCGAGCTAACTGTCCAATAAAAAAGGCTGCTTGCCCAGCACTTCTATCTTCGCGGCGCCTAGCAGCCGCTTCAGTCATACCTTTTTCAGGAATATCACCTCTGTCGTGATCCACAGCCGCAATAGCCACTGCCAAAACAGCCATTTTTCTTTTTTCTAGCGGCACATATTCACACCTTCGATCAAAACCTTTGGTCGCCCAATAAACCACTGCCTGCATATGTCTTTCATCATGAGCTGAAGCAATAATAAGCTGTTGAAAACGAAAAACACCTCTATCATAACGAGTTAAAACTCCATTTTTTACTTGAGGATTTATTCCATATCTACCCAAAAGATTATCTAATTCCCTTCTTGCTACCCCGCCCTCTCTTTCTCCTTTCATCCTTGTCCAATCCCACCATACCTCTCCTACTTTAAAAACTGCTTCTTCTCCTGTTCTTCGATACTCAATCTCTTCCTTATTCATATTCCTAACTTACCACAAAACCTGCATTTTGAACCACGCCAGTTAAAGCCTTGGGAAATACGCCGAATGACCATTGCCGCTGTCATAAGCTATATTCTACCACCAGGAAGCTATCTCTTGACAAGTATTGGACTGGAGCTTATACTCACACTAAGCCAAAGAAAGTAGGGCCCCGCCACGGCGGGGTTAAAAATCCCACCGAGGCAAGGTTTAGTTCGTAACCAGTAGTTCGTAATTTGGAAAGCCTCGGAAGAGGCTTTTTTTATTAACCATTAATCATTAGTCATTAATCATCAAATTATGGTTTCACAAGCTAAAATTTACGCTGTCACTGATCTAGCAGAGAAACTAAAAACGGCTAAAACCACTGCCTTAATCGATTACCAGGGCTTGACGGCTAAACAAATTGCTGAGTTGAGGAGCAAAGTCAAAGAAGCCGGCGGTCAAATTCAGGTTATTAAAAACACTTTAATTTCTCGAGCTTTAGCCAAAGTAGGAATTGAATTGGATAAACCTCTGGTAGGACCAACTGCTCTGGTTTTTGCCAACGAAAACGAAATTGAGTCGCTAAAAATCATTGATGAAGCAGGCCAAGAATTAGAAAAACCTGAATTCAAGTTGGGCATTTATCAGAAGAAATTACTTTCCATTGATCAACTGCAAAAATTTGTTAAATTACCTGGACGAGAAGTTTTGTTATCCCAAATTATAAGTGGTTTGACTAATCCCCTCTCCCGATTGGTCTATGGTTTAAAATTTAACCAAATAAAGTTAATACTGATGTTAAAAGAAGTAATGAATAGTAAAGGGGGTGAAAAAAATGACGGATAAAACTAAAAGCGAAGAATTAAAAACTAAAAAGAAAAACGCCAAGAAAAAAGAAAAAGGCAAGTCAAAAGCGAAACTTTCAGCCAAGTTGGAAAAAATAATTAATCAAATTGCTGAATTATCTGTTTTAGAGCTTTCTGACCTGGTTAAGGCTTTGGAAGACAAATTCGGTATCCAGGCAATTGCGGCTGCGCCAGTGGCAGCAGGAACAACTCAAACTGGCAATGAAAAGCCGGCTGAAGAAAAATCAATCTTCACTGTTATTTTAACCGAAACCGGATCAAACAAAATTGGCGTGATTAAAGCTCTTCGCGAGGTTAAACCTGACCTTGGTTTAAAAGAGGCCAAAGACATAACTGAAAAAACACCAGCCGATGTATTGATCGAAGTCAAAAAAGAACAAGCTGAAGAAGCTAAGAAAAAACTCGAAAAAGCCGGAGCGAAGGTTGAACTTAAATAACCTGAGCAGAGACCTCGAAACATACTCCGTTCTACTTTAGGGCAGACGCTAAAGGTAAACTGAAGTGAACTTAGCTTGTTTAAATAGTTTCTTTTAGAACATAAAAAGTGTTTTTACCTTTGCCTTTTCTGGTTAATACGCCCATTTTCATTAATTTTCTGAAATCAAGATTTCTGGTCGCTTTTGCCCTGTCTGTCAGCTTTGAATAACTCCTATCAGTTATATAACCATTTTTCTCTATATAACCAATGATTTTTCTATGGTGTTTCTTTAATTCTCTCTCGGGACAAGCGCTTATTTTTTTTATTTCCCCCCTCACCCTCAGTATTTCATCTATTATTCCGTCGCTAAAATACTCCAGCCATCCGCTGAAATCAATCATTTCAGCAATTTCATAATAATTTCCCAATTCTCCCACTTTTTCAAAATACTTTGTCACATTTTTATTGTAAAAGTTTTCAAAACTAAAAAGTTCAAAAGTGTCCAATCCCAAATCTGCCAAAATCACTTTTGTTATTAATCTGCATGTTCTTCCATTTCCATCCATAAAAGGATGAATTATTACAAACTGCTTGTGGAAAATTCCTGCCAGAATAACAGGATCTATTTCATTTCTATTTTTGGTTATAAATTCCACTAAATCTTTCATCAAGAGTTTTACTCTTTTTGCAGAAGGAGGGAGATAAATCACTCCCCCGCTTCTGGGATTGTTGACAAACACAACCCCCGCTCTATATCTGCCTGTTTGGGATTTATTGAGAAGTCCTTTCACAACTTCCTTATGGACATCAAAGACTATTTTTTCCGAAAACCTGAATTTTTTCGATTTAATATCTTTATTCAATTTTTCCAGAGCTCGATTGTAATTTACTACCTCCATCTCACTGTCTCTTATGTTTTTAGGGAAAGATTTGAGTATTTTTTTAACATCAGTCAGCGGCAAGGGATTGCCTTCAATGCTTGTTGAGGTATGCGCAGAAACAGCCCTTGCTTCTTTGACCATTTCCATAAAGACAATTTTGGGCAATCTCTTGTTATTAAGGTCCGTTATAAGAGAATTAATCTCCTTGATATTTTTAACCAGTTTATTGGTTATTGTATATTTAGGCTTGAACATTATAGACTAATAATAGACTAAAAATGGACTAATGTCAAACCGGGCGTAGATAGTGTTCCACTAAAGGTGTTAGATGCTTTTAAGGTTTTGATTCGCCTGGGCGCGTACCGTATGTTGATTGTATCCTTTGGCTACCACCTGTCTCAAAATATTCCCTAGCTTGGGAAAGTGGAACTCCGGCTGCTTCAATTGCTTTTTTTCTTTCTGCTACCGTCATTCTTCCCCATCCATCACGAAGTCTATCCAAAGCAGTTTCCTGCTTTCGCCCTAACCCACCACCAATTGTAACACCAGTGGCCGTATTTTTATATTTCTTAGGCTCAGGCTGAAACGGTTTTCTTTTCTGATGCCCTTTTACTGCTGCTTGTTCTTCTCCCCTGAAAACATCACTTAAATTTCTTCCAGTTTCTGTTATATCATCCATTTTTTCTTCAAATATTTATAAATTTGTAACAACTAATATTATTATGGGAAGCTGGAAAATGTTTGTCAAGGGGTAGCCAGCGAAGTAAGCAAAAACAACATATAAATCCCCTGGGTGGTGGCCCAGAAGTAGTGGTCGAATAGAAATAATATAAAGTATAAAGTATAAAGTATAAAGTATTTTTTAGATAGCAAGCCTTTGCAGAATCTGCTAATTAGTAAAATAATTCCCAGTGAACCAAGGAAACCGAGTTCTGAAAGCATTATAAGAAAAATATTGTGAACTGGTTGGAGAAAACGGAAATTAGTCCCCAACTGGTGCCAAAAATCCGGCAGCTTTTTAACAAAACAGCCCCAACCTACTCCAAACAAAGGATAATCTTTAATCATGGCTAAAGATATTTTGATTAACTGCCATCGTCGCCAAAAAGAAGTTGAATCAAAAGTGATTACTTTAAACAAAACCAGGGCCGCCGCTAGCCAATACCAGATCTTTTTCCTCAAAACTATCAAACTCAAAATTAAAAAGGCAATTAAAACATTGAAATGGGGAAATGTGGCCATTGGTAGAACTAAGTTTTTGCCGAATAAAACTACCTTTTTTACTCCCCCACTCCCCAAACTGAAAATTGGCTCACCCAAAAACCACCAGCCAAAAACCGTGCCTTGTTTAATAAATTGCAGAATCGCTAAAATCCCAGTCCAAATCACTGCTCCGGTCAAACCAATTAAGGCTGGTTTTTTGAACTTACGATTACTGGTTAGAATATGCCCCACTCCAAGCGCCAAAAGAAAACGAGTCAGATTAATTAGAGAAACTAACGGCGCAGAAGAAAAGAATACTGAACCCAGAATCAAAAATAATGGAAGTAAAAATTTTAATTTTAAAATTATAAATTTAAAATTTAAAATTATAATCGCCAGCGCGATTATGTCCTGCAACCATAAATCCGGCATCAGGTAGTCAACCAAAACGCCATTAACTAAGTTCTCGGGAATAAGCCAGTGTTTGGACCAACCAACAGGAAGAAGAAAAAATAATAAGAGTATAAAAACATCAGATAAATCCGAAATTCTAAATCCTAAATTCGAAACAATATTTAAACTCAAATTTTTAAATAACCAAAACTTTTTGGGATTTTGAATTTTGAGCATTATATGCTGTTTAGAAATTAGAAATTTTCACCCTAAAGTTTTTACCTAAACCCATTATTTTCTTTACCCACTTTACCATCAAGGCTGTGCCCAAATAGATCAACCCTCCTTTCCCCAAAGGCTCAAACAAGAGAAGGTCATCGATTAAGCCTATTATTAGAATCAGCTGTTCCTGCGAACCAAAACTCCGCTCCGCTAGGCAAAATTCTTCCTCTTTCCAACTTAGAACGATTACCCAAATTAAAGTCAACCAGCGTTTTAAGAAGAAACTCTGAACAAAAGCCAAAATTGCGCCAACCAATCCCCAAATGACTTTTTTTTTCCAAGTCATAGGTTAGTATAGCACCAGAAGCTAAAAGATTGGACTCTGATAGTGTTTTGTGCTGAAAGGTTTGCTTTCTCTATCTAAAACAAGACAAACAGTGTCAATGCGCAAGTCTTCATAATTTGGCTGTTTTTGGGTTAAATAAACCTGGGCCATCTTTTTAACTCTACTTATTTTATTCTTGGGGGATAATTTTTATCAGCCGGCTTTAATACTCCAGAGACCATAATCCCATGTTACTAGCAATAAGTGTATTTGACAATTAAGAGATTTAATCCTACATTTAATTTAATGACTAAAGCTGCTTTTTTTGAAGTTAACGCCTGGGAAAAAGAAGCGGTGCAAAAGTGGGCCAAGAAACTCAAGGCTGATATCTTCACTGAAGAAGTAGAAAATGCTCTAGACCAAGCCAAACAATATGAGATCGTTTCCAGCTTCATCTACTCTGATCTGTCGGCCAAAATTCTCAAGCAGCTGCCCAAGTTGAAAATGATTGCCACCCGGTCAACCGGAATGGATCATATTGACTTAAAATATTGCCAAAAAAATAACATTACTGTCGCTAATGTCCCCCACTATGGTCAAAATACAATAGCTGAACACACTTTTGCTTTAATTCTGGCCCTATCAAGACGAATACCAGAATGTATTGATCGAGTTCGCCAAGGAGGGTTCTCCCCCTCCGGCTTAACCGGCTTTGATCTGGCAAAAAAAACCCTTGGCGTAGTTGGAGTAGGAAGTATTGGCAGTTATGTTATAAGAATTGCTAACGGTTTTGGTATGAAAGTGCTAGGAGTTGCCCGTCGTCCTGACGCTGAAATATCCAAAAAGCTCGGATTCAAGTATGTGAATCTAGAAGAATGCTTGCGGCAATCAGATATTGTCACTCTTCATGTCCCTCTGACAAAAAATACCTTCCATTTGATCAATCGCAGCAACATTAAGCTGATGAAAAAGGGGTCAATTCTGATTAATACCAGCCGAGGACCAGTAGTTGAAACCGAAACCATGCTTTGGGGCTTAGACAACGGTATTCTTGCCGGCGTTGGCCTAGATGTTATTGAAGAAGAGGAAACAATTGATAAGCCGGAAAAATTATTTGAGAAGTATTTATCTAAAGATGATCTTAAAGAATTGGTGGCCGCTCACTTACTCAGAGAAAGACCAAATGTAGTTATTACCCCCCACAACGCTTTCAATACCAAAGAGGCAATTGAGAGAATCATAAAAAAGACGGCGCAAAACATACAAGAGTATCTCAAGAGCTAATTTTCAAACCTTGAAAATTGTAAATTGGAAATTATTCTGCTATCCTATTTTTAGTGGCTAATAAAAAATCTAAGCTCAAATTGAATAACCTGCCCGATCTGCTAACCCCTCGAGAAGTAGCAGAAATATTACGTGTTTCTATCATCACGATTAAGCGCTGGGGCAAACAGGGAAAACTTCCTGCTATTAGAATCAATGCCCGAGGCGATAGAAGGTATAGAAAAGAAGTGGTTTTAAGGCTATTGGGAATAGAAGAAAAGTAGATAGAAATTCTATTTGGTACTCTCCACTCTCAACCATGTCTTTTCAAAAGGTTTATTTATCACCTTTCTTTCCCAAAAAATTATCAGCCAGAGATAAAGGCGAGCCAATAGGAGTAATGCTGTCCACCAAAACTCCTTAAAAGTCTTAGGATAAGATAAGGCCTGCCAAATACCCCAAGTCTCACTGCCAAAACTCCTCATCTTTTGCCTGTTTTTGATTCTAACTAATTTATCTAACTGAAGATGCCCGCCAACGCTTCTTTTTTTCTGAATTAGCCAATCTTTAAAATTGTCAGGAAACTTAACATAAACTTTAGCCTTGGGCTCATAATGAATTCTAAAACCCTTATTCCAAACAATCCGGGAAATTACAGCATCATCTGACAAAGAATTTTCAGGTATTTGCTTAACTAAGCCCGCCCTGACTGCCATTAAATAACCGCTGGCATCTATAAAACCCTCTTGGGCTTGCCGCTTCAACCTAGTGCGATGGGCGCCAGCCTCAGTCAGCAAATGAGCCCAATAGCCAAATAGCTTGTTTTTTGAATTCAAAGGCACCGGCCGAGCCGTTATTGCTCCCACCTCAGGATCGTGAAAGCCGTTCAAAAGATGGACAATTGCTCGAGAGCCAACCTTTACATCACCGTCAGTTAAAATCAGAATCTCGCCTTTGGCGATTCTGAAACCTTTATTTAAAGCAGTTGGCTTCCCCTTTCCTTGGTCCTTAATCCAGTCAACCAGTTTTGATTTACTGGCTTTTAGGCCTGATTTTCCTGTTTCCTTATCAGGACAAATAAGCAAAATCTCGGATTTACAGGTAATTTTCTTTAACTGCCCCTCTAATTGACCGATCAGTCCGGCTACAGTTTTTGATTCTTTATAGGCTGTGATTATAAGACTAAGTTTCATAAAAGTAGCAATTCGCTATTAACTCTGCCAAAAGCGCTGATTTAAACCATTACTAGTATCTTTAGGAACATTATAACAAAAATTTAAAGCCCGATTTTCCATTTTATGAGTTAGAAATTGCTCAAATTTCAATTTCTTAAGAGTTCCTTAAGTCTCAAACCTTAAAAACCAACTTTTTTAATAAAATTGCCAAGAAAGTAATTAACTCTCAAAGCTTATAGAATAATTAATTCTTAACCCACACTTCAAACCTTATAGGATTCAGATGTCAAAGATAAAAACCTCAGCGATTTTTACACTATAAGATCCCTCTTCGGAACCAAAATGTCTTTCGAATAGCCATTTTGACCAATTATTTTGATCAATAATGCTCGGCTAAGACTCCAGTCAAACAATAAATCAAATCACAAAAATAATATCAAAATCATAAAATATACTATCGGAAAACCTATTCTCCGCATAAAAAACCGAATTCAATCTCCTCAACATAATTTATAAGATATTACTTTCTCCTAATAGCTCTCTTATATAGGCCTAAATTTTCTAAAGCCAGAGCTGTTCCTTTAACCACAGAAACAATTGGTTCCTCCACCCGATGAAAACCAACGCCAAGATTATCAGAGAAGAACTTATCGATATTTCTTAAAAGTGAAGTCCCCCCGGAAAGAATTATTCCCTTATCAACAATGTCGGCCACCAACTCCGGAGGCGTTTCTTCTAAAACTCCTTTAATTGCCCCTAAGATCTGCTTTAAAGGCGCTTGGATTGCTTCAGTAACCTGACTGCTGGTAATCCTAACAGCTTTAGGCAAGCCGTAAATGGCATCTCGACCTTTAATGCCCATTGATTCCTCTTTTTTCAAAAGCGTAGCTGAGCCTAACTTAATTTTAATATTCTCGGCAGTTTGTTCACCAATCAAAATATTATGTTTTTTTCTTAAAAAATTAGCAATTGCTTCATCCATCTTGTTTCCTGCCACCCGAACACTTTTGTGGGTCACAACCCCTCCTAGAGATATCACTGCCGCCTCGGTTGAACCCCCTCCCATCTCGACAATCATATTGCCCGAAGGGTCGGCTACCGGAACTCTAGACCCTATAGCCGCAGCTAGGGGCTGATCAATTAAGTAGGCAACCCTGGCCCCAGCACTCATGGTCGCATCTAAAACAGCCCGCTGTTCCACTTGAGTCACCCCAGCCGGAACGCAAATCATTATCTCAGGCTTAAAGAAAAATAGTTTCCCACAAACTTTTTGAATAAAATAGCGTAATATCGCTTCAGTGATTTCATAATCAGCGATTACTCCGTCCCTCATCGGTCGTGAAGCGGCAATAAACATAGGAGTGCGACCCAACATCAGTTTTGCCTCCTGACCTACAGCAAGAACTTTTCGATCCTCAACCGAAACAGCTACCACCGTCGGTTCATTTAAAACCAATCCCCTGCCTACTTCCCAAACTAAGGAATTAGCTGTCCCTAAATCAATACCTAATTTCTTAAACATTGACATATTAATTAATACTTTGATACACTTAGAATGAGTCGGATAAACTACATTAATTATAACACACACTTGCTCTTTAGCACCTATTCCAGTATTATAACGACAATGGAATTAAGTACGGCTAAGCGAACATCATTGATTATCCTGACTATCCTTTCCCTCATTGCCGGATTAACTTACTTAGTATCTTTTCTGGTTCGCGGCTACCGGCCAAATTTCAAGAAACAACGCTTGGGATTCCTACCCACCGGGCTGCTGGTAGCTAACTCTGAGCCCAAAGGCGCCTCTGTTTTTATAGACGGAAAACTGGCTACTGCTACTGATGATACTATCAATCTTTCTCCCAAAGATTATGAGGTAGAAATTGAAAAAGACGGCTTTTTTCCCTGGAACAAAAAACTAACCATTAAAAAGGAAATTGTCACCCAAACCAACACTATCCTCTTCCGCAGCGCCCCAGACTTAAAACTCTTGACCAATACCGGAGCGATTAACCCTGTTCTTTCGCCTGACAAAACCAAGATCGTCTATGGAGTCGGTGATGCTTCAACAGTCAAAAAAAACGGTGTCTGGTTGTTAGAATTAACTTCTGGTTCTCCTCTTAGCCGGACCAACACTAGACAATTAACTGACCCTATTGGCAGTATTAACTGGAAAAATAGCCAGTTTATTTGGAATCCCGACAACAGAAGTCTTTTGTTGGTCCACAAAGAGAAAGAATTAACCCTTAATGCCTATTCCATCAATATTGACCGATTTACTCCGACAGATCAACTAATTGATGTCAGTTTCCGCCTCTCTTTAATATTAGACGAGTGGCAGCAAGAAGAGCAAGAAGAGTTGGAAATCAAATTAGCAAAACTACCAGAAGAGATATTCAAAATCGCTTCAGAATCAGCTGAAATGGTCAGTTTTGCCCCCAATGACGAGAAATTTTTCTATTTAGCTACCAATTCAGCCACTATTCCTGAAAGTTTAATCCCTCATCCTCCAGCCAGATCAACTCAGCCGGAAAGCCGCCAAATCAAACCTGATAATATCTATGTCTACGATATCAAAGAAGATACAAGCTTTTTAATTGGCACAGACAATGATTTGGGAATCAACTCCCTTTATTGGCTTACTAACAACCACCTAATCTACATTAATCAGGGAGAAAACAAAGTTAAGGTGATTGAGGCTGATGCCACTAATAAGCAGACTATTTATGCCGGTCCATTTGAAAATAGTTTTGTCTTTCCCTCACCCTCAAACAAAAGCTTAATCATCCTCACCTCACTCCAATCCGACTCACCGGGGAATCTATATGAAGTAAAGGTGAGATGAGTAAGCACCATCTGATATAATACTTATAAGTCCCTGTAGCTCAGGAGGATAGAGCGTTTGCCTTCTAAGCAAAAGGTCGTGGGTTCGAATCCCTCCAGGGACACTAAGGAGAGTTGGCCGAGTGGTTTAAGGCGCCGGTTTTGAAAACCGGTGGGCGCAAGCCCGCACAGGTTCAAATCCTGTACTCTCCGCCCCCTTCGCTAAAGCTGCGGAGGCAGGCCGCGGGGATTAGCTCAGTTGGCCAGAGCGCACGATTCGGGTTCGTGAGGTCGCCGGTTCAAGTCCGACATCCCCGACAAAAAACTGCCATTTCCCCGGATCGCCTATTTGTGTCCAACCCACCTAGACTCGGCAAGGCTGACCCCGAATCGTGTAAACCCACTCGAAAGTATGTATAACTTATATAATTTCTTGTTTATTTCTAATTTTTAATTTACTATGAACTTGCAATATAAATTCCTCAAGAAAAAATGAACGGCATGACGCCAGAACAACCACCAGTGGAACTCAACGAAATTCCTGATCGAAATTCAGAGATGGTTATTTTTGACAAGAAACTCTTAGAAGAAGAGAAGGCAAGACAAATAGCTGCCAGAAAAAAAATCTACGTGGAACTTTTGACGCCCAATAGAAGGCGCGAATCTATCAGGGCGGGATTGGACGCCATGGAAGATGAAGAACTAACCGAATTTCTCGATAGTGAGTTCAATAGTTGGTGGAAGTCATTGGATGCTAAATTGTCTAGACAAGTCCCACTCACTATAAAAGAGATTCAAGAAATGTGTGAAAAAATAGTGAACAGTGATGAATTTGATGTTTTGCTTGCTATGACAGAAGAGTCTCCGTCTTTTACCTCAAAAATTCTGGATGCATATTTCGACACATTTAGTGAGCGTTTTGCGAATATAGGCATTTTCCATATTCTCGCTAGTCTTGAAGCGCGCAAGCTAGCAAAGTTTTGGTTTGCTCGAAAATTAAAGCCAGAATTTCAAGAAGAAAGCTCTCAACTACTCTATACTCTTATCGCAAAAATTTATGAGGCAATGCATCGTGTTTCCACAAGAGAAGTTCCCCATTGGGAAAAGGGAGAACCTCCTTACAAAACCGTCAGTGTTTTCGGAAAACAACTACCCATTCCCGTTTTTTTTAAAACTGCTGAGGGCGAGAAGGTGCAAATCGGCAGTAAAGTTGATGTACAAGAGGCGAAAAAAATAACTACACCAACTCCTGATGCAGTAGGAGAGGATGACGCAATACTAGTTCCCTTAGTTGAAATTGATGAAAGTCAAGAAGGAAAGTGCGCGTTGGTTAATAAAGAAGGCACGTTGGAATCAAACGACGCAATGGAAAGAAAACTTCTTGCTGTGGAAATTGTTGAACATACCCGGAGAGTGCAAGTTGATGGAAAACCAATCATTTATCTTGCCGGCGATGGTCCAGCCCAACTTGCCCGATTAATAATTGATGAATTAGAGGCTCAAGGAGATAGAGAAACGATAGTGGTTATAAGAGAATATAATGGCGGCCAGATACAAAATGGGCTGGATGCGACAAACGAATTAGAAAACAAAGAAGAATATTTAGGCAGAATTATTTGGACCCAAGGTTCTGCAAGCGATAACTGGGAAATTGTTTTTAAGCAAGCTCAGCAGGCGGCAAAACATAGAAAATTAGACTTGGAAAATAGTGAGGTGGTCGCTGCCGCGTCCAGTTATGTAATTGGTGCCCTTAATGGAAGCCTTGAAGAAGGTTTTTTAGTTGAAAATGTTGCTAAAAAGATGTGGGAAGCCCTATCCGAAAATGGCGCTTATTTCGGTCTTGACTTTTGTGATCCTGGCGTACAAAAACTTGATCCCGAAAATTCTTTTACAAAAGAGAACTGCACTCTTTATGAAAAAATGTTAAGAAAAATGTACAAATTGATCTATGAACGTGTTCTCAAATCATCGCTTTATTCCTGTTTTGGATTGTGGGGACATAACTTGGGTAATGTAAGACAGACAACAGAAAAGCTGAGTTTATTGGGAGCAAAAGTTGAGGGGAAATGGCACCAGACAGTATTTACTTACATCCCACTCCCCTTGTCAACTGAAAAGTTAAAAATGTTTTTCCCTTTCCCCGGATATGTTTCTTATAAGTGGAAAGCTGTAAAGCCGACTAGCGGTTCTTAGGTACAGGGCACTTGCAGGCGGGTCCCGGATCGCGTAAATTAAAAAACCCTAGCTTCTCTAACTCAGAAATTAAATCCTGATAGCTGCTAAACAAAATGCCTTTAATTCCTAACTGTTCTGCGCCAACTATATTCTCTTTTTTATCATCAATGAAAGTCACTTCTTGGGGCCGCCAATTACTATATTTAAAAATCTCCTGATAAATCTTCTTGTTTGGCTTCCTGATACCTGCCGAAAAGGCTCATTATTCCAAACCACCTTACCAATATCAAAAACAAGACACTTTATCATTTAATATTAAATGGTCAAATTTTTATTCGGGCCGATGGCGGCTAAATAGAAGTTCCTTTCTTTGAAAAAATCTTCTGCTAAAGAACGCACATCGTCGAGCGTCACCTTGGCCAGTTTATCCAAAATCTCTTCTGCGGTACAAAGTCTATCTTCCAACAACCAACTCCGAGCGGCCAAATTAGCTGCCTTGCCCGAAGGCTCTAAAGAAAGCAAAAAACGACCCTTAAGACAACTCTTGGCTTCTTTAATTTCTTTTTCTTTAACCGTTTCAGCAAAACCCAACATTTCCTGCTTGATCAATTTGACTGCCTCGGCAACTTTATCATTATTCAATCCTGCCTTCACTCCCAAAAGACCCCCTTCTTGGTAATAATCACTGAAAGAATGAATATAATAGGCCCAGCCGCGCTGCTCCCGGATCTTTCGCCAAAGCCTTGAGCTCATATTGCCTCCTAAAATTAAACTTAAAACACTCATTGGCCAACGCCTGGAGTCGGTTAAATCAAAAGTGATTAACTCCAAAACAAGATGGGTTTGCTCGGTTTTCTTTTTCTTAACCAATTTCTTTTCCCTGCCCGCCTGCCAACCAACTCTTTCCTTCTTAACTGGAGTAAGTTTAACTTTGCCAAACCACTTTTCTACCAATTTCAACACTCGACTCCAGTCTCCTTTTTTTAAAGCCCCGCCAATGGCCAAAACCATGTTGGCCGGCGAATAAAGAGTCTTTTGGTAATCAACAAAGTCTTTCCTTTTTAACTGCGAGACTGTCTTTTTACTGCCAATAATTTCCCAACCCAAAGGATTATTGCCAAAAACTACTCTTTCAGAAAGATCCCAAACTTTTCTTTTAGGATCATCTTCATACATGTTAATCTCTTCAATAATCACCCCTTTTTCTTTCTTAATCTCTTTTTCTTCAAGAAGAGAGTGGAAAACAATATCGGAAATCACATCAAACATCAATTCTAAATGATCTGCCGTACTCTTAATCCAATAAGAAGTTACCTCTTTGCCGGTCGAGGCGTTATAAAGAGCGCCGATTTTATCCAGTTCTTCAGTGATAGCCAAGGCGCTGGGCCGCTTTTCAGTCCCCTTGAAGGCCATGTGCTCTAAGAAATGAGAAATACCTCGAATACGGGAAGATTCATTTTTGGAACCAACCCCAATCATTAATGCAGTCGTTACTGAGGGCGAACCTGTAGGCACAAAAACAATCCGGAGACCATTATCAAGGGTATGAGTGAGGTATTCAAACATTGAAGGAAGTATAGCATAGAAAAGATGCTCTTTTTCTGCTATACTTTTTCTATCTGCGGGAGTGGCTCAGTTGGTAGAGCATCTCGTTGCCAACGAGAAGGTCGCGGGTTCGAGCCCCGTCTCCCGCTCCAATAAAGAATCAATTGCCTCTTGACTTAATCTTACAAAAGGATAAAATAAGCAACAATATGAACCTTTCGAATATAGTATTTAGAGAACGGCGTTTCGGATCAAGAACACCGTCATCATCGCTTGATGGACTAACGCTTTTTCAAGCAATGGGGCGAAGCCCAGGATTGAGCAGGGGGCAACGAAGATTTGTTGAACAAACTCTCGAAGCGGCAATAGAAGGACGACCACCCCCTATCTTAATTAGAATGCGTAGAACACGCACAACAGGCAAGGCAATAACACCAAGAAGATAATATTAGCCACCCGGGACTGCAGAAGTTACCTCTTGACAACATTACTCCTTAGTAATAAAATATTACCAGTATGAAAGTAGGAACAATTGCAACTACTAATCAAAAGGGACAAATTGTTATTCCTAAAAAAATGAGAGATATTCTGGGAATTGAGCCTAATATAGTTTTAAGTTTGATTGTCAGGGGTGGCGGTATCTACATCTACCCCATTGAAGAAGTAATTACTAAAGCTGAAAAAGAAAGCTCCTATTTTGAAATTTTGAAAAAAACTCAAGGAGCCTGGGCAAAAGAAAATTGGGATTCTTTAAGAAAAAAAAGAGCAAAAATTGAATTAGCTGCTTCCAAAAAAAGAAAAAAAGCATGGTAATTCTTGACACCAATATTATTATTGATCATCTAAGACAAGCCAAAAACAAAGAATCACACCTGATTGGAATTGCTAAGCAAAAACCGAAAGAGACCTTGGCCATTTCAATGGTCACCCTTCAAGAACTTTATGAAGGAAAAAGTACAAAAAACGATAAAAAAGAACAGTTTTTATTGGCAACAATCAGTCCTTTAAAAATTTTCCCCTACTCGTACGAAGTGGCCAAGTTGGCTGGTGAAATTGCCAGGGACTTAAATCGTCCAATCCAACTGGCTGATGCGGCCATTGCCGCTACCACTATTATCAATGGCGCTCAACTTCTCACTTTAAACAAAAAAGATTTTAGAGGAGTCAAGAGGCTGGAGCTCGTTTAGCCCCTTGTATTCCCCAAACTAACATTAATACCCAAGGGTAAAAAAGAGAATTGTTAAATAAGCTGTGAACAGCAAGAGGTAAAATCAACCAAAATGGCTGCCAGCCGAAAACTAGCCAAACAAAAGCAATTAACCCAAAAATGCCGGTGGTCGCCCAGACTAGTAAAAAACTATTATCTGCTTTTTGACCTCCAGGGCCGGCCAGTTGATAATTATTAAAACCAATTCCAAAAATTGGATTTTGCTTAATTACTTGCCAACTCTCTTGCCAGTTTTGGAAACGAGCCCGGGTAGAAGCGGTTCGAAGCAGGTTGCCGCCTTCACCCACTGGCCTGGGCAGGAGATAGAAAATAATCGCAGAAACAAAGAACCAAACAAGCGCCTGCCTGATTCTCCCATTTCTCAACACCCGATGTTTCTTTACAGCCCAACCAAAAAGCAACACTAACCAAGCCAGCCAGCTGCTGCGGGAATAAGTAAAAGCTAAAGTGACTAATAAAAATAATTTCCTGAAAAAGTCTGACCTCTTTCTGGCAAATTCTAGTCCTAAACCCAAGACTAGTATTATCCCCATAAAATTGGGGTCCAAGAAAGTGCCGGTTAAGCGATAATAATGATCATCCCAACCAAAATATTTTAAATGAGTTAGGTCGGGAAAAAACAAATATTGAATCCAACCGAAGATAGCAGTTAGCAAAACAGAAAAACGCAAAAGATTTAAGATTTTAGATTTATGATTTATGAATTTAAAAATAGCAAAATAGGGACCAGTGAGAGCCAGCCAACGAACTAAGTAAGCTAAACCTAAAATACTCTCCCCTCTCCATTTGGATAAGTTAATTAACCAACTCAAAAGCGCAATGCCTGTAAAGATAAATATCCGCCTGCTCTGCCTTTGCGCAAATATATTTTTCAAGTTGCCACCAACAACCAGTAAAACCCAAATTGCTACTAAAACTAAATCATGAATATAAACACTAACTCCAGGAATACCCAAAGGTAAACGAATCAACTGACCTAAAGGAAATAGAAAAAACAAAATTAAAAAAAGACCAAGATCCATACTTAATAATACCATTAATAGATCTTTTCTCTATAAGAAAATTATGGTAAAATACATTATTATGGCAAGGATAGTAAAACCATCAGGAAGGGAAAAAACACGCTGGGGAGAAAGAGGTTCTGGTTTTAGTTGGAGGTATAAACAAGTAAATAATGTATTGGTTCATAGATATACAAGAAGACCAGTTGGAATGCCCACCGAAGAACATCGCCAACTTCAATTAGCTCGAAAAGCGGGTCGGGAAAAAAACTCGGAAAAGAGTAGGACAACCCGGATCAAGACGACTCAGAACAAGGTGAGAATGGCAGCGGTTTTATTAAAGGACTGCCCAGGCAACTTCTAAGGTTGAGTTCCCTCTTGTTCGCGAAAAATATTAAAAAATAAACAAGTAGGGTGCCAAAAACTGCATGGGACAAAAGAAGTCTTCCCCATAAAGTGGTTTCAAAAATGCTTGGATTTTTAAAGTTAAAAGCAATTAAAAAATAGGCAAAAGCCAAAATTAAAAGTTCGGTCTTTTTCCCTGCTTTTAAAAAGTGAGTAAAAAGCACAATTATTGGGAAAAATAGAAATACCAAATGGTGCTGCCAAGAAACCGGAGCGATTAAAACACCCAAAGTGATTAAAAGACTAAATTTTAAATGGTCGGAATTTAATTGACCGATTCTCAACCAAGAAAGAAAAATGAAAATCAAACCAATTAGAGTAACTAAAAATGCCTGCCTGCCCCAAAGTCGAGAAATCAAGCCGGTCAACGCCTGATTGTAATAGGCGCTATTGGCAAAATGACTTTTAAAACTAGGCAAAGTAAGGAAAAAGAAATCTTTGAAAATATCTCTGGGTAAAATCAAAAAACTTAGGCCCAGCCCCAAAACCAAGAAAAGCAAAATTCTTTTAAACACTCTCCACTCTTTTTTCTTAATGAAAAAAAGAAAAATCCAGACAGGAGTAAGTTTGATTAAAAGAGAAAGAGAAAAGAAAAACGAGCTCAGATTTATTTTTTCTTTTTGGTAAAAATAAAAAGATAAACTAAATAAGAGCAGAATAAAATTGTTGATTTGACCCATACCTAAAGTAAACTTAACCGGAAAACTTAAAAAGGCCAAGGGGGCTAAAAATAAAAACCAATTTGCAGATTTAAGTTGACAGCTAGTCAAAATCAGTCGAATGCTAATCAATAAGGCTAGAAAAGAAAAGACGCTCCAAGTTAGCTGAATTAAATTCAAAGGAAAATAACCTAAAAGGGCAAAAACTAAAAGAGAAAAAGGCGGATAAAGGATTGGCGATGAGGTTCGGTAGGGATTGATTCCCTTCCTCAAATTGCTGCCAACTTGATAATAAGCCTGAGCAAAATCAGGTAAATAAATGCCTCTGGCGATAACTTTACCGAAAGAATAAAGTAATTGAAATAAGCCAAGAAAGAAAAACAGCCAAAAAAGAGTCTTTTTTAACTTCACCTTTTCATTCTATCAGAAGCTTGGTAATAGTAGTTTAACGTTCTCTACTGAAGTGTCGACCTTTACATTTTCTGCAACACTTCAATTCCCAAAATCTCCAAGCCCATTTTGAGAATATTAGCGGTCACTTGAGTCAAAAATAAACGAAAGTTTGTTATTTGAGATTTGGAATTTGGAATTTGGGTTTTGGAATTTTCCAAAATACGGTGTTTTTGATAAAACAAATTAAACTTTTGGGATAATTCAAACAAATACTGGCATAAGATATGAGGAGAAAAATTCTCGGCTGAAGCTAAAATAACTTCTGGGAATTGATAAAAAGTGCGAAGTAAACTTAATTCTTCGGAATTATGTTCGTAGTTCGTGGTTCGTAGTTCGTGGTTCGTATTTTTAGATTTTTTTAGAATTGAGAGGCAGCGAGTGCAAGTATATTGGAGGTAAGGAGCCGAATAACCCTCCAGCGATAAAATCTTATCCCAGTCAAAAATAATGTCTTTTTCCGGCTCTTGTTTTAAATCATTAAATTTAATTCCTCCAATGCCAACTGCCTGAGCAATTTTTTCTTTCCCCTTCTCGCTCAAGTCTTTACCTGTCTGGCTATGCTCAACAAAGCCTCTGGCCCTTTTAAGCCCTTCATTAATAATGCTCCCCAAGTGGATCGTATCCCCTTTTCTCGTTGAGAATTTGCCATGACGCCAGCGAAGCAACCCATGAGGAATATGGACTAATTTACTAGCTGAAATATAACCTAATTTCTCAGCTATAGCGAAAACTTGCTGGAAATGGAACTTATGTTCTGAGCCTACTTCATAAATAATCAAGTCCGGCTGCCATCTCTCCATCCTGAATTTAATCGTGGCTAAATCCCGCAAAAGATAAGTTGTCCCTCCATCAGATTTAATCAACATCCCTGGAGCCTCTAAACCAAGAACATTAATAATCTTGGCACCCTGGCTTTCTTCAATTAGGTTTTTTTCCTGAGCATCTTTCAAAACTTTGTCCATCCAACCTTTGAAATGATAAAAAGATTCTCCATAAGCATAATCTATGCTTACCCCCAAAGTCTTATATACCCTTCTGAATTCCCCCAAGCTTACATCAGTACAGATTTGCCAGATTTTTTTGGCTTCTTTATCACCATCTTCTAGTTTTTTAAACCAAAATCTAGCTTCATCTTCCAATTTAGAGTCCTTCGAGGTTTTATGGTGAAATTTGACATAAAGTTTTTCTAACTCTGCAATAGTTAAATCTCTTAAATCTTTCTGCCACCACTTTTTGATGGCCACAATCAATTTGCCAAACTGAGTCCCCCAATCACCCAAATGATTATCGCCAATTGTTCTCCAACCTAAAATTTTGTAAAGATTGTAAACCGCTTGACCAATGTTTGTTGAACGCAGATGACCAATGCCAAAAGGCTTGGCAATATTGGGAGCAGAATAATCAATCACCACCGTCCTGTTCTTGCCAATTTTTCCCAACCCCTTCTTAAACTCTCTTTCATCCAAAATCTCTTTTGCTTGATTAATAAAATATTCTTTTGAAAGCTGGAAGTTGATAAAACCAGGAGAGGCAATTTCAATAGCGCCTAGCATATAGTATTTAGTGTTTAGGGATTTTAATTCTTTAGCAATCAATTTTGCCAGGTTCAAAGGTTTCTTTTTTAACCTCCCTGCCAAAACCATGGCAACATTAGTGGCATAGTCACCGTGATTGGGATCGGCCGGGTGCTCAAGGCGAACATTCTCTGCTTTCTTGCTCAACTTTAAATTTGAGCAAGCCTCAACAATCGCCTGTTTTAACTGCCTTACCACCTCAATTTCTAGAATATTGTTTCTCCCAGCTTTGTTCATTTTTCCTTTTTAAAGTATAACACCAATTAATTCAGCGCTTGGCAGATTAAACCCCGAGACTTGGCTTCAACTTTACTCCCTTTTTTAAACTCTAAATTAAACCAGAAAAGTATTAACCAGTGCAGCAAATTTAATCTCAACAAAGCTGGCAGAAGTCTTTTAAAAATGTTGAAAAAAGAATAGGTTTTTCGGAAAATTTGCCAGTGAGCTTTTGCTTGTTGGCGTAAACTGAGTCTTTTAGACTTAATTAGAGGTGTAATGGCATCGTATTTCTCCCAACCACCGGAAAGAACCTGACCAGCTTTAAGCATTTCTTTTCTAAGGCGAGTGCCAGGAAATGGAGTGAGAAAAGTTACCTGAGGAAGTTCCACTTTCTCCTGACAAAAAAATTTAATCGTCGCCTCAGCTGTCTGAAATGTATCTTTTGGGTAGCCAAAAATCATTCCTCCCATCACTGCCACTCCAAATTTATGAAAAATCCTGATTGCTTCACGATTTTCTGACACACTGACACCCTTGCCCATTTGTTTGAGATCTTTATCATTAATTCTCTCAAGACCAATAAAGGCCAAGAAAAATCCGCTTTGGCCGCTTTAGCCAAAAGCTTGGTTCTCCGAGTTGCTAAAGTAGAACGAGTTTGGGCAATAACATGGAAACGAAAGCGGCCCAAAAGCTTGATTAATTCCGTTGAATATCGAGAATCCTCAAAGGCATCATCATCAACCAAAAATAAAATTTTGGTTTTTAACTTCTCCAAAAGTTTTAGTTCAATTTCAATATCTGATAAGCAACGATGTCTAAGACAACGACCGCTAAAAGCGGTCACCGAACAAATGTCACAATTATAAGGACAGCCGCGAGTGGTCTGAAGGGGACGAATGAAAACACCTGAGTAGGAAGGAACCTGATCATGGACAGGAATCGGCACCCGGTCCAAACTAGGGTGCTGGCCAAAGAAATTATAAATTTTTTGAGGCCTTCCTTTTTCTATCGCCTCCATGATTTTAAGTAAACGCCCCTCTGTTTCACCTCTGAAAACAACGTCGCTCCATTGAGTCACCTCCCCAGGGCACATCGAAGCATGAATTCCCCCACAAACAACAATTTTGCCGGCCATTCTGGCTTGTCGAGCTGCTTTCTCCATTTCTTTTGCTTGAGCTGTCTGACCAGTAATAAAAACCACTGATTCATCACCCAAGGCCAAAGGTTCAAAACTCATATCCAAAATTCGAATCTGCCAACCGATTTCCTGGAGCATGCCTCCTAAAACCGGCAGGCTATAGGGAACAATGCGGCCAAAACGGACTCGCTGATAACCTGAAGGAGGCATAGGATTGACAATCAAAACTTTTTTCTTCATTGTTTTAACCATACTTTAGCAATAATCCCCAAACCAATCAAAGTCAAAATTGAAATTGCTTTCCTTCAACTCATTATAAAAATTAATTAAATTGCGAGGGTGATAAGACAAAAGTGGAAAAAGCAAAAGATAATAAGGATAATATAAAATAATCCAAAACATAAGATTGTTAAATATCGAAGACTCTTTCAGTAAAACCCAAGCGGTATTTTCTCGCCCTATAGGCCCTGGAGATAATCATATTTATCAACCAGGTTGAAAAAACAAGAAGAGCGAAAAATAGGACTCCTGTTGCATCCATTTTCGGCAGTTCGCTCCGTCCCAGATAACCCAAAATGCCGGAAATTACTCCTACCGTGGTAATCACCTGAAGGGAGCGAATGCTAATATTGGTAGTCCTATTCTCAATCTCAACAATAATTTTAATCGCCGCGGCAAGGTAGTCGCCAGTCATCCGCCAAATTTCCTTAATGTAAGTAAGGGTGTTAGTCAAAACTTCAAATTTGTACTGGAAAAGGGCAGATAAATCGGATTCTATCTTTAGTTTGCTGGCAATTGAGGCGCGAGTGCGAACATATGAGCCCATTTGATTAATCCGATTGCTTATCAGACTAATTGTTTTCTGATAACTATCAAGCTTTCTTCGAACTTGGTTAACTTCCTTACCTCTAATAAAACGCTTTTCTTTAATTGCTGATATCTTTTCCCAAATGCTTCGATGAATCTCCAAATACTTTTCTAATTGATCTTTAAACTCCCGAAAAAATATCTGCATTCTGACTAAATCTGCCGCCAAAGCCTTTGGGCGCGTTGAGGTGATAACGAAAATATAACCCGGAGTTTTGTAAACAGTAATGTCATTAGAGCTAATCTTGCTGTAAACTTCACCGAAGTCTTCAATATTTGGTTTAAATGCGGCAGGATCTTTTAATGGCAAACCAATTACTGTTGGGTGAACTGTTTCAATGTTAGCCAAAACCTTTGGCACCGGCGCTCCTAGAGAAAAAATGTAGGCAATAGCCGGCTGGAAAATACGATTAAAGTAATCTTCCAATAGTCCCTGTCCCTCCTTAATATCAGTCGTCTCTATTTCTAAAACATAGAGCCCATCCTCGTAATAGCGGATCTCGATACCATTATTGGCCTCGCCTTTAACAAATTCTAAGTATTCTGCTTCGCGGGTAACTTTTTTCAAATCCATCAGGCGACGGAATTCTCTTAATTTTTCTTTTGATAGATCTTTCAATCTTGATCGACCCAAAGCCATTAGTTCATAAACTTCGCTTAAATGAAGAGTGGTTCTCTGATACCAGCCGCCATAAGTAACTTTATACTTCTTGATTGGTTTTTCGATTTTAGACATCAATTAAATAATAGCACAACAGTCGAATTGGCACAGAAATTTACCAGCTTCCGCCGCCGCCGCCGCCAAAGCCGCCGCCAGATGAACCGCCGCCAAAGCCAGAGCCGCCAGACCAACTGGACTTACCTGAAGGCGAGGAAACTAAACCAGTGGCAGCGACAGCTTGAAAAGAGTTTAAATCCCTGCTTAAAGTGGCTATCGCGACCCCCTCAAAATATCTTGGCGGTTCAACACCCAATTTGGCCATATCTTTGGCCAGCTTATTCACCACTCCCAAAGCAATTGCCAAAGGCAGCATTTCTTCTAAAAACAAATGCTTTTCAGCAATCTCTTCCCGCCATTTACCCTTACCCAAATACCATTTTAAGCCTTTAGTTTGGCGATGAAGCGAGTAGCCCCAAGCTGTCTTTCGGGGCATAAATTTAGGCCAAATCAAAGCTCCAATTACTGATGGGATAAAGAAGGCCATTGGCCCAAGATTGGAAGTAATACCTATAAAAACAATAAGCGCAATAAAAGACAAAACAGACAAGCCCATTGCTAAACCAAACCAAAGCAGTTTGACTTTTTCCGGACTAACTGGAAAAGCGCCCTTTTTAACTAAACTTTGATAAAGCTCTTTTTTAATTTTTGTCAAATACTTATAGAATTTGTTCTTCAATTCAGAAAGCGAAACTTGATTTCCTTGAGCAAATAATCCGTCCAATAAAAGCCGCTGGTATTCCTCTAGTTTCTTAGTATTTTTATTAATTTTTTCAAATTTATATTTTCTCTTTTTTTCTTTCTTTATTTTAAGATACCCTAACCTTGCCAGTTCAACGATCTCGGCCACTATATCTTGAACATCCGCTTTTTCGTCAATAATCACGCCTACCTGAGCTGGAGTAAGATTATCAATTGGATGATAAACCATTGGTAAATGAGGGCGGCTAAAGGCTGAAACTGTTTTTTGTTTCCCCTCCTCCAGTTTATAGTAAACATTATCTGACAAATAGCGCTTATCTCTACCTTTCTTATACCAAGCAAGACTCATCAATAAAAAAGGCATAATTGCCGCCAAGTAACCCCAGTTGTCCGTGATTCCCCAAATGACTCTTTGCAAAATCCCGGGAAATCCAAGTTGATTGTTTTTGTCCAAACCAACAACAATTGTAAAGTCTTTGCCATAGACAATTGGCTGGCCAGCTTTAAATTCAGCCTGATTATCAGTAAATTCTGCCTGACAAAACTTTTCTCTAGAACCTGCTCTACCAGAAAAGCAATCAGTTTTAATAATCTTGGCAAATTCTGATTCCAATTGGGCTGAAGCGCTGCCAATTTGACTAGTCCATTCTGAACCAGTCACATTCCAATAAATTTCATCGTAATCTTCAAAGCGCTGGACTACACGGCCGATTCTGTAGGTTAAAATATAAGTTTGATTTCCAATAATAGTTTTATCCGGGTCGCCGATGCGAATCTTAATACTCTGGTTATAGCGGCTGGTCTTATAAGGAATTGCCAGCTGATTTTCATCTGTTATTGACAAAATCTTTAAATCTGCCTTGATCGTTCTTCCACCCGCTGAATAGACCACTGGAATCACCCGGAAAATACCATGCTTTTGTTCCAAAAACTCAACCTCGATTCTTTCCTGAACTGTTAGCGAAGCATCTTGGTTAAGAGTAATTTTAGAATGAAAATTTTTGACCAGATAATCAGTGGCGGCAAAAGAAAAGGCTGGCTTGAAAAAAACTAGAAGCGCAAGCGCAAAAACAAAAACCTTTTTCATTAACCAATGATAACATAGGGCTGGCAATTAGAAACTCCCAGGTGCCAATATCGTTCCACCTGGGAGATGGAACAAATCTCGTCATTTTTAGCACAAGTGGTTCTGGAACCTATGTTATAATAAAAGCTAAATATGGGAGAAAAAATTATAGTTAGACCAGACGATGTGATCGCTGTAAGATACAACGACCAGGAAGAAAGTTTAAAATTAATCACATCAATGAGAAGAACTGTCTATCCCCAAAACGACAGGACTGTGCGTGTGATAGAAAGGATTCGCTTAGTCGAGACTATAAGTGAACGAGGAGTTCCTATTATGCACACTTGGACTAATGAGAGAAGATCTGTTCCTAAATCGCCAAGATTAAGAAGAGGTTTAATTGAACAAATAGTTTTAAATACAGAGGAAAAACTGACCCTCCCTTCACCCCATAGAAATAGAACAGTAACAATGCATATTAGGTTGGCAGGAAAAAGGGGCGACAAGCAATTCGAAAGAATTCATTGGTCTTACCAAAATTAAAAAGAGAATTGTTGAGCGCCCACTAATTTCTACATCTCCTGCAAGCCCCTATTGCCCCTGGCTGTTAATTGACAAATAAACAACTAGTCCTTATAATACACACTATATTAAACAGTGATTATGACTACTGAGCAAAGACAAGAAGAAACCATAAGACAAATCCAGTGGAATTTAGGTTTGGCCAATAACCTTCCAAAAATAAGAACAGAAGAAGTTGCTACAACTGGAAAAAGCTCCAGTTACCTCGCTACAGAAGACTCATATCATCAACGCGCTATTCTAACAGACCTGAGAGAACATTTAGATGGAAAAGCTAACAGTGTAGGAGTTTTAAAACAGGAAAATACAGAACGCTTAGGTCTTCTTTGGCTAATGAGCGCTGACCCAGCCACTCATGAATTAATAATTTCGGCTGTCATAGCGGACGCGAATGCTCCAAGAAGTTATAGTTATGATAATTACCATGCTCAAAGAGTGGCAGAAACCCTTCTGGGAATAGATCCACAACTTGAAGCCACAAGAGAAGCGCTTAAAAAATCACCGCCGGAAAAGCCTAATGCTGTAGTGGGAAAAATCATCAGGGCCACATCAATTATGCTTGGCTATCCAGATGAGCTTCTATCCCCCGAGAAAAAACTTCAGCTTCTGAATTCAGCCTGGGAATTAGTCCAAGAAACTCAACCAGGCAAAGACCATCAAAAATATCTCAATATTCGCCTATTAAGAAATATGGCAATGGTTTTTGAACAACAATTAGATCTTTCACAAATAGATGGATTATCAAGAACGGGTTTTTTGGCTCGGGCAATTTCTATTTCTGAAGCTGATCCAGAAACAGCAAGGGAAATCATCAGGCTGGCCACAACTGAAGAGGTTGAAACAGTAATAAGTGCTTCAGGGGACAATGAGAACAAAATTGCTGATTTGGTTGCTGGAATAGAATACGATCACAGTGAAGGTAAGGAAGGATTAGCGAATCACACTGAGTTTTTGGCGCAACTTCCTTTCGGTCATTCTAAAATAGTCGGGGCTGTGATAGGAAAAGTAACTGAATTACAGGCGGTTTTCTGTGAAAATAACCACAATTGGAAAAAAGGGGTTCAACAAACAGATCTAGAAATTCACTACCAAGTTTTGGCCAGACAAATAGATTCTGTTAGTGATCAATTAGAAAAACTAGTTACTCCTGAAACACTTCTTGCCATGGCAGAAAGTCACTCCTGGTCTGATGAGCATAGCACAGGAAGAACTTCTTACCAAGAAGTCGCTTGTCCAATCATTAGACAATTAACTGAAGCCTCAACTAACAGAGTTCGAAGACAAGCTTACCAAGAAGCTATGGTGCAACAGAGAGGAAAACCACGCATATCTTACGGTCTCTTATTACTCCTTTTAGACGCAGAAATGCCAAGATTTCTAAAACACAAACAAGGAGATGAACAATTACCACGATGGCTGCAGCTACTCAATTCTAAAAGAAGAGAACTATCTTATGAAAAAAAGGCCACTTTAGAGAGAATTAAAGAATCTCTTTACCCAAAGAGCTCATTTACTTTTGTGGAAGCCTGCCTTACTGTAGGCAGAATTGGCTGGTTAGATCAAATCGAAATTGACAGCGATCATCCCGACCGTGTAAGAGCGGCAGACAAAATTGCTCAAAGAGAGTTCGAACAAACAAGAGCTTCCCTAGAAGAATTAACAACTAAATTAGAAGCCGGGGAAAAAGTAGAAGCTGAAAAAGTTAGAACTTTAATTGTCGAACTTCGCTTAAGCAAGCTTATTGATGCTGGAACCGGAGAGTGGATAACAGAAGCCAGAGAATGGCGCCAAGAAATAGTGGCCCGGTTATTAATGGCAGAAAAGATTACTTTTGGAATTAAACAAATGGTGGCCACAAACTGCTTCCACTATTTCTTGAATGCTGGTCAGGCTAGAACAATACTAAGAAGTTTGAGTGCATATGAAAGGCTATCAACAGTCGAGGCGAGATATTGCCACAGAGTAACCACAGGAGAAATTTTGGACGTTTTAACTTCAGGGTGGTTAAAAGATACGGCTATTGCTCTCGAGCCTTTGCTAAAATTAAGTCCATCTGAAAGAGAAACTCTTAATAGAGATCGTGAAATCATGCAAAGAGTGACTGAGTGGATTAACCAATTATTGACTGGTGACCGTGCAATAGAAAGCCAGGATAAAACCACCCTAAGATTACTGAATAAAGAACCATGGATAACAAAAATCAAAAAGAGTAGACAATTGAAATGGTCTCAAGTTAAAGCCCTTATTGATCGTAACCGATAATCTTTCTTTTGCTTCACTCCAGGTGTCAAAAGAAAGACACCTCCAAGTCAACCTTCTTTCACATCATTAACGGAAATTAATGCTGCCCGAAATAATCAAGATCTCATCACTATTAAATTTATTTATTGCATGATGTATAATGACTACGACAAGAGGGCGAGGGCACAGACGAAAAAGACAGGTTTGGGTAAGTGTAACAGTACCAAGAGGGGAAGGAGAAAGGTCAAGGCACAAAAGAATGCTTCGTAGCGAAGCAGCGCGCCCTTGTTTATTGAAAGGACAAAGGGAATGCCCACTTGGGGGCAGGTCTTGTCGTGCCTCCAAAGATGTCTGTCGCCCTGAAATACAGGAGTCAAGTTCTGACACAGCGATGGAGTTCCGTTCTCTGTACCGGTCCCCACACCGGCGATAACAAAAAACCCTTTACCCCACTAATCTCTTTTTGAATTTCTTAATTTCTGTTTTTGTTTCCGGCGAAAAATAACCAATCCCAAAATTCCAAAAATTAACAAACTAATTAATAATACTGCGTACTCTAAAAAATAGTTCTGTTCATTACCAGTAGTAATGTCGTCAAGAGCCGCCCAATCCAAAACAAGAAGAATTAAGATAAGGGCAAACAACAAAAATCTTCTTACTGGAACAGAATTGTTATAAGACACCTCTAACCCCAGTACGAACTCTTGGCACCAAAGCACACTGTTGTCCAGATCTCGTGCAAACCATTTCTCTCCTTCCCTTAAACCCTACAGACAGTGTCACTTGTCTCCCTCGCTCAGCAGCCTTTCCCGAACTCGACAAGTGTTCACAATCAACCTCTGGTCTCATTGCCGGGCATACCTCTTGCACAGGCAACATAATATCAGCCACCTTACCCACCCCCTTTCTTATTTAAGACTTTTTTCTTTTCCAAAAGTACCAGACAGCCAAAATTGGCAGCCAGACAATACTGTAAACAGCAAGCCAAATACCGGCTTTGGCGGCGCTGCGCAGGCTGAGGACTAAAGAACGAACTGCTTGTTTAAAAATAACTTTGGGTCGGAAACTTGGTTTTTCCGGAGTATAAGGCAAAGACCACTCATCAGTAGAAAAATAAGCAGTCAATTTAGCATTCTCGGCTGTTTTCTTTAAATATTCCTGCTGACCTTTAAGATTATCAATTTGCTGTTGAAGACTAATTAGCTCCCTTTGGACTCTTAAAATATCATCAATTTTGACTGCCTCATCCATAATTTCTTCGAACTTAGTTTTGGTTTTATAAAGAGTTTTTAATCGCGCTTCCAGATCAACATATTTGTCAGTCACATCCCAACCCTTCAAATTTTCTGAAGTTACTTTAACTGCCAAATCACGCAAATGCTCAAGCGTCGATCTTAGTTCATTACTCGGTACTCGAACTACCAAAGTGGCAAACGGAGCTTCTTGAGGCTGGCTAATTGAAGAAGAAACCATATAGCCGCCCTTTTGTTCAATATAACTAATGATTCTGTCAACTTCTTGGCGAACATTATCAACCACCATAGAAATATTTGATTCCTCAGCCACCATTCGATCCTTGACCTCTGGACTAGGAGCCGTTTCACTCACAGGCATAATTCTTTCGGCCGTTAACAATCCGCCGCCAGCCGCAGGAAGGGCGGCTTCATAATTTCCCCTTCTCGCCACCGGCACAATCCCCTGTTGATTTTTAATCAAAAAATAGGCAACAATTAGAAGCAAAACAGCGGTAAGTTTATTATTTTTCAGCCATTCAATAAGTTTTGCCATTGATTAATTCTAAACCAACATTTATCCTGTTGTCAAATTGACCGGATCGGGAAATACTAACAAATTCTTGCGAAACTAGTACAGACCCGTCCACACACAAAATTCTTCTTTACGAAGGATTGTAACACAGTCAACAATGAGAAATTAAGAATCTTTCATTATCCTATAACTTTGACGAAAGAGGCTTTTTATGATATATTTGGTGTGTAAATTCGGCTTTTCCAGCCGAATCCTTAGTGCCAAAACTTTCTTGACAACCAGAAGCGGTTGGAAAAGAAAAATTGAGGGCAAAAGCACTTTGACAATCCCAAAGAGCAATTTTGACAAGTTCACTTTGGATAGAGTTCTTTCTATCTAGAACGAACTTGTCAAAAAAGGGGTAAAGATTTCTTCTATTTTTAGAATAGAAGAAAGAAAAGACTGTATCCGTAAGGGCTCCCAGGTGCCTGAGAACCTGAGTGTCGTTGGACTCCCTGCTCGGCAATTGAACGGGCCCAGCCGAGCAGCTAAGAAGAAAGAAAGGGGGGGAAAACAATGGGAAACAAAGCCCGTTTGGCGATCCCCGCGGGGATCGCAATCCTTTCGCTGGTTCTGCTAACCTATACGCTAGCTTTTAGTGGCACAGCTAGCGCCACTCTGCCCAAGACAGAGTTCGAGTACGACGGGGTCGGAGTGGCCACCATTTCCAAAACGGTCAATCCCCCCTTGCAAACAGGAGTGACTGTCAGTAACGTCGCGAAGGGTGTCACTTTCGCCAGGGTAACACCAGGGTTTGCCATACTTGAGATGGGAGCTCCTTGCCAATACACTGTCTGGATTACACACACCCACACTTGTGAGGAGTGCAAACCGTGGTTCGGAATCCAAGTAGTCACTAACACTTACACAGAATCACCAATAGTGATCTACTGGGATAAATGGGGAACCGAGCCAGGGCCAGGCGTTTGTGCCTGTCTCGAGTGGAGCTGTTACGCCGGGCCGTCATTTTGGTTCGGGTTCGACGAAAAAATGGTGTTGGCGGAGATATTTCTTTCCTTGGTAACCAGAAACTGGCCACCAACACCAACGCCGACACCAACGCCGACACCAACGCCAACGTCGACCCCCATACCAACGTCGACCCCCATACCGACACCAACATCGACGCCGAGACCAACACCCACACCAGAATCATAGAGGGTAACCGGCACTCATGGAGAGAGCGCCGCCTGGCGGTGCTCTCTCTTCGGGGATCAGTCGGAAAGCAGAATTATCCCCGCAATGCGGGGAAAAACATTTTTACTTTTTGGACATCCGGCTCTTTGGGACTTTTCATCTGAACTTAACTATAAAGGTTGAGGATAGATAAGAAGATAGTAATTGCTCAGGTGTCTAATCTATTTGCTATTTCACCACAAAATTAACTAATTTACTTGGAACAAAAATGGTCTTGAGAATTTGTCTGCCTTTTAAGTATTTGGTAATTTGTGGATTTTTCTTGGCTAATTTTTCAACTTCACTTTTGATTTTTGATTTTTGATTTTTGATTTTTATTGTCCCCCGCAATTTACCGTTGATCTGAACCACAATTTCAATCTCATCTTCAACCAGATATTTAGGATCAGCTTTGGGCCACGAAGCCCAGTGAACACTTTCTTTTTCCCCTAAGTGTTCCCACAACTCTTCGGCTAAATAGGGCGCAAAAGGTGCGATCAATTTGATCAAAATCTTTTTGTCTTCAATTGACAAAATACTCTTTACCGGAGGTGTTTTTAGCGTCCGCTCAACCTCATTTAAGAACTTCATCATCGCGGCGATGGCAGTATTGAAACGACAATTATCAAGGTCATTGGAAACTTTTTTGATCAGCTGGTGAATTTTGGTCACGGCCACTCCTGGAGTACCTTTGACGCTTTTTTTAATTAAGCGCTCAAATTTCTCCAAAAACTTCCTAACTCCTTTTAAGGCATTATCATTCCAAGCCATTGTTCCCTCGAACGGTCCCATAAACATCGAATAGGTACGGAGGACATCAACACCATGTTTTTGCCAAATGTCATCAGGATTAATCATATTGCCTCGAGATTTACTCATTCTTGTTCCATCCTGCCCCAAAATCACTCCATGAGACAAGCGTTTGTAGTATGGTTCAGGATACTTTTTTGGTACGGCGCCAATGTCCCAAAGAAATTGATAAATAAATCTTGAATAAAGCAAGTGTAAAGTGTTATGTTCGTCACCGCCAATATAAACATCAACTGGGAGCCAGTACTCCAGTTTTTTCATCTCAGCAAGACAACTATCATTATCCGGATCAATATATCTCAAAAAATACCAATCAGAACCTGCCCAGTTAGGCATGGTGTCAGTTTCTCTTTTGGCTTGGCCGCCGCACTTAGGACATTTGGTCTTGATCCAATCCTCAATCTTGGCCAAAGGGGATTCACCAGTACCAGTTGGTTCATATCTCTCAACATCTGGAAGCTCTACCGGCAATTGATCTTCCGGCACCGGCTGCCAGCCGCACTTTTGACAATCAATCATTGGTATCGGTTCACCCCAATAATGCTGGCGGGAAAATATCCAATCGCGAAGATGATAGCGAATTGCCCTTTTACCCCAACCCTTTTTTTCTAAGTAGTCCATCATTTTTTTAGTTGCCTGATGAATATCCATTCCATCTAAAAACTCCGAATTAATCATCGTTCCTTCTTGTTCTTGAACCTGCTCTTTTTTAGTTATCTTTGTTTTATCTTCATCAGCCCCAACAACAACTCGAATAACTTCTAAACCAAATTCTTGAGCAAACTCAAAATCGCGAAGATCATGGCCAGGAACACCAACCACTGCTCCAGTACCAACGGTCATTAAAACAAAGTCAGCAATATAAATCGGCATTTTGCAGCCATTCAACTGATTGACAGCATATAGACCAGTAAAGACGCCTGTTTTAGTCTTCCCTTCGGCAATTCTCTCTAACTCACTTTTGTTTTTTGCTTGTTCAACATACTTTTTAATTTCTTTGAACTTTGAACTTTGAACTTTGAACTTTGAACTTAAGAGCATAGCAACGATCGAATGCTCTGGAGCAACAACAATGAAAGTAGCCCCAAAATTAGTGTCTGGTCTAGTAGTGGAAACAATAATAGTTTCCTTTGTTCCTTTAATGGGATAAGTAATATCAATCCATTTTTTGCGACCAATCCAATTTATCTGAGCTGCTTTCACTTTCTCAATAAAAGCTGTCTTTTCCAGGCCATCAAGCAGGCGATCGGCATAATCAGTTATTTTAACAATCCACTGGTTTAAGTCTTTTTTGCTAACTTTAGCGCCGCAGCGTTCACACTTCCCACTAACTACTTCTTCATTGGCCAAACCTGTTTTGCAGGCAGGGCACCAATTAATTGGTTTTTTCTCTTTGTAGGCCAGGCCCTGTTTAAAGAGTTGAATAAAAATCCACTGAGTCCATTTGTAATAATCAGGATCTGTTGTCCCCACTTCTCTTTGCCAATCACAAGAAAGAGCCATGCGTTTTATTTGGCGGCGAAAAACATTGATGCTTTTTTTAGTAGTTATTTTAGGATTGATGCCTGTTTTTATAGCATAGTTTTCGGTTGGCAGACCAAAAGCATCCCAACCCATTGGAAACAAGACATTTAAACCCTCCATTCGCTTTTTGCGGGCATAAACATCAGCCCCAGTCATAGTAAATGCGTGACCAATATGAAGACCTGAACCAGAGATATAAGGAAACTCAACTAAAATATATAGTTTTTTTCTTTTTTTATCGAAGTCAACCGCTCGATACCAATCTTGCTTTTCCCAAACTTTTTGCCATTTTTTCTCAATTTTTTTAAAATTCATATCGTCCTCCGCATAAAAAAACCTCCCTTTCCCCGAAAGGACCCCTTCGGACGGGAGGCTGAATCCATAAAAATCTCTTCACCTCCCAAAAATCTAGTCCAAAAGGAGAAAAAGAGATTGTTCCTTCATGTTGATTATTTTATAGCAAAGAAGTTTGAAAAATGCAAATTACTGGATCAGCTTTGCGCCGCCGGCAAAGCCTTTGGCGACGCACGGCCGGCGTTGCCAGTTTGCAAGTAGAAAAACAATAAAAAATAATGTATACTATCTTGATGGCTGAAAATACTAATAACTATTGTTGGGTAAGAGGAGATGCTTCAAGAATTGACAATGATGACGAAATTAAAAATGCTCTAAGAGATTGTCCAAATCGAACAAGTCCAAGAGGCCCTTATAGACCTAGTTATGTTTGTCTGCAGCCTGCAAACAGGCGCACAGACAAGTGTCCTTGGAATAAAATCATAACGAAAAGAAGACAACCACAAACTCCTATTAAAGTTAGAGCCGCGTCCATTTCCTCCCATCGCTAATAATTTCAATTTGGCCATTAATATCAGTTCTTAAATAGCGAATGTCATGATTTTTCAATTTTTCCAAGACTTCTTTGGTTGGATGACCAAATTTGTTTTCACCCACAGAAATCACGGCCAATTGGGGTTGGGTAGCTAACAAAATCTCTTCTGAGGTACTAGTCTTAGAACCATGATGGGCAATTTTTAAAACTTCTACTTTGGGTAATTGTTTCCGCCAAGCCAAGACTTGCTCAACACTGATTGAAATGTCACCGGTCAACAAAGCATCAAAGTCGCCAAATCTCAACTGCAAAACTATTGAACTATTATTTAAATTATCGGATGAAAAATCAAAACCAGGTTGTTGGCATTTTTTCTGCTGATCAAAAAACTTTGTTTGTATTTTCTCTTGGGCGTCAGCTTTCTCCTCTTCTGGCCAGAGTACCTCAAAATATATCTTTTTAATCCTAAAGGATTCATCGTTGACCAGTTTTCTTGAACAAATTCTTTCCTCAAGTAGCTCATTTTTTAATTCCTGAAACCGCCAAGATTCAGGATTATCAAAACCATTATATAAAAACAGACCAACCCTATAACGCTTTACTATTTCTAGTAATCCTCCAAAATGATCCTCGTCCGGATGAGTATTAACCACCATTTCTATTTTCCGATCCCAAAACGGCATCTGCGATTTTAAACACTTTAATAACTTGCCGCTGTTTTTTGGCAAGCCGCCGTCAATCAAAATCTGGACTGTTTTAAAACAGACTACAATCGCATCACCCTGACCAACATCGCAAAAGACCAAATGCAAGTTATTATCCGGCCATTGCCGCCAAATCAGATAAACTAAAATCAGTAGCCAAAACAAAAAAGCAATCTTTAGCCAAGTTTTCATCCTGAAAATTTCTCCACAATAAAAATTGACCACCAAAGTAATGGATAGATTGCCCAAAGAACTATCCGACCCAGGAGTAATCCAATTAACCCCAAACTCATAATTACTGGGATTAACGGCAAAATCAAAGCATTGGTTATTGGCGCCAACCAAGATAAGCTCCCAAAATGCCAAATAATAATGGGGGCAACCATTAATTGAGCTGATAAGGTTTCCGCCAAGACTTCTCCTATTACCGGTATATTTTTAAGGCGGCCAAACATTCTTCCTCCCAGCATAATTCCCAATAAAGCAGCCACGCTGAGCTGAAAACTGATACTGACAATCAAATCAGGCTTAATCATTAACATTAACCAAATAGCAAAGATAAAAGCCCGCCATTGATGATATTTTTTGCCAAGCAGTTGAGCCAAAAACAAAAAAGAAAGCATAATAGCGGCTCTAATTATTGGCGATTCAAAGCCAACTATGCCAACATAAAGCCAAATTAAGACCAAGCCAATTAAAATTGCCGGTTTTCTTCCGAAAAAATAAGCCAGATACTCAACTGGCCTCTTTCCTGTCACCGATAAATTATATCCGCTAGCAACAATAATATGTAGAGTGCCAGTCTGACGCAATTGCTGGTAAAATTCAGGGTCTAATTTTTGTTTGACTCCCAAAACAATGCCGTTTAAAAGATCTGCTTCCGGATAGGGTAAATTTTCTAAAAACACTTTTGACAACTCTTTCCTAACCAGACGTAATCTCTTGAGAAATCTATAGCTTAAAAATTTGGGGTTAGAATTTTCCTGAAAAGGTAAAATTTGTAAATTTATCAGACACAGTTTCGCTCTGCTTAGCTTAGAACACTCCTCTATTTTACCAATAATTTGTAAACAATCGCCAAAATCAAACTGGGGTTCTATTGGAGCAGTAATTTTAAGTTTTTGAAAGTGGTTTTGATAATAGAAAATTTGCTTGTCTTGGGTATAAAGTGGTTGATTGAACAAACAATAATTTAGCTTAATTCTTTGCCCTATCTGAAACTTAGCTCCTAATTGCCAGTCAAGAAAAAAGCGAAAAAATAAGAGAATTATAAAAAATATCATTTTTTCTATGATATAATGCCTTTAGCAATGAAGCTTGCACTTCTTTCCAAAAGAAAAAGACCATCTCTTCCCTGTGGAGCCAGAAACAGAAAGCCTGTTAGAGAAGTAACGGCTGGTTCAGAGGGGGGTGTCTTGCCTATTCTGAACACCTTGGCAGAGACGGAAAAAGAGTTGGCTGGACCTCAGAGTTTGTCTGTAGGGCTACAACTATGTTTGGTGCTTGTCCTGCTGGCTTTAGACGAAGGCTCAGATCGTAGTTAAAAACAAGAAAAAGAATGCTATATTATAAGTGAGATGGCGATTATAGTTGGCAGGAATAGAGAGTGTATCTATAACGAAGTTGTACCGACCCACAGTTCAAGGGCCCGGTGTGCAGCCACCCACACTGAAGCAAGGGCTCATCACCCCCCCAACAGAGTAGTAATAACAAGAATTGACTCGTGCGATTGTTCAAGTCAAAGAAAAACTAATTCCTGTCCCGCCCTCCGAAGCTAAAGTAGTTTTAACTTTCTAAATTGCAACCTTTTCTTTAATTTTTTCAAACGTTTTCTTTCCTATCCCGGAAACAGCCATGATTTCTTCAATAGTTTTGAAGCCGCCGTGCGCCTGGCGGTACTCAATGATTCTTTGGGCAAAACCAGAACCAATGCCAGGTAAACTTTTAAGTTCTGCTTCTGAGGCTAAATTAATGTTAATTTTTCCGGCCACTACTCCAGCTACCTCTCCTAATTCTGCTGACGGCGGGGCAGACTCACCTTTTTTAGGAATATAAATCTTTTCCCCATCAGTTAACTTCCGAGCCAGGTTTAGATTACGATTAATCCATTCTTGGTCTGCTTCCTCACTAAGCCCGCCGGCAGATTCAACTGCTTGGCTGATCCGAGACTCACTTTTCAATTTATAAACTCCTGGCTTGTCAACTGCGCCAGCAATATCAACCATAATTTCCTGACTTTCCTCTGACTGCTCTTTTGTAGTCTCAAAAAACTCAACATCAGAAGCTTTTTCTCTTTTGTCAAACCCAAAAACCAACCCCAAAATAATCAGTCCCACTCCAATTCCCAAAGCGCCGAACCTGCCATACTTTTCCCAAAATTGCCAAAAGGACATTAATTCATTTTAGCAGATGGGAATTGCTAAATTGCTAAAACCAATAATTGATAATTGATGGTTAATAATTAATAATTAGGCCATGTGGCTGCAACTTGGGCTTTTAACTTTCGTCACCTTTTTCAGCTGGATCTGGGCTAACCATCCTCAACTGTCGTTTTATACTCTCCAACTCATTGCTGTCTTGATTATCATTTACCTTTTGAAAAACCTGTTTTCCCGAAATGCAAACCTAAAACATTCTCGGAATATTTTGAACAGTCTGATTCTAACAACCATTGTTCTCGTTCTAGTCTTCTCTACCGGTGGCTTAAACTCATCTTTTTTCTTCCTACTCTACTTCCTTCTCTTTAACATTTCTTTTCTTTTTGAACCATCGCTAACCATGTCTTTTAGTTTCATTCTGGTCGTCTTCCTAGCAACTCATTTTCAGTTTTCCCAAGACCTTATTAAGCTAGCCTCACTCATTTTTGCCGCCCCTTTAGCCTTATTTTTTGGCCAGCAATATTTAAAAAATCTGGCCGCTCAAGAAAGAATTAAGATTTTCAAAAGAAAATGGCTTGAAAACGAAAAGGCCTTAGAATCAGAAGAAACTAATATTCTTCTCTGGCTGTCTCTAAATCTCCGCAACAGCATTGCGGAGATTTTAGAAATTACCGCAAATTTACTGGCTGATCTTTCCCACCTTTCACCAACCCAAAAAAAAAGCCTTAAAAAGATCAGAAGAAAGGCAAAAAAATTACTGAAACAAGGGAAGAAATTGGGAAAAATTGTTGACAGGGAAACAGATGATGAAAATTAAAAGCAACAATTTAAAACTAAAAAGTTTTTACCAGGTCAGGCTTGGTTTTAAGTTTTTGGTTGTTATTTTTACATTTTCGTTTTTAATTTTTAGTTTGACCGCTTATGCGGTGAACATGGAATCAGACCACTATCGAATCCAGTGGGGTAATATCAACATCGGCGCCAGAAATCAATCTTCAGACAACTATAATTTAGGAGTCACCATCGGTCAAATTGCGCCTGGTTTGTACTCTGATACCGGCTATAAGGTAAGGGCCGGCTTCCAATATATTCATTCAATTATCCCCTTTTCTTTCAGTATTTCTGATATCACCATTGATTTTGGCACCCTAACTTCCCAAACGCCATCAACTGACACTAATACCCTCACTGTTAGCGCCGGTGGGGCTGGCGGCTATCAAGTTTTAGCCTTTGAAACTCATCCTTTAGAACTAATCAGCGACAGCAGTGTTGAAATCTCTGATACTCTTTGCGACAACGGCAACTGTGATGAAACCAGCGCCGAGGTCTGGAGTCAAACCACTACCTACGGTTTTGGTTTTAACATTAATGGCGATGACACTCCTTCTGATTTCATAGACACGACTTATTTTCGTCAATTTGCTGATGATGAAGAAAATGAAACCCACCAAGCCATAATGAGCAACGACAGCGTCACCAGTGAATCTGAAGCAGCAGTCACTTATAAAGCTAATATTTCCGGAACCCAGGAGGCGGGAAAGTACGAGACGAGCGTGGTTTATGTGGCAGTACCCAGCTACTGAAACTAAAATGTTAAATCTAAAAATTAAAAGCAACAATTTAAAACTAAAAAGTTTTTACCAGGTCAGGCTTGGTTTTAAGTTTTTGGTTGTTATTTTTACATTTTCGTTTTTAATTTTTAGTTCTGGCCAAAAGGCCAGTGCCCAATCTGTCTCCCTTTCTATCTATCCTCCCCTTCTCGAAGTCATGATTCAACCTGGCAAGTCATTTATTGGGGCCTATGAAATTACCAATAATTCAGACATTGATCTTTACCTTCGGCCAATCGTTGTTCCTTTCGAACCAGCTGGCCAAAAAGGAGGTGTTAAATTACAAACTACCAGCCACCAGCCACCAGCCACCAGCTACTTTTCCCTAACCAACGCTGATATTCAACTTAATCAAACCTTTAAGTTGCCTGCTAACAGTCAGCAGCAGTTAGTGCTAAAGATAAATGTTCCTAAAGGCCAACTGGAAAAAGATCACTACTTCACTTTTTTAGTTGAACAAACACCAGAAGGAAAGTTTGTTGGTTCCCCTGAAACAGCCACGAACCTAATCAAAATCGGCGGCAACATTCTTTTAACCATTTCCCAATCTGGTTTACCTAAAAAACAAGGAGTGATTGCCAAATTTATTTCTCGTCCGAAAATCGCTGATTTACTAGAAACAGTCAAGTTTAAAGTCCTAATCCAAAACACTGGCGATGCTTTTTTCAAAACAAATGGCCAAATTGATATTTATCATCGCTTAACCAAAAAGAAAATGGCTAACCTTAATTTTCGACCCGACAATGTTCTTGTTGATTCAGCTCGAGAAATTGTGTGCAGCGAATCTTGCGCCTTCTCTTCTCTTCTTCCAGGCCCCTATCGAGCCATTGTTTCATTTACTCCAGATGAATCTAATAATCAGGAAGCGGCAGTAGCTCTTTTCTGGATTCTACCAATTAAATCAGGACTGGTCATTATTCTTCTGATTCTACTAATTTGGCAAATCAAAAGAAAAATCAAGAAAAAATCATGACTATTCCCTGGTGTTGATAAAGCTTGCAAGACCAGAAAAATAATGCCAAAATGAAGCAATAGATAAGTAGATAATTAATAATGACAATAAAAAAACTAATTGGTTTCCTTACTATTATTTTCCTAGTTAGTTTAGTTGTTCCTAAAAATTTGGAAACAGCTACCTTAAGTTCTGTTAAAAACACTCTAAGCAGTTCTCGTCTTTCCTATGTTGGCGCAGTGGGCAGCGGCAACACAGCTGGAGGCACGCTTTTAACTATTAAAACCAGTAGTTTGGAAGGCTGGGCAACTTCCGATGATAATTTAAATTTGTTTACCGGTGACTCCTTAATGATTGGTTCTACCAGCCCTTACACTGTGGTTGATGTCTTTGGCACTGACCAAATTCAAATTTATCGCAGCGGCGGCCTAGGAGCGGATGACGTTGATGTTGACGATCCGGTAATTGCCACCCGCAGTGCCCAACACACGCTCACCTTTACTCCAATAACTGTTATCGAAGATGGCCGCTATCGGATCAGAATTAAAGCCACTGGGGGAACACAAGCTCAAAGCAAAGACGGTATTCCTGATGCTGATGGCTTTGATTTTACCGAAAGCTTCCAAACCAGCTATATTGACTGCACCAGCGCTGACAGCGGCAGCGCCTCAATTGTGTACTCCGGCGACACCAATTGCCCTACAGGCTACACTTGCGCTTTTTGCACTTATACCGGCAACAATACTCTAGCTGCCAAAAGCATTAATGTTGGCACCACGGCCGCCGCTCAACAGCCAATCAATCCGTCTCCTTCTTCAACTTCAAAAAGTGCCGGCGAGGCTGATATTTATACTTTTTATGTTGACCACATGGAAGACGATTACGATGTCATTGATTCTACCCCCGCTAAAATTGCGGTGATTGAATCAGTCCGGGTAACGGCAGTTGTTGACCCAACAATCGAATTTGAAATTAATGGCGTTAATGTTGGCCAAACCGCCTGCGACAATGCGTTGGACGTAACTAGCACTGCCACCACTGTCCCTTTTGGCAGTGTGGCCATCAGCACTTTCACTGATTTGGCTCAGGAGCTAATTGTCTCTACCAATGCTGACGACGGCTACGCGGTCACGGCAATAGAATCAGACCAATTAGCCTTGATCATGGGAACTGGCCTCGATCCCGCAATTGATATTGACGATACGCTAGGAGATACCGGTGATTGTGAGTATAACGATTACGATGAGTGGTCAACTACTTCCACCAAAGGTTTTGGTTATTCACTGGAAAAAATTAATGCCTCTGCCACAGTACCTTTTGAATACGATACCTCTGGTAGTGGCTGCACCGGCACTTTTTGCGCTAAGCAATTTGCTGATAATAACGCGGGAGAAACAGCCCAAACAATTTTCAATTCCGGCACTGTAGCCGACTCTGAAAATGTCTATGTCTGCTATCGAGTGATTGTTTCTGAAACTCAAGAAGCAGGCACATATACTAACGCGATTACCTATGTCGCTAGCGCGACATTCTGAAAATTCAAAACTCAAAAATCAAAATGCAAAGCTACATCTCAAAAATCAAAAATTTCAAATTTTTATTTGTATTTTTGATCTTTAATCTTTTATTTTTAATTTCCGGCCAAAAAGCCGGCGCCCAGCAGGTAGTCAAAATGGCAGCCATCCCCCCAAGAGCCGAAGACCTAATTGCCGATCCAGGTGAAGTCATCACCCGACAAATAAAAGTCCGCAACATGGGTAATGCGGAAATGGATTTTGAAGCAAAACTACTTGACTTTCTCGTTCAAGACAGAGAAGGAACGCCAGTTTTTTTGGATGATGAACTCTCAGAAGCCGATAATCGCTGGGCTCTTTCCCAATGGGTCAATGTCTCCCCTTTTAGATTTGTCATCAAGCCTGGCGAAATCAAAGAACTGGATCTGGTCATTACCGTTCCCGAAGACGCCCTAGCCGGCGGCCATTACGCGGCAGTTATTTACCAGCCGACAGGAAGTAGAATTGGCGAGGAAGGAAGCGCTACTAAAGTTATTCCCAGTGTGGCCACACTGCTCTATCTAACTGTCTCCGGAGATATCACTGAAGAGGCTTTTGTCAAAAGAATGGATATTCCCAAACTTTCAGAATTCGGGCCGATTAAAATTATCAGTGAAATCACCAATTTGTCAGATATTCACATCAAGCCGTCGGGAGTAATTAAAATTTATAATCTCTTTAATAAGCTTTCAACCAGTTTGCAATTAGATGAATATAATATCTTTCCCAGTCGTTCCAGAATCTATGAAAATATTTGGGAGCAAAAATGGCTTCTTGGCCGCTATAAGGCTGAACTGGAAGGCGCTTATGGCAGTCAGGGACAAACTCTGCTAGCAATTGCCTACTTTTGGGTGATACCATATAGGCTAATTCTGGTTGGTTTACTGGCTATCACTCTGGCTATTCTTCTCATTGCTTACCTCAGGAAAAAAAGAAACACGGATTTATCACAATAAACCCCTATTGTGGTAAATTAAAATATGAATTTGTTTCGACTCTTTATCCTTTTACCGCTGTTTTTCTTCCATGCTCCTAATTCATTTGCCAAAGTCAAATGGCAAAAAACAACCATCAACCGCTTTGACTTGCCGGCCGAGTTCAGCGTCGCTGTTTCAGCCTACATCGGCGGCTATCTTTTTGACATTGAGGGCCTAACCTCACCTTGGGCTAAGGTGGAGTTTTATTCAACTGAAGGCAATATCCAAGTAACTACTATTGCCGACAACGAGGGTGTTTTTCTATTTCGCTCGGTTTTAGCTCCTTTGCAAACGGGTGATTTTTGCTTTATCAGCTACGACACCGATAGTATTGCCAATAATCCTTTGTGCTTTCCTCCTCCCCCACCTCAAACTAAAACAACTATTTCAGGTATTGTGCTCTCGCCAACAATTTCACTTGATAAAGAGATTTTTCGTCAAAACGAATTAGTTGAAGCCCGAGGCCGCGCTTTTCCCAATGCTCAGATCAAAACTTTCCTTTTTGAACAAGAGCGCTCTTGGTGGCAAGAAATCATCGACGTTATCATTCCCGCCGCCTTTGCCCGGGAAGGGCCAAAACTAACTATCACCGCCAGCAAGGAAGGCTTTTTCTCCTTTAATCTACCAACCCAAAAATCAACCCGCTGGAGGTTCTTTGTTGGCCCTCAGCTCACTGATGAAACACCAACCGCCCAAAGTAATACTATTGAATTTTTAGCCTTATCTTGGTGGCAATGGCTGCTTTTAAAGATCCTTCGCTTTGTCTATCACGTTCTGCGCTGGCTTTTCAGCTTTTTATTCCGCTGGGAGACAATAATTGCATTATTAATTACCTCAATCAGTATAATCTGTTTTAAACTAAAATCTAAGAACGCCCCAAAGCAGAGCAAACACGCTACGAGGTAAAAAAACTAAAAGTAACAGTTAAAAACTAAAAGTTTTAAAATTCTTATCTAAAAGTAACCGTTACACTCTGAGGAAACTCAAGGCCATCAACTAAAGCGGTAACAACAAACTGGCCGGGATAATCACTGACAATTTCAAAAACTGTTTTGCCGAACTTATCAGTACCAGGCTGAACTTCTTTAATTTGAACCTCACCCTCTGTTCCGGCTGTCTTTGGTGCAACTGTCAGTGAGATTAGCTTATCAGGAACACCAATACCTTGACTATTTAATAAAAAAGCACTAATTCTTACTTTAGTTTGACCGTCCGCTGAAACTACCAAAGGAGCCCCAAAAACATATGAATTGCTTAAAGAATAATCTTTAGGCTTAGCCGCTTTGGTTAAATAAACTAAAGCCTGGGGAACTGCATATTTAGCCAAAACAAAAAGACCAATAATCGAAATAAAAATCACTAATATCAAGCCCAATTTTGTTTTCTTTTGCTCCACGGGAGCTACCTTGTCTGGCATAATTAAATTAAAACATGAAAGAAATAACTTGTCAATTAGAAAAATCGGCAATCTTATAATATAAATCTGTTTTTGAGAATTGACATCAAGTCTGAAAACAATCAAATTAAAAAATAATAAACTTTCCCCTTAGAAAGTCGATTTTAAATAGATCAGTTTTCTATAGCAAATCATTACAATGTCTGCCAACCAATAGCCTCTAAAATAAATTCTCCTCCTATAATGATTTATTCTAAGTAATTTTCGTGAAAAACTTCCCTTTTTCACAGACAGTTTTGATGCAAACAATGATGCCAGCAGATCATCTGCGTCCTCAAAACGTCGGAACAGGACCGAAGGAATCAGCCAAAAACAATCAAATGTGAAATGCCATTGTTCAAGATTCCCGCAGTTTCTCCTTAGTCTTTGCTTCATTAAGCTGTACTAAGTTACACAAAGATACTAATCAGTTATTTCCATACTATATCGTGAAAACACTATGAAAAGAAAATCAAGTTATAAGGTCAAGAATCCCCGCAGATTTCCCTTAACAAATCTTTCAAAATAACTCGTTCTAAATATATCAAAGGCTATCAAGTTAAGTACTTGACAAGACTTTTATTATAGTGTAATCTGAATTTTGAAGCTATTTTAAACTTTATAACTTGTATAACTGGTATAACATTTACCGAAAATGCAATATTTTAAGCTAGAAAGGACATTCCAACTCTACCTTTTAAAAATAAGAAACCTCTCTCCTAGGAGTGTCAAAAATTATTTATCTGACTTCCGCCAGTTCTGGAAATGGTTGCTAAGTCATTCCTCCCGACTACTTCGGGACGGTGAAACGACTCTCTCAAAGTGGAGGGAACAAACATTCCAAATCCAATCAATCACTCCCCAACTTTTATCTGACTACAAAAACCATCTTTTAACCAGTAATATCAGCAAATCAACTACCAAGAGAAAGCTGGCAACTATTAGAATTTTTTGCCAATTCTGCCTAAATCAAAACTGGATGAAGAAAAACCCTGCTCTGGAATTGGAAAATCCATCAAGATTAGGTCCAAAAGAAAAAGAAGTCCATGATCTACTCTCCAAATTCGGCAGTTATTTGAAAACTGAAAATATGAGCAAAAATACAATTAAAAATTATATAGCTGATGCAAGACAGTATTTGGTATCTGGTATATCGAAAAATGTCTAGCGGCCGACAGTAAAACAATGAAATATTCAATTTGCAAAGGACTAAAAAATAGTCTCAATATGCTGGCTAATTTCCGCCTGCGGACATTGATTACCATTCTCGCCGTCCTGACTACCTTAACTGGAATTGTTTTATTCCTCAACAAAAACCCCCAACTAGCCGAGGCTGCCTGGTACAATGGCGCCTGGACTTACAGAAAAAAACTTACCTTTGACAACTCTGGACAAAGTGAAAATCTAACTAACTTCCCTACTATGGTCAAGCTGACCAGCACTAATTTTACCTTTAGCCAGGCCCAGTCAAGCGGTCAGGATATTAGATTTACTGATTCTGCAGGCACTAACCTTTTAGATTATGAAATTGAATCTTTTGACGCATCTGGAGAAGAAGCTTATCTCTGGGTCAAGGTGCCTCAAATAGACGGTTCTTCGGCTACAGACTATATCTACATGTACTGGGGCAATCCAAGCGCTTCTGATGCCCAAGACGCTGATGCTACCTGGAACAGCAATTATAAAGGGGTTTGGCATTTGAATGATGATGCCGCGACCTCCACTGTTTCTGATTCTTCAGGCAACAGCAACAACATCACCAGCTCAGGCACGACTGACAAATATACCAGCACCGGTCAAATGGGAGGCAGTTTTACCACCATGGGCACACCCCAGGTTGTTCCCAATCAGGCTGGTAGTACTTCAGAACTATATCCTTCAATAAAACTTGATTCTAATGATTATCCGGTGATTGCTTTTTTTGATGACACAGACAATGACTTAATGCTGCTCCATTGCAATGACCCAGATTGTAAAGGCGATGATGAAAGTCTTGAGGTGGTTGAAAGCTCCGGAAATACTGGCTACTACCCTTCACTTCAATTAGATACCAACGACTACCCTGTCATTGCCTACTGGGATAATACTGGTGATGATTTAAAATTTGTTCATTGTGATGATGTTAATTGCACTGGTACAGAAACTCCGGTAAGTCTAGACACGGTGGGCGACACCGGTCGTTGGCCTTCAATGCAATTAGACTCTTCTGGCTATCCAACCATCGCCTATTTTGACAACAGTAATGATGCCCTTAAACTAATTCATTGTGATGATGCTGATTGTACCAGCTATAACACGGAAACTGTTGATGCCACTGCCAACAGCGCCTATCTCCACAGCATCTCTCTACAATTAGATGACAATGACTATCCGGTGATTGCTTACTACCACCACACTGCTGATCCTACTCGCAAAGTAAAAGTAACTCGCTGTAATGATGTTGATTGTGATGGCGTTGGTGAATCAACTGAGTCTCCTGTTGACGGCGCCAACCAATACCGCTATCTTTCTCTTCAACTTGATATTACTGACGAATATCCCATGATTACTTATTATGATGAAACCATTGGCGACCTTTTTTATATTCACTGCGATGATGCTAACTGCGCCGGCGTGGAAACACCAAAAACCCTCACCACCGGTACTGCCCGCCAGCCCTGGATGGAATTAAACAGTTCTGGTATTCCAATCATAATTACTCATTACAGCGTCTACCCCCGGCTTTTTATCTGTTCTGACGCTGACTGCACTACTGACAGTGAACAATATATTACTCTAAATAACCAATATTACTGTAATTATCCCACTATGGAGTTGGATAGCAATGACTATCCTGTGTTTGCTTGTTATAGCCGAGGTAAAACAGGCAGTTATGATATCAATCTCTATAGACTTAGTCCTAAGTTAACCCAAAGTTATGACTCGGACTTTGATTTTGGCACCGGAGATTTTTCTGCTTCAATGTGGTTTAAAAGTGATGACGCTTCACAAAACTTTCTCCTTTCCCGCTATGATGCTGACCAGGGATATAAACTCTGGCTGGATTATGGCGGTCATCCCTGCTTTGGCATTGATGATGACAGTTCTTTTGGTCCTGATGACAGCGCCTGCACTACGCCCGCAAATACAGAAGTTGACATGGACGGACAAGGTGGAACTGTTGAAGAACATGATATGAAATTAAACAGTGTTAATGGCTATCCAGTAATTGCTTTTTTTGATGAAACTAATGATGATTTAGAAGTTGTCCGCTGCAATGACGCTACCTGCACGAGCACAACTACTACCACTATTGATAGCAGCGGCGATGTTGGCCGTACTCCCTCTCTTCAACTTGATTCAAATAACTATCCAGTTATTGCTTATCATTATAACACCAGCCAAGATTTAAAAATTGTTCATTGTGGTAGTACTGATTGCTCCAGCGGCAATACCATTAACACAGTTGACAGCGGCGGTAATGTTGGCGACTACCCTTCTCTTCAACTAGATACTACTAATGGCTATCCGGTGATTGCCTACTATGACGCCACTAATACAGCCATAAAACTGGTTCATTGTGATGATGTTAACTGTGATGGTGATGAAAGCGGCAATACTGTTACTGTTGACAACACTGAAATCGATTATCCTTATATCAGTGTTACTTGGATGAAGCTTGACACCAATGGTTATCCAGTCATGACTTATCATAATAACACTACCTATGACCTTAAACTAGCCCACTGCGACAATGCCGGCTGTACTGGTGATCAAAGCGGCAATATTGTTACCGTAGAAACTTCAGGAACTATTGGCAGATATGCCTCGCTTGAACTAGATTCAAATGATTATCCAGTTATTGCAACCCATAGAGCCAGCTCTGATCTTAAGCTCATCCATTGCAGTGATGCTAACTGTACTACTAAAACCAGCAACTATGTAGAAGAAAGTACTAATATGGATAAAGGATATTACTATATCGACCTAGAACTTAATGACTCAGGTTACCCAGTAATTCTTCACACTTCTTTAGCTCATTGGAACCATATTTTGACAATTTGCAATGATGTTAATTGCGCCGGCAGTGATGAAAGCTTCACTCATATCCGCGGCAGCGCATCTGATTATTTATTTAGCTCTCTGGAGTTAGATAGCAATGATTATCCGGTAATCAGCTATTATGATAGTGGTAAATTAAACCTGCTCCATGCTACTGCTACTACTTATACTGATACAAATGCTTATGATGACGGCAGTTGGCATCATTTAGTCGCTGTCAAAGACGATACTTCTTCCATCAAGTTATATATTGACGGAGCTGAAGTAGCTTCTGATACTTCAATTGCCGCTCTTAACACTCTGACCTCTGATTCTGCTGAATTAAGACTAGCAGAGACTATTACTGTTCTTGCTGGCAATGACTACTCTACTTACAACTGGAGTGGTGATATTGATGAAGTCCAGATTGATAGTACTGCCCGTTCTGCTGATTGGGTAGCTGCTCAGTATCTAAGTGAAAGTGATGGTTTTATTACCTTTGGTACTTTAGAACTTGGCTCCACCGGAGATGGAGAAAAACCAGTTGCGTATTGGTCCTTCGACTCCGGTTACGGAACCGTCGCTCAGGATAAAACTACTAATAATATCGATCTTGAGATCACAGGTGCCGCTTGGAGATCAGAAGAAGATTGCTTCTCTGGAAAATGTTTATACTTTGACGGATCTGGAGATTATTTAAGAAGTACTGACAGCAACGTAACTACAATAGCTTCTGGAGCAAGCGCTACATATTCTGTTTGGTTTAGAACTGGAGATACAACTACAGAGGCAAATTATCCAAATATAATGGGAATTAGGGATACATCTTCGTCACCATATGACATATTTAATTTGCGGCTCTATCAAGAAAGAATTGAAGGGGAAATATATGAAAACGATAATAACGACAGCATTCGCTGGACAACAAGCGTTATTGACAATCAATGGCATCATGCTGTTCTAGTTAAAAATGGCAACACTGCCCATCTATACGTTGATGGTCTTTTAAAAGATTCAGGTACTCGAACTTGGGGAGAAATTTCAGACACTGAATTTCTTATTGGAGCAAGAGAAACCACTGGCGGGTATTTTAAGGGCTTCATAGATGAGCCAAAAGTCTATGACTATGCTAGAACAGCCGCCCAGGTAAAAACTGACTATATCAGAGGGGCTGGTGCTCATGGAGGCAGTGCGGTTCTAGGAGCTGAAGATACTTCTTATCTTAATGATGGATTGGTTGGGTATTGGAAATTAGAAGAAACCTCTACTCCAGCTATTGATAGTTCTGGAAATGGGAATTCGGGAACTTGGACTGGCGATAACATTGATGATACAGCAGGAAAGTTTGGAAACAGTATAAGTCTTGGAGGCACAGATGACTATGTAGATATGGGCGTAGTAGGACCAGTAGATGGAGCAACAGCTTTAACTGTTTCGGCTTGGGTTAAACCAGACGGCGCTGTTAGCGATAGCATTGTTGACCAATATGGCGATAGCAGTAGTGCTACCTTTCTTTTTTATACCAACTCCTCCGGTTTAAGAGGGCTTGTTGAAGATAGCAGCAGTAATAGATATTACGGAAGCATATCAGATGCCGCTCTCGCTGTTGACACATGGCAGCACGTTGTTATGACTTGGGATGCTGATAGTCAAACTATTTATGGCTATGTAAATGGTGAAAAACAAACTAATTCTGTCTCAGCGCCAATCAGCAGCCTTAGAGGAACTGCTGTCAAAAATCTAGTTATTGGCGGCACCTGGAATGATTTTGCCGGTGAAATTGATGAAGTCCGCGTATATCAGCGCGCATTAAGTTCAGCGGAAATCCGCGCGCTATATAACTGGGCTCCGGGGCCTGTTCTCTATTACAGCCTTGATGAACATACAGGAACTTCTACAGTTTATGATAGATCGGGTAACGACTATGACGGAACAATGAGTGGTCTATCAGAAAGTAGCTGGGTTTTAGGAAAATATGGTAGTGCATTAAACTTTGACGGTAATGACAGTGTTAATATAACTGGTTTTACCAGTACTACAAAAAGCAATACTATTGAAATGTGGGCAAAAAGCTCACTAGGAGATACAACTTATGACTACCTACTTGATTCAACTACAGGCAGATTTGTTTTTGCCTGGTTTTCCAGTGTGTCTGGGCAAATTGGTTTTTATGACGGCGCCTGGAAATCATTTGGGGACACACCAAATGACGGTGAATGGCACCATCTTGCTTTAGTATTAAACAGCAGTACTTCTACTGCCTCATTATATATTGATGGCGTTAAATTTGGCTCAGATCAGGCATATACAGACAAGGATATTAGCGGAGATACTTATCTGGCAACCAACTATCTTGGTACTGGTGGTTATTTTAATGGCTCTCTTGACGATGTCCGTATCTACAACTACGCCCGGACTCCAGGGCAGATTGTGGAGGATATGAATGCGGGCCATCCAATTGGAGGCAGTCCTGTTGGAAGTCAAGTTGGTTATTGGAAGTTTGATGAGGGATATGGAACAACAGCTTATGATAGTGGACTACATGCTGAAAATGGCACTCTAACTAATTCTCCCACTTGGTCAAACTCTGGCAAAATTGGCAAGGCTTTAAGTTTCTCCGATAGCAGTAACGCCACTTACGTAAGCATTCCTGGATCAGGAGAGCTTGAAGATGTAACTGATAATAGCTACTCCTTTTCTGCTTGGATGAACCCAGCTTCCATTCCTTCTTCTGGCACAAATAATGTTATGACAGCAGTGGGTAGACCAGGATACCATACACTAATTGGATACTACTACACTCAGAAAATGATCATGCATGTTCGTAATTCAGATGGTACAGCATTTGCCACAACCTCTTCCAATACCTTCTCTATTGATAATTGGAACCATGTAGTTGGCGTGGCTGATACCAGTGACAACTCTATAAAAATCTATGTCAATGGAAAATTAGAAGGTACTGGCAGTTGGACTGGAACACTCAGGGATTTCGGAACCGGAGAATATAGAATTGGAACTTCGAGGAATGGTTCTTGCTCCGCTGATTGGGCATTTTGTTTCGATGGACTAGTTGATGAGGCAAAAATCTATAACACCACCTTAACCCAAGAAGAAATTCTTATAGACTACAACCAAGGAAAAGCAATGGTTTTGGGAGCATTAAGCACTGATGCTTCTGGAAATGCAGATTTTTCTTCAGAAAGAGGTTATTGTCCTCCGGGAGATACCACTGCTTCCTGTTCTCCTGTGGGAGAGTGGAAAATGGATGAGAAAACAGGAGTTTATGCTTATGATACGAGTGGAAATAACTACACTGGCACCCTTGCTAATTCCCCAACATGGGTACAAGGAAAAGTAGGAGCAGGGCTTGATTTCACCAGAACTTCAAGTCAATATGTCTCAACCGCTGATATTGATATCACTAACTCGTTTACACTTGAAGCTTGGGCATATACCACAGACTCAGCTAATCAAAAAGCTATAATCTCTAAAGGAACAGGAACTACAACTAACTATTGTTTGGATCTCCGAAGTGCTGATAATTCCATTGGTTTCTTTGTTTATGATAGTGGAGGAGCCGCGCGCGGGCTGACCGGATCAACTACAGATAAGTTCCCTACTAACCAATGGACCCATATAGTCGCAGTCTACAACAGCGCCTCAACACCCAACTTTCAAGTTTTTCTAAACGGATCAGCTATATCCAATACTGCTAACTGGACTGGAACTATGGCTTCAAATGACACTAATACAACTATTGGAGCAAGAGCGACAGGTGATAATTTTTTCGATGGCAAACTTGACCATGTCAAAATTTATGACTATGCCCGATCTGCATCCCAGATCGCCTGGGATTATAATCGGGGCGGACCGGTGGGATGGTGGAGGTTTGATGAAAATCAGGAAATGATTGTGTATGATGCTTCAGGAAATGAGAATAATGGGGATCTTGAAGCCTCAATGACAAGTGATGATTGGGTTGAGGGGAAATACAATACTGCTTTGGATTTTGATGGAGGGGATGATTATGTCACCCTCACAAACAACCTCTCCTTAGATTCTGATAACTGGTCAATATCGTGGTGGATGAATAGAAATGAACGTGACTATGAGTGTATCTTTTCAAAAGCAATAGGTAGTTTCGCTGGAATGATAGAGGTTGATCATACAAGTTACCCTAATCAAATCAGAGTAGAATCTAACACCAATAATGAATGGGTTAAATTTTTTTCAACAAGTATTGATACAACGGATGGTCAGTGGCATCATTATAATCTAGTGTTTGGGCCGAGCAATTCGTACCTTTATGTAGATGGTATTCTTACTGATACCGAAACAGCAAATAGCGATTCCGCTGACTATCTAATTAGATACATTGGTGTGCAGCAACAGCAAGTTACATACATTTATGGTGATTATTTCCAGGGATTATTGGATGATGTTCAAATTTTTAATTATGCCTTAACCCCGTTACAAATTGAAAATTTATATAATCAGGAATCTGCTATTAGGTTCGGTCCTTCTAGCGGATCACCATAGTCAGTAATTAGTAAACAGTAAGTATGGATTTAAACAAATTACTACAACTAAATCAAATCAGACACTATTTAGAAACCTTGAGAGTACAGGGTAAAAGTGAGGCGACTATCAGACGAAAGGCGATAGCGCTAAAGAAATTCGCAGAGTGGGCTGCCACCAAGGAACAATCCCGAATTGGGATCGGAATCGGAATAATTGGCGGCACTAAACCAAAAACATTCAAAGAACAAGTCTCTCATAAAATACTTAATACTAAATACCAAATACTAAATACTCTTTCCTCTGTTCCCGCCTACTTCAAGTTCGGCGCCATTGCCATCATGACCGTTGCTCTGGGCCTATTCATTTATGATCAATTTATTAAGAAAGCTCCAGAGCAACTAGCCTATCCTTCCACCCTCACAGCTCCATCACGAGTCCTTTCCTTTCAAGGCCGGTTGACTGACGACCAAGACACGCCAATCACCGACTCAACCAACTTTGTTTTTAAACTTTGGAAAGTAGAGGAAAATGGAACAGAAGTTGATTGTGATGGCGGTGGAGATGAAGATTGTCTTTGGGAATCAAACACCTGCGGCATTAACCCTGATGAAGACGGCATCTTCTCAGTCCGGCTAGGAGCGACCAGTGGCTCTGACGCTTGCGGCGGAGCAATTGACTCCTCGGTCTTCACTGAAAATATTGGCATTTGGTTAGAAGTAACTGTAGCCAGCGAAACACTTGATCCCCGTCAACCAATTGCCACCTCAGCCTATGCCTTAAACGCTGAAACTCTACAAGGATTTCCGCCAGGAACCGGCACAAGCAACATATTATATATAGACAGCAGTGGCAACATTGGCATCGGTGTCACTTCACCTACCCTAGATGCCACCAGCTCCAGCGGCACTTTTGCCATCAAGGGCCAATCATTACTACTGCAAACTCCTAATACTTCTGATGGCGACATTGGTATCAATCCTGACGGTGAAGGTGTTTTAGATTTGATTTTTGATGGCTCTGCCCCTTCAAGCAGTTATACCAGCAACGGCATCGGCGGCTTTGTCACTGCCACCAACAGCAACATTACTTCCGGAGCAATGTATTTTGGTGAAGTCGCTTCAGTTGCCACCGGCTATGACTTTATCCAATTTATGTCCGGCTCAACGCCAACAGAAAAATTCTCGGTTGATGCTTCAGGCCACACCTACATCGCCGGCAACGTCGGGATTGGGACGACAAACCCTAATAACTTTAAACTTCAGGTGGATGGCAATGTTGGTCCTCAGACTGACAGCGACTATGATTTAGGATCTGACACTATTAGATGGGCTAATGTTTATGCTGATAATTTAATTGGTACTATCTCTCCAGGATTTTCTGAAGGATCAGTTATCTTTGCTGATAGTTTAGGAGATCTTACTGAAGATAATGCTAATTTCTTTTGGAATGATACTGATGATAGGTTGGGGATTGGAACTACGGAGCCAGGGGCAAAATTACATACTTATAGAAATGACACTATTGGAACATGGGGGGCAATGACATTATCTAATGCCACTGCCTTATTTCAGGATTCAGGTGTTAATCTCTATGTTGACGGAAACACTTTAGTAACTAGTGGAGATTTATATCTTGGTACTTCAACAGCAAGTGACATTTTTTTTGGTACTAACGACGCCTATACAGTCACCTTTAAATCAGGCGGTGATGTGGGAATTGGCACAACTGAACCCTCTGCCCTACTTTCAGTTGGTTCTACTTCTCAATTTCAAGTCAACTCTTCTGGAGCCATTGCGGCAGCAACAGGCATTACCTCTTCTGGAACCATTACATTTTCTGATCTTAGCACTAATGGACCTACCTATGTTGCTACAGGAGTAATGAATAGTGAACAGTATCTTGACATGACTAGAGGAGGAACTGATGCTGATCTTTCAGGGGTAGCTGAAGGAGGTTTAATATATAAAGCAGCTTCTGCTCTAGCAGGTACAGGAGCTTTAACAGGAATGCTGAAAGGCAATACTGCTTCGGCTCCTAGCGCAGTTACTTCTACAGCCGACTATGTTACTTATTGGAGTGATGCCAACACTATTACTGGAGAGCAATACCTCTCAGTCAGCCGAGGTGGGTCTGGAATAGGCACCTTCACTAAAGGAGTTCTCCTTTCTCCCGGTGGCACTACTGCTTTTACTACTGTAGCTGGAATAAACAATTACATCCCCAAATGGTCATCTAGTTACATAACTACCACTAGCTCAATTTATGATGATGGCGATGTCGGCATTGGGACGACTGGGCCGGGACAGAAATTAACAGTTCAAGATGATAATTCAGATAGCATTCCAACAGATCAGGATTTAGAAGTAGGGCAGATTCAAATTCAAAATCTTGACGCGTCAGCAGTATTTGCAGGTCTATCTTTTAGGGCAAGAACAACAAATAGAGCTATGGGATTGATTGGATTGGATTGGGCAAGTGGTGCTGGTGATATTTTCTTCCGAATCAGAGATGGTTCTTTAACTTCTAAAGAAGTTATGAGATTAGAAAGTACGGGCAACGTCGGGATTGGGACAACAGATCCTCAAGCTTTACTCTCAGTAGGTTCTACTTCTCAATTCCAGGTAAACTCGACTGGAGCCATTGCGGCAGCAACTGGAATAACGTCTTCAGGCACTATTACTTTTAGTGGTTTAACCGCTAATCGTTTAGTCACTACCACCACAGGAGGACAATTAACCAATTCCATCACCTCGGCTAATGTTGACGACTCAGTCACGAATAACACAGGATCAGGTCTTCTTGTGTTTGCTACTTCACCTATCTTTACTACAGATATAACTACTCCTCAGATTCTTTCTTCTGCTGATTTAACTATTGATCCAGCAGGAGAAAATGTCAACCTAGGCTCAGGAGACAATCTTAACATCACAGCTTCAACTGATTTGTTCTTTGGCACTACTTCATTGGGAGAGATAACAGGACCAACTGATTCTGGTGCTTATGTAGTAGGAACTAATGATGAGTTTAGTAATAGTGATGAAGTTAATGTTCAAGGAGTCTTAGATGATTTAGATGCCCATATTGAGAGTTTGGAAACGGGTGGATCTGGTCTATGGATAGATGATGGTTTATACATTTATCCTATTAACTTTACTGACTTTGTCATTACTGATGCCGGCAACGTGGGGATTGGGACAACGGGGCCGGATAGTCCTCTTGAAATTAGCGGCAGTGGTGCTCAACAATTAAAAATCACTTCAACTGACCATATAAGCTCGGCAGTTGTTTTGGAAAGAACTGATAATGACTACTATGACTGGAGAATGATGAATAGCGGCGGTAATCTTTTTTTCTCTGAAAGTATAGATGAAGGTGCTTCTTGGCTTGACAATGTATTCTTTGGAGGCGATCCTACTTATCATGGACGCGTCGGGATTGGAACAACCGCACCTGATGAAGAACTTACAGTTTCCATAGCCCAAAACGAATCCACTCTTATAAAAGTAACAAACAGTACTAATGACACCTTAGCAGCTGCTGGATTTTATTTTGACTCTGCTACTAGTAATGGTATTTTTGCTGCTCTTCCAAGTAATTATACTGGTGGTGGTACGGGAGCGCATTTTGCTGATCGGGTTGGATTCACTGCTTATGATACTGCCGCTGGCCTAGATGTTGTTGCTATTGACACTAACGCCGACATCCGCTTTTACACTGGCGGCCTTGCAATTTCAAATGAAAGAATTAGAATTGAGTCCGGTGGCAACGTCGGGATTGGGACGACGGGGCCAAACGCGCAGTTCGAGGTTCGAGGTTCAGGGTTGGAGGCAAGATTAACAGATGATGGAACAGGATATTATGCAGATTTAGGAGTTGACTCCAGCGGCAATCTAACTATCTCTACTTCAAATGGAGCCTTGAACCTTGAACCTACAGCCAACCAGAACTTGAATATCACTACTTCAGGAACAGGAGATGTAGCAGTCAATACCAACCAACTCTATGTTGATTCAAGTTCTGGCTATATTGGGATTGGGACAACGGGGCCACTTGTGAAGTTAAATGTTTCACAAGATCAGGTTACAAGCATAAGTCAAGCGCAGTTTATGATTACAGGAGCAACTGACACTAATAAGAGAACATTGATAGGATATAACACAACAAACAATTACGGCTGGATGGGAGCAGGAACACTAGATTCTCAATGGGATCCACTGGTTTTACAACCAATTAGCGGCAACGTTGGGATTGGGACGACTAATCCAGGGGCAAAATTAGAAGTGGCCGGACAAGTAAAAATTACAGGTGGAAGTCCGGGAGCTGATAAAGTATTAACTTCAAATGTTAGTGGTTTAGCCACTTGGGAAACAATTGGTGGTGAAGGGGTTACTCCTGATTCTTTAGACTACACTGAGTTTGTTGATGCAATGACTGTTGACGATAACACCAGTATTAATCTCTACAGTGGCACTACTGATGTTGATCTTAGATATTACAATTCCAGCTCCTCAGACGAACTACTCTTTTTAGATGGAAGCACGGGGTACGTCGGGATTGGAACGACTGGGCCGGGGGCAAGGTTAGACATTCATAATGATGCAAGCACAGGTGTCCCTTTAAATGTAATGTCTAGAGCTGGTTCAGCAGATAACGGAGAACTACAGATTGGCTTCATTAATAATGACGGAGGACAAAGCTGGCGTATGGGAACCGCAAGCGATAGAAATTTTTACATTACAGAAGATGATGCTGGTGGTTATGGAACATCCAGATTGACTCTCGAAGAAGGCGGCAACGTCGGCATTGGGACGACAAATCCAAGCGCTACACTACACGTTGCAGGCAATACACTAACAACAGGTAATACCTATATTGGCGCTACCACCGGCGATCAATACTTTTGGAGTGATTCCGCAGGAAGAATTGCTACAATGGCAGATTTTTATGTCCAAGCTACCTCATCAAACACTTACCTCTACTCTGCCATCACATACCTGGGAGCTGCCTCAGGTGATAACATCCTTTTCAGAGCAAATGAAGTATATGGCGATTCCTGGAGAATATCCTCTACTACTGGAGCTTATCACGCCGGCTCATCTACTGAATATGTTTATAATCGTTTCGGCTCCGGAGGAACAGCTAATTTTGCTTCTGATGATGCTTCTGATGTATATGTTCAGGATGAATTAGAGGTGGATGGTTCTATATGTTTGGGTGGGGTTTGTGAGTCTACCTTCCTGGATTTTGGTCCGTGGGACTATAACTCTGGCGCTAACACTGTTCATCCTGATAGCACTTCCTACAATGTAGGTATTGGTACAACCAGCGCCGGCACTGCCAAACTAGCAGTAATAGGCGGCAATGTGGGGATTGGGACAACGGGGCCGGGATATAAACTCGATGTAAATGCCGGAACTGATAATGAAATTACAAGATTTATCAGTACAGATGATTCGGCAAGAATTTTAGTTACGGATGAGGATACAACCACATACTTGGGTTCTAGTAACGGATATACATATTTAGGTGGTGGAGCAGGACTTCTAGCTCAGAACCTGGTGATAAATACAACAACCGGCAACGTCGGGATTGGGACGACTGATCCCAAGGCAGAACTTCATGTGATGGGTACATCTGGCACTATCCCCTCCTTATTTAGTGGTACCAATCTGGTTGTATCCAATACAGAAGCTGCTGGAAACAATACTAATATCTCAATTTTAGGTGGTGCAGAAGGTGATACGGCAATTATGTTTGGCGACACTGCTGACGAAGACGCAGGAGCAGTTAGTTACGATCACAATACAGACTATATGTCTTTCAGGGTAAATGCAGGGACAAAGATGACCATTGACGATAGTGGCAACGTCGGGATTGGGACGACGGGGCCAGGAATGCCTCTCCATTTAACCAAAGCGAGTAATGATTTAGTTGAGTTTGAAAGTACTAATTCATGGATGGGGTTGCATTTAACAGGAGCCGCAGGGTACGACTCAAACATTTATTTCAAAGAAGCTGATACAAAAGAAATGAGAATTAGTTGGGATGCTTCGGAAAACGAGTTAGCATTTGTGGATGAAACAGATAGTGCTGCGAGAAGAATGGTTATAGAACAAACCGGCAACGTGGGGATTGGGACGACGGGGCCCACTTCCCTACTTCACCTGGCCTCTACTTCTACATCTACCGGCTTTACTGGTTTTAATCTGGATTGGTCGCCTGGTTCTGCTGCCACTCTTACCGGTGATCTGTTTGCTATCAACATTGGCAGTAATGGTAATGCTGATAATTTATTTAATGTGTTAGATAATAGTTCCTCTTTATTCTCTGTCTCAGAAACCCAGATAACCTCTGCTCTTCCCCATCAATTTACATCTACAGGAGATGTGTCAATAGCTTACGACATAATTTTTACTAACCAAACCGCTTCTTATATAAAATCTTATGCTCCTTTATATATTGATGCTGGAGAATCTTTTGAAAGCAATGATCTGACTTTATCTACTTATAATGCCGGAGATATTGTTTTTGACGCCGGTGATGCCAGCGGCGATACAGGAACAATTAAATTTTATGATGCTTATGTTAAGGGAGCAACTGATACGACACCAATTGCTTTTTCTGATGTGGCCGCTGATATTAATACTTTCAGAACAAATTACACTGATGAAAATATTATTGGCGCTTTTAATGAAGTCTATGATGCGGCTACCGGCTCTGTTGGTGGTGGCGGTCCCTGGACTCGCTCTGGAACTGATACTTATCTTACTAATACTGGAGATAACGTCGGTATCGGAACGACGGATCCAGACAATAAACTAGACATCAGTGGGACATTGGAAGTTGGTACTAGTACTAGAGGAGCTCTCTTATATTCTACTGCCGCAGATAATTTTAGATTCCACACCTATACTAATACCCCCAATCCAAATATTCGGATTGGATATGGTAATGGATCAGGTGGACAAGATACTTCAAGTGAATATATTGATATGAATGCAGGAGAGATAAATTTCATAAATGCCGACGTCGGGATTGGGATAGCGACTCCGGATGAACCTTTAGAAATTTATAGATCAAATGATCCCACTGCAGGTACTACATATTTAAAAATAACAAATCCTTCAAGTGGAAATTGGAAGACTGGAGAAGCAGCAACAGGTATACGGTTCGAAAAGGAAGGGAAAATTACAGGATATATTGAATCCGCGCACTTCCGTACCGGCAGTGGAGCGGATCATAGTAACGAGGATGCTGGACTTGCCTTCGGTACAAGACACAGCCATGATTTAGATCCAACTACCAAGATGGTAATCGATAATTATGGCAACGTAGGAATTGGGACAACGACGCCGGGAGCTAAGCTAGACATCCTATCGACCGGCGAACAACTAAGAACTAGCTATAACTCCAGCAATTACACTCAGTTTGAAACCGACAGCGATGGCGACTTAAATATCACCCTCAACGGGGGTGGAAGTGATAAAAGAGTAATCATTAGTAATGATCTGCAAATTAATGGTGGAGATATTGTTGACAGCAGCGGTACTACAAGAATCAGCATCGGCAATGTAATCTCTCTTTATCCTGACTCCTCCAATTTAGTCCGAGTTATCAACACCAGTGGATCACCAGCCAGTAGATATTTGCCATTAAGACTAACTCGCTCATATTCTAGTTTCAGCACAAGTTATGAGGTTGGGATACAGTTTGACATCCAAGAAAACACCACTGTCATGCCGGCAGGATTTATTAGCAGTAAAATTACAGACTCTACAAATGAGTATGGCAAAATGTTTCTCGCCACTTCAGATGGAACTGGCGATACTGATTGGGAAATAGGGATAACCATAGACCACTTGGGCAACGTCGGGATTGGGACGACGAATCCAACAGAAAAACTTCATGTTGTTGGAGATGGCTACTTTACCGCCGATGTAGGTATTGGAACTGCTGTCAACGCCACTTATGACCTATCGGTTGGATCACATATAAGAACGGTCTCGGGCAACATTTACTCTGGAGGAACCCAAGGATTTGTGTTCGGGAGTTCTACTAGTGAAGGAGAATATATTTATAGATCCGGCAATGATATTCGAACATATGCAGGAGGAGCTAATGTACTCACTGTTGATGGAGATAACGGAAGAGTCGGGATTGGGACGACGGGGCCGGAAATGACATTAGATGTTTATGGAGGTGTTGGTACTGGTATTATAGTTGGGGATCATGCAGTGAGACAGCCATATATTAGACGCTCTCTACATAGCCCAAGTGATGTGACATATAGTTTTTATGGTTACACTGATGCTGGGATGTATATGCCTGAAGCTAACAAATTAGCTTTCGCTGTAAATGGTGGAGAAAGAATTACACTAGACAGTGGCGGCAACGTCGGGATTGGGACGACGAGTCCGCTAGGGCAACTTGATGTTGTTGGTGGTGTAACCAGAACCGGAACCGCACCAACAACCCCATCTTTTTACGTAACTGGTACATTAAGTGCTGGTACAGCAGGACCCGCAGCCAATAACATAGAGTTCAGACACGATAATCAAACCCAAGGAATAGGTTTTGGGTATCAGACAATCTACGCAACAGGAACAACTACCAATCAACCATTAAATTTGTTGTCGAGAGGATCAAGCCCAATAACATTAAACGCGTACGGGTACAGCACCGGCAACGTCGGGATTGGGACGGCGGGGCCGTTGTCAAAACTTAGCGTCGGCGGAGCTGGCATATCTAACACCGGCGTGTATGGCTACGGCACCAGCTACGGCGTGTATGGCGGCGGCGGCACCTACGGCGTGTATGGCAGTGGCACAGGCTACGGTGTGCGAGCAATGGGCGGTACCTACGGCTTGTATGGCAGCGGCACAAGCTACGGCGCATATGGCGCGGGCGATACCTCCGGCGTGTATGGCGACGGCGGTACCTACGGCGTGTATGGCGACGGAACCACTGGCGTGCGTGGCGACGGCACCTACGGCGTGTATGGCTACGGCACCAGCCAGGGTGTGTATGGCACCACCTCCACTGGACAAGGTGTACGTGGCAATAGCACTAGCGGCTGGGCAGGATATTTTGATCAAAAAACTTATGTTGCTGATTACCTACGAGCTGATGGTGGATTAACCACTAACAGTACCGATCCAGGAGCAGGTAATATTAGGGCGTCTGGAAGCTTAACATTAACAGCTGCTAATCCCTATATCTACAGTGGCAGTTCATATATTATAATTCCAAATGGTCTTTTTGTCAGTGGAGGCACTCCTTATTTTACTAATGACATTAAGGCTAGGGGAGGCATTAGTGATGATGGTGGAAATTTATATTTAAATGATACTGTTGTTGTCAATGGTAATGATGGTGGTACTAATTTATATATTAACGCTATTGATGCAAACGAAGGTGGCCAAATAGCACTGCAACCTGGATCAAGTTATTCAAGTGATGTGTTTTACCTTGACAATGTTCAGGGATTCCCTCGCATCTATCAAAGTAGTAGCAATACTAGAACAATGCAGATTGCCAATTACGGTACTGGAATACTTAACTTGAATGTAGAAGGAACATCGACCGACTTTGCTGAAATGATACATACTGATGAAAGGTTGGAAAGTGGAGATCTAGTTGTGAGTCACGAAAGTCAAGAAGTAACAGTGAGATTAGCAGATGATGCCTACTCGCCAAATATTACCGGCATCATTTCAACTAGACCGGGAATTTTATTATCAAGTCTTGACAAGGCTAATGATACCAGTACTTCAATTGGTACAGTAGGTAAGGCAGTAATATTTGATAAATACGCCCCGCTGACTGTTTCTGGGAGAGTACCACTCAAGGTTAGTTCTTCAAGTGGGTATATCTCTAATAGTGATCCTGTTACTTCGTCTTCACTTGCTGGTTTTGGTATGAAAGCCACTCAAGCCGGCCCTATTGTTGGAAAGGCACTGGAGTCAACAGGTCACTGGAATGATACAAATTGTCCAGCAATTGCTTCTGTTGACTCTATCACATGGCCTGAAGATGATGGAAATAATCCTGCGAAACCCTGCTTTAAACTTCCTGATGGTACTTACATAGGCAAGATAATAGTACTTGTGAATCTCAGCTGGTATGACCCGGATGTTTATCTAACAGATACGGGAGATTTAAATATTACCCAAAACAACAACGGAGATCTTATTTTAAAGAATAAAGATAGTTTAGTTGATAAAATTGGTGCTTTTACAGAACTGGTTGTAGCTAAAGTTAAGGCCGGACTAGTGGAAACAAAAGAATTAACAGCAGAGAATAAAATCATCTCACCGTTGATTGAAACAGAAGAAATAGTAATTAGTGATCAGGAATTAGTAATTAGTAATCAAGAGGGAGAGGATTTAATTGAAATCGATAGCGATGGGGCAACAACCCATTTTGGTGATTTGATAGTTGAAGGTGATGCTGGATTCAGCGGCAATGTGGGCATTGGCCATCTTACAGCAGAAGAAATTGACACGAATACACTTGAAAGCAAAGCGATTAGCACAGATCAAATGCAAATTAACACGGATGCAACCGTTTCCGGCACATTGTACGCTGATCAGATTGTGACTAGGAAAGGCACCTTTGGCGAATTGATGGCTGATAAGATTAGCGCTATTAGGGTGGAGTTAGAAGAGTTGCTAGCTAACAAAATTGCTAATTATGATAGCGGGGTGGAAAAGGATGACACTGGAGCTTTGGATACTGTTACTGGCACTTCCCTTGCTTCTCAGGCTGAGGAATGGGAGACAGATCCACCGTCCGATTCCTCCACCGCATCCACTCCTGGAGAGTCTGCTGGGTTGTCATCTGCTGGGTTGTCAGATGAAATAATTATCGCCTCCAGTTTAGTAATTCAGGGAAAAATGACAGTGGAAGAAGCGTTTATTAACAAACATTTGCTAGTCGGCAATATTGCCATTACTAAAAACTCCATTGCTACTTTGGCTGATACCCTTTACATCCAGCCAAGTGGAACAGGCAAAGTTGATATTTTAGCTGGAATTTTGGTAATTGAGGATAATGGCAGTGTGACGATTAATGGAGACTTGTTTGTGAATGGCAGTGTAATCGCAGAGGAATATCAAGGAAAGGACGGGGATTTTGCGATTAATTTAGCTGGAGAGTCTGCTAGTGGTTTCGGCAAATTAATGGTCAAGGGAATTGATAACGAGGTGGTAACCAGCATTGATGCCAGCGGGTCGGCGCAATTCGCCGGAGACTTAATTGCTTCAGGCTCGGCTACTTTTGCTAAAGTCAATATTGCTACGGCATCGGCCGAACCAATTATTGCTGGCTCGCAATTTGGCGATTTGGCCACTGACTCAGCCAAACTAAAAACTAATGCCACGGCTGGTGAAGGAATAATTCCGACTGGAAAAAAAGAAGTAATTATTTACAGTGATAAATTAACTTCAGAATCGCTGGTTTACATTACTCCAACAACAGATACTGAAAATCAGGTGTTGTTTGTCAAGCAAAAAGCAAGCGATCATTTCACTGTGGCCATAAAAGAAGAATTAAACAAAGAAATACGATTCAACTATTGGATTATTAACTAACAAATGAAAATCCTACATATTAAACTAATCTGGTTTTTGCCGATTTTGGCGGGAGGGGTTATTGGGGGAATATTAACCTCGAACCAGCGGTCCAACACATCCATCCTTAGTCCCATTATCCCACCGTCCGAAGATGTCCGTGGGCCAAATTTGGACAAGACAACCTCAGAGGAAGAGCTCGCCTCGGAAAAGGGATCCCTGCAGCAGCAAATTCTCACCTCCCAGTCGCTTTTGGCCAAAGCAATTGAAATTTCAAAAGAAAAAGATAGCGCCCAAAACCAAAGAATTGTTCAATTAATTAATGAGGCGATTACTACTATTAATCAAGCTATCGGTCAATATCCCAGTGATCACCGAGCTTGGGCCCAAAGAGCCAAGATTTATCAAACAATTAAAGGTTATATGCCTGAAGCAGAAAAAGTGGCTATTGGCGATTGGCAGAGAGCAATCAAACTGGACCCTAATAACAGCGATTACTACCAATCATTAGCTAGTATCTATCAGGTTAATGGAATCAAGATAGCCATTTTTTATTTGCAAAAAGCAGTTGAGACTAATCCAACTGATCCTAATTTACTCAAACAATTAGCTGAATATCAAACAAGGGCAGGAATGCTGAGCCAAGCCAGAACAAGCTACCAACAAATTTTGGCTATTTTAATTGATCAAGAACAAAGAGAAGTAATTAAAAAAGAAATCAAGGGTTTAGAACGTTTAATAGTTCAGGCGGGAATTGAGTCCGATGCGGCCACTCCGGAAAGGTCTATTCCGTTCGAGGAGTCTACCATTACTCTCCCCGAGTCGCCGCCCCTGCTAGAAGCTAGGCATTTAGCCAGTAATACTATTATTGCCGCTCCCGTCTCACCATCCCAACATACATCGGGAGGAGAGACTATCTCAAGTGCTCTATCAGGGATGGCGATTTTACCAACTGGTGAAACAGAGGTTAAAATTTGCAATGAAAATCTCTCCCCTAATACACAAGTATACTTAGTTTCAGAAGGAGAAGATGAAAATCAAGTCTTAATAGTTAAAAGAAAAGTGCCGTTTGATCCAGAGACCAATGAATGCAGCCACTTTGTAGCCGCTATTCAAAAACCCTTGAACCAAGATTTGAAATTCAGATGGTGGCTGATAGAAAATTGACCAAAACTTTGTTTATTAGTCAACTGACTCGGGTGATTCAATCGGCTCAATAGGCTCGCCCTCCAAATCAAAAGGAGTTGGCGTAAGAGTCTCCATTTCCTCTAACGGCGGTGCGGCTTCTTCAGGAAGCTGGATCGGTTCTTCAAGTTGAGGTGTTGGTAAAGGCCCAGGCTGAGTCAATTCCTTCGGCGCTTCCTCTTTTTCGCTGGCGGCTGCTTCCTGACCCAGTTCTTTTTTCCACTCTTCTAATTCTTGTATTGATTTTTCATAATCAGGAGTATCTCTTGCCACCAAATTGACTGCTTGTTGAAGCTTGACTACTGCGTCTTCTAGTTTTTCCTGTTGTTTTAGAACCCAAGCCCAATTATACCAAGCATTGGCAAAATCAACCTTCAGACTAACAGCAATTTCAAATTGTTTAGCGGCCTCATCAAGCTGGTCCATACCGTAAAGCAAACCGCCATAATCAACTCGTAAACGAGGATTAAGAGAATCTAAAGCAATCGCCTGCTGATAAGTAGTCACTACCCATTGATCAGCTCCTTCGGCTACGTTAACTAACTGGCGGTAGATCTGGGCCAGGTTTTCCCAACCAATTACATTCCTTGGCTCTAAAGCCACGGCTGTTTTAGCTTCTGAAACTGATTGATCTAAAAGTTGAGTTATTTGGCGATGCTCATCATCGGTCAAATCCTCCCCTTTATTGGCTAAACTATTGGCCAAGGCTAGATTAGTTTGAGCAAAAGAAATTCGGTAGCGTGACAAAAAGCGGTTTTGATTAATAGCGGCTAGCTGAAAATTGTAAGTATCCCCGCCTCTATTCTCAGAGGCCGCTTTGATTGCTTGGTAAAAAGTAAATTCTGACCGGAAACCACGATAGAGAAAATAACCACTTACCATAGTAAAAACAATTAGCAAACTACCAAATATTATCGGTGCGCTGTCTTCTCCTTTTTCACCAACAACTAAAGAAAAACTCCGTTCTTTGCCCTTGCCTCGGACTAAAGCTAAAGACAAAAAGAGAATAAAGACAGTAATTAAATTGCCAGGAAAGAGCAGTAAAGCCAACCATGTCAACCCTAGCAGCCGACCAGTCTCATTTTTCTTTGCCGAACGAATGGTGCGGAAAAATAGAGAAAGCAAAATAATTAAACCAACCAGGCCTGTCTCAGTCCAAAGCTGTAAGAACCAACTATGAGGGGCGCCAAACCTGAAATTCCAATTTTCACCTCGGTTAAACTCGATAGGACGATAAAGATTAAAAGCAGTATTAAAATTACCCGGGCCAACACCAAGGATTGGGCTCCTTTTAAAGGACTCAACAGCAATTGCCCAGGAGGAAAACCAATCTAAAAAAACTACCTTAATTTTGAAGGTTTGATAAAGAGCTGTTCCTGCCCCTACTAAAATAATAATTCCCAAAAGGGCCAGCCACCACTTTTTTAACTCGCCTTTTCCCTTTACCTCCTTTACAATCAAGCCAATAATTAAAGCAGCCATTAAAACTAATAATTGGGCAAGAATCACTGGCGAGCCTAAGGCAAGACGGCTAAGTTGATTAGCCCAAAAACCAGTAGAAGAAACAGGCAAGACAAATAAAGTTACGGAAAACAAACTAGTAATCGCCGCTGAAATTAGCAAGGCCATTAAAGTTTTCTTCCTTTTTCCTGTTGATTTAAGTTGGCTTAAAGAGAAGTAAAAAAGAGTTAGAACAATAACTGTGCCTAAACCTAATGGCTGAAGTAAAGAGCGAACTTTTGTTCCAGAAGGCAAGAAAAACCAGGAAACTAAATTGGACAACAAAAAGAGAAAAACTAAAAAGTCCAACGGCGCAATTGAATAAACAAGTTTCTTGGCCTTTAACAGGCGGATCCCGGCAATAACCAAAACTACTAAAACCGCTATTGCTAAAAAGAAATTTTTGCCATCAAAAACTGAATCAGTAATCCAAGGAAAAAAAAACAGGGGAAAAAGGAAAACAATTAATGTGATTAGGATTAACATAGTTATTACTATGTATATTCTCCATGATCAATTGTCAAGAGTCAAGAGGCTACTCCTCTTCCCCATACTTCGAAGAAAGAGTTTGGAGAAGAAGAACAATGTCTCTTCCATTAACAACACCATTGAAATCAACATCAGCTACGGCTAGTTCTTCTGCATATTGATCAGCAAAAAGTCTTACTTTCATGTTGGTGAAATCAACACCGTTAACTATGCCGTCTTGAGCCATGTCTTTCTCTGGTTCTGGTAAATCACCAGGCTCAAGAGGAAGGCCAGTGAAATCAAAAGTATTTTCACCGGCATTAAGAGTTATTTTTCCTTCGCCAAGACAGCGTTCTGTTTGTTTATCTTCACAGAGCTTTCTGGAAAGGTGTTTAGGGCCTTTAATATAAATGGTGTAATTGTTACCAGGAGAAACTCCACTGAGAACTACCCTGCCTTTGAAGGCAGCTCCTTGATCTGGTTCTAATTGAACATCAGTAAATTGAGCAATTTGTTGAAATTCTTTTTTAATTTTGACTGAGACCTTGGGCATTTCCTTAACACTGCTGCTGTCTAAAACACCAGTAAAGGTGACTTTGAAGTTAAGAATGGGAGTACCTGGTTGGGAAAGAAAAGCGGAAGTAGGGATGGGAGTGTTGACGACTGTTGGCGTTTCTGTTGGTGTGCGAATTGGAGCTCCACTACATTGGCCGGTGGCTGAATCACAGCCATTTGAACAACTGATTGTATTGGTCCATTGCCCGTTAACACACTCTTGAGATTTAGTATTGTTAACAATACATCTGGAGCCGGAAGTACACTCAGGCGTGGGGGTACCAGTAGGCACGGGTGTTAGAACTCCTGCTGGCGGCGTTGGCGTACTGGTTGGTGTCGGAGTACTGGTGGTTGGAACAGTAAAATTATAGGTAATCCCAATCTCATTATCGTTGTTTTGATTCTTTAATTCTATTTCTCTGTCAGCGCCTGTTGTTTCACCAACAACTTGATGTCGAGGATAGGATTTGTCTAGTTTGACTTGAGCAGTGCCATTGTTCCTGACTCTGAAATTAAGTTTAATTAGCGGCGCATTGATACTCAAGGTTCCAGTCATTCCTCCAGTGGTGGAAATAGCACTGATATTAACGGCGCCTTGGTTTTGATCGACTTGTTTTTGAATTACGGTGTTAAAAGCAGAGTGAATACTAACATCATTGCTAGAAGCAAGTTCTAATTTGTCTTGAGAATAAGTAATCTTAATAGTAAAACCAGTCATTTTGCTGCTACCCAAATCGCCAATTAAATAAACTGGCATATTATCGCCAGCGCCTTTACTTCCTGCATCAGTAGGCAGAAACCAGACTTTGGCAGTGGTATAAGCAGCTCCTTTTCTTGTCTCCTGTCTTTGTCTGACTAAAATCAAACCTCCGATTAAGGCAAGAAGAAGAATTAAGAATGGTAAAAATTTTAATAGTTTTTTCATTTATTTTAAGGTGGCGGTGGATTAAACTCTTTAACCGCATCACCCCCAGGGGCTGCCGGTGTGTTGGTTGGGAGAACCGGTCCTGCGGGTGTATTAGTTGGGCCCCCTATAACCGGGGGTGTACTGGTTGGGAGAACCGGTCCTGCCGGTGTATTGGTTGGCACTGGAAAATCCGGTACACAACAACAATCCCTTCTTGTGCCATAAGTCCCTAAAGGGACAAAACAATCTTCTGTATCTCCTATGTTAATTTCCCCAGCCTTGCAAGTTTCTAATCCAGGGTAAACAGCAGCTTCATCACAATACCCCGAAGAATAACCTTGGCTAACACATTTTGAATTGCACCCGCCTGCTTCCCTTGTTGGCTGTGGCCCTGGTTCCCTTGTTGGTTGTGGAGTTAAGGCGAGCTTGTAATTCTCCAGCCAATAAGTAAAATCAATTAAATCAACTCTACCACTGCAATCAATATCACTCCTGGATCGAGTGTCACATGAAGCATTTCCAGAAAAATCCTCTTTTTGAACATCATCTAAGCTTTCCCCCAAAACAAAACCCGACTCTTTATACTTTTGTTCAAAGGCTAAATTTTGCTTTTTCTCTTCTTGAAGGTAAAAAGCTTTTACTCCTAAGATGGGCAAACAAATTAAAACACTCCCTAAAAAAACTAAACTCACTAAAAATCTCCAGTCAGTTTGTCTAACCATACATAATCATTCTGAAATAGTTTTTATTGGTTGTCAAGAAGTAATCGCAACGATATTACTTCTCAATTAAAGTCAACTCCGCGCCGCCGGCAAAGCCTTTGGCGACACACGATCAGTGTTGCCAAACTTATCATTTTTCATCTGTTAAAAATAATCAAAACGCTTTTCCTCTGATAATTTCCTGGCGATCAACCTTCCGATAACTCTCCAACCAGATATCAAAGTCAATTAAATCGACAGTGTGGTTAGGTTTGTCTTGTTCCTGGCAATTAAAGTCAACTTTGGTTTTGTCTGATTGGGAAACAAATTGGCTGTTTAATATCTTTTGATAGACTTCAAGCCATAAAGAAAAGTCAATTAAATCAACCTTGCCGTCACAATCAGCATCACCCGGAGAACAGGAAGAACAGAAACGAATGGGGGTAGAAGTATTAGTTGGTCTGGGAGTATTAATAGCTGTTGGCCTTGGAGTGCTGGTGGGACGAGGGGTGGGAGTGGGGGTTTCAAGATAAGGTAAAATCCTGATCCAATCAATCTCCACCTTGGCGCCGATAGCAGAATTCCTGGTAATGGGGTCTATTCTCCAGAAATTAACCATACCACGCCAATTGGAATCTCTGCCAACAGGAATAGAGTATTCGTGCCAGCGATTGTCGGCAAAAACAGTAAAAGCTGTCAAATAAAAATTCACCCCTTTGTACCAATAAATATAGCCAAGTTGGGTGCCTCCCTTGCTAATCTTCATTCTTATCTTAATAGTTTGATTTTCATTTACATAAAAACTAAAATCTTTTGGTGAAAAAACATAGGGGTCAGTTCCAGTGATATCAAAGTTCAAAATACCATTACGAGAAGAGAGATTATTGGTTGAGCTGCTTTCATCCCAAAGCCACCAGCCTTCAGTGTTACCATCAGGCAAAAAGTCCCACTGGATTGCGCTAACAGGAGGAGTTCCATTGTAAAATTCACCAATAACAGGATAGTGGTCAGATTTCTCAAATCCATGATCAATAATCACTTCTAGAGGAACAAAATTAAAAGGTGGTCTATTTTTAAACATAATGTGATCTATCTTGCCAGTTTTTTGAATAGTAGTGTAGCGACTCGATGTCATCTTTAGAGCCACCTGATAGCCATCAGTATAGCCCTCTATCTTAAAACGAGGATCAATCGCGTCTAAGTTAAAATCGCCTAAAACAAAAACTGTTTCGCTTTCATATTCCCTTAGTTTAGGAACTAGTTCATTTATCAAAGTTGAAACATTAAGGTGTGGCAAAGGGTGATAGTTAAAAAATCTTATTGATTTTGAATTAATCTCAATTCTAAAGGTCTGAAGCTTGGAACCTTCACTAAAATTAAAAACTTCATACTCTCTAATAGGATAGCGGCTTAGAACTACTTGATAAATATCGCCTATTGCCCCATACCTTCTCCTGTAAACGTGTCTTCCATGCATCGGATATCCAATGCTAGAAAGATGATTTAGAAGTTCTTGAAACTTATTGCTATCACCGCTAGATTCTTGGATACCGACAATATCAATTTTTTTAGCCTTGATATAATCAGCCAAAACCCTCTCTGTGGCCCCATCTAGGCCTAGGTGAATATTGTAGGTTAGAAGTCTAATTCGTTCCCCTTCAGCAAAAAGTTGTTTAGGGAAATAAAAAGAAAGGGCCAAACAAATTAAAAAAACTATTTTTTTTCTCATCTGACTACTATTATATTACAAATATATCACACCAACGCCAAATAACGGAGATAGCTAAGAGGATAATTTCTCTACATTATGGCAGATTATTGAAGGACTGTTAAGGGGTTTAACTTAGCACCGTTTTTGAATACTTCAAAGTGCAAGTGGATTCCTGTTGATCTTCCCGTTGAACCCATCTGGCCAATAGCTTGACCAGAAGAAACTGCTTGACCGGCTTTAACTTGAATTCTGGCTAAATGACCATAAAGAGTTTGGTAGCCATTGCCATGATCAACAACAATGTGATTACCATAACCAACTCGGCTATGAATCACACTGGCCACCTTACCTCCAGCGGCCGCTACGACACTGGGAGCGTTTTTATTAGCGATATCAATGGCTCGATGATACCAGGTATAACGTTGGGAGACCTTTCCTGAAGTGGGCCAGATAAATGTTCCTTCGCCGGCAGAAACAGTAACTTCTTTTTGAGCAATATAGGTGGGAGGCGCGACCGGTTTTACTTTAGGCATAATTCCATCGGGAATAATTAGGCTTTGACCAACTGCCAAAGCAAAAGTCTCATCATTGGCAAAAGTATTAAAAGGAAAATCAACAATTGGCTGAGCATTGGCTTGATACTTCTTAGCAATAGAATAGATTGTCTCTCCTCTTTGGACCTTATGAATAATTCCCGTTACTGGAGGAACCTTCAATCTGTCACCAGGTTTAATTTTGGTAACTGACTTAATTTTATTAGCCCAAATAACAGTGTCTATGGAGACACCGAATTTATTGGCAATTGAAGAAACAGTGTCTCCTTGACGAACAACATATTCGACAATCTCGCCCCGAGGATGGGCGGATTCAATGGTAGCCACATTTTGGGCCTCCTCAGAATAAGCGGCCAGAGCAGAACTAGGCGAATAGGTATCCCAATCAAAGTCCTGCTTTCTTAAACTTGCTTCAATCTCGGGAGTCAAGGCAATGCCTGAGAACAGGAAAAGAGCCAGCCAGAAATGAGCAAATGGTTGTGACCAGCGACCCCTCTGGCGGTACAAAAGAGCAGAAAAAAAACTTTTAACCGCCTCAAAGCTATAAAAAAGCCTCAAAACAAGGCTTTTAAAAAAGAAAAAGTAAGCGAGAAAAAAGTCACGCCAGTCGTGGAGACAAGCTTTGGATAGTTTTCTAAACTTCTTAAACACTTGAAATTTTCTCTTATTCACCTTTCGCCACTACTTTTTTCAAAAATTCCTTATTATTTTTGGTCTTTTTTAACTGCTCGATGAAAAGCTCAGTCCGTTCTTTTTCACCCAAAAGGTCAATTATTCTTCTCATCCTAGCAATCAGCTTCATCTTTTTTTCCCCAAACAATAATTCCTCTTTACGAGTGCCTGATTTTTGGATATCAAAGGCCGGGAATATCCTTCTTTCAGCCAAACCTCGACTAAGGTGAAGCTCCATATTGCCAGTACCCTTGAATTCCTCATAAATTAACTCGTCCATCCGGCTGCCAGTATCAATTAGGGTGGTGCCAATAATAGTCAGCGACCCGCCATCTTCAATATTCCGAGCTGCTCCTAAAAACTGCTTGGCCGGATATAAAGCAGTGGGGTCGAAACCACCAGATAAAGTTCTGCCTGAAGTAGGCGTTGCCAAATTATAGGCTCGAGCCAACCTGGTGATCGAGTCCAGAATGATGAAAACATGCCTGCCTTGTTCAACCAATCTTTTGGCTCGCTCCAAAGCAATCTCGGCAGCTCTAACCTGACAAATAGGAGATTCATCAAAATTAGAAGCAATCACTTCACCCTTAACACTCCGAGTAATATCAGTTACCTCCTCCGGACGCTCGCCAATCAAAGCCGCCATCAAATGGATATCGGGATGATTTTCGGAAACACCGGCGGCAATATCCTTTAAGAGCCAGGTTTTGCCTGCCTTTGGCGGTGAAACAATCAAACCCCGCTGACCAAAACCAATTGGAGCAATTAAATCTATCATTCGGGTAGAAACAACCTCTGATTTAGTCTCTAGCTCAATCTGGGGTTGAGGATAAATTGGGCTAAGTTGATCAAACCCAGGTTTATCAGCTACTTTTTCAATGGGGATGTCATTGATTTTTTCCACCTTTAATAAGCCAAAGTAGCGCTCATTTTCTTTTGGCTGCCGCACCTGCCCTCCTACCATATCTCCTTTCCGAAGCTTAAAACGACGAATCTGAGAATTAGAAATATAGATATCGTCGTGGGAAGGAATAAAATTTGGCCTTAAAAAACCATGCCCTTCGGGCATAACAGCCAAAACTCCCTCGTGGAAATTAGTGGGAACATCGGCATCAGGAATAATCCGGCCATCAACTTCTAAAAGCTGGCTAGGTGTCGCTATCACTCCTTCAACTTTTGATTTCTCCAAATCATCGGCAGTAACAACCACATCAGAAGATGGCTTAGGCTTAGTAGTTCTTGGAACCATATAATCTCCTTTTATTAATAATTAATAACACAACAAAGAGTTAAAGAGATGATAAAAAGATGTCACAATGAAAAAATGGGCACTAATTAATTCAAATCCATGAAAACAAATTACTTTTCTATTTTATAGAATCTGCGAGGCCTTATCTAAACTGGGCTATTTATAGCAAATCAAACCTCTCTTGTCAAGCGCTACAACCTGTCAACCTTTAAAATTACAGAATCAAGGCGTCCTTTGATAACTCTCCAACCAGATATCAAAGTCAATTAAATCGACAGTGTGGTTAGGTTTGTCTTGTTCCTGGCAATTAAAGTCAACTTTGGTTTTGTCTGATTGGGAAACAAATTGGCTGTTTAATATCTTTTGATAGACTTCAAGCCATAAAGAAAAGTCAATTAAATCAACCTTGCCGTCACAATCAGCATCACCCGGAGAACAGGAAGAACAGAAACGAATGGGGGTAGAAGTATTAGTTGGTCTGGGAGTATTAATAGCTGTTGGCCTTGGAGTGCTGGTGGGACGAGGGGTGGGAGTGAAAGTTGGAGTAATTACTAATTGAGAAAGTTGAGGATAATGGCCAAATTGATAAACAAAATTCCAGATTCTGCCCTTACTGAAATTCTTATTCCCATACCTTGTAATCTGATTGCCATCAGTATCGATAAAGGGAGTAATTATACCATTAGCAACATCTTTAACAAAAGCATTTTTGTGAAATAAACAAGCCTCCAGGCTGATCACGCTTGGATCCTGCTCAAGGCTATTAAATGAGTTAGGCGCGGGAGGCCTGGTAAAACTGGTACTTGAGGGGGTAAAGAAGTCAGTAAAGGTAGCACTCATAAACTGGACATTATTCAATCCCTCCTTATCAAAACCATTAGTGTCATTGGAGACTCTAAATATAAGGTGTCTGTTATTAAAGCTTCTGTTATTTGCAAAAGCGAGCGACGAATATCTACCATCATTAAGCAAATCTTTTATTTCCCATCTCATATCACCAGCCTTTGTAAACATTTTTCCTTCATCAAGTGGCCGATAGTATGCTGGAGGAATTGTGGTTCTGCCTCTTTCTGTTTTATAAATATGGGAAAAACCCAGAAGGTCTCGAAAGTTTCCGTCTCGAGGATTAGATTGATATACATCTGATGGCTCTTTTATCCTGTCTATTTGAGTAACACTACTATTAGTTAAATAAACTGATCGCTCATCCGGAGTTCCCCAAGTAAACCTATAATAAGCATTGGCTTTGTGGGCAAGATACTTTAGAGGGGTAAAGTAATCATTAACCTCACAAGAATTCCAGATTACCGCCACTTCATTTATAGGCCCCATTGCCTCGAGAACCGGATTAACTTCTATGAGGGGATACTCATTGTTAATGCGGTAAGAAATAATGTAATTAATCTTGTTTCCATTAATCGTTTCTTTGTTAAGCAAAGCATTTCTCATTGTGCCGGAAAACCAATAAATATCAGCAGTGCCTATACCCGTTGGCATATTTTTTTGAGGAAAATAATTTCCGCTCAAAGGGGCACCATTAGTAGAAAAGTTAGCAAAATAAGCATTTCCTGTATCTTCTCCCGAGCCTATCTGAACAGCCAAAACACAGCCATCGCTTTCTCTATAACCGCTCCTGCCAAGTTCATTAACTACTCCTGCCACTCTATCACCAAATTTGAAATTTGGATTGCTGTTGTTTCCGTTTATGGTCCAAAAACCCTTCATCATGCCCCCACCACTGCCTGTTTTATTTACCTGCCTCACTGTTGTAACAGTGTTCTTTATCCAAGTGAAATAATGTTTAGTCAAAATAAGAAGATCGTGCCGGCCAAAATGTTCCAGGGGTTGACTGGGATGAGAAATAATGGAATTTTCTGCAGTGCGAGCAATCTGATTAACAATAGAAGAAGACGCCGCCGTGTAGTTTCTCACTAGTAATGCGCTATGCACCCCCTGAACTGACACTTCAGTAAACGCTTCTATTTTTGCAGGAAAACCAACCAGAAACAATACTAAAAAGCCTAAAATAGAAGATAACAAGAGAAAATTTTTACTCTGATGTGTTTTTTTCATAACGATTAAGTTTATCTTATTCCTGCATCATTTTTATTTAAGAATAGCATAATCATTATAATGCTTTCTCCTAACGAAGAAAATGTTACAATATCACTAATATGCAGTTCCTGCTCATTAAAGTTCCGAAGGGCAACGAGTACACCATTGAACAAACTTATGCTCTGCTTTCAAATTTAGTAGAGGCGAAAAAATTCAGTTTATTTTCGAGAAAAAAAACAATCATTTACTCTTTGGAGATCATTTGTCTTGAACAAAAAATTTACTTTGTTGTTGGCGTACCTGAAACAAAGGTTGAGTTTTTCAAAGCCCAGCTTTTAGCTCAATTTAAGGAAGCAATGATTGAAAAATTCGATAGTTTACCGGTGTTGCGTACCTCAGCAACACCCGGTGTTGCCAATTTTACGCAATTAATTTTGGCTAGGCCGGATTATTTGGCGTTGAAAACCACAGAAGAGTTTAAAGAAACCGACCCTTTGTCATCAGTTTTAGCAACTATGGCTAAAGCGGCTGACCCTAAACAATTTTTTCTTTATCAAGTTTTACTAACACCAGCGCCAAAAGGCTGGCAAGATAATTATTTAAAATTAGCCCAAATCGGCGGGGGCAAAGATCAGAATGACAATCCTCTCTCCCATCCCCAAAAAACAGAAATTGAGGCCAAGGCCAAACACCCGGGGTTTAAAACCTATATCCGCCTTTTAACTAACCAACCGGAAACCTTGGAAGCGCTGACCGGATCGTTTGGCGTTTTCACTGATCCAAAAGGCAATTCGCTGACTAAAAAAGCAACCGGAATTTTTGGCAAAAACAAGCTTTTGAAAGCTATTTGGCAAAGACAGCCAAAAGGAACCGGTCAAATTCTGAATTTAGCCGAAATCGCTTCTTTATGGCATATACCCAGTCAGCAAATTAATTTGCCCAATATTGCCTGGGGGAGGGAAGCAAGAAGCGAACCGCCGGAAAATCTGCCGGTGGCAACAAATTTAACCAAAGAAGAAAAGCAGCAAATCACTTTTATCGGTAAAACTGAATTTAAAAATCAACTAGCCACTTTTGGCGTTAAACGGTCTGATAGAGCGAGACACATTTACATTATTGGTAAAACCGGCACAGGAAAATCATGGCTTTTAGCCAATATGATTATTGAGGACATTAGAAAAGGTGAGGGAGTGGCAATAGTTGATCCCCACGGTGATTTGGTCCAGATTTTGCTTAATTATATTCCCAAACACAGGATTAATGATGTTTGTTATTTTAATCCCTCTGATCCAGAATATGGCTATCCCCTAAATCCACTTGAGGTGACTAACCCATCACGAGGGGAATTGGTTGCTTCAGGCATTGTTTCTATTTTCTTTAAACTTTACGGCCACTCCTGGGGACCAAGAATGGAGCACATTCTCAGAAACGCTCTTTTAACTCTTACCTCGGTGCCGGAAACCACTTTGGCTGATGTCATTCATATCTTAACCGAAAAAAGGTTTAGAGAAAAAATACTTAACCAACTAACAGACAAAGCCCTAATCAGGTTTTGGCAAAGAGAGTTTGAGCCCATGGGAGACAGGTTTAAAGCGGAAGCAGTTTCACCAATTCTAAATAAAGTCGGCCAATTTGTTTCTTCGCCCTTAATGAGAAGGGTGCTGGCTAAACCTAAATCAAAAGTAAGAATCGAGGAAATTATGAACCAAGGAAAAATTCTGCTTTGCGACCTATCATCTGGAAAAATAGGCGAGGATAATTCTGCTTTACTTGGAGCGATGGTGGTTACCCAAATTCAACAAGCGGCTATGAATCGGGTTTTTATACCCGAAAGTGAAAGAAAGCCTTTTTATCTTTTTGTTGACGAATTTCAAAATTTTGCCACCAAATCATTTATTAAAATTCTTTCTGAGGCTAGAAAATACAAACTAAATCTAACTGTTGCCAACCAGTATATGAGTCAGTTGGACAGAGAAATCCAAGATGCTATTTTAGGCAATGTCGGCACCTTAATAACATTTATCGTTGGCGCTCAAGACGCCTATATCCTAGATAAAGAGTTTGGTAAAGACTTTACCCAAGACGACCTCGTCGCTTTGGGAAGATATCAAATTTTGATTAAACTTGGAGTTGACAACGAAACTTCAACTCCGTTTTACGCCACTACTTTTCCCTTGCCTGCTTGTGTGAATAAAAACAAAGAAAAGATTATCAAGAATTCGAGAGAAAGGTTTGGGAAAAAGATTGTTTAACAAAATCTACCTTTTTCTTGGTGGAGTTCTTTGACCTGGAGAATTTCTTGTTCTTCCCATTCCCATTTCCCTTATTCCTCTTATAACTTCAGCTCCAGCAAGACTAACAGCTCCTCCCGCCACAAGACCCAATGCTCCTCCGGCAAGTGCGCTAACACCTAACACACCCGTTACAACGACTCCTGCCACTACTGTTTCTGGTGTTACATACCTACTAACCCTACTAACGCCCCGTAAAACTCTTTCTAATCTTTGGTTCATATTTCCTCCTGAAATTAGCACACCCTGCTAACTGAAAATCTAGAAATCCTTCTATTTGACAAACCTTGTTCTACCCTAATAAGTCCTTCGCCATTTCTTCTTTGCGCCCTAGCAATCCAATTGCGCTCTTGTTCTTGCTGCGCTACAACTTCCCGTCGACACCTTTCAACTGTAAAAAATTATCTTGTAGAACTTCCGCGCTGATATAAGCCTTTGGTTGTTTGGTGTCTAATTCCTCGAATTCGTTGATCTGGACCTGCTTGTCGATGACACATCTCCCTATCTTGCCTTCTCCTATTAGTAGATCTTCGCCTACTTTTGCCAAACTTTTCTGCCACAATTATTCACCTCCTTTTAAAAAAAATCTTTATATTCTCCAAAACACTGCTACCTTTCCAAACAAACATTTCAATAATATCACAAGATTACAAAATATTAAAAATTACGAAAAAAAGTATTCAAAACTCCCTAGGTGTCAATAGCATTCCACCCCGCGCGCCGGTCTCTTACGCTCCAAAGCTTCAGCGACGGAGCGCAAAGCCTTGCGCCACCGCTAAAGCTTCAGGCGACACGCGGTTGGCGACGCACGGCCCAGGTGGTATTCCAGGTGGTATTCAACATCTCGAGTCTCAAATGTTTCATAACCTGTTCAAGAACAAAATTTCATCAAATAAATACTTAACAAATACAAAAAATCGGATAAAATGAATTTATGGTCAGCATTGTTCGTGATTTAACCCTAAAATTAGAAAATTATTTGAATACCAATGAGATAATTTTAATCAGCCGCTCGCGGAAAGAGAAGATCAAAGGCAACTTTTAGAAAATGCCCTCTTCCGACATCTTGTTGAAAAATATGAGTTTGAAGAAATTAGATTCTGGCGAACAACTCAAAAACAAGAAGTTGATTTCATTATTGATGACAAAAAAGCGTTTGAAGTTAAAACACAATTAAGAAGTTTTAGGAAAACAAAATATAAGGCTTTTTTAAACAAATACCCAGAAATAGAATTTTCTATTGCTTGTCTTGAAAGTGACAAGAAAAAAATAGATTCTTTCCCAGTAGTTGAAATTTGGAAAGTTTAAAACTCCGGTTAACTAGACATTCTGTGTTGATAACAACGCTTCTTTAGCTTGATATTTAAGGAAAATCTGAGATAATTCTGGCACTATGACCAGAGTCACAAAAAAACACTGCCCAAACAATCATTTTCATCAAATTATTTCCCATGGAAAAACAAAACAAAAAATCCCACCAAAAATAAACACTAAACCACTCTCACCGAGATGGGATCGCGTCCATGTTGACATCCTTCGCAATTTCCAACTCTTTTCACTCTTGCTCTGCTAGTTCTATTCAAAAGCGCGTGTCGTCCGCCACGAGAACATCGTGGCTGAACATTACCTTCCACACCCTGTCCCACGGTAGTGACGTATTTATCACCACAACTAACCTCAATAGCTGGCCTGTGAAAAACTCCTACTGCTTGTAGCAAAGACCTTACCACTCCTTCCATTTTTCACCTTCTTTCATTTCCTCATTTCATCAATTTATAATACTATATTATACCATCCGTGCCTGGAAAAATCATCTGCGGGTTGGGGGCGAGCTGGCAACAGCCGCTTTGCGTAGTTTTTCTCTTATGCCAACTGCTCCAACCATTAAGTTAGAAACCCCGCCCCAAAACCGGGATTGTTCAACACTCCCAAGCCGCAAAGCTGTGTTAGGATCAAAGTCACCACCAGTTAAAACAACAACCGGCTGTTCAGAGTGAGTTCTATCAATGACAGTTGACATATGTCTCAAAGGAAGGCGCCAGCAGTTTAATAAAGATCTTCTTTGTTCTCTGTCACCACCAGTAAGAATAAATCCTTCTTCCATAAAATCAAAAAGATTGTTCCAAAACAAATCAGGAGGTTGCCAGCCAGCCTTAACCGCCCAAAAACTAAAATAGCTACCGCCATTTTCTGTTCTTCTTTGCCTTAAAAACTCAACTGTTCCGGAGTAAATGTCGAAAGGATTTTGAAAAGGCTTGAATTCAACAGGTTGAAAAACACTACCCGCCCTAAACATTGAGTATCCGGCAGTTAATTGACTGGCAGGATTTTTCGTGTTTAGCCAGTTAGATTGTTCCAGCCAAGCCATAAAACTTGAGGCTGTTTTAACATCAAACATAACCCCACCAGGCATCCCTAAATAGTTTAGAGGCAAGGTTAAATTTTCGTCCCCTGAAATAATTGACAAACCAAGTCTTTCATTTCCCACAGTGTCCAAATTTTACCAAATTATACCTGTAAAATCAAACTATAGGATTAATTGTGGGGTTTAGAATACATTTTTTCGAGCAGGTTTGCTGCCACAGCAACATGGCCGGAAATATCTTTCTCTTCGCTGTCAACAGGAAGAAATACCTCAACAGGTTTTTTAAAAGTAAAGGTTCCACCTTGTTTATAAACTATCTCTCCCTCAGGTTTAACCTGAGCCGCATTCGTGCCAGAATTAATAGCTGAAACATAAGCGGCTGTCCAAAGCCCATTATAATAATTACGATCTTTTTTTACTCCAGAAGGCTTACCTACTATTGCCAAAACTCTATTTCTTAAATGGAAAGCCGTTAAAACAACTGCTGGATTGATCTTCTCATCAGAATTAACTACAAAAGAAGCTGTTTTTAAAAATCTACCTAACTCTTTAGGAAAAGCTCGCAAGCCGCTAGTAAATTTTCTTCGGGGCGTTTTCTTAAGCCTACTAGGAAAAACAGCTTTTACATCTGGTTGATTTGAGGCAAGTTTCATTCCCTCGACTTTTCTCAATAAGGAATTCCAGTCTGGCTGTTTAAATAAAGGCATTTCTAGCTCAAAACGAGTCACACTATTCAACCTTATCAGTTGCCTCGGTCTAGTTTCTTCCCAAAGTACTTTTTCTTGGTTAGTTGCTTTTCCATAAAAAAACCACTCATTAAGATCAACTATAGTTTCATCTTCGCCCAAAAACATCATCATGGAAAGCTCATTGGCTTTATCCGGAGTAATCACTGCCTCGTTCGCTGTCAGCTGATAAGAATCACTCTCAATCCGAACTTGCCATGAAGATTCCAAAGTTTCCTCATCTATCTTAGAAGACCAAACTAAAACTCGATTACTTTCCTCAAGACTGTTAGTAACGCCAATTAGTTTGCCTACTGCTCGAGCAACTTTTTCAATTTGCCCTGGATCTTGCGCATTTAAATTCACTCCAATAATATTTTTAAAAGCGCTAGTGGCAATAGCTTTACCTCTTCTTACAAGACTTTCAGGTGAAACCCTTTCCAGTAGTTCCACTGCTTCTTGCCAACCCTGCTCTTTTATTTTAACTAAAGGAAATAATTGTTCATCAAGAGGAATCTTTGACCCTTCTTCTTCTCTGTTCATTAAATTAATTATACAGAAAACAACAATAATTTTGTGGTGCAAGAGGGTGACAACTGTCGTCGTGTTGTGTTTGGAGTGGCGGGGCCTCAAGGCCCCGAAAGAGATGGCAATCCCGATGTATTGGGACAAAATAGCCATCTCTTTTATTTTTTGAGCGCCTTCAACCCCTGCCAGCGGTCCCAGACTATTCCAGCCTGCTCCCAAGCAGCATCGCCTTTGCGATTCGCGCAGTTCCAGCACAACGAGCCATCAAGGCCCGTAAAGTTCAGCTGGAACTCCTGCCTCGAAGCCTCCTGCTGAAGCTTGAGACCCATCAGATGACGGTTTCCCACCATCCGACAGGTGGCCCGGGAGCTATCGTATAGCTCCAACCGATCCCAGCCGGAATCGGCGTAAGTGGGCCAAGTCCCATCCATGAACTGGAGAGGACCTTTTGCTCCAGCAGAGGAACAGCAGGGGTTCGGACATGCCGCATCCCGATACGGGGTACAGTCAACCACGTTGGTCTCTGTCGCCCATATCGCATAGACCAAATCCGGATCGCAACCAGGTTCCTGCTCGACTGCGAGACGGATAATGGTCACGGCGTTGTCCGACACCGGCCGGACTATTGCTGGCGCTGGCGTTATTGACACCACTGGCACTGGAACTGGGAAAAACACCATGGCTATTAGGGCCAAAGCCCAAAACCAGGTGTAGACCACCCCCGTCCAAGCGGCAACACCGACTGCCCAGTCAGTCACCCTCTCGAGCCGGAACCCGAAAAGATGCCTAGTAAAGCGGCACAAGTACCGCTCCAAGATGAACGCCGACCATGCCCCAAGGGCAAGGTAGGTCATCCGCTGGAGCAGCCAGACCGCTTCATCTGGGCGGTCAAGCTTGACCGCCGCTAGGGTGGCAGCCCAAGCTCCCAACCCGACAAGGAACCAGAATCCCTTGTAGCGTCGGGTCAGGTGCCGACGGCGACCGTGACGAGGTCGAAGTAGTAATAATAGGAAAACTACCCCAACACCAGTAATTGCAAGGATCAGAAACACCTGATCCAACCGGTGAAGAAGAGTTTCCACCTCCTCTACTCGAGCAAGCTGCTGCTCAAGGTCAATACCAATGACCTCGACGACATCCTGCAGCTCGCCCAACAGATCTGCCACCGACCCTAACTCAGCTCTGAAACTGAGTATATAAGGCCGAAGCAGAAATCCGTAGAGAAGGCTTACTACCATTGCTACAACGCCAAGGGTTCCCAGAATCCAAGTGACTGGGGAACTCCCACCTCCTGCCTGTTCAGGCTGTTGTTTGCGGAGTTTACGATTCTCCACTAACAGCTTGACCAGCCAGGCAAGAAAAACCAGGCCAACGACGATGGCCAGCGCCGGTTCGTTCAACCAGTTGCACCAATCCTCTTTAGGGAAGGGGGCTTGGATGCGGCCCAGCCCAACTGGTACTACCCCAGGCGCTGGACGTCCTTGCCCAGGCCAACTCCCTTCTTCCCAAGCGGGCGCCACTGCCCCACCAGGAAGCCAGAAACCTGCGTTTCCGGAGGGAGCGTAAGCCTCCGTATAGCCCCCGACCACATAGAAATCATGTGGCCATGACTCACTGGGGGTAATCGCCAAGATGGGAACATTTTGGCAACCGGAAGCTCGGCGGTTGACGTCTCGGCAATTAAGTAGGATCAGATGGGTGTGACCCCACCCGGCCGACTCTGTACCGACGACGTCACCTGGCCCAACATGGCCCGTGGCTCGTTCACTACTTTCCAGATGAACATAGCGGGCGAACCAGCCCTGCCAATCGCCCTCACCCGCGACAGACACCCAGTGACCCCCATCGGGGTCGGTGCCCATTCGGGCAGTGCCGGCAAAGGGAGCGTAAATTGTTTTCCTGCTGCTCCCTGTGAAGTCGGTGCCCAGCCAGGATTCAATGCCGGCGTAGCTCCTGTTGCCATGAACTCCCCAGTTGTTATTTTGAGGATTGATCTTCCTCACTTTGTACGGCTGGTCGCCATACGGAGGAAAGATCAGGCCGAGGGTATCAGACTGACTATAGACAGGCTGGACAACTAACGCCAGCCCCGCGAATACGGCAATGGCCACCAAGAAGGTGGCCGTTTTTGCGAGTTTTCTTGCTCGCATGACACACCTCCTTGAAGATTTTTTTGCTTCTGAGTGACCTATAAAGAAAGACTAGAAACCACTAATCTCCCTTTCTAGGCCACCCAAAAAGCAATTGTTATCACCCTCTTGTCAAAGTGCCACCGTCTACAAAAGACGGTTAATTTGTAACCTGTAGTCCAACGCTAAAAGCTAGATACAGATCACGACCAATTATACCATAAAGATATATTATAGGAAAGCGAAATATATATTACGAAGTTAATTACTTATTCACCCGCAACTCTTCTGGCTGCTTCTATCATTTTCCCTGCTTTTTCGTTAGCTAAACTAACATTACCCTCAGTTGTTGCTAATGCCCATTGCCAAAAAGCATTCTGGTTACCAGGATCTCTCATATTGTTAAGAAAGCTTTTTGCTTCAGCCACTCTTCCAGGAGATTCAGCAGAATGCGCTGGTCTTGCCGGTGAAGGTGGTCTTCCGCTACTGTTACTATTGCCTGGAGGTGGAGCCCTTTGCCCCCCGCTTTCATCCTCATGGTTAAATCTTCCCAGCCTGCGCTGTGCCAAAGGATAAACTACCGAAGCTCTAGGAGCACCCGATATAACTAACTCATAAGCCGTCACAGGTGAATTTCCAGCATTGTTAACAACACCTTTACAATCAGCAGCAAGATCATTTCCAGTTATTATTGTATCCCTTGCTGTTTGAACTATTTCTTCTGCCGCCCATACATCTGGAACAGGCATCACTCTTTCAACATTTGTTCCCTGTATCATTATACTTAAACCTCCTGGCTGAGAAGCATTCTCTTTATCCCCAACAAGCATTCTTACAACACCTTGAATAATATCTTCACCAGGTTTAAATTTATCCCTCCATTTTTTAAGCGGTAAAAGCCGAGGGGGAAGACCCAACATTGCTCCTTTTTTTACAAGAATTCCGACTCTTTCAACCCCATCAGGAATAGCCTTGCCAGGAAAAGCAACTGTATGATCACGTAACATGGAAGCGAACTCTTCTTCATTTCCCGTATAAAGCCAAACAACTTTGGTAGGATTTTTAAAGCGCTTCATTCCGTCCGCCATTGGAATCCAATCTTCTTCCCTGGCATGCGTTAAGGTTATACTTGCGCCACCAGTAATCATTATCGGTTTAAAACCACAATCCGCACCTACAATTGGCCCCAAAAAAAGAGCTTGTTTACCTGTTAAAGTTATAAGTTGAATAGTACCTTTAAGACTATCAACTAATGCCCTTTCTGTTCTCTTGGCAACAACAACTCTCCCTGCTTCTATTAAAGCCATTCTTCTGGCTCTTTCAACAACATCATCTACTAATTGTTCAAGTCTACCTCCTCGCAAAACTCCTGCTACCACTATCTGGGTTTCTTCATCTTCCCATTTGGTAATAACTGGAGATCCTTCAGTAATAAATTCAGGTTCAGGCGCTGACACTTCCCTGGCTAAAACTAAACTATCTCTTACTCTTTTTGGAACCTTTCTTTCCCCTTCCGATTCAAGAAACCCTGGTGTCGTAACCAATCTTTCATGCTTGACAATTTCTTTACGTATTGCAGCAATCCTATCTCCACTCTCAACCTCCATCATCCTTTTTGCTTCCCCTCGAGTTGAAGGAAGAATACCAAACCTTCCACCAACCCTCATTGCTACTGCCGCAGGTAATGCACTAACGCCAGTTGCTTGCGCTAGTAAACCAAATACAGATTCTTCGCCAAAAACTCTGCTAACTATTCCATGATTATCAGAACCATCATCATTATTACTATTCACTACAATAAGTTCTCTTCTATTACTGTCACTACGATCTATTACTCTATCACTCACTGCCGTAACCCTTCTTACTCCACCACCACTATTACCTTGATTAACTGGAACAATAACTCTTTCTGACATTTTGTTTTGATATAAAATTAATCCCCCTGTTGGTTTTGCCGTTCTTCTTGTCTATCCATATGCGCAGCATAAGCGGCATATTCAGGACTTCTTGCAACTAACCTTCTCCTTGTCACCACTCTACCTGCATATTCTGCAGCCCTTGTGAGCTCTTTTCCTACCCCCTCAATTGTTGCACCTGCGACTCTTCTTCCTTCAACCGAAGCACCATCAACAGTCTCAACTACTAATGCCTCAACATGTTGCCTAACAACACTGACCACCTGCCTCACAACTCCAGGCTTTCTGGGATTTTCCATCAGAATTGCCGCTCTTACCTCAGTAGCTCGATCTTGCGGCACAACTAAGGGCCGTCCTCGCCCTCGCCTAACAACTGCAGGATGAGCAAACTGCTGCGGCTCATCAACAGATCTTAAAAATTTTACAAATGCATTTCCTCCTTCTCCATCAGCCATATTTATATAACCTTTAATTAATAACTAATTTATTTTAACCTCAAACACCCGCAGACGAAAGCTCAATTCCCAAAACAAAAAAGGGAAAAAATAGAGCCTCCGTCTACGAGTGTGAAAGGGCGACGCATGTCGCATGGGGCGGCTGCTAGCGGGGCGTGCACGGCGTGCATGTCCCTTCGACGACCCACCCCGGGGAGGGGCAGGAATTTGGGGGACCCGTACCTGCGGTCCAGTAACATCCGCCACAACGAGTGCCGGCGTTGGCCGTGGTTGGGCAGACCGACTGGGCGCCAGGAGCCGGGGTTGGGGATGGGGGGACCGGACTCAGGATCGGGACCGGGGTTGGGGTTGGGGATGGGGGGACCGGACTCAGGATCGGGACCGGGGTTGGGGTTGGGG
>CAYRYE010000003.1:0-2111 GCA_964428655.1 uncultured Gammaproteobacteria bacterium
TTAACCTTGTTGGTTATCTTTTTATCCCAAGCAATAGAAGAATGGCAATTCCTCCGCCAGCTAAAGCAGGCGGTCTCCTTGTCCTGTTTCTATGATCAATATGAGTATATAGATTCAACATCAGGTGTCAATACTGGAGTTGTTTATGTCAATTAAAGTTTAAAATGTCACTACTGGGTCTTTGACAAATAACCAGGATGTCATACTTATCTTCCTAAAAAAGTAGTAAAAGGAGGATAGGTTATGACTAAGCAACTGCACAAGAGGTTCTCTACTGAAGAGGCCAAGATATTCTTAAAGAAGTATCTGACCAAGACAGAAGGAGAGAAAATCCCATGGCCGAGAGGTTCTTACTAACTACATTGGAGAGCTTATTCAGCATGATTCCTCCCACCACAAGTTCTCTCCCTATGCTCAAGGATAAGTGGTGTTTGATTACCAGCCTGGATGATTACAGTAGCGAAGTGAGCCGTTTAGCCCGTGTTATATGACCAAACTGTGCGGGAGGACAAGGTTCTGAAAGAGCCGAAGCCTGCCATTATTGTATTACTTTTATGAGTTTTTTTCCAATAATTCTTATTGGTTTTGGTAAATCTGATTTAACTGAAAATTCACATAGATTTTTTAATAAAAGGACATATCTATTCCTAAGCCTATCTTTTATAGAATTTTGTTCTACTTTTTCAGCAAAAGTAACTGAACCCACAAATCTAACATTTCTAAAATTTTTTGATTTATATACTAATTCTTCAACAACCTTTTTAGGCCCAGGCCATCCAGTTGTATCATGGAAAGCCATAATTCCAATATCTATCACTTTGGGAAACCACAACTCGAAGTCTAATTTTACAAGATTGTATTCGTGAGCTCCGTCTATAAAAATTAATTCAACAGGTTTATCAAAATTTTTAGCCGCTTCTTCCGAAGTTTTAACAATAGCAATTACTATATCATCAACTTTCGCATTTTTAATGTTCTTTTTGAATTCTTCAAAAGTCTGAACTTTGCCATATGTTTCTTTATGTTCAGAGGACCCTTTGTGTGGATCAATTGTATAGATCTTAACTTTGTTTCCTCGTTTTGAACCTTTACCTAACCAAATTGTAGATCTTCCTTTCCATGCCCCAATTTCAACAATAACACCTTTTCCGGAGCAATTTTTTGCAAGATTATAAAGTAGTTCTCCTTCTTTATCACTTACCCAACCACCAACCTTACTAACCAATTTTTTAATCTCACCTATTTCCATCTTCATAACCCTAATTTTAAAATTATTTTTTATACCTAACTTTCGCCAATAGAAAAGTTAAAAAAGGAAATACTAAACTAATCAGACTTTCAAAGATTATAAAATGTATTACCTAATTTCCTGGGAGCCAATTCGCCGAGATTGAGAATCCAGCAGAGTCTTGGCAGAATGTAATCACCTGCGGATATTCCCTGACATCTTTTAGTGGTGTGTCTGTTTATGATATCTACCAGATTAATCCTTTAACCCTCTTTCACTGAGCCAGGTAGTAGTAGAGTTTTTTTACTTTTTTCCTCTTTATAGGAGAGGCCCCAATATCCCCTGGATAATACTAATTATATTACGTCATAGCCTCGAAATTTGGGAGTAACATCTAAACATCGAATTTCAATCAATATATTGGGTAATACAAACTTAACATCCAAATCAGGCAATCTGTGCGGTATTCAGAGAACAAAACCTCATATTGGCAAAAGTCAGGTCGAAAATCGGAAAACAAAAACGAACGAATAAACCATCCCCATTTTCAAAAAAATAAACCTGTGACGATTTTCACTGCCAGTGAAATCAAAGCGGAATGGTAATCGAAATTAACCTTTTTTTCAAGGAGCCTTCTCACGTACGCCTTTTCTCGAAAGAACTTGAAAATATTGTCTATCTGTTGGTCGCTGAGTTTACCCATAATTTTTCTGGCCCAGAGTCCAGCTCTGAATTCCCCTCCCAGTTTGGATTTCCACAGATTTTCATATTTAACCAACTGCCTATAGCCCAAATCTCCCTTATGGAGGGATTGCTTAAGAACCCCAGCAGCTATTTCAGAACATAAAAGGCCGTAGTAGATACCACCCCCGGTAGTGGTCTT
>CAYRYE010000004.1:0-1630 GCA_964428655.1 uncultured Gammaproteobacteria bacterium
GGTTACCAGATATAGGATAAAGTGATACCTATACTTATGGTATAGATGAACTAGACATCTAGTTATCCAACTTGAATTGACATCCCCTGTTTGTTCTCTTATCAATCTCGACACATGCGTTAGTATATTACATTCTTTCTTTTCGTCAATTCACCCCACTTACAAAAATCTTTGAAACCCTTTAGGACTCACGACTACAGCAATTAAAACCTTAAAAACCTTACTCTCCGTAATATTAACAATAAATAGGGACACGTTATGTCAGACGTATACTATTCGGCCAGGCTCAGGTCTTGGCAATTATGTTTTACTTTTAGAGACTTCGAGGATGCAAAATCATTCATAAAAGATATGGACAAATATGACAGGAGATTCTTAACAGGATTAAGCTATTGGAAGTTAGATAATTCTAGAGAGCCTCATGTAGTAGGCACTATTTTCGAGAGACAAGTTAATTTCAATCAGGCTTTTGCTATTAAATAACGGACTAGAGCCAGATGAAAAATCAAAAGGCGAAAAAATTCCTGACAAAGAAAGAAAAAAGCGAATTGAGAATGCTAAACGGCTTTTTGACGGACTCGGACGAGTTTTACATATAAAACGTAAAACCAATGAAGATTATCTTAACTACTGTCAGCGGCTCATCTCCCGGCTGGAGAAAAATAGAAAAAGATATAGATAAACTCTTCCTATATACTCCAGCACGGCTTAAGTCTGTTTTTCATTTTGGGAAAGTTTGTGGGTAGGAAAAGTAAATCTGTTAATAAAAAATTTTGTGACCAATTTGTGACTATAATCCGTACAAATTGACACAAAATTAGGTAAATTGGTGGGAAGACAAAAAAGCTATAAGTTGGTCTGGATCCAGTATTCGCTCATTCAGGGGGGCTATCCGAATGGTGGGTCATAGATTTCCTAAACCGCGAGTCGCGGGTTCAAGTCCTGCCAGGCGCGCCAGCAATCCCTTTATGGTAAAGGGTTTCAGCTTCCACTCCTTTGGTCACTTTCTTAGTCTAACCCTTTTGTGACCATCCCTCTCATTGTGAGCAAGATCCCTGGCTTGTCATTGCGAACAAAGTGAAGCAATCTCAATATATGTACCTTGACGAATTTTTTTGCCAGTTACGATATGTATGTATGATAGTGCCAGTTGACCAAAGTTAAGCTATGTGCTAACTTAAATTGGATTTAAAAAACAGCGATTGGAGGATTGCCATGAATTCTCGAATTATTGCAAATCCTGAAATTTGTGGTGGGGAGGCATGCATTAGAGGAACCCGGATACCAGTTCATATTATCTTAAGTCATCTAGCCGCAGGAGAAGATGAAAAAACCATCTTGAGAAATTTCCCCCATATTACCCACGAAGACATTTTGGCTTGCCTTGAATATGCGGCATATTTATCTACAGAGAAAGCAATCCCTGTATGAAATTTGTAGTCGATGAGAATGTCAGTTTTGGATTAGTAGAAGCACTGCGAAAAGTTAGAGAAGAAATGCTTGCTATTGTTGAAGATAATCGAGGTATCTCAGATACAGCTGTTTTCACCCTGGCACAGAAAGATAAGGCTATTCTAATAACTCGTGATTATCATTTTACCAATCCAATACGATTTGCTTCAAGTAAGGT